>CAVSAW010000018.1:0-49530 GCA_963725945.1 uncultured Acidobacteriota bacterium | reverse complement strand
TAGGAGTAGGGAGTAGGGGTTGGGGGCTGGGTATCAGAGAACGGGGTGCTCAATGGAACTGAATCAATTGGAAACATTTCTGGCGGTTGCGGAGGAGCGGAGCTTTTCGCGAGCGGCAGTGCGTCTGCATCGCACGCAGCCGGCGGTGAGCCAGGTGATTCGCAAATTGGAAGCGTCGGTGGGCGAAACGCTTTTCGATCGCGCGGCGCGAGATGGGTCGCTGACAGCGGCGGGTGTGCTGTTGCGGGACTACGCGTTGCGGCTGCTGGCTTTGCGTCGCGAGGCCGGGAGTGCGCTGGACGAGTTGAAGAGCCTGGGGCGCGGGAGGCTGCAACTGGCCGCGAATGAGTACACCTGCATGTACCTGCTGCCGGCGATTGATGTCTTCCGGCGCGAGTTTCCGCACGTGAATGTGACTGTGCACCGGATGCTGGCCAGCCGGATTCCCGAAGAATTGAACCTGAGGACGTTTGAGATTGGGGTGGTTTCATTTCGCCCCGACCCGGCTCAGTTTCGCACCATTGCAGTTTACGGCGACAGCCTGGCATTCATTGTGAGCCCCGGGCATCCGCTGGCCAAAGCGGCGCGTGTATCGATCAACGACTTGGGGCAGGAGAATTTCATCGCGCACAATGTGACCTCGCCATTGCGCCGGAGGGTGATCGAGGCATTCCAGCGGTATCGGACGCCGCTGAACATGGGGATCGAGCTGCCAACCATAGAGGCCATCAAGCGATTTGTAGCGATGGGCAACGGGGTGGCGCTGGTGCCGCACCTGACTGTGGCGCGGGAGTTGGAAACGGGCGATCTGGTGCGGGTGAAGGTGGATGAACTGGAGACCAAGCGGGTTCTGCGGCTGGTGCATCGGCGACAGGCCACGCTCTCTTATGCCGCCCGCGCTTTCCTGCGAACCGTGCGATCGCTGGCACAGGCGCAGGGACCACCCTTCTTCTACCACGTGGACCGGATCGGGTGAGGTGGGATCGCTTGCCTCACGACGGGCGATGAAGGCCCGGCGGGTCGTGTTGCGGCGTCCCTCATCGGTCGAAGACACCCCTTTAAGGTTGGCGGCGTCTAAGGCCTTATATCGTTCCGGGTTATGCTCTTCCGCCTTGCGCCGCTCCGGCCATTTACAATTGCTGAGAGCGGGGCCCGGCACGAACCGGCGCACCGGAATCGACAAGCTGGTTGCCAGCCAGACGGTTGCGCAGTCGTGAGGTTCTACACGGAATGAAGAAGATCGCCTTTATTGCATTTCTGCTGGTCGCAGGTGCGGCCATGGGTAGCGCTCAGGAGAGCAGGCAGGACGTCAGCCTTAGCGGTACGGGTATCATCGAGCCGTTCATCGCCTCATCGACCGACGTCCAGGTTCACTCGAACACCGGTTATGGCGCGTTGTTGAGCTACCGGTTCATGCTGACGCCGTCGAGTGCTCTCGAAGCCAATTACGGCATTACCTACCAGAACAAGATGAGCTTCCTCATCAGCAATACGAACAACTACCAGGTTTTAATCCGCACCCAGGAGATTTCCGGAGCCTATGTGCGCAGTTTCACATATCGCAAGTTCAACCCCTTTGTCGAAGCGGGTCCGGGGGCAATGATCTTCCTGCCGATTCGCAACTCGGGAACCACGTCGTTGGACGTGAAGCAGCAGACCAGCGTGGGCGGCATGTATGGAGCGGGCATTGCGTATGAAATCAGCCCCAGCTTCGATATCCGCGCGGAGTATCGCGGGTTTGTGACCAAGGTGCCGACGTTTGGCGATTCCCAGTTCAATACCAACAAGTGGTACAACATCTACAATCCGACGATCGGCGTGGCGTACCACTTCTGAGACCAGGAACCAGAGTCACGAGAGCTGTGCCGGATTTCGAGTATGTGAGGAACGAATGGGGATGGGCTGAGGCTCATCCCCATTGTCTTGAACGGGTAAATTGAGACTATTTAGATTCCTGCAGAGGCGAACGATGGCCCCGTTTAATGTCGCGCTTCCTGGTATCGGCCGAGCTCCTTGACCATGGCGCAATGAGGCTTGAGCGCCTCGATCGCGCGGCTCCCCTCTTCGGGGGAGAGAATCTGGCAATCCACGTAAAAGATGTATTCCCAGGGCTTGCCGTGGACCGGGCGCGATTCGAGCTTGGTCAAGTTGGTGCCGATTGCGGAAAGCTCAGAGAGGGCGGCAACCAGCGAGCCGGGCCGATTCTCGACCGAAAAGGCGAGGCTGATCTTGTTGGAGAGCGGATCAGTGACGGCATCGCTCGTTGCGGCGCACGAGAAAGAAGCGGGTGAAGTTCTCCGGGTTGTCTTCGATGCCGGATTCGAGGATGTTGGCGCCGTAGTAGTGGGCGGCGGCCTCGCTGGCAATGGCAGCGGCATGACGGTCGCGCAGCTCGACAAGTTGTTTCACGCTTCCCGCGGTGTCGTAGAAGGCAAAAGACTCCATCCTTGGGATGTTCGGCGAGGAAGCGCCTGCACTGCGCCAGGGCCACCGGATGGGAGAAGACGCGATCGATGTCAGCGACCGTGGAACCGGAAATGGCAATCAGATTGTGGCGGATGCGAAGGAGCGTCTCACGCTCCACTGTGACGTCGTGGGTCAGCAGCAGGTCGAAGTGTTCAGCGACCGAACCGGCAAGGCTGTTTTCAATTGGAATGACAGCGGCATCCACTTTCCGGTCGGTGAGCGCAGCAAAGACGTCGGCGGAGAGGGAAAAGGGAACGATTACTGCATCGGCGTCGAGTTTCATTGCTGCTTCGTGGCTGAAAGAGCCGGGTTCACCCTGGATCGCAACTCTCATTCCGGTGCCTTGCTTTCCTGCTGCAATGTCTGTGGCGAGCATCGTGGAGGCATCCAACTCGCGCTTGCCTTTTGGCACCATACCATAGCTTCACCGCGGACTTCTTTGGGGATTTCGACGGAAGACATCGGGGTTATCTCCGCAACCAGAGATCGGTGGCCACAAAGCCCAGGAAGACCATGGCGATTACGCCGTTCATGGTGAAGAATGCGGCGTTCAGGCGGCGCAGATCGCGCGGAGAAACCAGGGAGTGCTCATAGGCGAGCAAGCAGGCCTGCCGCCGCGATGCCGAGCCAGCCGGCGAGGCCGAATGCGAACAACCAGCCGAACCATGCGAGCAATCCCAGCATGATGAGATGCATGAAGCGCGCAGCCCAGAACGCTGCAGGAATGCCGAGCGCCTGGGGCAGGCTGTGGAGCCCGGCGGCGCGGTCGTGGTCGTAGTCCTGGCAGGCGTAGAGCACGTCAAATCCGCCGACCCAGAGTGTGACGGCAGCGGTGAGCACGAGGATGCGGGGGTCCAGACTGCCGCGCACTGCGATCCAGGCCGCAGAGGGTGCCAGCCCCAGGGCCAGACCGAGCACCAGGTGCGACCAGCGCGTGACGCGCTTCATGTAGCTGTATCCGAGAAGCACGAGGAGCACAAGAGGCGAAAGGTAGAGCGTGAGCCGGTTCAATTCTGCCGCGGCAAGCAGAAAAGACAGGGCCATGAGCACTGTGAAGCCCAGGACAAACTGGCGCGAAAGCAAGCCCGCTGGAATGGCTCGATTACTGGTGCGAGGATTGGCGGCGTCGAGATCGGCGTCAGCCCAGCGGTTGAAGGCCATGGCGCAGGAGCGGGCCGTGACCATCGCCACCAGGATCCAACCCAGCGTGCGCAAGGTGGGAATGCCACGGGCTGCGAGCAGGGTTGCGGTGAGGGCAAACGGGAGCGCAAAGATGGAATGCTCCCACTTGATCATCTCCAATGTCGTCTTTGTCTTTGCCAGCAAGCCCATCGCGCCCTGTTCCATCCAGTAGTTTACTTGACAGCATTGGGCGCCCGATTGGGAAACCGTGGCACAGCTGGAGAGAAACCATCACTCGGGAGCGAAATCATCCGTTCAGTTGAGGGCGAATACGCGTAAGTAAGCTCGCACTCGTTCAAGACGACCTAAAACCGAACCACTTCTGATTTGGAGGCGGCGGAAGGTGGGTCTGCACGGGCACAGGATGAGTGGGGAGGTACGGAGGAGAAGCGGGCTATGCTTCGGCCTCTTCGAGGGTGGCTTTCAGAGGGAGGATGGTGCTTACCTTTGTGACTTCGAAAAGATCCATGACGCGGCTGTTGGCTCCGACGACGATCAACTTGGCGCCCTTCGTCTGGCAATGCACGTATTGGTTCATCACGAGACCCATCCCGGCAGAATCCATATAAGGCACTGCGGTGATGTCGAAGATTGTGAGGCGGGAAGCAGGCTTGCCGCGCAATTCAGACTGAAATTCAAACATGTTGCGCAGGGTAAGGGGTCCGGTCAAGGAATAGATCAAGGTTTCGGCAGTCTTGCCTGGGCGGCGTTCGATTGTCAAGGGCGCGTCAGAGAGCATAGCCAGACAAGTGTAAGGAATAAAACCCACTTTGTGATTACAATTCTGTGAATGTCATTTTAGCGGGCCAAAGAAAACGCCGGCCAACGGATTGGGTTGGCCGGCGAATTTCAGTTGCCCGACGCGTTTTCAGTGTTCTCGGATCTACTTTTTGGCCTCGTTGGGCTGATTGGCAACTTGGAGGTAGTTCTTTACGCTGAAGACGCCGGAGACGCCGTTGGCGCGGATGTAGGCTGTGTCCTTGTCGGCCTGCGAGTCGACGGTGCCGTACAACTCCACATTGCCGTTCTGCACCGAGATGCGAATCGGCTTTGCAGGGTCGATGGCGTACTTGTTCAGCGACGGGTAACCGTAGACGGCACGAGCCACCGCCAGGCGCGTCTGATCGTCCATCAATGAGACCGGATCGACTTCGATCTGGTTCACGACGTCTTTGACTCCCGGCGTGGTGCTGACGAGGGAGACGGCGGAATCCCTATCCACATAGTACGTGGCGTGGCCGCCAAGTGTCACGACTCCGTTCTGGACCTGAATTGTGATGGCATTGAAGGCGTTGCCGTAACCTACGCGGTCGTATGCCAGAGCTTCAGAAAGCTTTGCCTTAAGTTCACTGTCAGGAGCGGATGGGCCTTCCACTTCAATCATGTTACGGACGGCAGAAACACCCTTGGACTTGAGCACACGCTTCTCCGCGTCTGCTTTGTACTCCGCGAGACTTACAGTTCCACTCAGGGTTGCGATTCCGTTATCCACGCTGACCTTTACGTCCTTGAACTGCGATTTGTCGAGCTTTGACTGCGCAGCGCCAGAATCAGAGTTGTCCTGCGGTGCCGGAGCGACGACGGCAAAAATCCCATCGAGAGGTTGAGCTGCCGCAAAAGAGCTTTGGGGAAGGCTGAAGAGGGATCCTGCGAGTGCCACTGCCAACAGAGCAGTTGGGGAAATACGCATGTTTCTTTTCATGTGTGATCCTCCTTTCGGATCGAATCCATTCCTTGGGATAGATGCAGGCATCAGCCTGCAGGTTTGGTACGTCCCACACAATAGACACAGATTTTTTATAAAAGTCGCAGGATTGCTAGCGATATCGGCGGGTCGCTTTGATGACGATGGAGAAGACACCCGATTCGTCGCGCGCCACCAGCAACGAGACATGGCGGTTAATCGCGACTTCAGCCTGCAGCAACTGCTGGGCGGTTGTGTTTACGTCTGTTGCGTAGGTCAGAGTCACATTTCTGCCCAACTGCTCTTCGACGGTAATGCGGGTGGTGGAGTTGCCTAACACGCCAAGATAATTTGGGTCCACCTTCACAGACCCGGCACCGAACAGGCGCTGCACGCGGCTGCTTACAGTGGCATTGAGCGCTCCACCGAGGAGCGCGTCGGTGGTGGGGTTGGATGCAAGCTGCTCCTGTTGCTGGGTGTAGATGCGCTGCTCGTTCTGGGTGCGTCCGAGGGCCAGGAGGGCAACCACATCGGCTTCAGGCAGAGGTGGGTCGCTGCGATAGGCGACGACGAGGTTGTCAGGTGAGCCGTGAAGGCTGAGTGTAATGTCGTAATCCTCGACATGGGCTGTGGCGTTGAGGTCGATGGAGGGTTGAATGCGTATGGGGTTGGTGAAGGTGATGTCTCCGCGCTGCAGGTCATAGCGCGTACCCGCAATTGTGGCGCTGCCCTCAATGATGGAAACCCGGCCCAGCAAGGTCGGCGTGGCGAGGGTTCCGCGCAGGCGAAGGTCGACGTCGCCGGCCAATTTGGCGTAGGCGTTTTGAAAGTTCAATTGCGGGGAGGAAAGGATGTGTACGTCGAGACGCACGTGGTTCGAAGGCGCATCGGGCGGAACCACGGGCTGCACTTTGTTGGCTTGCGCAGCCAGTGCTGCAATGTCCAGGTCTTGATTGGCGGTAAAACGGGTGATCATAACGCCACCGCTGAGCAGGAGGCTGTTCTGGGTGCCCTGCAATTGGAGCGTGGCGTCGGCCAGCGAACTAACGCCCTCTGGATAACGAATGCGCACGCCTTTGCCGGTGAGGGAAAGGTCAGCAAAAAGTCCGTGCTGGTAGGCAAGGTAGCCAGTAACGCTGAGCAGACCTCCGCCGGTCATCGCGGTGAGCGTCTTCACTTCGAGGCGATTCTGATTGAACTCGAGCGTGCCGCGGAGTTGGCTGAGGCTGTTGGGCAGATCTTCGAGAGCCAGTGAGGCATTCTGAAAATCGATGCGGCCACGGAGGCCCGGATTCTGTAAAGTGCCGTGCGCTTCAACCTGGAATGTGGTTGTTCCGCTCGCCGTCAGGTCAGGGTCCAGGGTCTCGGCAAGTTTTAGATTGATGGTTCCGCTCGCGGCCATATCCAGTTGGCGCTTATCGATGAGGTTCACCCTTCCCTGGGCACGGAGATCAGTTTCTTCGCCGGTCACGTGCAGCGGATCGAGAGTGATGCGTCCGCTGCTCAAAGTGGCATGGACGGGGCCCTCGCTGTGCAAATGAACGCCAGCGACGGTTACAGCGAGCTCCTGAAGGCGCGCGTCGCCGCGTAAGTGGTCGGGGTGCGCAAGGGGGCCCTCGATGGTGATTGTCCCGGCCAGCTCGGACTCACCGGTGAGACCGGGAACGTGGGCCATTTTGAGCGGAGCGGCAATGTTGAAGCGGGAGAAATCGAGCTTGGCCTGGGTGTAGTAGTCGCCACTGAGGGAGGTCTGGCCGTGCGCGGCGAGCGAAGCGGATTCGAAGTGAGTGGCAAGGTCGTAAATAAGCGTGCGATTGATGGTGTGTGCGCTCATTTCCACGCTTCCGACAGTCTCGCCGCTCACGGTCAAGCCGGTCAGGGTGCCTTGGCCCTCGAGATGCGGGTCATCTATTGTTCCCGAGCCGGAGACGGAGAAGCCGAGCATGCCATTGACCGCGAAACCCCGCTGGCGCAGATACTGAATATTTGCAACGGCAATTTCGTTGCCTCGGGCATCCAGGTGAAACTGGCGAGACTTGAGATCGTAGCTGCCCGTGCCCGAGACTTTGCCTGCCTGATCGCTCACAGTGATCGATGCCAGTTGCACGACCTGCCCGGCGATCTTGCCCTGGACGCGCATGCGAGACATCGGCTCACCATAGACGGTGGCACCATTCAGTTCTACCCAACCGGATCCTTCCAGACTATGCAGAGGTCCATTGGCATCGATTTGGGCATCGAGCTGTCCAGTGACCGGGAGGTTTTTCCCGATGCAGCGGCAGCAACTCATCGACACCGACTTTGGCGGCGATGAGATGCAATCGAAGGAGGGAATTGGAATCGAATGCCGGCGTGGAGGTTGCGCGGAGAGCGGGGCCGACCGCAGTGAGAGCCGCCTGCACGTCGAATGACGCCTGGCCATGACGGAATTGACCGCGGTCGATGGCGATCCTGGTTGCCGAGTAGCTACCCGATGCAACCAGCGAATCTAGATGAACCAACTGAGGGCTGGCGGGTTTGCGACTGGAATTTGCCGGCAACTCAATAGTCAGATTCGTTGAATCCAGGGTTCCGGCAATATGGGGGTCAACGAGCGAGCCGGACCAAGTGCCATGAAAATTGGCTTGGCCGCCGAGTGAAACAGGGAGAGCATCGGTCCCCGATTTGCCTTCGCGCCTAAGGCCCAGGTCGCGCAGGACCGTGTCGAATTCCCCAAGGTCGTGGGAGTGAATTTCGACGTTGATTTCGGTAGGGCTGCTGAGCGGGTACGCGCCAAGGTGGCCGCTCGCTTGAATATGGCTTGCCGGCAGCGTGATATCGAGAGCGCGGAGGTCGACGGCTCCGTCGCGCTGGGTGTAGGTGCCGTCGATTGTGCCGGTTGCCGGCGCCTCGTGCCGTTGAGCGTTTTTCGTAGCCCCTGCGGTGGCAGCAACCGGCTGCGACGGGCTGACGGTGAGCGTGGAACTGACCGCCAAGGTCCGGGTATCGCCGTTGGTCCATGTTGCGAGAGCAGGACCGTTCAAAAGAGCATCCAAACCGATCCGCTGAAATGGCCCTTCGCCGACGATATCGAGAACTGTGTCGAGCGTGACGTTTTTCAGTTGAGCCGTGACCTTGCCGTTAACCGGAATGGTGTCAGGAATTGGAACGTGCTGGACAGAAGATGGGGCAATTTTGATTTGTGGCCGCTGGTGGCCGAACAGCGAACGCTTGACGGGCGGTGGAGTCGCTTCACGGAGCGAGTCACCGGGGATTGGGGGCAGCCAGTGGTCCAACGCGACTTGGCCCTCGAGTTGTCCACCCTGACGGAGGCGCGCAACGATGGAGCTAATAATCAATTGCTCCGGGTCAGCGTGCACATGCGCGTCCAGGCCGACGCCCGTGGCATTCACGCCGGTTCCCACATACGCCGCACGTTCGGTATGAATGCTGCCGTCTACGCGAAACTGGCCGCTCTGTCCTTGCGCATCAAGATCAAGGCGGGCGATGCCCTCGGGTGTGTTGGGGTAGCCGGTAACGGGTTCCAACAGGCTCATATCCAGTTCACCTTTTGTCTTTGCCTGCCAGCGCGGACGGGTGAAATCGGAGAGCGCCCCGGAGACGTCCAATGTGCGATCGCCATTGTGCCTGCTGTGCGATGTGAGACGCAGCGAACGCAGGTAGACCGCATTGCGCGTGAGATCGAGGGACGCCTGGAAGAAGCCCTCGGCTGTTTCCGTCGATGGATGCGATGCATTTCCCCTGGCGATGTTGAGATCGCGCGCGCCAGCCTCAATCCGGTAACTTTCGGGATTGTTGGATTGGGGCGGATTGTAGGACAGGCGCAGGGAAACGTCGTTGGCCGCGAAATCGAGACGCATCCGCCGAGCCTGAAAATCGAACGAGGAGGCGCGATTTTCGTAGTCGAGGATTCCCTCCTCAACCGCAACATGATTGGCTTTCAAATCGAAGAGCGTATCGAGCGGGGACTTTCCCGACTTGGCAGGATTGCGGGGCCGGGGTTGGTTGGTCGATCCATCGGGGTAAACAATCAGATGAAACGACGGTCGGACAATTACGAGGTCGCGGAGAAGGATGCGCGGGCTCCAAAGGCCAAGCACGCTGATGCGCACTTGCAGCTGCCCTACCTGTGCGTAGGGTGCTTCGCCGGCAGCTTCGCGGCCGTGGATCACGAGACCATCGGCTTCTGCATTGAGGTCGAAAGGATGCCAACGGAAAGAGGCGACTTCGACGCGGCCTCCTGTCATGGCTTCGAGGCGGGTGACGAGGTGTCTGCGGATGAGATTCTCGCATGCGGTGGAACTCGCCCAGAAGCAGAGAGCGACGAGGAAGACCAGGAGAACGGCGGCTGCGCTGCTGCCGAGCCACAGGAATTTGCGCCGGTTTCGCCTCCGGACAGGTCTGTTGAGAGGGGGAAGACACGGGATCGAGTTCGCTCATTGTGTTCCTGCCCCTCTTTGGTCAGGTGCTTCAACGGATTCCAGTGCGGCATCGAGCACTTCAATCTCGCCCTGCTTGCGCAGGTTGTCGAGCCAGCCGGTGAAGAGAACATTTACTTTTTGCTGGAGGAGAATTTCCTCGATGCGCGGGGCAACCTCGTCGAGAGGCGGAATTTTCTCGCCCGGCGTGTATTGCGGCAGCAATGTGCCGCGGTAATACGCTTCGATCTCCTCATGCGAGATGCTGATGCCCTGGCGGAAGCGGAGTTCTATGAATGCCAGAATCTCGAGCCGGTGGCGGAGGTAAGCTTCCACGCCTTCCGGTGTGAGATCGTGACTGGCCAGGAATGTCTTCCATCCGTCCTCGGAAGCGCAATTCTGACGCACACAGGCCGGTAGTTCCTTGCGGATCTCGGCGAGTCGGGCGGCGACTTCTTCCGGCGCTGGTTCGGTGGCATCGAGGTCTTCCTGGCGAATCTGCTGCTCGATAAGCGCACGGCTGATCAATTGCTGCAAGGCGCGCTGCGGCGTGAGTACGCCACGTCCAACCCTGGCAGGGTCGAGCACGGCGAGCCGCATTTCGGTAGCGAGGTCGCTGGCCAGGATGGCTTGGTTGTTTACCACGGCAACGACGCGGTCCAACACAATTGGGGTCGCGGCCGGTTGTGTCTGAGAAGAGGCCGGAGTCATCATCACCGATGTCAGGGACAGGGCCATCAAGGCCTGCCGGCCCTGGCAGGTGAGGAATCCAAATCGGGTTGATCTGCGCAGCTTCATCAGAAGGTCTGCCCCAGGCTGAAGAAGAAGTTGAAGTGACTCGCTTCGCCGACGTGCGGCAGTGAATCAGGAGTTGAAAGCGAGTAGTCGATGTTGATCGGGTAGATGGGCGGATTCAGGTTATAGCTGAAGTCCAGGCGGATGGGCCCAACCGGCGTATGGTAGCGCATTCCGAGTCCCAACGAATGCGCGAAGTAGTTGAAGCTGCACTGACCCTGCGTGCCTGTCGAAGTCTTGGGACCGGTAGGAATCGGATCAGGCGTCGGTGGGTTGTTGAGAACCTTGCAAGCATCCCGATCCGGCTGGTGGATGCGAATGGCGCTGGCCCACGCGTCGCCGGCGTTGGTAAATACATTCCCCATGTCATGAAAGAGTACGAAGCTGACGGTATTGCCCAGCCAGGGGAGCGTAGGAGGGGGCAGGCGCAACTCCGTACTGTTTATCAGCGCACCGGCGCCTCCGATGGGGAAACCGGTCTCTGGGTCGCGCGGGCCGGCGGCATTGATCGAGAAGGCGCGCAGAGATGTTGGTCCTCCAGCGTAGAGACGTTCGGGAAGGGGAATGAGTTCACCTGAAGGATTGCCGAATGCGCGCTCCTGTGCGTAGCGCGTGTTGCGTGCGAGCACGAAGCGGTCTTTGTCGAAGCCGTAATAGCTGGAGTTCGACAAGTCGAGACGATTGAATTGCGCCTCTGAGCCGAACAGATTGCCGGAGAGGAATTCCTGAAAGCTGGTGTAAGTACCCCGGTGCGAATCGAGAGGTGAGTCGCGGGTATCGCGGATCCAAGTGACCGCCGGGCCCGCCACGCGCACCGCGGAAGACAGCTCCGGAATCGCACCGGGGTAAACCTGAAGACTGCTGGCGGCCACTTTTACTCGGCGGAAGTCGTACTCATAGACGAGGGTGTTGGCCTTGGATAGAAGGGAGCCGGGGGTGTTGAAATTCTCAGTCCAGCGAATTCCCGCTTCAAGCCTTGAGGCGACATAGGTCGTTACGTCCTGGCTGTTGGCATAGCCGCCTGAGAAATTGAGCCCGAAGTTGCGATTGCCCTCGAAGTGAGGATTCTGGTAGAGCAGATTGATTCTCTGCTCGAGCAGGCCGTAGGTGCCTTGAATCGATGCCGACTGTTCACGGCCGAAGAGATTGTTGCGGGTGAGGTCAGCCAGATCACGCGGGGGCTGATGCCGGTCTTGCCGTTGGGATTGCACGGAATGCCCGCGGCACTGATGCCCTTGCAATTGTTTTGCGGCGTGCCGGTCTGCGTTTCGAACCCAATGCCATAGGTGAAGGCCCATCGCCGCGCCTCGGTTGCCTGCACCAGTACCGTTTTGCGTGTTTCCCCGCCATTCGGATTCTCGACTGCTGTGTTGACTTCACTGAAGAGCGCGAAATCGTACAAATTGCGCTGTGTGTCCGCAAGGGCCGTCTGGCTAAGGGGGTCGCCTGGTGCAGCGTAATGGCTTTCGCCACAGTGTCGGGCCGGGTGTAGTGGAGGCCGGTTAACAGCACATTGCGCACGAAGATTTGTTGCCCTTCGGTAATGTGGAACTCGATGTTGACCTTGCTTGCGTCCAAAGGCTCCGGCTTCTCCTCGATATCGACGCGCGCATGGTCAAAGCCGCGGCTGAGATAGTCGGTTAGCAACTCGTCGCGGTCTCCTGCGAGGTTTTGCGGGAGAAAGCAACTGTCCCGGCGAGGTGTTCAGCTGGGGAAGCAGCTTCGAAGTCTCCAGATGGTCGTTGCCGTCGAAGGTTACGGTTCCCACGCGCTGTTGCATGCCTTCGTCGATGTTGTAAGTTGACCGTCGAGGCCGGCGGGTTTATGCGATGAACGCGACGCGTTCTGTGGATTCGCGTTCGTCTGTATCCACGTGCATTGGTTTCCGGGGCGATCTTCACCTTGGAAAAACCGTTGTTCTGATACACCGCTTCGAGCGCGCTCACGTCCGCGGACACCAGCGCCTGGCTGTAGACTCCGTGACGGTCCAGGGTATCGGCGGCATGCACGCGAGCAGATCTTTCAATGTTCCCGAGTCGAAGTAATGATTCCCGGCGACCGATACGCGCTCCACGCGGCGGCGCTGTCCAAGGGTGACGGTAAAGACGATCTCCACTTCGTCGGGATTCGAGGTTTGCCTCTGATGCTCCACCTTTCACGTCGAAATAGCCCAGGCGCTGATAGTAGTCCCGCAGTCGTGCGATTGCCCTTCATTGAGCAGATCCTCGTCCACCGTACCTTCTTCAAACACGGGAATGATGCGTCGGACGCGATCAGCGGTCGATGCCAGCGCCCTCGACATGCACCTTCACAACCGGTCCCTGAGTGGCCGAAAATTTGAAGTTGGATTTGTCGGTTTCAGGCGCGTAGGTTTGCGATTCGAGTTTGATTTCAGCTTCTAGCCGATTCTGGCTTTTGTAATACCTCAAGACCGCGGCGAGTGCGCGGTTGACCGTGTCGTGGTCAACGCGCGCGCCGGCCCGCAGATGGGCGTGGCGAACAAAGGCCTGCGGCACTCATGCCGGGTTCACCGGTAACCTGGACCGCGCCCACGCGGGCCTGCGGGCCGGAGACCACGTGGAAAGCGATATCGACGAGTTGCTCGGCGGGGTGGGGAGTGAGGGTGTGGGTGATGACCGGCTCGTGAAAGCCGTTGTCTGCCAGTGCCTGACGCATCTGATCGAGAGCCTGATCAAGCTTGGCCTGCGTGAAGCGCGTGCCTGGCGACAAGCGGCTTGCATATTGCAACTGGGTGTTGATTGTGGCGCCTCTTGGCCCCGTCCACCGTGACCGTTCCGATAAAGGTGCGCGGCGTTCCCTTGAATACAAGGACAATGCCGTCGCCTTCGCGCTGGCCCTGGGCCTCGACCGTCTCGAACAAGCCCGGTGGCAAACAACTGGCGAAGGCTCTTGGCGACATTTTCCTGGGTGAGGGGTTCTCCGACTCGCCTGGGCGAGATGGTCCGGGCAGTGGAGAAAGGCGCGTCCACCTGCACTCCTTCGAATGCGATACTCTGCACCGGCAGGCCATCAAATTGCGCAAGGCTATCGGGTCTTGCCCGAGAAGTCGATTGTGCGACGCTTGAGGGCTCTCCGCCGCCTCGCAGAGTTCGCAGCGGCGCTTTGCAGTCTGGGCGCGGCAGGTCGATTGCCCCGCCAACCGGATGAGAAGACAGCGCGATCAGCAGAACGCCTAACCCGCATCGATTGCTCTGCCGCCCAGCCGCATTGCCTTCAAAACCATATCTCCCCAAAAACACAAGGAATAAATCCACGCATTGCGAAAGAATTGCATCTAACCAAAAATCTGCGTGGCTCCGTTTCGGTCATTTTGCGCCGACGCTGCGCCGTTTCAAGTGCTGCACCTTATACTAACGAGGAAAGGAGCCTGGCGCAGCGACGCCGGGCTGGTTGAGCGACCTTTCCCCCCAGAAGGAAGCGCATGCCACGTTCCAGTTCTGAGAAGCAAACACCTCTCGCGCAGTCCTGTGCCCCGGCCGGAGATTTGGGTCCAGAGACTGCAGGACGGTCCCCGGCTGCCGGAGCCGTCTCGTCCCAACATCCGCAGATGCCGAAGCGCTGGCCCGAGCCCAGGCCGGAGACCATGCTGCCTTTGCTCATCTTTACTCTCTTCACAAGAGACGCATCTATTCATTGTGTATGCGCATGGTGAGCAATATTGCCGAGGCGGAAGACCTGACCCAGGAGGCCTTTCTCCAACTGCATCGCAAGATTGCCACTTTTCGCGGCGATTCGGCCTTTTCCACCTGGTTGCATCGGCTGGCAATCAACGTGGTGTTGATGCATCTGCGCAAGAAGGGCTTGCCCCTGATTTCACTGGATGAGGCCATGGAGCCGACGCATGACGACGGCCCGGGGCGCAGTTTTGGCGCTCCCGACCTTTCGCTGGCGGGTCAATCGATCGCCTGGCGCTGGAACGAGCGGTTGCCGACCTGCCGGCCGGCTATCGTCTGATTTTTGTACTTCACGACGTGGAAGGCTACGAGCACAATGAAATTGCCACCATGCTCGATTGCTCCATCGGCAACAGCAAGTCACAATTGCACAAGGCGAGGCTGAAGCTGCGCGATGCCCTGCGCACATCTCTCCGAGGGGAGGGGCCGCGATGACGACCGATCAAAA
Organism: uncultured Acidobacteriota bacterium; assembly: GCA_963725945.1. Lineage (GTDB taxonomy): Bacteria > Acidobacteriota > Terriglobia > Terriglobales > Acidobacteriaceae > Telmatobacter. Next base: position 34,842 of record CAVSAW010000018.1, on the reverse strand, counting down.
CAATTTGAGCTGCCAGGAATTCCAGGCCCAGTTGGCAGAACTGATCGGCTCCGGCGAGGATGCCTCCAACCACCCGCATGTGCAGAGATGCTCGCGCTGCCGCGCCCTGCTCGCCGAGTTGGAAGCCATTGCTGAGGCGGCTCGCCAATTGCTTCCCAGTTCAACAGCCCAAAGAGGAGCTTTGGGAACGAATTGAGTTGGCAATCAAGGAAGAAGAGGGCTCCTCGACCGAGGGTTGACCCGGACCGATTCCTCCCTCCCGCAAGTCGCCGGAAAACGGCGTCCTTGTCGCGTTCATTTTCCCCTTGCAGTGGCCGATGTATCCCTCTAGCAGAGTTTGCTCAGACGGCGTGCGCGCCGGATCGCGTGCGTAGGTTTCCATTGGTATGGGTATAGCGCCGGCTCACGACCTCGAGAATAGGCTGCCGGGTGCCTCGATGATGAACATTGTTTCCAATGGAACAAAACTGAAATGGAGACGTACCGAAAGACACAGAGACTTTGCGGGGATTGCGAGAAGATCGGGGAGGAGCCAGGACTTTCCTGAAACTTTTCGGATTCTGCGTTGTCTAATGAAGAAAAGTTGATAAGAGGGCACTCAATGTCAAATCAATCCGCCATCGTTCCCCCGGCAAACCACTCTGAAAATGAGGTTTCTGGAGTTAGGCGCATCTCAGTTCTCCCGGTTCGGGACACCGTGCTTTTCCCGCATGCTGTTCTGCCGCTTACAGTTGGGCGCGAAAGCTCTATCCAGTTGATCGAGGCGCTGGGCGAAGAGCGATCCATCGTGGTTGCCGCGCAGCTTGACCCCCGGTTGGATGCTCCCAAGCCGGCCGATCTGCACGGCGTGGGTACGCTTGGCGACGGTGCACAAGGTTGTGCGGATGCCCAACCAGAGCCGGTTTGTGTTTACGGAGGGCGTGGAGCGTGTCGGCTTCTGCGCTACGTGCAGACGGAGCCGTTCATGGTGGCAGAAGTCGAGACCCTGCAGGATGCGGAGCCGGAAAGTACGTCGGGCATGGAAGCGCTGGTCCGCAACGTGATTGGGCAATTTCAGCAGATTGTGTCGGAGTCGCCGACGCTGTCGGACGAATTGCGCACCATCGCAGCAAATATTGAAGACCCGGGACGGCTGGTGGACTTTGTGGCATCGTCACTGCCGTTCCTGACCACCGATGACAAGCAAAACTGCTGGAGTCGCCTTCGATTCCGGGCCGTCTGGAACAGTTGAACAAGCATCTGGCCAAGGAGATCGAGGTGCAGCAACTGCGCACCAAGATCCAGAGCGAAGTGCAGGACCAGGTGCAGCAATCGCAGCGTGACTACTACCTGCGCGAGCAGATGAAGGCTATTCAAAAGGAACTGGGCGAGCAGGACGAGGGCCAGCGCGAGATCGACGAACTGCGGGAGAAGATCGAAGCCGCGGGCATGCCGGAAGACGTGAAGAAAGAGGCGTTGAAGGAACTGATCGCCTTTCGGCGCATGTCGCCGATGGCTGCCGATTATTCGCTCACGCGCAATTACATCGAGTGGCTGGCGGTGTTGCCGTGGGCAAAGAGTTCGGGATCCAAGATCGATATCAATAAGGCGAAGGAGATTCTGGACGAGGACCACTACGAGCTGAAGAAGGTGAAGGATCGCATTCTCGACTATCTGAGCGTGCTGGAGCTCAAGCCGGACATGAAGGGGCCGATCCTGTGCTTTGTCGGGCCTCCGGGAGTGGGCAAAACCAGCCTGGGGCGGTCGATCGCGCGGGCGCTGGGACGCAAGTTCCAGCGCATCTCGCTGGGCGGCATGCACGACGAGGCGGAGATTCGCGGGCACCGGCGCACGTACATTGGCGCGCTGCCGGGGCAGATCATCCAGAGCATTCGCCGGGCGGAAACCAACGACCCGGTGATCATGCTGGACGAGGTGGATAAGCTGGGCCGGGATTTCCGTGGCGATCCGGCATCGGCGCTGCTTGAGACGCTGGATCCGGAGCAGAACAACACGTTCCGCGACAACTACCTTGACGTGCCGTTCGATCTGTCGAAGGTGCTGTTCATTTGCACGGCGAACATGCTGGATCCTGTTCCTCCGCCGCTGTTGGACCGTATGGAACTGATTCCGCTGCAGGGATACAGCGAAGAGGAGAAGGTACACATCGCCAACCGCTATCTGATTCCGCGGCAGATCAAGGAGAACGGGATCACCGCGGAGCAGATCGAGTTTCCAGAGGAAGCGGTGCGGCACATTGTGCGCCACTATACGCGCGAGGCCGGGGTGCGCAAGCTGGAGCAGGTGATCGGAACGGTGTGCCGCAAGCAGGCGCGCCGCGTGGTCGAAGGCAAGACGGAGAAGCTGGTGGTGACACGCGAAGACGCTGAAGGAATTCCTCGGCGGAATATCCAGGTGCGCGTGGAGACCGAAGTTGCCGAGCGCGTGAAGCGGCCCGGCGTGGCTGTTGGACTGGCCTGGACGCCGGCCGGCGGCGACATCCTGTTCATCGAAGCCAACAAGATGAAGGGCAAGGGCGGGTTTACGATGACCGGGCAGATCGGCGAGGTGATGCAGGAATCGATGCAGGCCGCGCTGACCTGGGTACGGTCGAATGCATCGAAGCTGGGGCTTGCCGAGGACTTTACCAAGGAAATCGATCTGCATATTCATGTGCCGGCGGGCGCGATTCCCAAGGACGGCCCTTCGGCGGGCGTGACCATGGCGACGGTGCTGGCGTCGCTGCTGACCGATACACCGGTGCGTCCGCTTGACGGCGATGACGGGCGAGATTACGCTGAGCGGCAACGTGCTGCCGGTGGGCGGCATCAAGGAGAAGTTTCTGGCTGCGCGGAGGGCTGGGGTGGAAACCATCATCCTGCCCGCCGACAACCGCCAGGACGTGGAAGAGGATCTGACCGCCGGAGATGATTGAGGGCGTGGCGATTCACTACGCGAGCCGCATCGAAGACGTACTGGCGGTGGCCTTGCCGCTGCTGAAGGCGCGCCCGGATACTCCGCCAGTCGAAACTGCGCGTGTTGGCAGCGTGGCTGCGTAAGCGGGCTGCACAGAGATGATGAAAGGCCGGCGAACCTGCCGGCCTTTTCCTTTTTGGCGTGGATGTGATTCTGTGGTTCGGGTTGCGGAAGGTCGGGATCTTCTACCTTTTTCTGCGAAAGGCACAGAGGAGGCAAATCATCCCGGATGAGCCGGTTCCTTCGACCGTTTAAGGATTGGAACGTCTAAGTCACCACAGCGGTATGCTTTTTCTGATGATTCAGGTAAGAGTGCTCGCATTTGGCGTATTGAAGGATTCGCTTGGTTCCGGAGCGTCCGCAGTCGATTTGTCTGAGGGCGCGACGGTGGCGGAGTTGTTGGCACAGCTTGGCGAAAGTCATCCCGCTGTAGCGCTGCGCGGCATCGCGGTGAGCGTGAATGCGGAGTACGCTTCGGCGGGCACGGTGCTGCGCGAGGGCGATGAGGTTGGATTGCTGCCGCCGGTCTCGGGTGGTGCTTCGCGCACAGGGAGCGATTTGGACGAGGGCATCGGACAGCCTACAGTCATCGCGCTGACCCGCGAGCGCATTGATGCAGAAAAGCTGGTGACCGCGGCCAAACGCGGCGAAGACGGCGCAGTGGTGGTGTTTGACGGCATTGTGCGGAACCATTCGCTGGGGCGGAAGACGCTCTACCTGGACTACGAAGCCTATGAAGAGATGGCGGCGAAGCAAATGCGGGAGCTGGCAGAGGCGGCGCGGACCCGCTTTGGGGTACGGCACGTGACGATCATCCACCGGCTGGGCCGGCTTGAAGTAGGCGAGACGAGCGTGTTGATTGTGGTGGCCTCGGCACATCGCACGCAGGCATTCGAGGCCTCGCGCTGGCTGATCGATACGCTTAAGAAGACAGTGCCGATTTGGAAGAGGGAGACTTTTGTGGATGGCGCCGTGTGGGCGGATGGCGAGCCGTTTCCCGAGAATATTGGCCTGGAGACCGGCGATGGCCTGTAAGCGTGCAATGTGGCTAAAGGCCTCGGGGATACTTCCTATTCTAGTTTCGACGTTATTTGTGATGCTGAGGCTCGGCGCCCAGGATGTGACACTGCGCATGGATGTAAAGCTGGTGAGCCTGTTTGTGAATGTGACCGACCAGACGGGCGCGATTGTGGGCGGGCTGACCAAGGAAGATTTCGCTATCACCGAGGATGGTCGACCGCAGCAAGTGGCAGTCTTCGAGCGCCAATCGGAGTTGCCGCTGAACCTGACGCTGGCTATCGACACGAGCGACAGCGTGTACAAGGATCGGGCGCTCGAACAGAACGCAGGGAAAAAGTTCGTTCATGCATTGCTGCGACCGCAGGACCAGATGAGCCTGCTCGAATTTGCGACTGAAGTGAGCGAACTGGCGCCTTTCACCAATAAGGAAGAGCAAATCGACCGCGGGCTTGATCACCTGCGCGGAGACCATGCAACCGCTCTTTACGATGCGATTTATCTGGGCTCGCAACGCCTGGGCCGGAAAGAGGGACGCAAGGTCCTGGTGATTGTTTCAGACGGAGGGGACACGGTTGAGAACACGACCTATGCCCAGGCGCTGGAGCAGGCACTGCGCAACGAGGTGATGATTTACAGCATCATTGACGTGCCCATAGAAGCGAGCGCCGGCCGCGATCTTGGCGGGGAGCACGCGCTGATCACGCTTGCGGAACAGACCGGGGGCAAGAGCTTCTATGTGAGCGAGGGCGGACTGGACAAGGCTTTTGCGCGCGTGAGCGATGACCTGCGTACGCAATACCTGCTGGGCTACTATCCGCATAATCAGGAGCCAGGCCTCATCTTTCATCGCGTGCGGGTGGCGATTCCGAGAGCCGCTACAGAGGCCTTCAATATCCGCTACCGAAGCGGATACTATGCTGACTCGCCGATGAAATCCAAGTAGCTTCTCCACGGCAATTGAAGAGGATCACGTAGTAATCCTGAACAAGAGTAAGAGTTGTATTCGAGAGCTGTGTTCGCAGGATAGAGGGATCATTGCAACGCGGATATCTCGAGCGAAACCAAATAAAGGTACGCGCGATGGCGACCTATAATTGAGGGATGATCCATCCCCCTCATTCTTCTCGGCGCGATTTTGTGAAGACAGGGATTACCGCAGCGTTGGCCGCGTCTACTGCGCATGCCAGCCCAGTCGCGGCCGACACCATTTCGAACACATCCTCCAACACTCGCAAGGGCGGAGAACTTCCGCGCGTCGTTGTCCACCCGGAAGGCCACTTTCTTTCGGGGACCGACGGCAGCCCCTTTTTCTGGCTGGGCGATACGGCCTGGCAGCTTATCCAGGGAACTACCCGCGATGAGTGTTCTTATTACCTGCATGCCAGGGCGCGGCAAGGTTTCACGGTGATTCTCGCTGTAGTTTTGGCCGACATGGGCGGGGTCACGCAGCCAGGCGCGACGGGATTGTTGCCCTTCACAAAGAGCGATCCCCGGCGCCCCAACGAAGAATTCTTCGACAGAGTTGTCGAGATTGTCGACGAGGCGGGGAAACTAGGCCTCTACGTGGCTCTAGTTCCTGCATGGGGCGACAAGCTTACCGCGCCATGGGGATCTGGACCGCGACTCTTTCGCAATGACAATCTCGATGTAGCCGAGCAGTATGCGAGTTATCTGGCCGGGAAGTTGAAAACCCGCACCAATGTTCTCTGGATTCTGGGCGGCGACCGTCCTCCGAGGCTCATCGGAGCGAAAAACGAGTACCTGACCAAACTCGGTCAGGAAGCAGGATTTCCGCCAGACCAGGATTGGACGCCGATTTGGCGTGCTATGGCGGCGGGGCTTAAGAACGGCGGCGAGAACACGCCCACCATCGTCTATCACCCACAAGGTGGAAGCGAATCGTCCTCCTTTTTCCTAGAAGACGAACCCTGGCTCTCGATCAATGGGATGCAGAGCGGACATGGCGATGGTCATGACACACCTGTGTGGAATCTGATTGCGCGTGATTACGCGATAAGCCCTGCAAAGCCCACGCTCGACCTTGAGCCAAACTACGAAGATCACCCTTATAACCCATGGCCCCGGTGGGACCCCGCCACTGGATACTTTCGCGACCACGACGTTCGCAAGCAGGTATACCGCTCGGTCTTTGCCGGGGCGTGCGGCGTCACGTACGGACATCACGCAGTCTGGCAGTTTGCCAACAAACGCCAGGAAGTGATTAATCATGCCGACCGTGATTGGGTGGATGCGATGTATCGCCCGGCGGCGCGCCAGATGGAATTCCTGCGGCTCTTACTGGAATCGCGACCCTACTTCCGCCGCATCCCGGATCAGTTGCTTATTGCGGGGGACGCTGGCGAGGGTGGACTGCACATCCAGGCTACACGCGACCGCGACGGAAGCTACGCCTTCGTCTATTTCCCTGTCAGCGACCAAAAGGCGACGCTCGATCTGGGAAGGCTGAAGGCCAAGCATCTGCGCGCATGGTGGTTCGACACGAGAACCGGAATTGGCACTCTCATTGATACACCTGTGATGGCAAGGATGCAGGAGTTCCGTTCTCCACCTTTTGGTCCCGACTGGGTTCTGGTGGTCGAGGATGCAGATGCCGACTTTGGACCCCCGTCGGTTGCCTAAACAGGGTTTGCCAGTGTGTCTCACTCCTGGCCTGCAGACGGAATGAGGGTGGCATGGACAAGGCATTTACGCGTGTGAACGACGGCCTGCTCGGGCAGAATTTGCCAGGCTGCTATTCGTGTAATCAGGAGCCGAGCCTCACCTTTCATCGCGTGTTGGTTGCGAATCCATGGGCCACTGTTGAAGCCTTCAATATCCGCTACCGCGCCCGATCCCGCGCCGACTGCCTGAAGGAGCATTGATGAGAAGAGTCATTTTTATTGGCAGTTTGTCAGCTTTCCTCGCAGTGTTGACGGTTGTAGCCGCGCCGGCGCAGGGATCGCAGGCTTCGCCAACCAAGAATCAGGAATTCATCGGCTTGAATTTCATTCGCCCTGACGTGGGCAGGCCGGGCAACTACGAATTCAGGAACAACGGCGTCTGGCTGGCCGGACAACTGAATGAAATGGGTGTGCAATGGACCCGAATCGCTTTTTCGTGGGTCTCGATCCAACCCAACAAGGATGAGTTCGATTGGAGCGCCTACGATCGCATTGTCGATGCCTGCGCGGCCCACCATATTCACATACTTGCAACGCTCGGAGGCCATTTCGACAAGCCCCCAGTGCCTGCGTGGGCGGGTAAAACTCTTGCCGATGTCGTTGCGAATCACCCGGAGTACCTGGAGAAATTCATCAAAGCGTGGGCGAGCCGCTACAAAGACAGAATCCACTATTGGGAAATTCTCAACGAGCCGTCGGGGCAACATTTGGATTTGACACTTCATGCGTATGTGGAAGGAATACTGAAGCCGAGTTACCGGATTATCAAGTCGGAAGACCCGCAGGCGAAGGTCTTACCGTGTGCATATAACGAGTTGCCGGGAGGCAAGTCCGATGCGGTGGGTCCGAAGGGCAGGGAGATTTTCTGGGATTTGGCGCGCGGGTATTACGATATCGGGCAATTTGCATGAGTACGCAGATTGGAACATTTTTCGCACTCAGCCCATTGCGGCCCAGGAGGAGCGGTTCCTGCGCGATTACAGAGCCATAATGGACAAACACGGCGAAGGACAAAAGCCGTTTTGGGTGACGGAGATTGGATGGTGGGGAACGGGCAGTCTGAGCAACAAATATGAAGTTTATCGGCAGGATCCGGAGACGGGCATGAGTTTCAAACCGGTCTACACCGGCAAGGAAATCATGGAGAATCCGGTGGTACAGCGTGAAGATGCATTGCGGGTCGAGTGGATGAACGACTTGATTCCCAGAGTAGCTTCAATTCCCGGTTGCGAAAAGATCTTTTTCTGGGCCTCGATGGATGAGTTTGAGGGAGGATTCAATCCGGAAACGGAATATGGCGATGGCGCCGCGCAGGCCGACCTGTGGGGTTTTATTGCAGGTGACAAGTCATGGCGGAAAAGCGCCTTCGCCCTACAGCAAATTCTTAAGCGATGAGGAAGGGAGTGGCGGGCAAGTTCTTGGACTCTGAGAATTTCGATGGGATCGCACCTTAAGCCGCTGTTCTGCACCCGATTGTTCCTTGTTTTCCGGCTTCACTGCATCTAAAATGAGACTATGAATCCTCCATTGCCGTCGCGCCGCCGCCCCAAGACTCCGCCGCCCGGAGAGACCGGCCAGGAGGCGCTCTATTTGCGCTCTCTGAGCGATCGCCAAATCAACGTCGCGATCAAACTGCACGATGGAGAAACCGTGCGCGGATGGATCGAGTATTTCGATGATGGCATGCTGCGGCTAACGCGCGAGGGCAAGCCAAATCTGTTTATTTACAAACACCAGATACAGAGTATCACGGAGTCGGGCAAGCGGCGCGGTCCGCGCACAGCGGGCGAGACGACGGCGCAGCGAGGCCGCTTTGTGAGCGGCGCAGACGCCTATTGCGAATGATTTCGTTTGGGTTCCGAAAGCATCGGTGATCGCGCGGGAAGCGGGAGCCCGGCTGCGCGATTTTTTTGCGCAGGGCGTCGAAACCGAATACAAGGGCGATGTGGACCTGGTGACGGTGGCGGACCGGACGGTGGAGAAGCTGATTCGCGGACGGCTTGGCGAGGCTTTTCCTGAGCATGGAGTCTATGGCGAAGAAGGCACTCGGGAGCGAATGGATGGGGATTTCCGCTGGTACGTGGACCCACTGGATGGGACGACCAATTTTGCGCATGGATTTCCGCAATTCTGCGTTTCGCTGGGGCTGGAACAGCGTTCAGCGGGGCAGAAACCGGATGAAGACGGGACGCTAGTTGCCGGGGTGATCTACGACCCGCTGCGCGACGAGTTATTTACCGCCGAGAGGGGACGCGGCGCATTCCTGAACGGAAAGGCGCTGCATGTTTCAACCACGAAGGAGCTTGCAGAGGCGCTTGTGGCGACGGGGTTCCCGAGCCGGAAGCGGCATTCGAGCCCCAATATTCACTTTTACCAGGAATTCACGTTGCGTTCTCACGGGGTGCGACGAGCGGGTTCGGCAGCGCTCGACCTGGCTTATGTGGCGGCGGGACGCATGGAAGCTTTCTGGGAGTTCAATTTGAATACATGGGATACAGCGGCGGGAATTTTGCTGGTGGAAGAAGCAGGGGGGCAGGTTACTGATTTCTCCGGGAACCATTATCGATTGGACAGCCAGGAGATTCTGGCTTCGAATGGGTTCATTCATCGGGAAATGGTTGGGCTATTCGGCGAAATGTTCGCCGGGCGAGAGCTTACACCCATCCCGACGGCCGCGGAGTATGCCGCGCAGAGAGCTGAGCGGGCTGAAGTGACAGGCCGGGCGAAGTAGAAAGCGCGGCCTTCACGGGATTGGTTTTACGTCGATTCCCGCATCGCAAAACGCTTGCGGAGTAAGGCGAGTCAGCCGCCGGGGTCGTGTGCTACTATCAGCGTCGAGAGTTCACCTCCTCGGAGATTCAAGAGATGGCATACATCATTGCAGAACCCTGTATCGGCACCAAGGACACCGCCTGTGTGGACGCCTGTCCTGTCGATTGCATCCACCCCAAGAAGGACGAAGCTGGGCACGCCGAGGCGGATCAATTGTTCATCGACCCGGTCGAGTGCATCGATTGCGGCGCATGCGTACCAGCGTGCCCGGTATCTGCGATCTTCGCGCAGGATGACCTGCCTGAGAAGTGGGCTCACTTCACGGAGAAAAACGCCGCTCACTTCGGCCGCTAAACCCAATAGGCTTTATTGCGAGCGCGCATCCCGACTGCCGGGATGCGCGTTTGTGTTTGTACGGCGCGGGGCAACGCCGGCGTCGATGCGATGATGGAGACGGATGGCCGTGCACACCTCAGAAACCGTGGTTTTGCGCACCTGGCCGGTGCATGAAGCCGACCTGATCGTGAGCCTGTTTACGCGGGATTTTGGGCGCGTGAAGGGGGTGGCCAAATCGGCGCTGAAAAGCCGCAAGCGATTTGGCGGGGCGTTGGAGCCGATGACGGAGGCACGCGCGTGGTTTGCGGACAGACCGGGGCAGGAGCTTGTGCGGCTCGACCAGCTTGAGATTGTCCGCTCGCCGCTTTCGACGCCGGTGGATCATGCTCGGATGGCGGTGTTGAGTTTTTTTGCGGAATTGCTGGACCAGGTGCTGCCGGAGCACGATCCACAGGAGACGGTTTTCAGGCTGCTTGTCGCGGTATTGGAGCAGACTACGGTAGAACATCCGTGGATGCCGCTGACTTATTTTCAACTCTGGATGACGCGGTTGATGGGGTTGCTGCCCGACATTGCGCATTGCACGGCTTGTGGCGAGACGTTGACGGCAGGCGAGACGAGCTTCAATACGTTGGGTGATGGACTCTTTTGTGCTGTGCATCGCAACGGCAATGCGAACGAACTTTCGGCGGACAGCTGGCAGTTGGCTCAAAGGATGCTGCGGGCGCCAGTGGATGCTTTTGAGGCGGAGCCTTGGAACAGACGCCGAGGGCAGGACCTGCGGCGGTTCACACTGCAGGCTCTGGAGCGGCATTTGGAGCGCAAGTTGCGAAGTGCGGAAGCGTTGGCGCGAATGGGCGGGTGATTGTGGAAGCCACCCACAGGACTCGCACAGCCGGGAGTAAATTATCGCCAAATTGCAGCTTCGAGCAGCCCATTCACGGAGTGTGAGGATATGCGCGTGATCTGTGCGGTCATGGCCTTGTTCGCGAATTCAGTTCCGCGCAACATCGATCCACAGGAGCAGTTGCGATATTTCAGCTGGCTTGGTTTTGCACTTATCGCATTGCTCTACAGCGCGCTTGTCTTTATGGGCGAGCTTTCCAAGGATGGACCTTCAATCTTCTCAAGCCGGAACGCCAGGCCGGTTCTCCAGGTTCTAATTCTGCATTTCTCCCTCATTATGGTTCTTTTCCTGCTGGTACGCATTGGCAATCAGATCGTGCCAATCATGCCCTATTGGATGACCGACACATTCAAGGCAGGGCGAGGCGCGAGACTCTCGATCGCCGACCTGGTGTTTATCGCAATTGCAGGTATTTTGGTGCTTATCGAGCGGGTATGGCTTTACGTCAAGTCCGCTTCGCGATGATTTGAAACCTTGCTCATTGCACAAAACGGGCAGGTAGTGTCTTCCGGTTCTCGAATCGACCTTACACCCGGCTGGTAAAATCGACCTCAGTCCCGATAAGTGAGAATTGACCGTGCCCGCAACCCAGGTAGCTTCTTCTTTGAAACCCAGCGCGCTTACCTTTCAGGAATTGCTGTTCCGCCTTCAAGGCTTTTGGGCGGAGCGCGGGTGCGTGCTTCAGCAGCCCTACGATGTGGAAGTGGGCGCCGGCACGATGGCGCCGGAGACGTTTCTGCGGGTGCTGGGGCCAACGCCCTTCAGGGTTGGCTATGCGCAACCCTCGCGGCGGCCGGCGGACGGACGCTATGGCGAAAATCCGAACCGGCTCTTCAAGCACACGCAGTTTCAGCTCATTCTGAAGCCGCCGCCGGTGAATGTACAGGAGTTGTATCTGGAGTCGCTGGAAGCGATCGGCATTGATCTGGGCAAACACGATTTGAAGTTTGAGGAAGATAACTGGGAGTGGCCGGCGGGCGGCGCGTGGGGCGTGGGCTGGCAAGTGATGCTGGACGGTTTGGAGATCACCCAGTTCACTTACTTTCAACAATGCGGGGGAATGGACCTCGACCCCATATGTGCGGAATTGACTTATGGAATGGAGCGCATCGCAGCGTTCCTGCAGGATGTGGATTCCATCTACGACATTGTGTGGGCGCGCGATCCGGAGACGGGGGCGCCGGTGACTTACGGCGATGTGCGGTTGGCTGAGGAGCTGCAGTTCTCGGTGTATAACTTCGAGTTCGCCGAGGTGGACAAGCTTTGGGAGCATTTCCGGCTTTATGAGGCGGAGGCAAAAACGCTGCTTGAGCGAGCCGGCGTGCTGTTCGCGAGCGAGTCGGCCAGCGTGGCGGAGAAGAGACGATTTCCGCTGCTTGCGACTTATGAGCTGGCACTGAAGTGCTCGAATTTATTTAATCTGCTGGATGCGCGCGGAGCGATCAGCGTGACGGAACGCGTGGGCGTGATTGGACGGATTCGCGCGTTGGCGGTGGGCGTGGCGAAGGCGTATGCGCAACAACAAGCGGTTAACTCTTAGCTTTCAGCTCTCAGCTTTCAGTTCCCGCATGGCGCTCAACGAATGCATAGAACAAGCTCATAGCTGAGGGCTAAAGGCTTTCGAGAGAGATTCATCATGGCGGATTTTTTGTTGGAGATCGGGCTGGAGGAAGTTCCGGCTCGCATGATTGCCGGGGCAGAGGCTGAATTAGGCCGTCGCGTGAACGATTTGTTGACGCGCGAGCGGTTGCTTGGACCCGATGCAAAGCTGACTACGTATTCGACTCCGCGGCGGCTGGCAGTGCTGGTGGAAGGAATGTTGGCGGGCCAGGCGGACACAGAAGAGCAGTTGACGGGGCCTTCGTGGAAGGTGGCGTTCAAAGACGGCGCACCGACGGCTGCAGCGGAGGCCTTTGCGAAGAAGGCGGGCGTCGCGGTGGCTGCTCTTGAAAAGGTGACCAACGCAAAAGGTGATTACGTGGGCGCGACGGTGAAGCGACCGGGTCGCGCGGCAGCGGAGTTGCTCGCAGCGGAGGTGCCCAAGGAAGTTCTGGCGATTTACTGGGCCAAGAATATGTATTGGCGTGCAGGCAAGCCGGAACGGTTTGTGAGGCCGGTGCGGTGGGTTGTGGCGTTGATGGATGCCGCGGTTGTTCCGGTGGAGATTGCGGGGATTGCGGCGGGGAACACGACTCGCGGGCATCGAATTTTGCACGGCGATGCTCCCGTCGTGGTGGAACATGCTGCGAAATATTCAGAGACGCTGCGCGCTGCGAAGGTTGTGGTCGATGTGGCCGAGCGGCGGCACTCGATTCGCAAGGCATTGGACAAGGCGACGCGCACGGTGGCCGGCGCACGGTGGCGTGAGGACGAGGCGCTGGTGGAGACGGTGGTGCATCTTACGGAGTGGCCGTCGGTGATCCTGGGGGATTTTGAGCGCGAGTACCTGGCGCTGCCTGAGGAAGTGCTGGTCACGGTGATGCGCGATCATCAGAAGTATTTTGCGGTGGAAGATGCGGACGGCAAGTTGGCGCCACACTTTCTTGCGGTGCTGAATACGGAAGCGGACGGCGATGGCGAGGCGATCATTCGCCATGGCAATGCGCGGGTGCTGACGGCGCGGTTCAAAGACGCGCGATTCTTCTGGGACTTCGACCAGAAGACGCCGCTGGTTGATCGGGAAGATGCACTGATGTTAGTCACCTTCCAGAAGAAACTTGGAAGCTATCACGCAAAGGTGAGGCGAATCCAAGAATTCTGGCACGCGTTAGTACATCAGCCAGAAGACCAATACCAAAGAGTTCCCGTTATTCCCGACGTTGATGAAGATGCTTTGAGATTGGCAGTGAGCCTATGCAAATCAGATTTGACCTGCGAACTCGTCAAGGAGTTCACAGAGCTTCAAGGCATCATCGGTGGCCTATACTCGGAGGCTCAGGGTCACGGCGAGAAGGTTGGTACCGCCATCTACGACCACTACAAGCCAATTTCATCTGACGACGGAATCCCTAGAACCATTGAAGGATGCCTGCTTGCGATCTGCGACAAGATGGATACTATTGCAGGCATGTTTTCAATTGGGTTGGAACCGACCGGCTCAAAAGACCCATTCGCCCTTCGTCGTGCAGGGAACGGAGTAATCAAGATTCTTGCCGAATGGGTAGTTGAACAAACTCGCGGACTTCAATTCGTTTCGAAGAGAGCTATCTTTCCGTATGGGAGCAGGATCGTCTACTGGGAGAACGATCAGCGGAAGGAAATTCCTGTTGACCAACTTGACATCCAGGGCAAGGTCTATTCATTCCTGCGCGAGCGATTGCATTTCTATCTGAAGGACGTGCGCGGGTTTTCCTACGACGTAGTGAATGCCGTGCTGGCGGCCGGGGCGGACGATGTGCGGGATGCGATTGCGAGGGCTGAGGCGTTGACCGAGGTCCGCGGATCTGACGATTTTGTTGCGGTATCGATGTCTTTTAGACGAATGAGAAACATCCTGACTCAGGCCATAGAAAAAGGGATATTCGATCAGGAATCGAAAACGGTAGACATTGGTCAGTGGCTCAACACCCCAGAGGAGCTACTTCTACTCTTACAGGCGGGCAAGGTGAAGGAGATTGTGGATCAGCTCAGTTCGCAAAGGAAGTATCGAGAAGCGATTCAAATGATCGCTGCGCTTCGTCCGATAATCGACAAGTTCTTCGACAAGGTGATGATCATGGACGAGGATCCGCAGCTAAGGCAGAGCCGCTTGGACTTGATTGCGATGGTGCTCGGGAACTTCTCCACCATCGCCAACTTCAGCGAGATTGTTACGGCGTAGATTCGTAACTCCCATGTTTCGGAGGCGAGACCCTTCGACTGCGCTCGGAGCAAACTTTCGGGACCCGGTTTTGCTGGGCAGCGAAGGATGAGGGAATCCGAGGCCGATATAATCTGCAAGGATTTTGTGGAAAACAAAAATATCAAAGGGGGGGTGGGTGCTTCCTCCGCTTGCGGGCTTCCCAGTTCCACAGTAAATAGAGGGTAGCTGTTGGCGGTGACAAGGCTGCCCGTCTGCTGCGCGAATGACATCTGCCGAGAGCGAGTTGGCGTTTCTGCTGTGCACTTCTATTATTGTGCGTGCAAAGCGCGTAATTATCTGCAAATGGCTTTGGGGTCGATGGGCGCGCAGGGGATTGGGATGCGCGGAATCGGCAGATTGAATGAACTCTAAGGGGCTAAACGGTCTGCGGAAAGAGGCTCAAACTCCGAATTGACCCAATGGCAGCATTTGCAGGGGCTGAAGCCCGGCATCAATTTGATTGGCTTTATTGGCCCGACTGAAGTCGTGCCCTGTTACAAAGAATAGATAGAAACTACCTTAGATTCATAGGCATACAGAACGCGCAGAGATTCTTGTGCTGATTTTGTGCTACGGGTGTCCACGAAAATTTGGGTGCATCAGTGGGCAGGTAATGCCGTTGAAATTTCCCAATTGGCGGTGATTGGCTCGGAACACAAAGATCAATGCGTTGGCGTCGTGCGTGGTGCCAGATTTATGCTGATTCAGCTATGGAATATCGCACTGTTTTCGATGTAGCCCAAAATGGCTTGCAGTGGATGGTGCCGTTTCTGATCTCGATGTCCGCAGCATTATTCCTACTTCTCGGATGGGCGCTTAGGAAATCTGGGGATCACGATCTCTCTATCAAGGGGCTCATATTCCAAGGCGCTGGTGGCATAGGCTTCCTGTTCGCGCTGGTGTTCTTCTTTGCATACTACTCCGACTACCTTACTGCGAAAAAGGCGCTGTTAGATCATGATTACTCGATTGCGGAGGGCGTCGTAAGCGACTTCATTCCCATGCCTCCAGGGGGCCATGCAACCGAAAGCTTTCGGGTAAACGGTGTCAATTTCTCGTACGGCGGCGGGTTTGGATCGACCGTCTTCAACTCTGAGTGGAACAAGGGGGCAATTCGCGACGGAGTTGAAGCGCGGGTCTCATATCGCGGCTCGGACATTCTGAAGATCGAAGTGAAATAAATACAAGAAACTACGGAGCTATGCCTGTGTTGTCGCCAATGGGGAAGTTTGGACGGTGCCAGGAACCCTTGGCTGGCCCGTCCCAGCGAAACTTCGGCAAAGGGAAGCATCGCCGGTCATCCATTCCTTTTCGGACAAACGCTCATCTTGAGACAATCCGCCGATTCTAATTTATGTTTAAGACATCCAGCCCGTTACCGATATGAATTCAGGCACTCTACTACGCGGCATATCAAAGACCCTAATGGGAGCGGGTGCCATCGCATTCTTCTTTGGCGACCGAGGCTCTGCGCGAATTCTGGCACGTGAATTTTGCTCTAGCTGAACTGGGCGGTATAGGCGGGGGCGTTCTCCTAATGATTCTGGGAGGTGCCCTCCAAACCTTTGCGTCGAAGAGAAGGGACGGTGCTGACGCTGCTCGAAGCCTGTAGTTGAGGTAAGAACTGATTTACAGCGTCCAGTTGGCAACGCCGATCAGCGCCGACGGTGAGTTCCGGTAGGATTGTCGGTGATTGGGAAGTTTCGGCCAGAGTTCGTCATGCCGACTGTCTTGCCAAATCTGTGCTAATTTGTGCTAACGATATGGACGTCTTGGATATCTGGGACATTTAGGCTATTGCAGAATCAGTAACTTCCATGTTTCCAATGGCCATTTGAGTCGTGCCCTGTTACAAAGCCTTCGAGAGCTGATCTCAATGAGTGTTTCCGCAACCTGTAAAGCCCGGAATCATTTTGATTCTCTTGCGGCCCGACTGAAGTCGTGCCCTGTTACAAAGCCTTCGAGAGTTGATGTCAATGAGTTTTTCGCAACCTGTAAAGCCCAGAATCATTTTGATTCCCTTGCGGCCCGACTGAAGTCGTGCCCTGTTACAAAGCCTTCGAGAGCTGATCTCGATGAGTGTTTCGCAGGTTTGTGGGGTTGGAAACTTACTGACTGTGTGGCTAGCGTGTGCATCGGATGGGGTTCTCGCGCGTCTACAATCTATAGAGATGTCTGACACACTTTATCTGAGTTTGTGGTATCCGAATCTGCGTCTTGCGGCGCTGCCCGACAAACTGACTGCAGTCCTGGGGGCATTTGCCGCGCATGGCGGCGAGGCTCGCGTGTACTCGGCCACTGTCTGGCCGGTGAACTGGAGCGAGTCACCGGTGTTTCAGCAGGTATACGGGCGCGGCGAGCGGGGCGCGGAGCCGGCGTTTGCGGTGGAGCAGGCGCTGGAGATTTTGCATGATGACTACGCGTACGAGTTTCAGATTGGCTGGAGTCTCTGGGAGCTGGAGATCGGAACCGGAGATCCGTCTGCATCGCTTCGCTCCGTTGAGGGTGAGAATCTGCTGGGGCGCTGGGCGCGCGAACCGCATTTGGTGCGGGTAACTGGATTTGGGCCTCTATTCGATGAAGGGGCTTTCGAACAGGACGGGCACATCCGGCTTGACTTCGGTTCAGACGCGCCGTTTCTGGAAGAAGATGCGGACCTGGAATCTGTAGGAGCGCGGCACATCGAGCAGAATGTGCGCCAGCTTTTAGAACTGACCGGTGCAGTCGAGAAAGGCTCCGGCGCCACGGCGCGGCTGTTGTGGAGTGAATTGGGTGAGAGTCTTGCCCAACGGCTTGCGGCCCGTCTTGGCGTGGGGAATTAAAAGGACTGCCATCGAATCTCAGGCGTCAGCGACGGGAGTCATTTTTTTCGAATTCCGGGAGTGTGGAGTGCCGCAAACCGAGTGTCTGCCAGCGACGAGCGACAACCAAGCCGGGAAAACTGACCCCGTCCCTTCGGGTTATGGCGAAAATCGCGACATACTTCGTCCTCGCCCTCGACTGTGGTCCCGCTACAGCCATCGGGCTCGGTCTCGTCTGGCACGATTTTCGCTGATAACGCTGATGCCGGAGATCCGATGACAGTCCTTGGCATGCGGCTCACCATTGAGCGGATGCGCACGATGGTGCTGGCAGCGGGAGTGCTGCTGGTGGCGGCGCTGGCGGTGTTTCTCGCAGTGGGCAAGTGGAAAAATCCTTTCAATCGCCGCGACATTCCAAAGCGCCTGGGAATCGACATTCAACAGGAAGCGAATGGATTCACTTATACGCAGGCACATGGAGGGCACACGCTTTTCAAGATTCATGCGTCGAAGGTCGTGCAATACAAAGAGGGCAATGCGCAGCTGCACGACGTGAAGATTGAACTGTATGGCGCGGACGGACGCAGCGTGGACCGTATTGAGGGGGCCGAGTTTGAGTACGACTCCAAGGCGGAGTTGGCCAAGGCGGCGGGACCGGTGGAGATCACGCTGGTGCGCCCCGGAGAGGCGCTGGCGATTGCGCCCAAGGCTACCTCGAAACAAGCAATGGCAAACCTGCCGAAAGGCGGTGCGCTGGCGGCGGCTGCTGAAACCGCCTCCCGCGGCGAAATTCATGTGAAGACAAGCGGGCTAGTGTTCGACCAGAAGAGCGGTGTCGCGAGCACCAGTCAGCCGGTGGATTTCACGATGGCACAGGCATCGGGAAGCGCGGTGGGGGCCTCGTATGACTCGCAAGCCGGGATGCTGGAGATGGAGCACGACGTTCATCTGAATACGCACCGCGGCGGGAAGCCGGTTGAGTTGCAGGCGGAACACGCGGAGTTTGACCGCGGCGAGGAGATTTGCGAGTTGCATGCAGCTTCGGCCGATTTCAACGGCGGGAAGGCCCAGGCAAGCAGTGCCCGGGTTTTCTTTCGTGACGACGGATCGGCGGCGAGGCTGGATGCGACGGACGGTTTTGTGTTGACGACTGCTAACGGCGGGCGACTCGCAGCGCCGACGGGGAAACTTGAGTTTGACGAGCACAACCAGCCACGGCATGGGCATCTCGAGGGCGGTGTCACAATCGACGCCAACCACAACGGACGCAAGACACATGGGACCACGCCGACGATGGACCTGGTCTTTTCCGGTGAGGGGACGTTGCAACGCGCGCACCTTGAACGGGGCGTGAAGATTGCGAGCGATGAGCAGACTGGTTTGCCGAGGCAGGTTTTGCGGACGCGCCGCGAGTGGTCTTCGCCAGTGGCGGATGTTTTGTTTCGGGACGCCGGTCATGGGAAGGTGGAGCCGGACTCAATTCACGGGATGGGCGGTGTGGTGGTGGAAGGCGAGAGCCAGCGTGGATCTGGGATGGTGATGCCTTCTCGCATGACTGCGGATGATGTGACAGGAACGTTTGGGGCAAATTCGATGCTGAGCGCGATGACTGGCGCAGGGCATGCGAGCATGGCGCAGACTACGGCGCAAGGCACTCGACAAACCACGAGCGGCGACCGGCTGAACGTGCAATTCACAAAAGGGGAAAAGGCTGAGAC
The DNA here is from genome assembly GCA_963725945.1 of uncultured Acidobacteriota bacterium. Taxonomy (GTDB): domain Bacteria; phylum Acidobacteriota; class Terriglobia; order Terriglobales; family Acidobacteriaceae; genus Telmatobacter. Next base: position 15,811 of record CAVSAW010000018.1, on the reverse strand, counting down.
GGTGGGCGCTGGGCATGACAGTTCGGAACATGCCAATTCGGAGCAGATTGAGGGTGCAACGGTGGACGGGCATGTGGTGCTGGTGCAACAGCCGGCGGCAAAGCCGGGTGCTGCCGCGCCATCGATTCTGCGGGCCACGGGGGACAGGGCGGTCTATGAGGGCGCCGGTGAGATGCTGCACCTGACGGGGAGCCCACGGGTGGACGACGGAGAGCTGCAACTGACGGCTGCGCAGATTGATGTTTCGCAGGCATCCGGCGATGCGTTTGCACATGGGGATGTGAAAGCGACGTGGTTTGGCAGCGGGGCGGGTGACTCCGGAAAGCCGGGCGGGGCTGACGCGGGCCAGCAAGGCGTGGTTCTCGGCGGGCAAGGGCCGGCACATGCCATTGCGGCCGAAGCACAGTTCCGCCAGTCAACCGGCGAAGCGACGTTTCGAGGCCAGGCGCGAATATGGCAGCAGGCAAACTCGATTGCGGCACCGATAATCGTGCTGGACAAGACGAGACAGACGCTGGTGGCGCGCGCCACGAGTGCCACCGAACCGGTGCGGGTGGTGCTGTTGAGCGCGGCGGGCAAGGCGGCGGGAAAAATGGCAAAGTCGCGCGCGCCCTCAGTGATTCGGGTTGAGCGGAGGCGACCTGAGATATTCAGCCGCCGAGCACAAGGCGGTGATGCGAGCGGCGCAGTGAGCAGTGTGGTCGCCGAAACGGTAGATGCGACCACAAACGCCAATGAGGTGGAACTGATTCTTCTGCCACCGGGCAATCATGCGGCGAAAGACGGCGGCGCGGCGCAGGTAGACCGATTGACGGCGCGCGGGCATGTTGAAGTGAGCTCCGCAGGGTCGCGAGGAGACGGGGGAGCAGCTTGTCTATACGGGCAGTACCGACGAGTATGTTCTGACGGGAACCGCAACTGTACCGCCCAAGTTGACGGACGCTGGGCGCGGAACGGTAACAGGCGAGGCTTTGATTTTCAATAGCCGCGATGATAGCGTCAGTATCGAAGGCGGCGGGCAGAAAACCACGACGGAAACCACGGTGAAGAAGAAGAAATGATCGGGTTCCGGGGATGGATGAAGGTTATGCGAACTGTTCTTGCGGATGCGGCGGCAAGGTGATTGAAACCACAGCGAAACGAGCCGGCAGAGGCTCATGAAGGCTAGATGGAAACACTGATCGCCGAGGGAATCGGCAAGACGTACAAGGGGAGGCAGGTTGTCCGCGGGGTCAATCTGAAGATCTCCCGCGGCGAAGTGGTGGGCCTGCTGGGGCCGAACGGCGCCGGCAAGACGACGAGCTTTTATATCATTGTGGGCCTGGTGCCGCCCGAGACGGGACGCGTGCTGGTGGACGATACCGAGATTACGCGGGTCCCCATGTATCTGCGGGCGCGCAACTTCGGCATCAGCTATTTGCCGCAGGAGCCGTCGGTTTTTCGCAAGCTCACGGTCGAGGAGAATATTCTGGCTGTGCTGGAAGCACAGCCGCTGGGAAGCCGCGAACGCCGGACGCGGACGGAGCGGCTGATCAACCAGCTAAACCTGGCGCATATCCGCACCACGCGCGGCTATGCGCTTTCGGGCGGGGAACGGCGACGGGTCGAGATTGCCCGAGCGCTTTGCATCCAGCCCAACTTTATTCTGCTGGATGAGCCTTTCAGCGGCATCGATCCAATCGCGGTGCTGGAATTGCAGAAGATCATCTTCGATCTGAAGGCGAGCGGAATTGGCGTGCTGATCACCGACCACAATGTGCGGGAGACTCTGAGCGTGACGGACCGGGCGTATATCATTGCGGAAGGGCGGATCTTCCGAGCCGGAACCCCGCATGAGCTTGGCAACGATGTGGAAGTACGGCGGGTCTATCTGGGAGAGGGATTGCTGGGTTGAAGGATTTCAGAGCGAAATCAGAGTTGGTATGCCCGGTGCGCTCGATTGCAGGGATAGGCTTACCCCATGGATGAAGACCGTTTACAGGGCTCTGGAGGGTGGCGGTGCCGACTTTGAGGGTGCGGATTTGGGGTAGGGTCACCCCGGCTGGGCTGTTCGCGGAGAGCACCTTAAGAAGACTTTCTCCCCTACTTCAAGTTCCGTCAATCCCCCGAAGGTTGAAGCTCTCAAAGCCGATTCGGACATAGACTTTCAGGAAAGACATTTGCCCAATCCGGGACAATAGAACCAGCGGATGGAAGTTTGCCCGCTCGACTTTTTGCCATCCGATTACACTTGGGTTCAGGTCCGGACGGGAATCGAGTTCCCATTATGGCGCTGTTGCAGCCCAAATTAAGCCTGAAAGTCTCGCAACGACAGGTCCTCACTCCGGGCCTGATGCAGATGGTGAGCGTTCTTGCGCTTAACAAGCTGGAACTGAAGGAGATGATCGACGCCGAGATGGTGGAGAATCCCGTCCTGGAGGAGATCGACGAATCGGTTCCGATGCTGGACGAGGTGGCAGGCCGACTGGAGCGTCAGGAGCGGGACGGACCGGCTGGAGCATGCGGATCATGGGGTCGACGGAGCCCAGCGGCCCCGCCCAAGGATTCCTTCAACGAGATTGATTTTGGCTCCTATTTTCAGGATTATCTCGACCCCGGCTACCGCACACAGCCGGAGTTTGAGGAAAGCGACAAGCCCTCGTTTGAGAACTTTCTTTCACAGCCGACGACCTTGTCGGATCACCTGAGCTGGCAGCTTGGAGCATTGACGCTCGATTTGGGACTTCGCGAGGCTGCGGAGTTCGTCGATCGGCAACCTGGACGAAGATGGATATCTCACGGTAGCGAACGAAGAGCTGGCGGAGGCTTTTCGGCAGTTCTCAAATGACCGCAATCTGGACTCAGGACTCGGCGATCGACCTGGTACGCCGGGGTATCGAACTGGTGCAACATCTTGACCCAGCGGGCGTGGCCGCGAGGGATCTGCGCGAGTGCCTGATGATTCAAATTGCCGCACAGCAAAATGAGTTTGCCCAGGTCTATTCCAACGTCCGGCCAGCGATGAGGGCGAAGACCCGCATCGCAGCTTGCGCGCGGAAGTCGAAGCAAATCTTGAAGAGCGACTGCGGGCGCATGGAAGTGGCAGCGCTGATTGTGGATCGGCATCTGCACCTGGTGCAGAAGCGGGATCTGAAGGACCTGGCGCGCGCTGCGCAGATCACACCGGCAGAGGCCAATATCGGAGTGGAGCTTATCCGCACATTGGACCCGCGGCCGGGCCGCCTTTATAACCGCGAGCAGACGCGGCTGATTGAGCCCGATGTGGTGTTCATCAAGCGGGGCGGCGAATGGGTGGTCACGATGAACGAGGAGGACCTGCCCAGCCTGCGCCTCAGCCAGCGATACCGGCGAATGCTGGTGGCGGAGGGCACCGACAAAGAGGTCAAGGAATACGTGAAGGAGCGATTCCGCTCGGCGATGCAATTGATGCGCAACATTGCCCAGCGCAAGAGCACCATTTTGCGCACGTGCGAGGTAATCGTGCGCCGGCAGCAGGACTTTCTCGACAAAGGGATTGAAGCTCTGCGGCCCATGATGATCAAGGAAGTGGCGGAGGAGATTGGTGTTCACCCTTCGACTGTGAGCCGCGCGGTGGCCAACAAGTATGCGCATACGCCGCAGGGCGTGATCGAATTGCGTTTCTTCTTCTCAGAGGGATCGAATGGGCCGGAAGGCGCGGATACTCCGCTGCTGGTGCTGAAGCGCAAGGTTCGCAAGCTCATTGAGGATGAAGATGCGCGGCACCCGCTGACCGATGACCAGCTTGGCCGCGATGTTGCAGTCACAAGGGATTCAACTGACCCGGCGCACGGTGGCCAAATATCGCGAGGATATGAATATTCCTTCAACTCACCAGAGGCGCCGACGCGACGGCTAAGAAGCGCGCGGGGGAGCGGGGTGACGCGGAGGCGCTATGGCTGAATGCGCGGCCGGGGTTTGACTGCGTAGCCGCCCGATATGTTGTCATCAACCAGTCCCGCTCAACACCCGATCCTCACACATCCTTTCGGTGATGTCCCCGACGGGCGCAAGGAAAATGCGATAGAATCCAGAGTTCTCAAGCAGATTTGAGAGAATGAGAGAACGAAGAGCGGAGGCTGACCATGGAAGTGGAGTTCACCGCCAGGCAAGTGAGTTGTCCCCAAGGCTCTGCGCACGCAGGCTGAGGAGGGATTGGAACGCATCGCCCGTATTCTGGGCAAAACTGCCCGCGCCAGCATTACATTTCGGGCGCAGAGACATCTACAAATTGCAGAAATCACGTTGAAGGCACGTCTGCAGACGATCGTGGCTGCAGGCAAGGCCGATAATCTCGAGGCCGCCTTGCGCGAGGCTATTTCGCATGCCGAGCTGCAAGCGCAGCGCTATCGCGACAGGAATTTCGAGCGCAAGCGGCTGCCGAAGCAGGAGAAGGTGCTCACCGCGCCGCCGGTGACCCGGTCAAAGACGCGCAGCACGCCGCCGGAAGAGGCGAATGGGAATCTGACACGCAGCAAGGCGCGAGCCTCGATCGCAATCCATTCGTTCCCGATGAGCAAGACGGTTGTTGAACCGCATATCCTGAGGAGCGGCGAGGCGATTGCCATGAAGCCCATGACCATGGAAGAGGCCGTGAAGGACGCGGAATTCCGTGATCGCGATCTGCTGATTTTTCGCAACCTTGCAGGGGAGTTGTACGTGCTCCATCGCCGGCGCGACGGGCAGATGGAATTGGTTGAGATTCCATAAGACGGCATTCGAATCCCGAGCCGGTACACGAAGTGGAATTTGCTTCTGGCGCAATGGTGTGTCGCGCCGGAAGCAGGCCCATCGATTCTACGTGCCGTCGAGGGTATCCCAAGCAGACCCCCATCCGGTGTAGGATGGGCCCATGAAACCTTCCCGAAAGGCCTCCAAGGGACCGGTGGCCGAACCCGCCAAGACAATCAAAAAGCTGGAGAAGGAGCTAGTCATTGTGACGGGCATCTCCGGCGCGGGAAAAGCTTCGGCGCTGAAGGCGTTTGAAGACCTTGGCTATCACGCCGTGGATAACCTTCCATTGGAATTGCTCACTGAGTTTGCAGAGTTGGTGGGGAAGTCGCGCGAGATCGAACGCGCCGTGATTGTGGTGGACGTGCGCGAAGGACAAACCCTTGATCGCTTGCCGGACATTCTCAAGAGTGTGAGGCAGGTGCTGCCGACACGGGTGCTCTATTCTGGATGCGCAGGACGGCGTGCTGGTGCGACGCTATTCCGAAACCCGGAGACCGCATCCGCTGGGCGGTTCGGAGACCGTGGAGAGGTCGATCGTGGAGGAGCGGCAACTTCTGGATCCCATCCGCAATGTTGCAGACAATCTTGTGGATACTTCGAACTTCAACGTGCACGAACTGCGCGCGCATATTCAAGCGCGGTTTGGGCATGGTGAAAAGGCGCAGCGGTTACTGGTCTCCTGTGTGAGCTTCGGGTTCAAGAACGGTGTGCCGTTGGACGCGGACATGGTGTTCGACGTGCGTTTTTTGCCCAATCCGCATTTTGTGCCGGAGTTTCGCAAGAAGACGGGAAAAGATCCCAAGGTTGCAGCGTACGTGCGGGGCTTTCCGCAGACGGCCGAATTTCTGGACAGGGTGACGGAGCTGATGCTCTACCTGCTGCCGCACTATGTGGAAGAGGGCAAGAGTTACCTGACGGTTGCGTTTGGTTGCACGGGAGGCCAGCATCGCAGCGTGATGATGGCCGAAGAGCTAAGCAAGCGGCTGAAGAAGGCCGGGTACCACGTGAAGGCGCTGCACAGGGATATTCCGCGGTAGGTCAAAGTCTCGCGAGTCGATGGTATAAAGCCGGCGTGTATCTTTGGCGGTGCGCGCTTAGCTGTGGAGATCGTCGAGCCACGCGGTGAGCGCGTTGAGAGAGTCCGCGTCGTCTTTGCCGGAAGCGGGAAGCCAGATGAGCACCTTGCGCGCAGACACTCTCCTGAAGGACTCCGGCACCGTTGGCGGGCTGGTAGTCGCTGAATTTGGAGGCCGGTAGAACCACAATGAGGGAATCAGCAGAGCCGCTGCAGGGGCCATCGATTCCCAGTGATCGCGGACCAGCAGATGTGAGGGGACGATGCGGGCGCGCGGATCCTGGAAGATGGGGGATAGCGGCGCGTCGCTCGGTTCCTGCAGGACAACGCCGGCCAGGTCGGGGTGGGCCGCTGCAATTTCAAGGGCGAGATTGGCGCCTAGCCCCTGCCCGATGAGCAAGACGGAGTCGATGGGGATGTGGCGGGTTCCGGTGAGGTACTGGAGCGCCCACTCGGTGTCCTCACGCCAATGGGCTTCGCTGGGGTGGATGGGCTGACTCTGGCCGTAGCCGCGGTAGTCGAAGGCGAATGCATTGAGCCCTGCGTTGTGGAGGCGAGCCAATTCATCGACCGTATCGCCGAGGTTGCCACTTGCACCGTGGAGGTAAAGCGCGGTGTAGCGGCTGTAGCGGGCGCCGGGAGCGGCGGGAATCATCCAACCATGGAGCCGGGGCAGGCCTGCCTCGGTAGCGGCGAAGGCAAGGTCGTCAAACGCCAGTCCCACATTGGCGGGCGTGCGAGCGACAGTGGCCTGAGGGTGGTAGAGGAGCTGCCAACTCCCCTGCCAGAACATGAGACAAAGAGCGCCCCAGGCGCAAAGCGCCGCGGCCGCGATGACCCCGCCGATCGCGCCCAGCAGCCAACGGGCGGAAACGGTTTGCGGAGAGGATGATCGGCCCGACGCCGTCCGATTCGCGGAGACGGCGGAGCGTTCAGATTTGATGCGCGGTGCGTGCGAGGAGTTTGCCTTGCTCATCTGTGCTTGCCTGTATGCGGAGGCACACCATTATGCTAATTGCTATGACCGATTTGGAGTTGAGACCGAATGGTCAGGAGAGAGACGCCATGTCTGAGTTCGTGCGCATCTGTTCGCAGTCTGAATTGCCTCCGGCAGACGAAGTTCGCGAGGTGACCGCAGCAGGACGGATCTTTTGTGTCGCCAACATCGATGGAAAGATCAGTGTGCTGAACGGTGAGTGTCCGCATGAGGGAGGGCCACTGGGAGAAGGGATTGTTGAAGGAGGCAAGGTTGTGTGCCCGTGGCATGCGTACGCGTTCGATGTGCGGACCGGTGCATCGGACCAGGATCCCGAAGTAAGGGCCGAAGTGTTTGAAGCGAAGATGGAGGCGGGCGAGTTGCGCGCGAAATTGTAGCGGCTACGGTAGTGTTTTTGGCGGGCCGGGGCGCAGTTTCGCTTGATTGGGATCCAGTACCGAAGGCGTACTGCTTTCCATGGGAAGGCGGGTCATTACGATTTTGGAGGCGGGACTTTCTTCCCTTCTTTTCTGGCCTCGGAAAGCCCGATGGCGATGGCCTGCTTTGGGTTGGTGACTTTCTTGCCGCTGCGGCCAGACTTGAGTTTGCCCCGCTTCATCGCACGCATCTCGGTCTCGACGATTTTGCCGGCGGCAGGGGAATACTTGCGGCTTGTTGACTTCTTATTATCAGATTTCTTTTTCGAGGTTCGCTTGGTTACCATGCTCTTCCTCCTCGAGAATCAGATGGGAGTTCGGCCAAGCTAGTTGCTTGCGTTCACGCGCCGATGGGCGGACAGCGAAGTCGAGTTACACAATGCGGCGCACGCCGGACAGGCGGACGAGCGGATCGGCCAGCAGCCAGGTTGCAGTGCATGCGAGCAGACCGACGACGCCGAACTTGATGAGCGCAGGTGCGGCCCAGCCGTGCATTAGAAGTGCGATTCCGACCAGAACCGGCGGGTGGATGATGTAGACCGCGTAGGCGCGGCGGTTGAGCCAATCCCAGAAAAGTGACGGCTGATTCATGCGGGCGCGGAAGACGAGCAGCCACGCAGCGATGAGACCCCAGGCAACGAAGGGCTCCCACAGTGCGTAGAGGATGGCGGGCCAACTGAAACCGCCGGCGAAGTTGGATTTTCCCTGGCCGTTGATTGCACGTGCGGCGGCAATTCCGATGGGCATGAGCGGCCAGGCGATGACGAAGGCGATGATTCCCGTGCGCGCATTGTTCCAGGTGAGTTGGCGCAGCCAGTCGAAGCGCCATGCAGCGATGCCTACGGCGAAGAGCACGATGTAGGTGGCGAAGTAAGCGAGTTGAAGGCCGATGACGTTTTCTCCCACCGGAACAAATTGCCGGATGGCGAGGGCGGCGATGCCGGTAGCAAGTGCGCTGAGGAGCCACCAGACTCCGGACGGAACGGGCTGGAGTTTGCGCTTGGATCCGGCGAGCGGCGAGCCGAGGAGCGCGCGCCAGACACTGTAGCCGAGGCTGAAGATCAACAGAGCCTGGGCGAACCAGAGCGGACCGTTGATGAACTGCTTGCGCCGCCAGAGGTAAGCGATGGTAGACCAGAAGCCGTCGCCCTGCGCTGAAGTGACGATCGCAGCAGTGAGCGGGCCGAGAATCAGTCCGAATGCAAGCAGGGGCAATCCGAGTCGCAGGAAGCGGTCGCCGATGAAGCGGGTGTAGCCTTTGCGTTCAAGCGAAGCAGGCGTGAAGTAGCCGGCTAGCATGAAGAAAAAGCCCATGAAGTAGGCCTGATTGGTGGAGACGAAGAGGGTGAAGAGCAGACTGGTGGGGGTGCCGGAGGGTTTGAGCTCAGTCCAGAACCACCCGCCGGGTGCGCCGTAGGTAATGGCTGTGTGGTGCAGGATGACGAGGCCAGTCATCACGGACCGTAGGCGGTCGATGTAGAAGTCCCGTTGGGCCATGGGCCATGATACGCAGCGCACGCGGGCTTGGTTCAGAGGAGTCGCGCGCGTGGTCGCCCACCCGACTGGTCAATCGAGCGGACCAGTCGGGTGGGGGGGCAGAATTGTGGCGGTTCGTCAGGCTTGTGGTGATCAGTATTTGACGATGGCGGTGAAGGAATCGGGCTTGAGGCTGGCGCCGCCGACTAATGCGCCGTCAATCTCTTCCTGGCCGCAGAGAGCGGTGGCGTTGTCGGGCTTGACGCTGCCGCCGTAGAGGATGCGCATGGCGTTGGCGACCGCGGGACCGAGAAGGCGAGCTACTTCAGCGCGAATGATTTTGTGCGCGTCGACAGCCATTTCGGGCGTGGCGGTCTTGCCGGTGCCGATGGCCCAGACTGGTTCGTAGGCGATCACGATGGGGGCTGCAGCTTCAGAGGTGATGCCTGCGAATGCGCCGGTGACCTGAGTCTTGAGCACGGATCCAGTCTTGCCAGCTTCGCGCTCGGCGAGTACTTCGCCAACGCAGACGATGGGGATGATGCGAATGCTTGAGTGCGGTGTGGAGCTTCTTGTTGACGATTTCGTCGGTTTCGGCGAAGTACTGGCGGCGCTCGGAGTGGCCGATGAGGGTATGGGTTCCACCGACGGCAATGAGCTGGCCGACGGAGGTTTCGCCGGTGTAGGCGCCTTCTTCTGCAAAGTGGATGTTCTGGCAGCCGACTGAGACGTTTGATCCCTTGGCGGCGGCGATCACGGCGGGCAGAAGAACGGGCGACGGGAAAAGGGCGATCTCGTCGCGGGTGTGGCCTGCAACGAGGGGCAAAAAGGCTTCGACGAACGCCTTGGCTTCGGCGGGCGTCTTGTACATTTTCCAATTGGCGGCGATCAGTTTCTTGCGTGACATTGTTTATAGAATCCTCAGGTTGATTCTATCGGACTGGGTGTGAGCGAGCGGGTGACGTGGGGCACAGGGGGACGCGCTGGACAGGATGATGTTCCCGCTAGAAGGTTATGCAACCGATTGGTTGCCGGTGCACCCCCCTCCCCCTATTCTGTAAAGAAGCGGCTTGCTTTCATCGGTTTACCGAAGGCGTTGCGTCGCAAAAATTAGATTACAAAGGAGTACTTTGCAGAAGCTAGTCAGGAAATGACGTACGGGACATTTTGGAGAGTTTCCCTCCATTAGGTCACGTGGTGCGGGCGTACGCGCCCGCGAGGTGGCGCGTGAATTGAGTTGGGGGCCCATGAATTGATTGCGCACTCAGAGGTGGAAACTATCTGCAAAGTTGCCGGGTGGTTGCGGTGGAGATGGAAGGAAAAGGGAGTGGGAGAGCTTTGGTCAGTGACCGAGAAGCAAATGCAGGTCCTTCGACTCCGCTTACCCCACCGCGCAAAGGACGCGCGCCGGGGCCCCAAACGCGCTCCGCTCAGGATGACTGCATCGATTGAGGTGCGAGAAGGGCTTTCGGGGAGTGATGCTAGCGTTGCGGATCGGAGACGCGAATGGCGGAGAGGTCGGAGGGCATTTCGCCGGCGAGGAAGGCGGCGCGATGGTCAGGGTCGCCGAGGTCCATTTTGAAGTGGTGCCAGGTGTTGTCCTGAAGAATGCCCATGTTCCACGGGCCTGAGACGGAATCGGAAAACTGCCAGACGATGTGGAAGCCTTCCTCGTTGGTGAAGCCTTCGTTATCGGCCTGGAGAATGGCATCGCCGCGTTCCCAGAGATGCCCGCGCAAGGCGTGGAGGGCGTTGCCGCCGTCTTCTGTCTCCGAGCCCTGGAGGTGCTGGAAGGCGTAGATGGTTTTGACTTCGGCCAGGAATTCATTGAGCCATTTGACGCCGGTTTCGGGCTGGCAGTCGCGCAGGTCTTCGAGGAAGTCGGCGACCTCATCCTGACCGACGGAGCCATCGAAGACGGGATTGCGCTCGAGGACGGCGACTTCGACTTCGTCGTTGCCGGAGAGGAGGAGGGATTCCCATTCTTCTTCGGTGCCTTCTTCGAGGGTGAGCTTGTAGTCGGGATGGTTGGTGCGGATGAATTCGGCGAGTTCGTCGAGGGGAGGGAATTCTTCGTCTTTGGATAGGACTCGGGTGTAGTAGGGCACTGCGGTTCTCCTGCGCTATGAGGCTATCTTAGTTTGGCAGGAACGGTGAACGGTGGACAGTGAACAGTGAAATAGTGAAATGGTGAAACGGTGAAGAGCGAAACAGTGACAGTGAAACCTCGGCTACGTTGTGCTTTCCCACCCTAAGCGCAAAGTGCGCGTTCAGGATGGGGCACCCCAGTGGTCGATGTTCGTGCTTTCCAGGTCTGAGAATCCAGATCTCCACCCCAGCGACGAAGAACCGTCGCTGGGGGCCCCGAACCTGGGCCACCCATTTTCTTGCTGAACCGGCATTTGTAAAACCTGCGCCTAAGGCGAGTCGGCCGCACCGCAGGTGCCTATTTGTCGGTGAGGGCTTCTACGCCGGGGAGCTTTTTGCCTTCGAGGAATTCGAGGCTGGCTCCGCCGCCTGTGGAGATGTGGGTGATCTGGTCGGCTACGCCGGCCTGGTTGATGGCGGAGACCGAGTCGCCGCCGCCGATGATGGAGATGGCTGCCTTGTTGGCCGCGACGGCGTGGGCGATGGCGTTGGTGCCGACGGCAAAGCGCGGGAATTCAAAGACGCCGGCGGGGCCGTTCCACACGATGGTGCGGGCGGTGGAGACGACTTCCTCAATGGCCGCGATGGATTTGGGACCGATGTCGAGGCCCTGCCAGTCGGCGGGGAAGTCGACGGAGGTGTCCCAGGGCTGGGTCTTGGCGTCGGGCGCGAACTTGTCGGCGAGGATGTTGTCGACCGGTAGCAGCAGATTGACGCCTTTGGCTTTCGCCTTTTCGAGCGCGGCTTTGGCCATGTCGATCTTGTCCTCTTCGACGAGCGACTTGCCGGTGGCGACGCCGAGGGCGCGTTGGAAGGTGTAGGCCATGCCGCCGACGATGACGAGGGTGTCGACCTTGTCGAGGAGGTTGTCGATCACGTCGATTTTGCCGGAGATTTTGGAGCCGCCGATGATGGCGACGAACGGCTTCTCGGGCGATTCGAGAGCTTTGCCGAGATAAGTGATTTCCTTCTCCATGAGCAGGCCAGCAACGGCGGGCTTGAGGTAGTGCGTAATGCCCTCGGTTGAGGCGTGGGCGCGGTGGGCGCGAGCCGAATGCATCGTTGACGTAGACCTCGGCGAGCGAGGCGAGGGCCTTGGAGAAGGCGGGATCGTTGGCTTCCTCTTCGGCGTGATAGCGAAGGTTCTCAAGCAGGAGGACCTGACCGGATTCAAGCTGGCGGGCGAGCTCTTCTGCGATTTCGCCGACGCAATCGGGCGCGAAGGCCACATTGACGGAGTCGCCCAGCTTTTTGTCGAGCAGCTCACGCAGGCGGACGACGACGGGACGCAGCGAGTACTTGGGATTCGGCTTGCCCTTGGGACGGCCGAGGTGCGAGGCGAGGATGACCTTGGCGCGGTGGCGGAGAGCATATTCAATGGTGGGTAACGTGGCAATGATGCGGGTGTCGTCGGTGATGGTGGAGCCGTCTTCAGTGAGCGGCACGTTGAAATCGACGCGGATAAACACACGCTTGTTGGCCAGTTCGATGTCGCGGATGGAGAGCTTTGCCATGGGGTTTTCCTTGAAAACAGTGAAGAAGTGAACGAGTGAACGAGTGAAGAAGTGAAGAAGTAAAAAAGTGAAAAAGTGAATGAGAGATGGGCGGCGGATGGCTGCCCGTCAGGTTGTATCGGGGGTCTCGGGAACGATGGCGTCCATCTCGATTTCGATGCGCCATGCGGGGTTGAGGAGCGCTGCGACCACGACCATGGTGGCGGCGGGACGGATATTCGCGAAGAACTCTCCGTGGATGCGGCCGATGGTTTCCCAGTCTTCAACGTGGGTGAGATACATGCGGGTGCGGACGACATCTGAGAAGGAAGCACCGGCCTCGGCGAGGGCTTTTTCTGCAATGGCGAAGATGCGGCGGGTTTGTCCGGCGACGTCTTCATTCTCGGCACCGACGGGGCCGGTGCCAGCGAGATGGACGGCGTTCCCGACGCGCACGGCGCGGGAGAATCCGATGATGGGCTCGAAGGGAGAACCGCCGCTGATGTTTTTTCGCATGGAAGTTCAGGTGGGGTTCGTGGGATCCCACCCATCGCGCGATGAAACTGCTCGATGGATGGGGCACACGGATTTGAGAGGTTACAGGCCCTTTGCGGCCAGGAAGCCGACGAGGTCGACGACACGGTTGGAGTAGCCCCACTCGTTGTCGTACCAGCTGAGGACCTTGACGCTTTGGCCGACGACCTTGGTGAGGGGCGCGTCGACGATGGAGCTGCGCTTGTCGCCCTTGAAGTCGGAGCTGACGAGCAGGTTGGAGTCGACGCCCAGAATGCCCTTGAGTTCGCCCTTGGAGGCTGCGACGAAAGCGGCGTTCAGCGCTTCGACGGTGGTTGGCTTCTCGGCGATGTAGGTGAGGTCGACGATGGAGACGTTGGGGGTTGGGACGCGGATGGCGAAGCCGTCGAGTTTGCCGGCGGTTTCAGGAATGACGAGCTTGAGGGCCTTGGCGGCGCCGGTGGAACTGGGAATCATGCTGAGTGCGGCGGCACGGGCGCGGCGCAGGTCCTTGTGCGGGAAGTCGAGGATGACCTGATCGTTGGTGTAGCTGTGGATGGTGGTCATGATGCCGCTGACGAGGCCGGTGGTCTCAAGGATGACCTTGACGACGGGCGCGAGGCAGTTGGTGGTGCAGCTGGCGTTGGAGATGATGTTGTGCTTGGCGGCGATCGTACTTGTTCTCGTTGACGCCGAGCACGAGGGTGATGTCTTCGTTGGTGGCCGGGGCGGAGATGATGACCTTTTTCACAGTCGCGCCGAGGTGAGCCTTGGCCTTGGCACCGTCGGTAAAGTGGCCGGTGGACTCGATGACGATCTGAGCGCCGACCGAAGCCCAGTCCAGCTTGGCAGGGTCGCGCTCGGCCCACACCTTGATCTTTTTTCCATCGACGGAGATGAAGTCGTCGCCGGAGGTGATTTCGTTCTTCAGATTGCCAAGAATCGAGTCGTACTTGAGCAGGTGCGCCAGCGTCGCCGGGCTGGTCAAGTCGTTGACGGCAACGAAATCAATTTCAGTATTGCCAAGCGCGGCGCGCAAAACGTTGCGGCCAATGCGGCCGAAGCCGTTGATGCCAACCTTAACTGCCATGTGTGTTCTCCTTCGTATTTGGTGAAGCTGAGGTTTAAAGAAGTCGTAGTCGTTCGGCGGCGGAAAAATCGCTTGATTACGCAGTTCCACCAAACCCTTGATCGTAACATCGCGGGGAACCGGGACGAAATGAATACTGCATGATTCCCGCTGCGAGGCGAAGTTCTGTCACTCATATTGTGCCGGTTCCGAAACAGGACGGTATGTGACGAATCACACACTAGGGGAATTTAGCCAGCAATGCGTTGCGTTTATGGCGATGTGGCGGGGTCGGGAAGCGCTGTGGGTCGTGCGCATTCCGCTATGTCGGATTCAAATTAAAGCGTTTGCGAAAGCACTGTATTTGCAGCACCCCGCGGAAGTATGGTATCCCGGTATCACAACGCAGGTGTTGAAAGCCGCATGAGAAGACGTTCAAGACGCGCCCCTAATCTTTCGGAATCCACAGGCAAAATCGGCCAGGAACTTCCATCGAATCAACCGCGCCCGCTGGTACCGCTGTATCCGGACGAGACTTCGACGCCCACGCCACAGGTGCGCGCGCAGCGGCCGCAGGAACCGGCTAAGCGTCAGGCAGAGGCTGAACGACCCGCGCGGCAGGAACGTACTGGCGCGGCAGGAACGGCCGAAGCCGGATTGGAACGAGCCCGCGACTCAGGCCGGCTGGAGATGGAAACGCAGCCGGAGATGCCATCGGTGCCACCGCCGGAGGCACAGGCCGCGGATCGCTCGCCGCAGGCTCCCAAGGGCTACGTGGTGCTGGCGATCGGGCTGCCGGGGTCGGGCAAGACGACATGGTTTCGCAGACGCGGGGTGACGCCGCTGTCGAGCGATCTGCTGCGCAATATTCTTTTTGACGATGTGGAGGAACAGCGCTACCAGGGGCTGGTGTTTTCAACGCTGCGTTCGCTGCTGCGGGCGCGGCTGATTGCGCGGATGCCGTGGAACTATGTGGACGCGACGAATCTGTCGGTGCATGAGCGGCGGCAGTGGATCAAAATGGCGAAGAGCTTTGGCTACGAGGTGCAGGCGGTGTTTTTCGATGTGCCGCTGGAGGTTTGCCTGGACCGGAATCGGCAGCGCGACCGCAGCGTGAGCGAAGACGTGATGCGCAAGATGGCCGAGAAGCTGAAGCCGCCGGTGTTTGAAGAGGGATTCGCGAAGATCACGGTGGTCCGGGTGAAGAGCGCGGACAAATAGATTCGCCGGCACGATTGGAGACTTCCCCGATGAGCACTCCCGCTGTGCAAACACCTTATGTTGAACCGTGGCTGCGCGGAACGCATGCGGATGTGCCCGCGGTGGGGCGCGCGGTGCTGCACGCGTTTGATCTGGCGCTGGACGATTTGACGAAGTGGACTGCGGGACTGACGGATGAGGAGATCCACGCGCAGCCGCTGGGGCTGACGGCAATTTCGTTCCATCTGAAGCACATTGCGCGCTCGACGGACCGGCTGCTGACGTATGCCGAGGGCGGACAGATTTCGGCGGAGCAGTTGGCGGCGCTGAAGGAGGAGCAAGGCGGCGAGGAGACGCTGGCGGAGTTGCTGGCTGAAGTGGAGGTTTCGTTCTCGAATGCCGGCGATCGCGTTCGGGTGCTGGCAACGGCTGACTTTGATACGTTTCGCGGGGTGGGACGGAAGCAGTTGCCGACGTCGATTGGCGGAGCGCTGGTTCACGTGGCAGACCATACACAGCGGCACGTGGGGCAGGTGGTGACGACGGCCAAGGTGTTGAGGGCGCTGCGGACGTAGAGGATATTTTTGATGTCGTCCCGCCCCCACGGAGCGGGCATTTTCATTTTGGTCGCGATCCCAGGATTGCTCGGGAAGAGGCGAAGTGATCGCAGGT
>CAVSAW010000017.1:0-347579 GCA_963725945.1 uncultured Acidobacteriota bacterium | reverse complement strand
TCACCCACTGGGTGCCGCTCGAGAATGGGAGCACGGTGCTGGTGCGGGTGGCCATGCTCCCGATCCTCGTCTTCCTTCCGGCGCGACCTCGGCGATCCTCCTCGCGTGGATCGGGCCGGTGGTGCTCGCCGTGATCATCGTGAACTCGTTCATGTTCGGGCGTGCTCTGCCGTCGATGCCCCACCGCGACGGGGACGGATTGCCGCCGTGGCGGCGGCTCGGCGTCGTTCGTCGTCGCGGAGTACCTGGCGGCGCTGACCGGCGCCGTCGTGCTTCAGATCATGCCGCTGATCGTCGTCGCGCGTCTGGGCGCCACGGTCGGCGGGTATTTCGCGATCCCATGGCTGTTCTGCACCAGCATCACCGTGATCCTGTGGAACGTCGGGGTCCTCGTTCATCGTCGAGGTCGTCAACGCCGGGGAATATTCGGCCGCTCTCGTGCGCCGGAGTCTCGTGTTGTGGGGCCTGGTGTCGGTCGTCTCGATGCTCGGCGTGCTCTTCGTCGGACCGTACCTGCTGCAGCTCGCCGGTCCCGGCTACGCCCGGCACGCGACGGTATTCCTGCGACTGATCGGCCTCAGCGTTCCGTTCGGGTTCATCCGCGTTCTCTACAACTCGTTCACCTGGCTCGAGCAGCGCGTCTGGCTGCTGCTGGGATCTCGGTGGTCTCCGCGGTCCTGCTGCTCGGCCTGACGGTGTCGTTCCTGCAGGACAGCCTCACGGGCGTCGGCTGGGCCTACCTCATCTCGCAGGTGATCGGCGCTTCGCTGATGGCACCGGGGGTGTGGTCCCGTCTTCGCGCGATCCGCAACTCGCCGGAGCCACTGCAGCTGGCAAGGCGGACACCGATGCGACTGCAGGGAGCGATATGAAGAGATCGTGGCCGCCGGGGCATGCGGCGGCGCGAGGACGGGCTGACGACGGCGCAGGAGCTCGCGCGCGAGGCGCCTGCCGGGGCCGCCGTCCTCGACGTGCCGTCGTGGGTCTCGACGCCGGCCACGGTCGGCGAGGGCGCCGCGCGTCCCGCGTCCGCGCGTGGCGCGCGAGACCGTGCCGGGACGCCTGATGGCAGCGGCCTGGGCGGGGCTCTTCATCGCCGCCTGCGCCCCGCTGATCGTGCTGCTGACCACCGATCACACGAGTCGATTCGCCGCGATGATCCTGTTTGTCGGGCTCGTTCCCGGGTCCGCGGTCATGTGCTGGCTCGACATCGGTGACGGGCTCAGCCAGGCCGCCGTCGCGATCGTGATCAGCATCGCCAGCTACGCCCTCGCGACCACCGTCCTGATCTGGGCGTCGGCGTGGCATCCTGACGTGGTGCTGTTGCTGCTTGGCGTTCCCGCCGCGCTGTCGTGCCTCGGCCGGCTGTTGACGGCGCGCCGGTCG
Organism: uncultured Acidobacteriota bacterium; assembly: GCA_963725945.1. Taxonomy (GTDB): domain Bacteria; phylum Acidobacteriota; class Terriglobia; order Terriglobales; family Acidobacteriaceae; genus Telmatobacter. The sequence continues at coordinate 346,193 of CAVSAW010000017.1, read as the reverse complement.
GTGCACGCGCTCCGGAGGCGGTCGTGGCCGATCACGTGACGGCGGTCGGGACCTCCACTGATCGGCTGGTCCGCCCGGAGACCCGACCCTCCCCGGACGTCCTGCGAGTACCGCGCTCGGCAATGCGGCACGGGATCGTCGCGCTGCTCCCGCTCGCGCTGGCGCTCGGCTTCTGGATCTACAGCCTCGCGACCTACCGCCTGGCGTCGACAGGCCTCTGGGGGCTGTTCGGGTCAGTCAGCATCCTGTTCCCCGCCGGGCTGGTGCTGATGGTCCTCGGCTTCGTCTTCGAGCTATCGCGGCGACGGCCGTCCGCCGTGGTGCTGGGCGTCTACCTGTTGGCGCTCGTCGTCGTGATCCACGCCACGGTGCCGCTGCTGTTCGGCCATGAGCCCGAATACCAGTGGGTCTACAAGCACATCGGGATCATCCAGGACTTCAAGGCCAATGGGCACGTCACCGACTCGAGCAACATCTACCAGGAGTGGCCGGCGCTGTTCGCCGCGGTCGCCGGGGTCTCGGCGAGCACCGGCGTCAGTCCCTTCACGATCGCGATCTGGTCGCCGCTCGCCTTCGAGTTGCTCGACTGCCTCGTCCTGCTCGCCGTCTTCCGTGTGCTCACGCGCGACGTCCGCGTTGCGTTTCTGGGCGTCGTGCTCTTCGAATCGATCAACGCCTGGGTCGCCCAGGACTACCTCTCGCCGGAGGCGCTCGCCTACGTCCTCTGGTTCGGCGTCGTGCTGCTCGTCGTGCGCTACCTCTGCTGGCAGCCGGTGGCACGTGCGGCCAGCGCGCAGGCCGGATGGCTGCGGCGTCGCCTGGTGGCTCTGCGCGGGTTCTTGACCCGAGGCACCGTCCTGCCCGCGTTCGACCGCACCGCGGACCGGCGCCTGGTGATTGCCACCACGGTCCTGGTCTTCGGCGTGATCGTCGTCGCACACCAGCTCGCGCCGTACGTCGGTCTGCTCAGCATCGGCGCGCTCACGCTCGCCGGCGTGGTGCGGCCACGCTGGCTGATCCTCGTGCTCGGCGCGATCACGATCGGGTTCCTCGTCCCGCGCTACGGGCTGATCTCCTCGCAGTACGGCGGGCTGCTGTCGAGCTTCGACATCTTCCAGAACGCGACGGTCCACAGCGCCCAGGTCGCAGGCTCCGAGTCCGAGGAGCTCTCGGCGCGGCTCGTCGACGCCGTGAGCATCCTCACGTGGCTGGCGACGGTGGGGATCGTGCTCAGGTCGTTCCGGTCACTCGGTCGCGTCCTGATCCCGGCGATCCTCGCGTTCGCTCCGTTCGTGATCCTGTTCGGCCAGTCCTACGGCGGCGAGGCGCCCAACCGCGTCTTCCTGTTCTCGGTGCCATGGTGCGCATTCCTGATCGCGCAGGCGATCGTCGGGCTGCGACGGCCGTCGCTGCGCGCGCTGACGATCGTCGTCGCGATCGGCCTGATGCTCGCCGCCGGGCTCCAGGGCCTCTACGCGCCGCTGAAGGTGGACACGTTCACGACGGCGGAGATCAACGGGAGCGAGTGGGTGTACCGCCACATGCCGAAGCGCTCGACGCTGATCACGCCCGACGAGGACTTCCCCGACCCCGATGTGGCCAACGACGACACGTTGAACGTGCTGCCGTTCCCAATCGACAGCTCGCGTCGCACGATCGAGCTGACGAACGGCAACGTCGCCGCGCTCGACTCGTGGGTGGGATCGCTACGGCTCTCGCACGCCTTCCTCGTCACCAGCCGAGGGGAGTCCGACTGGGCGCTCTACTACAAGACGCCGCAGGCGGCCCTCACCCTCGGGCGCTCGCTTCGTCACGCCGCCGACTGGAAGGTCTTCTACAGCAACCCCGACGTCACGGTCTTCGAGTTCAAGCCCAAGCAGGCCGTGTGAGGCGCTGACGCCGCCGCGCTCCGTCCCGACCTGCGGGCGACCGACGTCCGACTCGGGCGATAGAACAACTTGAGTGGATCGTCTGACGCCCCGTGGGCTGCGCGTCTGTCGCCGCACCGCGCTGAGCGCCTCCGTGCCGGCCGCGCTCTTCGCGATCCTGTGCGTCGCATCCCTGCGCCGCCCCCGGCGGCTGCAGATCCGACTCGGCCCGCGCAATCTCTTCGGGTCGGCGATGCTGCTGCTGCGCTTGCGGCTGCGCTCCGCGCGCTGCGGTCTTGTCTTCTGCGACGGCCTGTGGCCGGTCGTGCATGGCGGGGGGCGGATCGAGCTCGGCAGGCGCTTCAGGGTTCGCGGGCGCAGCATTCGCGTCGAGTTCGGCGCGATTCGCGGTGGCGAGCTGCTGATCGGCGACAACGTGTTCATCAACCAGGGCACGCTCGTCGTTTCCGAGAAGCGGATCGTGATCGGCCCGGACACGTTGATCAGCGGGCACGTGACGATCATGGACACGAACTCGCACGAGCTCGAGGAGGATGCGGGCGTCAAGGCCGAGCCGGTCCTCATCGGCCGCAACGTATGGATCGGCTGCAACGCGGTCATCCTTCCGGGCGCGGTCATCGGCGACCATTCGGTGATCGCCGCGGGCGCCGTCGTTCACGGCGTGATTCCGCCGCGCGTGGTGGCGGCGGGGAATCCCGCGCGCGTGATCCGCGAGCTCGCGATCTCCGACGGATGGCGTCGGCGCTGACTGCTCGCCGGTCACTTCCGACGGCGGCGAACCGGTCCACGGAATCGTCGGTTTGGCGCGGCGGCGAGCCCCGTCAGCGTCCTGCCCGGCCGCCGAGCTCACGCGCCAGACTCCGGTTGGGCGGGTGGCCGTGCGATAACCTCTCGCTCGATGACCGAGGTCCGACGCGCGAAGGCGGCGACCGCCCGCGCCAAGCGTCTGCATGCTTTCGCTCCTTCGGCCACGACGATCGTGTGGCTCGCAGGCCGTGATCGCGCGGCGCCTCAGCAACTGTCGACGCCTTGACCGCTGAACCGCCGTTCGTGCGTGCAGGGGGGGCGAGATGAAGGTCAGAGTGTGCCGTCCGAGCGAGCTCGGTCCCGCGGAGATCGCAGCCTGGCACGCCTTCCAGCACATGCAGGGGTTGACGAACCCGTTCCTCTCACCGGAGTTTGCCGGTGCCGTCGGTGACGTCTACCCGAACGCGCGCGTCGCCGTCGTCGAGGACGGACAGGCGGTCGTCGGCTTTCTGCCGTACATGGCGCGACCGTTTCGGACGGCCACGGCGATCGGCGGCGACATGTCGAACGTCCAGGCGTTCGTCCACGGTGATGGCGCCTGGCCGATCAGCGAGGTCGTCCGCGAGGCGCAGCTCGATCTGATCGAGCTGCACTCGCTCGTGGCCTCGCAGGCGGACGGAGCCCGCGGGGTCTACCCGACGCAGTCGTTCGTGATCGACGTCAGCGCCGGATTCGAGGCCTATGTGGCGCAGACGCGTCAGGCACCCGGCGGGTCCTTCTTCAAGGAGTTGCTCCGCAAGCAGCGCCGGCTCGAGCGCGAGGATTCCGGCTCGCGATTCGAGATCGACGTGCAGGATTCGCAGGCGATCGATCTGCTGTGCGCGTGGAAGTCGGCGCAGTATCGGCGAACCGGGCAGCGCGACCGCATCGCCCGCGCCGGCGTGCGCGAGCTGGTCGAGCGGCTGGCCTGCACGTCCGACGAGGGTCTTCAGCGGATGCGTCTCGGTGCTCCGGTCAGACGACCGTCTGCTGTCGGTGGGGCTCGCGCTCCGTTCGGCGACGACCCTCGCCGGTTGGCTGTCCGCGTATGACGTCGCGGCGGCCTCCGCATCGCCGGGAGTGGTTCGCTGGCTGCACCTGATCGAGGCCGCGGCCAACGATGGCCTGACCCAGATCGATCTCTCGACGGGCGAGATGGAGTACAAGCGCCGGCTTTCGAATTCGCTGGTGGAGCTCGCGAGCTGCTGGGTCGGGCGACCGAGCGTGGGCTGCGTCGTGGGCCGCGCGGCACACGGCCCGCCCGAGCTGGCGCGCCGCTTCGTGTTCGACCATCCACGGGCTGGGGGCTCGTCAACGCCACACGCCAGCAGATCGGCTCGATCCGCAGCCGGCGGGCTGCGCCCCGGTCATGAGGCTCCGGCGCGGCTCAGTGCCAGGAGCGCCTGCGCGGTCACTGATAGAGCCGCACCCAGGCGACGCGCATCGTCGCCGGGAACGCGGTCGCCGCAGTTCGGCGGGCCGGGCCAGCCGCCGACCGCGAGGTCGAGCAGGATGTGGAACGGGTGACCGTTGAAGACCCACTGCGCGGCTCTTCGGCAGCTCGCCGGCGTGACGCGGGCGTAGGGGACGCCGTCGATCGTCCACGTGATGCGAGTTGGGTCGCCAGATCAGCCCGTAGGTGTGGAAGGTGCCCGTCAGCGGCGCGGCGCGCGTTCACGGCCGCCCCACTGCTGGTAGTTGGCGCGAGCCGGTGACGGGGCCGTGGAGGAACGCGTTCGCCTGGTCGGGGACGTCGCCGATCGCCTCCATCACGTCGATCTCGCCGCATCCGGGCCAGCAGTTGGTGGCGGTCGCGCCGCCGAGCAGCCAGAACGCCGAGCACAGGCCGGCGCCGGCCGGCATCTCGATGCGGGCCTCGATGCGACCGTATTCGAAGGCGAGACTTGCCGGCGCTGTCGAGCTGCGCCGAGGTGTATCCGGTGGGTCCGTCGATGGCGTTGATCGCGAGGTTCCCGTTGCCGTCGAGCGCCGCGTTCTGCGGGTCCTGGGTGTTGGTCGTGAGCGTTCCGGCGCCGCAGCCGCCGCCGTTGTCGAGGGCTCCACGTCGCCGGGTTGGGCGGCGTGCCGGCGGCGCCGTTGAACTCATCCGACCAGACGAGCTTCGAGTAGCTGCCGGTGGCCGGGGCGGTCAGCACGGTCGGAGTGGTCGTCCCCGTCGCCCCGGTCGTCCCCGTGGTGCCCGTTGCCCCGGTGGTGCCGGTGGTGCCGGTGGTCCCGGTGGTGCCGGTGGCGCCGGCGGGCGGATTGGCCGCCGACAGAAGTGCGGATGCGACCGTGAAATGGAGCGCTGGACCGGTCGTGGTGGTGCGCGCCGTGAAGCTTCGACCGGACACGTTGACGTAGAACACCAGCGAGATCGGGTAGTTCGCGATGACGTCGACGGCCCGCTGGGTCTCGGAGCCGACCGTCACGTTGGCGGTCTGAGTCGCCGCGACCTCCGCGAGCTTGACCACGACGACGTAGCGACCTGCCCGCTTGACGGTCTTGCGGACCGTGGTCACCTTCGAGCCCGTTGCGGGCGCGCTCGCACTCCGACTGCCGGCGACCGCGCTCGAGGGGGCCGCCGTTGCGGCGACGACGACGGCGACGGTCGCGAGCGCCAGCGCGGCACTGACGGCGCAGCGGCGTCGCGAGCTGCCAGTGGACAGCGGTGCTGCATCTGCGATCACGCACTCCGACACCGTAGCCAACGTCGTGCGCGCGGGCGCCGGGCCCGCTGCGACCGGGCTCAGCCGACGAGTCGCTGGGAGGCGGAGCTGCTCCTCGCTTTCGAATCGCTGGCAAGACGTGGCGCATCTGCATCTCCTTGTGTCCTTCGGTGCCGTGGGCAGCGGGGCTGAGACGCGTCGGCCGGCGCGCGACGCCGCGCTCGCCGGCGGCCGTCGGTGGTTGCGCGCGCAGCCGATGCGCAGCTACGAGAGTTACGAATCTAGCAGCCTCGCTCCACCTCACTTCAGGCAGAAAGCTACCCATCGCGGGCAGTTTTCTCCCCCCATCGCCGCGGTGCCCGCGCATCGACCGAACGTCCGGCCCGGCGGACGCTCCACCGACCCGCTGTCGATCCGCTCAAGAACCGGGCCAGCCGAGCCGATTCCTTCCACATGACAGCCACGTGCGTGCCCGAGGAGGAGTGCATCGTTCGGCAGCGGCTCCTCGGCAGTGAGGCGCTCTACCGCGTGATCAGCGACGAGGGGGCGATCGTCACCGCCGAGGTCGTCGAGGCGCCGGGCCTCCCGCGCGGCATGCGCGTGCGACTCATGGCGCGACAGCGGTCCGGGCGATGGAGCGTCTCGATCTCGCCGAGACCGTTCGCGGTCAGCCGCCGCTTCGACCCCGCCGCAGCACCTGAGCGCGCCGCTCGATGCGGCGCTCGCGCGCTGACCTAGCGGCGGCGCAGCTCGCCGCATCGCGTGTCGGCGTCGCGCGTCGCGAAGCGGCGGCTTCGCCAGCAGCAGCTGCACGTCGCCGATCCGGCCGCCGCCGAAGCCGCCCTCGCAGTAGGCGAGGTAGAGCTCCCACATGCGCTGGAAGCGGCCGTCGTAGCCGAGCGAGCGCACGCGCTCGAGCTGCGCGAGGAAGTTCTCGCGCCAGCAGCGCAGCGTGCGCACGTAGTGGGCCGTGATGTCCTCGAGGCGCGACCGGGCGCAGGTCGGTGACGCGCGCGACCGAGCGCGAGATCGCGCCGCAGCGACGGCAGGCAGCCGCCGGGGAAGACGTGCGTGTTGGCGAAGCTGCGCTTGGCCTTCTCGACGTCGTAGGCGCGCTCGTCGATCGTGATCGCCTGCAGCAGCATCGCGCCCTCGCGGCGTCAGCAGCGACGCGCAGCGCTCGAAGAAGGTGTCGAAGTACTGCCAGCCGACGGCCTCGATCATCTCGATCGAGACGAGCTTGTCGAAGCGTGCCCTCGAGCTCGCGGTAGTCCTCGAGCAGCAGCGTCACGCGGTCCTCGACGCCGGCGGCGCGGACGCGCTCGGCGCGAGCGCGTGCTGCTCGGCCGAGATCGTCGTCGTCGTGACGCGGCAGCCGTAGCGCGACGCCGCGTGGATCGCGAAGCCGCCCCAGCCGGTGCCGATCTCGAGCACGTGGTCGGCCGGGCGCCAGGTCGAGCTTGCGGCAGATGCGGTCGAGCTTCGCGACCTGCGCCTCGTGCAGCGACGCTCGCCGGCTCGCTCGAAGATCGCGCACGAGTACATCATCGTCTCGTCGAGCATCAGCCCGAAGAGGTCGTTGCCGAGGTCGTAGTGGGCGGCGATCGTTGCGCCGCGCGCGGCGCGGCGTGTTGCGCGCGCACCAGCCGCGCCGCCGCCTGCGGGCAGCGCGACGAACGGGCGCGCGGCGCGGCGCCAGCGGTCGAGCGCCGGCATGTTGAGCGCCGCGAGGCGCGCGAGCTCGGGCAGGTCGTCGCAGTCGAACCAGTGCTCGGCGTAGGCGTCGCTGACGCCGAGCGAGCCGCGCAGCAGCGCGCGGTAGAAGCGCCGGTCGTGGACGGTGACCGCGCCGTCCGGCCCGCCGGCGTCGCGACGCCGAAGGTCGCGCTCGCCGCCGCCGTCGACGACCGTCAGCGTGCCGTGGCGCGTGCGGCGCAGCAGCGCGCGCACGAGCGCGCGCGGGCGCGATCGGTCAGATCGCGCGTGCGCCGCGCCCGTCGCGCGACTGGCCATGCGTCGCTGCATGTACGCGGAACTGTCCCCGTCAGTTCAGGCGCCGTGCGATGTCCGCTGACCGCTCCAGCCCGTTCATGCGACCGCAGCAGCGTAGCGCTGCTGCACGGCGGTGGCCGCGCGCAGCGCCGCGCAGCGTCCCCGCGCGAGCGCCGCGCGCGCGCTCGCGGCGCGCGCGCCCGAGCGCCGGCGCGCCGCTCGGGTTCGGGAAGTAGCCGGCGCCCTTCGCCACAGAGCGCAGCCCGTGCGCGTAGATCCGGCCGAGCGATCGCGCACCGTCAGCAGCGGATGGCGCGCGAGCAGCCGGCGCAGCGACGCCGGCGTCAGCGCGCGCCGGCGCAGCGACAGCGTCGCGTCGAACGCGAGCCGCTGCTCGCGCTCGCTGTCGATGTGCACGATCAGCCGCTCGCCGGGCTCGGTCAGGCGCCACGCGTAGCGTGTGGTCCATGCCCATGAACGGCGAGACGTGGAACTCCTTCTGCGAAGCGTCCGCGCATGATCGCGCCCGGCGCGCGCGCCGCGTCGGGCGCGAGCACGTAGGCGTGGCGCTCGCCCCACGGCGTGTTGGTGACCTCGGCGACGATCGCCTCGACGCGCGCGCCCGCCGCGTCGAAGCAGTAGTAGAAGCAGACCGGGTTGAAGCGCGTGCCCGAGGTAGCGCAGGTTCGTGAGCAGGCGCACCGGCCCGCCCGGCGCCCGCCGGTGCGCGCGCGCGACCAGCTCGCGGATCTCGTCCGCGAGCGGCCGCGCCGGGTCGCCGAGGTGGTCGGCGCGGCGGAACTCGGCGAGCGCGCGCCCGCGCGCCGAGGCGAGCGCGGTAGCCGTCGAAGAGCGCGGGCAGCTCGTCGAGGTCGAGGTAGAGCATGAACAGCCCCATCCGCAGCTCGTGCTCGACCGGCTCGTAGCGGCGGTGGCGCACCCAGCCGACGTAGGCGCAGCTCGCGGCCGCGCCGTCACAGCCCCTCGACCGCGCGCAGCGCCGAGACGACGCCGTCCTCGTGGAAGCCCCAGCCCCAGTAGGCGCCGCAGTAGCGCGTGCGGCGCACGCCGGAGATCTCGCGCCAGCGCGCCTGCGCGGCGAGCCCGGCCGCCGTGAAGACGGGGTGGGCGAAGTCGATCGTGCGGATCACCGCGGCCGGGTCGATGCGGTCGGCCATGTTGAGCGTCACGCAGAAGTCCTCCGGCGCGTCGAGCCGCTGCAGGTGATTCATGTAATAGGTCACCGTCGTGCGCTCGCGCGGCGCGCGAAGAGATGGAAGTTCCACGCCTGGCGCGCGGCGCGCCGGCGCGGCAGCAGCGTCGCGTCGGTGTGCAGCGTCGCCTCGTTGCGCTGGTAGGGGAACGCGCCGAGCAGCTCGCGCTCGCGCTCGGAGGGGTCGGTCGAGCAGCGCGAGCGCCTGGTCGGCGTGGCAGGCGATCACGACCTCGTCGAAGCGCTCGGCGCGCCGCCGCGCACGCGGACCGTCACGCCGTCGTCGTCGCGGCGCACCGCCGCGACCGGCGTCGAGAGCCGGACGCGGCGCCGCACGGCGCGTGAGCGCCTCGACGTAGCGCTGCGAGCCGCCGACGACCGTCTGCCAGCGCGGCCGGTCGCGGAAGCCGAGCATCCCGTGGTTGGCGAGGAACTCGGCGAGGAAGCGCACCGGGAAGCTCCACAGCGCCGCCGGGTCGGCCGACCAGACGGCCGAGACCTGGGGCACGATCAGCCGCTCGGCGAACCACGCGAGTAGCCGTGGTCGTCGACGAACTGCGGCAGCGAGCGCTCCTCGGCCGCTCGCAGGCGACGATCGCCGCAGCGCGCGGTTGAAGCGCACCAGGTCGGCGAGGACGCGCAGAAATTCCTCGCAGTAGCCAAGGCGGCATTCAATCGCGCTGGATTCGAGGGCGCGGGAGGGCGCATCACGACACAGCCGTTTCCGGTGTACACGCATGGCCTGTCGCGGGAAGACGCGCTAGGGCTGATTCGCAAGATGCGCGAGGCCGCTTCCAAGGGCTCGTCGGCTCTCGATATCGGGCCCGCGATGCTGCACGATAACGACGGCTTGGAGCCGGTGGCGCTTTTAACGGATGTTCTCTCCGCGAATCTGGGTGTCAATGCGAACCTGGTGGTGGCCGACGAGCAAGGCATCCACTGGCGCGGGGTGCGAGAAGCGGCCAAGCTGATTAAGACCGTTTCGCAACGCAGCGAGCACGGCGACGGCAATTTCAGTTTCGGCGCCATCGCCATGGTAAAACCGTATGGGCCGTATTATCCGGGCTCTTATCATCTCGGCCAGGGACACGCTTTCGCGGTGGCTATCGAAGGAGCGCAGCGTCGTGGGCGATGTGTTCGCGCATTATCATGACCCGGTGGGAAGCGGAGCGGCAATTGTCGAAGGCGTTCGGTCAATATACCAAGCAGGCGGAGGCCGTGGCGCTGCAGCTTGCGTCGACCACAAAGTGGACTTACGAAGGGATCGACGCGACGCCGGTGCTGCTGGGTGACCGCTCCATCGCGGGAGCCATCGAATCTTTTACTGGCGCACCATTCGGAGCGGCAAACGGCACATTAACGGCGGCGCGCATCATCACGCGCGCGGTGCAATCCACAACAGTAAAGCGCATAGGCTACTCGGGGTTGATGATCCCGATATTGGAAGACATCCTGATGGCGCGGCGCTGGGCCGAAGGAACTTCAATCTGGATTCGATGCTGGCGTACTCGGCGGTTTGTGCCGCTGGCCTCGATACGGTGCCGCTTCCGGGTGACGTAAGCGAGGAACAGATCGCGCGCATCCTGGGAGACCTCGCTTCACTCGCATACAAGTGGGATAAGCCGCTGGCCGCGAGGTTGCTTCCAGCACCCGGAAAGAAGCCTGGCGAAAGAACCGAGTTCACAGAGAGCGCCTTCCTCAAAAACACACTGGTGCAGCCATTGCCCGGGACCAAGCGCCCATGAAGCGCCGAAGATTCCTCACCATTTCCGCGACCACGCTGGGTGGCACGCTGGTTTATCACCTGGACCGCACGTTTTCCGTGGTGCATGCTCAACCGAGCGGGAAAATTCGTGTTCCGCTGCGATTTTTCGACGAGCGTCAGGCGCTGCTCGTGGCCGCGGCTGCCGCGCGCATTTTCCCGGCGGATGAATCCGGCCCAGGCGCTAGCGAGGCTGGCGTCGTGGTCTATATCGATCGCCAGTTGGCTAGCCCCTACGGCGCGGATCGTCACCGCTTTACCCAGGAGCCCTTTGAAGACGGCGTTCCCGAGCAAGGCTATCAGGGCAAAGCGACGCCGCGCGAGGTCTATCGCGATGGGATCGCTTCGCTCGGCCCAGATTTCGACCGCTTAACACCCGAAGCGCAAGACGCCCGATTGCACCAAATCGAAGACAGCTACTTTCTTCACCCTCCTCCGGCAACACACCATCGAAGGAATGTTTTGCGACCCAATGCACGGCGGCAATGCGGACCTGATTGGGTGGCAGCTCATCGGCTACCCCGGTCCGCATATGAGCTGGGCGCAGGATATCGATCGGCACTTCGGTGAGGCATTTCGACCGAAGCCGCAAAGTCTGGCCCAGGTCCTGGGGCACAAGATGAAGCCTTGGGAGGACGAGCCGTGAAGACGCTTCCCAAGGTTGATGTCGCGATTGTCGGGGGCGGCTGGACCGGCCTGCTCATGTCCAAGGAACTCGGCGCGCGCACCAGTCTCAAGGTGGTGGTGCTCGAACGTGGCCAGCCTCGCAACCGCGCCGCATATGTCGACGGCATGGACGAACTGGATTATGCAATTCGCCTCCGTCTGATGCAGGAGGCTTCCCGGGAAACGGTGACGTTCCGTCATACCGCCACCGACCGCGCACTGCCGCTGCGCCAATGGGGCTCGTTTCTGCCGGGCGAGGGAGTGGGCGGCGCCGGTGAGCATTGGCAGGGCGAGACGCCGCGTTTCTTCCCGCATATTTTCGATATCCGCAAGCGCCGGTCGAGCGCTACGGCCAGAAGCGGCTTCCCGAAGGATGCGCGATCCAGGACTGGGGCGTGCGATACGACGAAATCGAGCCGTATTACACCCGGGCCGAAAGGTTGCTGGGTATCTCGGGACAGGCTGGCGTAGATCCTTTCGAAGGACCTCGCTCGGCTGAATTTCCGACGCCGCCCATGAAGCTGGCACACATATCGGCGATGTTTTCAGACGCCGCGCGCTCACTCGGCTACCATCCCTCTCCGCTGCCTTCCGCCAATCTGAGCACGGCCTACAGGAACCCCGACGGTGTGATCCGCCCGGCCTGCGAATATTGCGGCTTCTGCGAGCGCTTCGGATGCATGGTGGGCGCGAAAGCGCAACCCACCAACGTGCTGCTGCCCGTGATCGCGAACAGAAAACGTCTAACTGCAGAACGGGCGCGAATGTTCGCCGGATCGTTCACAAAGACGGCAAGGCTACCGGCGTAACGTATTTCGACGCGAAAGGGACGGAATGCTTCCAGCCGGCCGAGTTGGTCATCATTTCATCCTGGACCCTTAACAACACGCGCCTCCTGCTGTTATCAAAAATCGGCGAGCCATATGATCCGGCCACCGCCAAGGGACAAGTTGGGCGGAACCTTACTCATCAAGTACTGGGCTCGGTCCAGTTGCTATTCGACAAGCCACTCAATCGATTCATGGGCGCGGGCGCGAGCGGAGTCATGTTGGGCGATCTGGATGCGGACAATTTCGACCACGGCCCGCTGGATTTCATCGGTGGCGCGCGCGTGATAACGAGCAGCACCGGAGCGCGCCCGATTGCCAACTTCGGCGTGGTACCCTCGTCGGTCACGTCAACCTGGGGCTCGGAATGGAAGAAGGCCGCCATCGCTTCGTTCGACCGCGTCGGCAGCATCGGCGCGTTGGCGAACATTCATCCTACCGGGCGAATTACTTGGATCTCGATCCAAGGTATCGCGATCAATTTGGCGATCCACTGCTCAGAATGACCATCGACTATACCGACAACGAGCGCAAGCTGGCGAGCTACGTGGCGGCCAAGCTGGCCGAGATCGGCCGTAAGATGGGCGCGAGCGAGGTGCTGCTACCGGGCCCACTGGGACGATACGATGTCGTCCGCTACAAAGCCACCCACATTCAGGGCGGCACGATTATGGGCGCGACCCCGGAGACCTCGGTGCTGAACCCCTGGCTACAGCACTGGCAAGTGTCGAACCTGTTCATCCTCGGCGCGTCGGCTATGCCACAGAATCCTTCCGGCAATCCGACCTTGACATTGCTGGCGCTGACGATGCGAACCGCGGACGCTCTGACCGGAAGATACTTCAAACATCCCGGACCGCTGGCCTGAGCGGCCTCACTTCTCGCCGCTTTTTTCCAATTGTTGCTGCTGCTTTTCTTGCGCGCGCGCGCCGCGCAGAATATCCACCAGGGCGCGATTGTCCTCATGACACGCATATTCGTACACCGGGCCACGCGTAGCAACGAACGGAAGCTCTCCGGTCCACGATGTGAGGAAGGTCGTGGGATCGTCAATCGTGAAATTGTAGAGAATCGTATTCGCATCCACTCGAGTGAAGCGCTCGGTCACGTGCAGATTTTCATCCGAACCATCCAGGCTGGCCTTGCTAGTGAAATTAGTGGTGTCGACAACCAATGTCGCGCCTTCCCAATGCCCGCGCGAATCCCCCATCCATTGCCGCACATCCTGAGGAAGATGCGGGCTGCCATCCAGAGGAATGATGCGGACATCGTGCATCATCTCGATCAGGATCATCACGTATTTCGGCGTCTGGATAATCTGATAGGTGCTGTTGTAAGGAGCGGGAAGCATGGGCGGCTCGGCGGCCCAAAGCAAGCAGCGCTCGGCAAGCGATCGGTCCTGCGCGCGGTCGGCGGGGTGTTTTCGGGCATAGGCGTTGGCATCCGCCAGGCGCCGCCATGCTTCGGGAGTAAATGGCGGGAGGTGGCCATCCGGCGGATCGACGATAATTGACGTTCTCACCTCGCCATTAACGCGAGCGAGTCCCGATCCGTGATCAAAGAAGAGTTCATTGTACCCACGCCCTACATCGACTTGCGGAAGACCGTCGCGCCGGTCGGCGCTGCCCTCCTTGGCGATGTCCGCTTCAAATTTCTTGGCTTCTTCCTCGGTCAGCGTGGTGCTCCTGCCCAAGCCGATGGGTCGCTCCAGGATCGTCATGGTTGCGTTTGTCCAGATTCCCTGCAAATCTGAATGTCCGTCGGGTGTCCGCAGGGGTGGCGATTGAGCCAGTGCGCCCACTGCAAATAGGGAAATTAATAAAACTTGGTTCTTCACGGAGATGTTCAAGGGCCAAACCTTCAATTTAGACGATAGCCCTAAGCGAACGCAATGTCGCGTGCGTCGCGTGCGTACCCTCGACAGCCACTATAATGACTACGGATGCGAAAGACGCGTCGCACAATTCTCTTTGGACTCTGCTTCGCCGCCGCTTCCTATCCGATGCGCCCGGGCAAGTATTGGGTTTGCGATCATCCCTCGCACAAAACCGCCACGCAAGACGTTTTGCGAAGTGACTGCGAGCCGATCCCGCAAGCTACCGCGGAAGCGGAAGCGCACCGCAAGATTCATCCCAAGAACGTGACGCTTTTCCCCTGCGCCATGTAAGTGCCCGGACGGACTACTCGCGCAAATCCAGCTTGAGCTCGCCGCTGGCCGTGCGGATTTTGATTACATGAATTGAAAGTGACCCATCCCTTGAGGGGTGGCCTATGAATGTCAGTTTCTCTCCAGCTTCGAGCGAAGCAGCCGTCCAACCCTTGCGCGACAACTCTAACTTGCTTGCAAATTCCCCCTGCCATTTTTGGACACGCCCCTTTTCATCCTTTACGTCGAATTCCACTACGCAATGAGGATTGACGAAGTAGAAGGCAGTCACCGTTCCCTGGACCGTGAGATCCGCTTTCTCATCGAAGTCCACCCAGCCGTGGTGCGCGCTGGCGGTGCCAGGCATCAGGAGCAGGCCGATAATCACGGGAGCGAGAGCCAGTGCGTGAAATTTCATCTATGCTTTACTGTAATCGATCAAGGCGTCCTGGGGCCGGCCCGTCGTCAATCCAGTGATCCAGATCGCGGACGTACTTCCGCCCGTTGAATGTGTATGTCGGCACCGTAAGCACCATGTAAGACTTGCCGACAAGTGGCGCGCCGTTCCCATCCTTCTCATCCTTAACGGTTGCGATCACCCACACGTCGAAATTGTTTTTGAAGTCGCCGCTAGCGGGCGTGAAGAGACCCAGCGGACTGATAGCGCCAATTGAATCTGAGCTGCCGGCCGTGGCGGCGTGAAATTTCTCGACCGTCCATTCCACATCCACTGGCCCGAGCGCCAAATCGTCCGCGGTATGCAATTTGCCATCGGGGCCGCGTTGATACCCGATGGCCTCGAACTGTCGGTAGCCCTTGGGATGTGTTGCGTCCGCGAATGAAGACATGGCCGAGTCCGGCATCACTTGGATGTAATCGACGCGGTCATAGATGGTCATCGCGCCCGGTAGCGTTGTTTGGCGGAAGGAGACATCTCGTTTGCCGAGCGGAGCGCCGGCCGCGACGTCCAATTCCACAACAATCTCGTTCGACGTGTTGGACACAACGCGGCGAACCACAACGCCCGGGCCGAAGTTCAGATCGGTGCCGGCAATCTGCGGCGGAAAATTATGGCCGCTCAAGCGAATGCGGTTCGCGCTGGAGCCGCTCTTCAACGCCGATCCATCCACGCCGATAAGCGCTGCCTCGGATGAGGCGCGCCACATTTTTACTTCAAACCCGAATTCCTGATATTGTCCCCAAAACCAGCGGCCTTCCGCGGTGGACCGATCCGGGGAAACCAAAAGCACCTCGCGCGCATCGGCCAAGGGATCATCGGGGGAGCTGGCAGGTTCGACGCCGCCAGAACGTCCCCGCCATGCATCGCCGCCGAACACAGTGCTGCGACCCCTGCGAATAACTCGCGAACCGTCTCGCTCCGATTTCAAACCTGCTCGCGTGTTGTAATCGTCGCCATCCTGATCGATCTGCATCTCGCCGTAATAGCTGCCGCGGCCTGGCAAGTATGCGCTAACCAGCCACCTGCCGGCCAGGTTCGGCTTTTCGGTGTGGGCGATCCAGGCGTCCCAGGCGGACGTGTGCAGCGGAGCGGCGTTAGCCAAGAACGAAACCGCTTCCTCGCCTGAGCGAGTGTTGTAATGGGCCGAGTGCGAATCGACGAATTGTTTCCAATCCTCGCGCGACCGGCGCCAGGAAAGCGAGCGAGCAAAGGAATGACATTTCGAACAAGCCTGGCGCAGGCTGTCGCTGGGAATGCCGGTCTCTTCCTGCACGCGCCGTTCGGCCTCGTACTCGATAGGTTTCGCCTCTTCCGGCGCGAGACCATGGGAATCGCTCAAATATTTGACGATCGAGCGCGCCTCTTCGGGAGTTAGCGAGACGCGTTGCTGAAGAATCATCCGTTTCAGTGCGCCCTGCCAGCCTTCCGGAGTGGTGCGCTCCCAGGAGATGCGCTGCATATTTCCACGGTCGTCGCGCGCGTGACAGCTTCCGCATTTTGCGAGCACCAACGGATCTGCGACTGGAATACCTTCTTCGCGCGACGTGTTGCCCTGCACGCGATTCGGCGCTCTGGTGGCCTGGCCTGAAAGAATGGCAGCGAACAACATGCAGAAGATGATATTGGCGTTAACGGGCCGCACAAGAGCATTACAGCATGTCTGGAGGCCCATTGTCGGCGAACTTGCGCATTCTGCGTCACACTGAGTAAATCTGCAACCTGCGTCCAGATTCAGTGCTCTAAGTAGGCATGCCGAAGATGCGAGTAGTTCAGGTTCCTCGTCCCAAAGGGCCGTTCGAAGTTATGGAACGTGACATACCCGAGCCGGGCCCGCGATCGGTGCGCGTCAAGGTGCAAGCTTGTGGAATCTGCCACAGCGACACAGTGACCAAAGATGGATTATTCCCGTTCATTCAGTACCCGCGAGTTCCGGGCCATGAAATCGTGGGCGTCATCGATGCAGTCGGCCCCGACGTTCCCCGCTGGACTCCCGGCCAGCGTGTCGGCGTCGGCTGGCATGGCGGTTATTGCGGCTACTGCGATGCTTGCCGTCGCGGTGATTTCTTCGCGTGCCAGACCGCTACGCTGGTCACCGGCATCACGTCCGACGGCGGCTATGCAGAGTATATGATTGCTCCATTCTCGTCGCTTGCGCTGGTGCCGGAGGGCCTGTCGGCGGTGGAAGGAGCGCCCTTGATGTGCGCCGGCGTCACCACTTTCAATGCTCTTCGAAGCAGCCATGCTCGGCGCCGGCGACTTGGTGGCAGTGCTCGGCTTCGGCGGATTGGGACATCTGGGCGTTCAGTTTGCCGCCAAGATGGGATTTCGTACGGCCGCCATCGCACGCGGCAACGATGAAGAATCGCTCGCCTCCAAGCTCGGCGCTCAGCATTACATCGACAATCAAGCGCAAGATGCCGCCGCCGAACTTCGTAAACTGGGCGGCGCCAGCGTCATTATCGCCACCGCTCCCAGCAGCGAAGCTATGGTCGCGGCAATGGGCGGTCTTGCACCCGGAGGAACCTTGATGGTGATCGGCCTGGGCGGACCGCTCGAAGTGTCGCCAGCCCAAATCATTACCGCCTCCCAGTCAGTCCAGGGTTGGTATTCGGGAACATCCATTGATTCCGAAGACACGCTCTCGTTCTCGGTGCTCTCCGGCGTGCGGTCCATGAACGAAGTGTTCCCGCTGGAGCGCGTGAATGAAGCGTATGATCGTATGTTGAGCGGTAAGGCGCGGTTCCGCGTGGTGCTGGCAATGGAGAACGACCGTGGAGGACGCGCCGCATAGCGTGAAGCAACCGGCCTACCCGACCGCCAGAAAAGCCGCTGCAAGAGTGCGCGCGCACTTGTCCGAGAGCCGCATCTCCAAGCAGCAGCGCGGTGCTCAGGACTTAGCCTCACTCCCCGACGAGTCTGCAATCGAGACCATCATCGACTGCGCTTTCTGGGCCGGCCTCCGGCATGAGGAGCGTTACCCTCCGCGCGTATCGCTCGCTTTTCTGTCACCAGCGGAAACACGTCTTCCGTTAATCTTCGCGCAACCGCTTCCCTTGACCCCTGAAACCGTCACGCGGCTAGCGCCCGCCGTGGAACGTCCGGGGATCCATCTGGGAGTGTGGCGCGAAAGCGATGAATTCCACATTTGGGGAGCAACTCGAACGCTACCGGGTCTCTGTTTCGTAGTGGAGGTGGTTGATCCCGGCCTGCTGGCGATTAAGCGTAGCCGAGCCCGCGAGTCCGGCAAGTTTGTTAACATCGCGGTGCTGGAAGGCGATCAGATCAAGGTTCTCGACAACCAAGTCCCCGGTCTGTCCAATTCCCCGGCCGTCGTCAATGCACTACTGGGATTCGATTCGCCCGGTTCTTCGCCGGATTTCCTGAGTATCGTTATACAACTCTCCGTTTCGATGCGGGCCCATGGCCGAGGCGGTTCAGTGCTGGTGGTTCCCGACGGCACGGAGGCGTGGCGTGAATCGATTCTCGGGCCCACGCCCTATTCCGTGAGGCCGCCGTATTCGGAGCTCGTTGGGCTGCTGCATGAATTACAAAATGAGAGCCCGCCACGGCAAGCCCAAGGGGCGCTACGCAGAGCCGTCGAAGCGGTGGCAGGTTTGACAGCCGTAGACGGCGCCATGGTGCTGACGGATCGGGGCGAGGTGCTCGCGTTTGGCGCCAAGATCGGCCAGCGAGACGGATGCGGCCGAGTTGAGCACGTAATCGACACCGAACCGGTCGAGGGATCGGTCGCCCGGCTGGTTCATCCCACGCAGCTGGGCGGCACTCGGCACTTGTCGGCTGCGCAGTTCGCACAGGATCAGACCGATTCTGTTGCCCTGGTTGCTTCGCAAGATGGGCGCTTCACGGTCTTCGCGTGGACCGCCATGAAAGCTGCGGTTCAGGCTTATCGCGTGGACGCATTGCTGCTGTAGGTTCCCAGATTGGAGCCGGCCCTCTCCCCAGGCCCAGAAATGGTGGGATTCTAAGAGTGTATACTGCAACCACGGAAGTCAAATTCCGGAAACTTCATCTTCGAGGAGCGGCCCATGCCGTCGAAAAAACCTAATCGCAGGGGATTCCTAAGAGATGGCGCAGCGCTGGCCGGTCTGGCCGCCGGGGGCGCACGGATCGCCAACGGCCAAACGCAAGGAGAGCCCGCCAAAAAAGTCGAAGAGCTGATCGCCTATGGCGAGCGCTCGCGTTTCGTCAACTCGGTACGCGTGCCCGTCTCCGACAGACATTCGCCGGATGAATTCGGCCTCACGTTTCACGTCTTGACTCCGCTTCAGGATTCGGTCGGCATCATTACGCCTTCTTCTCTCTTCTATACAGCGACACATCGGGGCGCTTTTGTTCCCGACATCGATCCCCGCGAGCATCGTCTCATGATCCACGGGATGGTGGACCGGCCGCTGGTTTTCAACATGGACGAGCTCAAGCGTCTTCCCTACGTAAGCCGCGTTCATTTCGTCGAGTGCCTGGGAAACCGCGCGCGCGCGTCGCACAAAACCGTTCAGGAAACCCACGGCCTGACCAGTTGCGCCGAATGGACCGGCGTGCCACTGTCCTTGCTGCTTAAAGAGGCTGGCGTGCAGAACGGGGCGTCCTGGATCGTCGCGGAAGGCGCGGAAGAAGTGAAGGGCGCCTCCAGCATTCCGCTCTCCAAGGCCCTGGACGACTGTGTGGTCTGCTACGGCATGAACGGTGAGCCGCTGCGTCCTCAACAGGGCTTCCCCTTGCGCCTCATGGTTCCCGGCTTCGAAGGAATTTATCAGATCAAATATCTGAGGCGAATCAAAGTCGTCGACCAATACTACATGACCTATGACGACTACGGACACATCAGTCCGGATCCGAAAACGGCCGCGCTAAATCACCAGATTGGACCAAAATCGGTCATCACTTTTCCTTCCGGCGGCCAGAAGCTCTTAGGTCCCGGTTTTTACGAAATCACCGGCCTGGCGTGGTCCGGCGCCGGCGCCATCCGCGGCGTCGAAATATCCACCGACGGCGGCCGCAGTTGGAAAAATGCCGAGCTTCGCTCTCCCGCCCATCCGATGGCGCATACCCGATTTGGCTTCCACTGGAAGTGGGATGGAAAGGAGTGCATGCTCATGTCGCGCTGCACCGACGAGCTGGGCACCGTTCAACCAACCCGCGCCGACATCGCGAAATATTGGAATGAACAAGTGGACAAAGTCCGGATTCAAGGGGCCGACAATTCCGTGCAGCCGTGGAAGGTCTTGAGCAACGGGAGCGTTCAAAATGGGCTGGCCTAGGCTGCTTCTCGTTACAGCGGCCTGCTGGATTTGCCAGAGCGCCTGGACGCAGTCGCCCACCTACGGCCTCGGCAAAACTCCGAGCGCGGAAGAAATCCACGCCTGGGACATCTCAATCAGTCCCACTGGAAAAGAGCTTCCCGCCGGGCACGGCACCGCCAAAGAAGGCGCGCCACTCTACGTCCGCAAAGGATGCGCGGCATGCCACGGCCCGAAAGGCTCATCCGGAGGCCATGCTCCCACGTTGATCGCGGGCACTCAGATACCGGCTACGGTGCCGTGCCTCGCCCCTTGCGTCAACGACTCAAACGCCATGGCGATTCACTCCCCCTACGCGACGACCATATGGGATTACATCCATCGCGCCATGCCGATCGGAAAAGAAGGCACGCTCACTCCCAACGAGGTTTACTCACTCACCGCCTACCTGCTGTACAAGAACGGTGTCATAAAGGAAGACGAGGTGCTGGACCAGCGCAGTCTGCCGAAAGTCAAGATGCCGAATCGCAATGGATTCGCGCTGCCTCCAGAGTGGAAACCCGGGATGCCCCGGCTTCAGGGTTACCCCTGATCGCTGGCCGATTCCTTATCCGGCCACACCACCGTTAACAGCAACGCCACAACGATTCCGATAAACACCTCGGCGCACCGATGCAAGGCGACCTGCCACGGAGAACCCGAGCGCGGAATTAATAGCACAATCGCCAGGGTAACGCCCGCGAATCGATAAGCGCTTCGATCCGAGCGAACCAAGGCGCTAAGCAGTCCCAGGACAAACACTCCCGTGCCGAAAATAACCACGTTGCGGCCGAAGTAAATTGCCAGAATGGCGCCGACAACCGCGCCCAGCGCCGTTCCGATCAATCGCTGCCAGGAAACAGTCAGCGCCGCACCCAGCGACGATTGAGTAATCACTAGAGTTGTGATTGGCGCCCAGTACGCTTCCTGTAACCGGAACAAGCGAGCCACCAGGAAGGAAACCACAGCCGCCACTGCCGTCCGCGCGGAATGCACCAGCACGGGCAACGCCTGGCGCTTGAGCGCATTCCATCTGAGCCTCTTATTTGCCGGCAACTTAGCCACCAGGCGCTACAGCGACTCCACCACCAGGAACTGCTCGAATTTTCCATCGGCAGCGACGTACACGTTCAACCGGACCGTCTTCTTTGCGAATTCCGCGCGATAGCTGCGGTGCGTCATGCCGCCCCGAAGCTGTTCGGCGGAGCGGCTCACGGATTTCAATGGGCCAAGATTTGCCAGCGACGTCCGGATATCGCGCAATGCTTCAGGCGTGAAATAGCTGCGTGCGTTCTCGGTAAATTGATCGGGCTGGATCTTGCCTTGGCGCAAACCTTCCAGCACCGCCCGCACGCGCGCCGTATCCGCCGCGGACTCCGGAGGCTCGCTCGGAAGGAACACAAGTTGCGCGAGTTGATCCGCCAGGGGCCCGGTGACGCTGATTCCGTCCTCGTTGGACAGCACGATGATCGCTCCATCGCGCGTGGGAAACTTTTCATCCAGCGCCAGAAAGCCCGACACTTCGCCTCCATGCGACAGCATCGGGATGCCGTGGAAATCGCCGACGCTCAGCCCGATCGCGTAGTGAGTAAGATCGCCATTCTTCAGACGAATCTCGTGGGTGAACTGCTCGTAGGAAGCGGGCGACAACAGCTTGTGTTGCAGGAATGCGATATCCCACTTGGCGAGATCGGGCGCGGCCATACAGAGCTCGCCCGCGCCGTCGTACCAGCCTCGGGCTTCGCGCCCTACTTGACGCGGCGGGCCCAATGCAAATCGAGTGTATGGGGTCGCATCGGCAGCCACGCGATCGTTGCAGTCGCCGGCCGACGACATACCGAGCGGATTGAGAATCGTTTCGCGCAGGAACTCGACCAGCGGTTTGCCCGAGACCTTTTGGACGATGGAGCCGGCCAACACATACCCCGTATTGCTGTACTGCCAGCGCGTGCCCGGATCGAAATTGAGTGGCTTTTTGGCCCAATTGTCGAGAATCGCGGCCGATGTCGTGGGATGCGTCCATGCGGGAATCAGATAATCCTGCGGCGCGTAATCTTCATAGCCCGAGGTGTGCGAGAGTATCTGGCGAATCGTGATCTGGTTGGCTTGCGTTAAATCGGGATAATATTTCGCGATCTTGTCGTCGAGCGAGAGCTTGCCCTGCTCCTGAAGAAGCAGGAGCGCGGCCACGGTGAACTGTTTGCTGATGGACCCGACCGCGTAGCGCGTGCCAGGTTCGGCGTTGCGGTTGTTCACTAGATCCGCCTTGCCGGCGGCGTGGGCAAAGACGACTTTGGCGTCTTCAATGACGACCACGGAAACACTGGGCGCGCCGGTCTTCTTCAAAGCATCCGCGATATCGGAAGATGCTTTTTGCTCCCACGGCCCCTGCGCCAGGAGAGGCATCGCGAGAAGCAGCGCCAGCCAGCAACGTTTTGAAGGCCTCATGGATTGATTATGACCGATGGCATTGCGCCCGACGGAAGTTGCCCTCCAAAGGATTTAAGTCGGTTAAGTCTGCTCGCGCCGAGCTTTAACTGTACGTGAAGTCCGGCTTGCTCTGTCCGACCTCGATCCAACGGAAGATAAGCCAGCCGCCCCTTACCGGGTCACTTCTTTCGCGCTGAGTGCCGGTAGAAGAAGTTTTAGAAGCGCTTCATCAGAGAATGGATTCTGACCGGAGATCAGCTCGCGATCTTGAATGACGTAGCTCTTCCAAGGCTCGGCCACACTTACGTCACCGCCCGCCGTACGCAAGGCGAAGTCCGGGTAGAACAGCACCTTGCCACCAATCTCAAGCGGCTCGCGCTGCTGCTCTTCCGCGGTCGAAAAGATAGTCATCTTATACCCGGAATATATCCAGCCTTGAGCCTTTACCCGCGCTCCAGCGGCGTCGCCCGCGGAAAGCGCGGCGACCACCTCCGTCGAATTTGGAAGAGCCGAGAGAAGTGAAATCGGACCATGGCAGAGCACTGCCGTAGGCTTGGATGTTTTGTGAAAGTGTCTCATCACGGTGCCGGCGTCGGGATCGTCGAGAAGATCCATCATCGGGCCATGACCGCCGGGGACGAAAACAGCGTCATATTGATCAAGCCCCGCTGCGATGACGTCCGAGATACGAGTTGGATTTTTGAGCCCAGTCAAGCTGTCGCGGAACTTTAGATAGTCCTGAAGCTTAGCCTCGTCCCCACCGAAGAACTGGGCTATAGCTGAATTGACATCCATTTGCGGCGTGTTGCCTTTGGGGTTGGCGAAGGTGATTTCGTAGCCCTCTTTCATCAGGGCGCGAACCGGAACCGTCAGTTCGTTGAGGTAGTAGCCAGCGCCCGCATAAACCTTGCCATCTTTCAAGTGCAAGCCGTGACCGCTCGATACTAATACCAAGACTTTTCCTTTTGTTGACATTTTGTTTTCCTCTTTCCAAATAGAATCGTTGCTCCTGCCAACGCGGTTGAATGCAGGTTATGCCCCCGGGAATCCGAACATCAACCACGACTGGTTGGCTACCCAGTGGGGGTAAAGCTCGGTCATCTGGTTGAACAGCTCTTCGTCGGACGCCGTGGTCTGCTGCAGCCGATCAAAGTCCAGCAGATAGCGCTTAGTGTCCTGGATCGCCGACGGTGAGTCGGGCGCGCCAGGCTTCTTGTGACCGGCAACAACCATCGCCGGCTTCAGCGCTGCCAACCGGTCCAGCGCCGCGACCCAGTTCTTCCGGCTCTCGGGGGTGGTGTCGCCGACGTACATGTGGCACTGGTTGTACACCACGTCGCCAGCGACGACCAGGCCGATCGACGGAACGTATAGAGACGTCGTATCGGGACTATCGGTGTGGCCCTGCTCGATGATGCGCAATTCCTGGCCCTCGAGAGTGAACGTGTCGTGCTCATAGGGCTCAGGTGCAACCAATTTAGTGGCCACTTGCCCAGGAAACAACCGGCGGGCTAACCGCTCCACTGGGGGAGTGAAAGACATCTGCATGGCGTTCACCGTCTTGGGCGTTGCTATCGCCCGAGCGCTCGGGAAACGGTCGAGCAGAATGCTCAGACCGTAGAAGTGGTCGAAATGGCCGTGCGTTATATAGATGGTCTCCAGGTTGCGGTTGTGCAGCGCAACCCAATCCGCGAGAGCCTCGGCCTCAGCCACCGTCGTCATTGCGTCTACCAGCACCGCGTCGTACTCGCCGAAGATTAAAGTCGACGTGATCGGGTCAAAGCCGAGCGCTTCGCCGAAGGGCTTTGGCCGCTCGCCTACCATTGCCTTTCCCGGGGCGGTAAAAACGTTGACACCAAGCGTGTTCGACGTGATGGGGGCGGTCATGTGCGTGGTCTTCTGCCCAGCGTTAACCGTACTTGAGGGCGGTGCTCTGTCCGACCTCGATAATATAACCGTCAGGATCGCGGATGTAGCAGCGAATCTCGCCGTACTTGGGGATCGGCTCCGTGATGAACTCGGCTCCTCGACTTTTCCATAATTCATAGCACGCTTGAATATCCGCAACGCGGATATTCATAAAGCTGTTGATCTGATTCGGGTCGGGGACGCTAAGCGTTACCGTCGGCTTGTCGGGGGTCGGCCCGCCCCCGGGGTTGACAAGGAGCCATGTATTCGCGATCTGAATGTACGCAGGCGCGCCGTCGCTGTCGCCTTTGCTCAGGATGCGACCGCCGAAGACCTTTTCGTAGAAGCGAGCCGATCGGTCGATGTCGGCGACGGTGAGAAAATGTGCGATGCTGATTCCGTCCCGCGGGGGCATCTCATAGCTCTTGTGTTCGATTTGTACGCTGTTCGATTGACGAGTCCGATTCCGATGCAGTCATGAGTTTCAGAAGCGCCTGAGCTGCCGAGGTCGACGACGCAGGATTCTGGCCAGTAATAAGACGGCCGTCAGTGACGGAAAAAGGCTGCCAGTTCGCCACCTTCTCGTATATGGCGCCGAGCCGCAGCAGTTCATCTTCGACCAGGAACGGCACAACCTTCGTGAGCTGCATCGCCTCTTCCTCGCCGTTCGTGAAACCGGCGACGTGTTTTCCTTTCACCAGCGGAGCGCCCTGGTAGGTAACGTGGCGAAGCACTCCGGGCGAATGGCACACCAATGCGATTGGCTTGCCGGAATTGTAGAAGGCCTCCAGAAGAGCGATCGACGTAGGGCTCTCCGCAAGATCCCACATCGGGCCGTGCCCACCGGGATAGAAAACGGTGTCGAAGTCTTCCGCCTTCATGTCCGCAAGTTTGACCGTGTTGGCGAGAGCCTTTTGCGCCGCCGCGTCCTTCTTGAACCGCGCCATCGCCGGCGTTTGATTTTCAGGCAGATCGCTTTTCGGATCGAGCGGAGGCTGCCCGCCTTTCGGAGAGGCGAGCGTCAGCTCAACGCCGGCATCCCTGAATACGAAATAGGGGGCCGCGAATTCCTCAAGCCAGAAACCAGTCGGGCGGCCCGTGTTCCCCAGTTGGTTGTGCGATGTCAGGACCATCAGTATTTTCATGTTCGTTCTCCTATGTTGTCGTATTAGCGCCAACGGCGAGCACGTTCAGCCATTCCCCGTACTCCTACCCACGCAATCCGCGCACCGTCACGAGCATGCAGAAACGAAAGACAAAAGTAGGGAACGTCGCACGGTGATGTCCGCGGGCCGACTCAGCGGGCCGACGCGATCGACTTTTCAATATTGGTGCGGGCGGAGGGACTTGAACCCCCACGGACCTTGCGGTCCAACGGATTTTCTTGCCACTACGGCTTTCGCCGCCCCCGCTTGATTGCAGCGAGGTTTGGGGTCTGGACTATCCCTTCGCCATGCCCCAAATCAGTTTCGGGATTAGGCGCTGCCCGTCTAGTCTCTACACCTTCCCAAACCGGAACGCTGATTGCTCCGGCAGGGCTTGGCTCGGGATCGCCATGTCACAGGGTTCCCCGACTTTGAGCAGTTCTACCATCGCCGGTTTCCCGGCGGGCACTCAAGTTTTCGCTTAAGTCCGATGCGTCTGCCGATTCCGCCACGCCCGCACGGATTCAAAGATAACACGAAACAACGACTGACCCGATCGGACTTTTAAGTCCTTTGCGTCCGCCGATTTCGTCTCCCACAAGCTCAGCTTTCCTACTCGCCCTGAGAGTAGAATGGTCAGAACCGTATGCTGCCGGCGCTCAAGCAAGCTGGGTTCCCGGGTTCCTGCGCGCGGGCCTACTTTACGCTAGTCCTGGTTCTTAGCCCTCCCCTCTTCGCCCAGTCCGGTCAAACTCAAGCGGCTGGAAACACGTCCGAGCTCAGCGCTCACGATGCGCCCGCTACATTTCGCGCCCGTGTCAATCTCGTTATGGTGCCGGTGGTGGTGCGCGACCGCCAAGGCCACGCGATAGGCACGCTAAAACAAGAGGATTTTCAGCTATTCGACAAAGGAAAGCCGCAGATCATTTCAAAATTCTCGGTTGAAAAGGCCGGCGCAAAGGTGGCCAACTCGGCTATTCAGGTCCCGCCTGCAGCCGAAGATGGCGACCGCGCCAAGCCGACGGAAAATACGCCCGCCGCCATTCCCACACGCTTCGTCGCCTACCTGTTCGACGACGTGCATCTCGCTTTTCCCGATCTGGCCCAAGCCCGTACCGCAGCCGTCCATTATCTGACTGCATCCTTCCAGCCCACCGATCGCGCCGCGATTTACACCACGTCCGGCCAGGGCATGCTCGATTTCACCGACGATCTCCCGAAAATACGCGAGGCATTAAATCGCATCCAGCCGCACAGCAAGGCGATACCGGCAGGTTCCGACTGCCCGGACATGACTTACTACATGGCGGACCGGATTCAGAACAACAACGATCAGCAAGCGTTGACTGCAGCCGAGCAAGACGCGATCGTGTGCGCGGACATCATCGTCGCCAACGGACCCGGCGGGGGTGGAATGGCGGCGGCTCTCCAGCAGGCCGCGCCGCTAGCCAGAGCTGCCGCGGCCCGTGCGCTGAACTTCGGTGAAAGCGACACCCAATTGGCGCTAAGCGTACTGAGAAACGCCATCCGCCGATTAGCGGCGGTCCCTGGACAGCGCAGCATCGTACTGGTCTCGCCGGGATTTTACGTGCCCATCGACTATCGCAGCGAAGAAGGCGACCTGCTGGAACAGGCCATCCGAGCGAATGTGACCATCAATTCCCTGGACGCGCGGGGCCTCTATGTGACGATGCCCGGCGGCGACATCAGCGAGCGCCAGCAGAACACCACCACACAAATACAACGGGATCAGTACCGGCGCGACAGCGATTTGATGGCTTCCGGCACCTTGGCCGAACTGGCGGATGGCACCGGCGGCACGCTTTTTCACAACAGCAACGACCTGGAGCAGGGATTCGTGCGCGTCGCGCAACCGCCCGAGTTTATCTATCTGCTGGGTTTCTCGCCGCAAAATCTCAAGCTGGACGGCGCCTATCACGTCTTGAAAGTGACCCTGAAAAGCTACAAGGACGCCACCTCCCAGGCGCGCCGCGGATATTACGCGCCGCGGCACGAAATAGATCCCGCCGAGCAGGCCAAAGAAGAGATTCGCGAAGCGGTTTTCTCGCGCGAGGAGATGTTGGATATACCGCTGGACGTGGAGACTCAGTTCTTCAAGCCGAGCGACGTGACCGCCACGCTGGCGGTGCTCGCGAAGATCGACGTCCGGAAGCTGCCGTTTCGGAAGTCTGATGGGCGCAACAACGACGCTCTGACCGTAGTTTCGGTTGTGTTCGACCGCAACGGCAACCTCATCAAGGCCATTCAAAAAATTCTCGAGATGCACGTGCGGGACGAAACCCTGGAGAAGCGAGCCGCGGGTGCAATCACGCTGAAAAGCAACTTCGACCTGACACCTGGAAGCTATGTAGTCCGAGTTGTCATACGAGACGCGGAAGGCCAGATGATGGCGGCGCGCAATGGCCTGGTCGAGATTCCTTAAGGAGGGTAAGATCGTGGGCTTTCGAAAAACATGCTTGCTCGTGGTGCTCCTCATGGCCGGTGGTTCGCTGCGGGCGCAGCAGGCGACGCCCGCCGATTCCGGAAGCGTGATTCGTACCGAGACCCGTTTGGTCCTGGTCGACGCCGTGGTCACCGACAAGAAAGGCGACTACGTTCGCGACCTCACCGTCAAGGACTTCAAGGTATGGGAGGACAACAAGGAACAGAGCATCAAGGATTTTTCCTTTGAAGCCGACCCAGCCTCGCCCTCCAACTCTCAGCCGCGCTATCTGGTCCTGTTCTTCGACAACTCCACGCTCGATTTTGGAGATCAAGCCCGTGCGCGCCAAGCTGCGGCCCAGTTCATCGAAGCCAACGCCGCGCCGAATCGGCTGATGGCGATCGTCAACTACGGAGGAGCCATCCAGGTCGCGCAGAACTTCACCGCCGACGCCGCGCGTCTGAAGGCGATTGTGACCGGGATCTCCGTTCCCTCGATCACCGTGAATGCCTCCGACACCCCGGGCGGACCCAGGCTTTCCGGGATGGCGGGCGGCTTCGGAGCTCGCGATGTCATTCTGGCGCTCCGAACGATGGCCAAGAACTTGGCCTCGGTACCGGGCCGGAAGACCCTGATCCTGTTGACTGGCGGCTTTCCTCTGAGAGATCCGGACCTGATCAGCGAGGTTACTGCCACTCTCGAAGCCTGCAACCGTGCGAACGTTGCCATCTATCCGATTGACGTCCGGGGCCTGGTAGCGGGCGGTCCCAGCGGTTCTTTGTTCCCGGCTCCGGCCGGTGGCGCTTCCCCTCTGGCCGCGTTCTTGCGCCCTGCAGCGTTTACGCCAGGAACGATGGCGTTCTTCGCGCCGCAACACGGCGGTTCACCGGGCGGCGGAGGAGGTGCGCCGAGAGGGCCCTCGCCCGGTACGCCCGGCGGAGGAGGGGGGCCTCGAGGACCATCACCCGGCGCTCCCGTCCGCGGCGGTGCCCCGCCCGGCGGCACTTCTACCCGAGGAGGAAACACGATCGGTGTACCGATCACAAATCCCGGCTTAATGACCAACCCCTTTAACCAGGCGCGCAGCTTGCTGCCGAAATTCCCAGACGATCCATCCATGAATCAGGACATGATGCTCGTGCTCGCCGATGGCACCGGCGGCTTCGTCATCAAGAACACTAACGATCTGCTGTCCGGCTTTCAAAAGATCGCAAGCGAGCTCAATGAATACTACTTGCTCGGCTACACGCCACCGGAATCGGAAGAGGGGAGCTGTCACACGCTGCGTGTGAAGATCGAGCGCAGCGGAACCAATGTGCGCGCCCGCACCGGATACTGTAACGCCCGTCCGCTCGATCTGCTCGCTAAAAATCCCGTGGCGAAGGTGCTGGAGAACCGCGCCGCCGCCGAGCAGACCGGCAACATCGGCGCGTCCATGCTGCTTCCGTTCTTTTACACCGCGCCGAATCAGGCGCGCGTCAACGTCGCTCTAGAGATCGCGCCCGGGTCCATGAAATTCGAAAAGCAAAAGGGCAAGCTACATTCCGAGATGGATATTCTGGGCATCGCCTACAAAACCGACGGCTCGGTGGGCGCCCGCTTCAGCGACACGGTGAAACTGGAATTCGAGAACAAGAAGGAGGTGGAGGCCTTCAGCGAAAAGCCGTACCATTACGAAAACCAGTTCGATATCGCGCCGGGCCATTACCGGCTCAAAGTGGTTTTCAGCTCGGGCGGCGAAAGCTTCGGCAAGATCGAGAAGCCGCTGGCGGTGGAGGCCTACGACGGCCAGAAATTCAGCCTAAGCGCGCTGGCGTTCAGCACTAACTACCGGGCTGCATCCAGCATGGGAACCGACCTGGACGCTTTACTCATCGAAGACCGCACGCCGCTGGTGACCCAGGGTGTTCAGATGATTCCGACCGGGTCGAATCGATTCAAAACCACCGATAAGCCGGCCATCTACTTGGAAGTTTACGAACCGATGCTGGCGGCCGCCGAGCCTCCCAAGGAGATCGCGGTCGCACTCCAACTCCAGGTGATGGACGTGAAAACCGGTGAGCAAAAATCCGACTCGGGTTTGTACCGGATTCCCGTGCCCGAGAAAAGAGGCAACCCAGCCATTCCGACCGGAGCGCAGATTCCGGTGGCATCGCTTAAGCCCGGCACCTACCGGCTCATTATGAGCGCGGTGGATAACGCTGGCGGCAAATCGCAGCGCTGGGCCGATTTTGAGGTGCAGTAGGATATCACTTCTTCCGGTTCCGGTATTCCGCCATGGCCTTCTCATGATCGCTGGATTGCAATGACTCCGCCTGATAATCCAGGTACTTCGAAAACGCGGTGTCGAAATCGTTTTCAAACGCGGCGGTCACCAGTTTCTTAGAGAAAGCTTGCGCGGTCGGGCTGCCTTTGAGTACACTGGCTATAACCGAATCGACGGTTACATCGAGCTTCTCTTCCGGCGCCACCCAATCCAGCAGTCCGATGCGCAGCGCTTCGTCGGCGCCCATCAGTTCGCCGGTCAGAACCAAACGGCGCGCGCGGCCTAAGCCGATGAAGCGCGGCAAACGGTAAGTACCCATGCCGGGGATCAGCGCTTCCATGACGGCGGGAAGTCCGACCTTGGTATCCGGCGCGGCGATGCGCAAATCGCAGGCCAGCGCGATCTGAAGCCCGCCTCCAATCGCGTAGCCGCGCATCTTGGCCACCGTCAGCGCATCCAGCTGTTCCAGCCTGCGCATGGCTTGGTCGAAGCTGCGAAACCAACTGATGTCCAGTTCCCCGCCCGCGAGCGCGCGCAAATCGACGCCGGAGGAGAACGATCGCCCTTTCCCGGTCACCACCACGGCTCGTATTTCCGCGCTCTTCTCCAGTTCGTCCAGCGCGGCGTGAAACGCATCGGCCATCTGCCAGTTCTCGGCGTTCAGCACGGCCGGCCGATTCAAAATGAGTTCCGCAATGTGCCCGCGCTTTTCCAGATAAACCGCGTCGGATCTCGTCAATTGTGTGCCAGCCGGTGTTTCCATGAATCAGAGTGTATGCCCGGTGATCATGGAAGTGCAACCGCGATGAAGCGAGCAGTGATGCGTAGGCTTCCCGCTATACTGGTCGTTTAGAAGTTCGCGCAAACCTGGGCGAAGCACTGCTTCCTTCCTACCGCCGATGCGCGCTGGCCGGTTTGCGCTCGAAAGGACACGGTCTTCGCCAACCATCTCGTGCAACCGGAACGAAGTCCGAGCGCTACTCCCAAGACTGCCCTCGAAGCCGTCGCCTACCAGTCGCTGTTGGACGTCTCTCAGGCCATCCTGCAGCAGCGCGACCTGAAGGCGCTCTTCCGCGATCTTTCCGACCGGCTGCATTCAATTCTACATTTCGATTTTCTGAACTTGATCCTGCACGACCCGGATCGGAACGTAATGCGGTTGCACATCCTGGCATCCTCTACCGGCGCCGAGCCCGATCTCCCTGTTCTCGAATTGCCTCCTGAAGAGTCTCCCTCCGGATGGGTGTTCTTGCACCAAGAACCGTTAGTAATTCCGGACGTCCGCGAAGAGACGCGCTGGCCGGCCATCATGCAATTGCTGCAGCAGAACAGCGTCATTAGCTCCTGTTTCTTGCCGCTGACTACGGCACAGCATCCGCTCGGCGCCATGTTGTTTGGCTTTGGTTCGGATGGTCATGCCGAATTGCAATTGGATCTGATGCGGCAAATTGCGGCCCAGGTCGCGGTGGCGGTCGACAATACGCTGAACTTCGAGAAGGCTGAAAACTTTCAGCGGCAGTTGGCGCGAGAACGCGACCGGCTCCAGATCCTGCTCGAGATCACCAATACGCTGGTTTCCGAACTGGACATGAAAGACCTGTTTCCATCCATCATCGCCTGTTTGCGCCGGGCAGTCCCGCATGAATATTCCAGCCTGGTGCTGATCGTGCCGGGAACGGATCAATTGCGTGTCGACGCGCGAGTGTATGAAGGCGATCAAGGGATTGTTCAGGAACGCACCACCGCGCCCATCGATGAGGCGCCGGCGGCCGGGCGGTGGAATCGAAGCATCCGGAGTTGTTTGACCGGGAAGCGCTGCGGCCGGTTCCCGACGCCCGTTATCCAGCGGCTGATCGCGGCCGGAATCCAGTCGGTTTGTTGCGTGCCCCTGATTACGCGGACGCGTGTGCTCGGCACTCTGAACGTCGGGAGCATGCGCGCGGATGCCTTCGACCCCGCGGATGTCGATTTCTTGAGCCAGGTGGCCGGGCAGGCCGCCATCGCCATCGAAAACGCTACCGCCTATCAGCAAATCGCCGAGCTGAAGGATCAATTGGCCAAGGAAAAGCTCTACCTCGAAGATGAGATCCGGACGGACCGCAATTTCGGCGAGATCATCGGCGACAGTCCTCGTTTCAGCAAGTGCTGGATCAAATGGACACCGTCGCGCCAACGGATGCCACGGTCCTGATCCTGGGAGAGACCGGGACGGGCAAGGAACTGATCGCCCGCGCCATCCACGAATCTGAGCTCGCGCCGCGAACGCACGCTTCGTGAAGCTGAACTGCGCCGCCATTCCCACCGGGCTGCTCGAAAGCGAGCTGTTCGGCCATGAAAAGAGGCGCCTTCACCGGCGCCATCGCCCAAAAGATCGGCCGCTTCGAGCTGGCCCATCAGGGCACGCTGTTCCTGGACGAAATCGGCGACATCCCTCTGGAGTTGCAACCCAAGCTGCTGCGCGCTCTGCAGGAGCACGAATTCGAGCGGCTGGGCAGCATCGCGCACCATTCAAAGTGGATGCGCGCCTGGTCGCCGCCACCAATCGCGATCTTGCGCAGATGGTCGACGAGCACACAGTTCCGCACCGATCTCTTCTACCGCCTGAATGTTTTCCCGATTCGATCCCGCCCTTGCGGGAGCGCGCGGACGATATTCCCCTGCTGGTTCGCTACTTCGCGCAGCAGTTTGCGCGGCGCATGAACAAGCCCTCGAGACCATTCCGCAGCAGACCATGGACGCGCTGATGCGCTACGCTTGGCCGGGCAATATCCGGGAACTGGAAAACCTGATTGAGCGCGCGGTCATTTTGACGCGCGGATCGACCCTGGAAATCCCCCGATCGGAACTGCGCATCGCCCCCGACGATAAAGGCGGACCCACGACGCTTGAGGATGCCGAGCGCGAGCACATTCGCCGGACGCTCGAACAAGCCAACTGGGTGGTCGGCGGACCCAACGGAGCCGCGGCGCGATTGGGCATGAAGCGCACCACCCTGCAGTCCAAAATGAAAAAGCTCGGAATCGCCCGCTAGGCTAGGCCGCCGGGATAGTATCGTCCACCTGAATGGTTGCGTCGTTGACGAAGCGCCGCAGAGCCTCCAACGTTTCCGCAATGCTCGATTCTCTGGTTTCCTGCGCCGCCCGCTCCAACTCCCCGCCCAGCTCCTCCATTTCAGCGAAGCCGTAACCGCGTCCGGTGCCTTTCAGATTATGTCCGAACCTGCGGATAGAGTCGAAGTCATGCTGCCGGAGTTGGGCGCGGGCCTGGTCGATCTGTCTGGATTGCGAGGCCAGATATTTTGGAACCAGCGCCGCCACTTCCGGCGAAACGAACTCCGATGCAGTTTCGAATCTTGGCTGCGCTGCCGCCGGACGCGCAAAGCGCGCGATGGCCTCAAGCAACGTTCGCCGGTCTACCGGTTTGGACACATGTGCGACACATCCGGCATCCAAGCTGCTGCGAACCGTCTCGTGAATAGCGTGCGCGGAGAGAGCCACGATGGGCGTCGGAGCAACCCCCCGCTTCGCTTGCCACGCACGCACCCAGCGGGCAGCCGCATAACCGTCCACCAGTGGCATATCAAGATCCATCAAAATCAGGTCGAAGACCGCGCCATCCTCGAGCGCGTCCATGACTTCCTGGCCGTTCTCGGCGAACCGCAAGACCAGGGGTTGATTCTTCAAATAGGCCTGGAGCAGCAACCGGTTGTCGGCGCCATCTTCGGCGATGAGAATTCGAAGGGGATGATTCGGCGCTGCGACGCGCAGGCGCTCCGCGGCGTTCGAGTCCGCCGGCACTGCGTCCGGGGGAGCCGCTTCTTCGAGCGGAAGTTCGAAATAGAACGTGCTCCCCAAGCCTGCCTCGCTCAGCATGCCGATGTTTCCGCCCATAAGCTCGACCAGCTCGCGGCAGATGGTCAGCCCGAGACCGCTACCTTGAACCGGGGCGCCTGGATCCTTGAGTTGGGTGAAGGGGGCGAAAATTCTCTCGCGGTCCGCCGCACCAATGCCCGGTCCTGTGTCGGCCACCTCGAATCGCAACCTGGGATGGTCCGGCCCGGCCGCTACGCCAGCGCGGATCTCCACCTGGCCCGCCGGGGTGAACTTTACCGCGTTGCTCACCAGATTAATCAGCACCTGTTGCAGGCGATGGCCGTCGCCCAACTGCCACTCCGGGACATCGGGATCGATTCGCGCTTGGAGCGAGAGTCCCTTTCTCCCGGCCGTTTCCCGAAACGTTTCGAGCACGTCGTAGATGGTCTGCCGCACACGGAATGGAACTCGATCTACACGCACCGCGCCCGCTTCGATCCTCGAAAAATCGAGGAAGTCGTTAATGAGAGCGACCAGGCGGCGGGAGTTCCGCCGAAAGATTTCTACGTATTCGGCCTGATCGGTGGTCAGAGATGTTTCCGCGAGCAGGTCGGCGCTGCCCAAAATCGCATTCAGGGGGGTCCGGATTTCGTGGCCGATTTTCGCCAAGAAGCCGGTTTTCGCGAGGTTCGCGGCTACCGCGGCATCCTTGGCGCGAACTAGAGCAGCCTCGACACTTTTCTGAACGCTATTGTCGCGCAAGAAAACGTAGTAGCCTTCCTGCTGTTCCGCGGACCAAGGCAAAACTGTCAGGACCACTTCCAGGACGGACCCGTCGGGCCGCACAATTCTGGCCTGTGTTTCGGCCCGCCCATCGGAGCGCATCCGCAGGAGGGCTTCCTCCAGCTTTTCCCAATCGTCACCGTGCACGCTGGCAAAGACATGGGTGACCGGCTCATATTTGGACAGGCCTATGATTTC
Organism: uncultured Acidobacteriota bacterium; assembly: GCA_963725945.1. GTDB lineage: Bacteria > Acidobacteriota > Terriglobia > Terriglobales > Acidobacteriaceae > Telmatobacter. Next base: position 311,501 of record CAVSAW010000017.1, on the reverse strand, counting down.
GGCGTACGCCCGATTGAACGACAAATAGCGGCCGGAACTTTCGGCCTGGGCGATACCATGGAAAGCATTTTCGAGCACTCGATTTTTTTGATTGAGGCTCTCGGTGGTACGCACCAGGCTCTCGCAGACGGCCTTTAGTTGGTCACTCGCTTCGGGGTCAACGAATTGACCGCTTCCGATCGTGGCCAGGCTCTCTTTCAGCACCCGAATGCGATGGCTGATCCCATAGGCGAACAAAGTCCACATGAGCAGAATGCTTAAAGCTGCGACACCGAGAATTTGCCAGACGCCGGCCCGGGCCAGGACGCGCAATCGCCCCAGGCGGGCTAAGTGGGCGGCCAACAGAAGCTTCTCCTCGTGCTCCATGGAAGAGACCAGGTTGTCCAACCGCAGACGCTCGCCCTCAGCGGCGAAAAGGCTAGCGCGCAATTCCGAGCCTGAGAAAGCGCCGGAGCGGAACCGGCCGAGTGCGTCGAATATGCGCTCGACGCGCGATCGTTCGATGGTCGCAATTTGATCCAGCCGCTCGCGTTGCCGGGCATTATCGGGCGTCAACTGCACCAGCCTCCGCATGGCGCTATCGAATACCGCCAGGTCTTGGCGGACGCCTGCTGCAAATGCTTCGTCCCTGGTAATAAAGTAAGCCCGTATCTGAGCGCTCACGTCCGTCTCGCTGGCCTTCATTTTCTGGATTTCCTCGCCTGCTTGCAGGGCGTGACTTACCCAGGCCTCGGCTTCCGTGGCGCTGGTCGCGATCGAGTAGGTAGCACAGGCGGCCACCAACATAGCGCCCGCCGACAGCGTACTCACGATGAGTCCCTTGGCCCGCAAAGAGAGGCTCATCCACTTGGAACGCAGCGTCATTTTGATCTTTCGAGAAGCTGCTCAACCAGAGGGCATAGGCGTTCGACCTCGGATTTCGCGAGAACCGCGTCCGCACCCGGCGGAGTGACGAACTGAAGATAGAGCCCGGTGGCGATAAGGACCTTCGTTTCAGGAAAACTAGCCTTAAGCAAGCCCAAGGCTTTGATCCCGTCTTCGCCCGGTAGAACCACGTCCAGAACCACCAGATCGATCCGCTGGGTGTGCAGGCAATCGAGGCCCTCCCGCGCGCCAGAGGCCTCGATCACAGTCATGCCGGCGGCTTCCAGAAGGCTGCGTGCCAGCGAACGAAAATGCGGATCGTCATCGACCACCATTACTTGTGCCGGGGCGCATGCGGGGGCTGCGACTGGGATGCGGACTTGAAAAGCTGTCTTGATCATAAGTTCCGCATCGACTCTTCTTCAGAGATTAAGAGCGCGCTCGGCTCACTTTTTCTCAAGTGGAGCCGATAAGCCTTAACGGTGCGCAGACACGCGGAATTCAGAGCGTGGGCGCAAGGAGGAACCTTGATTCTGGTCACGGTGTCGGCAAATAACGCCTTCCACCCCGAGGTCCGGAAAGCCCTGGCCGAGCGCTTCCGTTTTGAGGCGGACTGGGAGCTGGGCTACGGCGATGTGGCCCGGCTGCGGACCACCGAAGCCGGGAAGTACCTTCTGGTCATCGATTTCAGTGATGTCCGGCGCGCCTTAGGGGTAGCCGCGGCGGTAGATGGGCGGCCGGAATTTGCCAGCATCGCGGTAGGGTCCGGCGGCACTCGCGAGGAATTGCTCGATCTGATGCAGGCCGGAATTCGCGACGTTTCGCCCAGCTGCAGTGCTGGCGATATCCTTGAAACCGCGAATCGGGCGGCTCTCAAACTGGAAGTGGGGGAAGATCGCCTGGGGGAACTGCACGCTTTCGTGCCGGCCAAACCCGGATGTGGAGCAACCACAGTGGCGACCAGCGCTACTGCGGCAGCGGCCGCGTTGAACGAAGCACCCACGCTGCTGCTGGACTTCGACATCCGCTTGGGTGTCACCTCTTTCCTATTGAAGACCGAAGGAAACCACACCATTGTGGACGCCTTGCAGCAGGCCGACCGTCTAGACCACGACATCTGGTCGAACCTGGTGGCGCAGCGTGGGAACCTGCATATACTCGGATCGGGCCCCATGGATTTCTCCCAGACGGTTCCCTGGGAACGCTTCAGCGCAATCCTCGACTTCGCTATTCGGAATTATTCGCGAGTGTCCGTGGATCTGCCCGGCACCGCCGAAAACCATGAATGCGAGACGCTCCTGCGGGCCAAGCGCATCTTCCTGGTTTGCACTCCCGACACCGCCGCGCTGCACCTGGCGCGCCGCAAGTCCAACTGGCTGCGCGACCTTGGATTGGCCGATAAGGTATCCGTGGTACTAAACTGCGTGGAGCGCAGAAATACTCTGTCGGTGGCGGATATCGAGCGCATCATTCAACTCAGCATTCACTATCTGTTGCCGGCCAGCGCATTGGAGATTTCGCGGGCGGTCCAAAAAGGCGTGCCGATTCAAGGCTCCTCGCCGCTGGCCAAACAAATTGCGCGGATTGCGGAGGACATCTCCGCCAGGGAGATTGTCAAGAAGCGCAACCCGGTGCGCCGTTTTGTGGATTATTTTTCTATCAGCGCGGCCCGCGACGTACAGTCCTAAGAGATTCAACAATGACGAACCAAACGACCCTAAAACTCTTCGATCTTCTCTGTAACGAGGCTAGGAACACTCTGCATGTGACGCTGGGCCTTTTGGAAAGCCGTTGCGATTGTGTCACGCCAAACGCGGGCGAAGGATGTAGCGCCTCGAATCGGACCAGCGTGGACCGGCTGCTGCGGCTCATAGACGACATGCGAGAACTATTCGTGGACACGCCGCCCGTGCCAGGCGCGGTCGAAGAGTTCGATGTTTCGCTGCGGCTCGGCGAGAGCATCGAGCTCCTCAACATCGCCCGCGGATGCCGTGAGAGCCGGCTCATGTGGGAGAAGCCTCCGCACACGGTAATAGCCTGGCAGAACGCCGAAGCCTTCGACCAGGCGCTAACGCCTATTCTCGATCTGACCCTGAAACTGGCCCGCCACGGAGCAGCGCGCATTGGCCTGGACGCCAGCCCAGACGGCGGAATCCAGCTGGATATCACGCCGCCCAACTCGGAACTGGCGGAGCAGCTGGCGCATTGGCTGAGCGCGGACCCCGATCAAGTCGAGTTCCAAAGCGGGGATGATATATCCTTTGGCGTCCCACTGCTGGTAGCGGGAAAACGCTGGCGAGGGCTCGGAGGGACGCTGGCCTTGACCGACGATTCCGGCACACCGCCGCGCCTGGTCCTGTCTCTTCCGAACCGGGTCGCTAGCGAAATGCCGCCCTGGCAGGATCTCGCGCCTCAAGAGGTTCTGAACGTTCTGGTCGCCGAGGACTGCGATGAAAGCTACGCCCTGGCCGAACTCCTGTTGAGAAAAGAATTGCTGACGCGCGCAAAAACCGGCCTGGAGGCTATCGACCTGGTGCGGGAACGCCGCTTCGATATCATCTTCATGGATATTCATATGCCCGGCATGGACGGCTACGGCGCCATTCGCGCCATCCGGGACTGGGAGACGCGCACCGCTAACGCACGGACGCCCATCGTCCTGCTATCCTCCGATGAAATCGGAACCCAAGCTCGCGGCGCGGCCGAGTCCGGTTGCTCGGGCTATCTGCGCAAGCCTGTAAAACGACGTGAAATGTTCGATCTGCTGGACCGGCTGCGAGCGGCGCGCACGCCGGTATTTTAGCCGGCCGGCGCTCTTCGACCGTCGCTATTGCCCCTGCGTCGCCTTCTTGTGCGCCAGACGGCTGCAGGCTTCATCGGCGCCGGTAGTGTCGATCGCCTCGTTACCTTCCTGGATGTTGGCGATCTTGCCGTCTTTATCGATCACAAATGTCGCGCGGTTGGCCAGGCCGAGTTGCGTGATCAACACGCCGTATTGTTCGGAAACCTTACGCATATGATCGCTAAGCATCGGATACGTGGCGCCCAGTTCCTTTTTCCAGTGAGCCAGCGTCGGGCCGAAATCCGTGCTTATCGCCAACACCTGCGCATCATTTGCATCGAACTTTGAGATACCAGACTGGTATCCAGTGAGTTCGCGCGTTCAACCACCGGTGAATGCGGCCACAAAGAAGGCTAAGACCACTACCTTTTTCCCGCGAAAATCAGAGAGTTTTACGGGCTTGTTGTCGGTATCGGGAAGCGTGAAGTCGGGAGCTTCATCGCCGACTTTTAGGGGAGTTTTCGGCGGCGCGAACCGTTGTTGCGCTGAAAGTACAGTCGCAAATAAGGCACATGCCGCGAGCGCGCGAAGTGGTTTCATAGTTATCCTCACTGGAATCTGAACTATACGTAAAGATAACACGCTCCCGCGCCAGTAGTCTTGTATAGATAGGTATGTGCCGGACGAGCGCGCCGGTAGCTAGGCGGTTCGATTTGGCTTGCTACGATACAGCACAATCGAACCCAGGGCCAGGACCCCGAAAGCCATGCCGAGGATCCAGTACATGCGGTCGTAGATGCGCGGCTTCACTTCTTGTATGCCGGGAGCGCCGTTGTCTTCTCCCGACGATGCGCCCGCCTGCGTCAACGCCCCAGTGCCTTCGACTTGTACCGTGAAATTGGCGTTCTTGATGCGATAGATGGTGGCCTGCGTGGTCGGCTCCGTGCCGGCCAGCTCGATATCGTCGCCCTTCAAAGTGACGCCCTGCGGAGCCACCAGGTCCGATGCGCCCTCAGAGTGCAGGATCTTGGTCGAAAACGTCATCGGATTCGTTGCGGGAATGACGTAATTCAAATCGAAGCGCGTCTCGCCGGGTCTGATCGGATAGTCGATCTTGTAAATGTTGGCCTGCTTGGTTTTCTCGGCCGGCCGCTGGATGGGCATCCCACCCGGCGAATTGATGGTCACTTGCACTTTGCCGTTCGCTTCGGGTGGAAGGTAGAAGTGGAATGAGCCGTTCACCGGATCGCTGTAAGCGAGCTTTGGATCGCCCTGATACAAGATGCCCTCGCTGACGGTGATGTCCGTTGCGCTGGGTTGCAACACGATGAAGTGCTGGGCCACTTTGGCGGTGCCAGGCTTGTTGGTGGCGTCGTAGACCTCGACGTGCATGCCGCTTCCAGCGCCAGGCATGACGGGCTGATTGTAAAGGACGCCTTGATAGAGCGTTTGAAGCAGGATCGGTCCAGGCGGCGCGTCTTTATCGAACTTGAAATTGCCCTGCGCGTCGGTCTTGACGCTAAAGAGGGTTTTCATCCCACCCTGTCCTGGCTGAACCAGCGAAACGATGGCGTTAGGTTGCGGCTGGCCGGTGGTGCCGTTGGTAACCATGCCGTCGACGGCCGCGAACGCGGGCGCAAGTATCGCTAGCGCGAGGAGCAAGGGCCGAACAGCGGAGCTCATGACACCATCACCTTTCCGCATTCGCCGCAGAATTTCATCTGTTGCGCAAATGTTGCACCGCAGTGCGGGCAGGCTGTGCGCGTCCGGCTTGTGCCCATTTCCCGCGTGTCCAGCCGAAGCCGGAGCTTTCGCCACCTTAGCCTCAACAATCTTAGCCTCAACAATCTTAGTTTGAACAGCCGGCGCCGTCTGCAACGCATCGATCTCGGCCAGCACGCTTGGCCAGCTCGCGCTGCAGATCCAGCTTCGTCTTCTGATAATCGCGTCGGATAGTTTGCCCAGGCGGAATTCGAACTGAAGATCGCGCAGGTTCTCGTAGATTTGGGCCTTGCGTTCTTCCAGGTGCGCCGTAGGCGAGACGGGCGGGGCTTCGGGAACGTCTTTGGTCCGCACGAACAGAGTGAACAGAATGGTCCCCATGGCCAGAACAACGGCTGCCGAAAGGACCATCAATCGAGCTTTTCCAGTTCCCTTTCGACCTTCCTTTTCGATTTGGTCGTGATAGCGGGCCAGCAGCGGGTCATCGGCCGGCCCGGGAGCCGGCGGCAACCGCGGCGGCCCTTGCGGCTGTATTTGCGGATCACAAACAAGACCAGAATCAAACCCAGCGCGGCGGCGGTGTAAAACGAAATCGAACCCAGACACGCCGGGCGGGACGGCCACCACGCCCGTTCCCATATCCTCTTGCAAATGAATCCAGAATGGCCTGGTCCGACATGCCGGCCTTCTGCCATCTTGAGAATTTTTTTCTTGTTTTCCCAGCAGGTTCGGCAAGGATACGGATCCATGCGGCAAGCCATGTTGGTCTTGCACCCGCACGGGCAGTGCAGTCTGTCTGGCAATGCGATTCACGGCCGGGCTTTCCAGTTCTTCGGCGGACTGAGCGAAACATCCGCCCGCAACGAGCGCGCAGGACCAGCAGGCTAATATGCACCTACTTCGGAACCGTCGCATGTTTCTCGGCAACTCCTACTACTTGTGTTCGCGCGTAAGACAGCCGCACTTTGCTCGGGATCAGGCACACGATCGTTCCGATAGCCAGCACCCAGAAGCCGATCCAGATCCAAGACACCAGCGGGAAAATGTAGGCCTGGATGACGGCGCGCTGGTTGTCGGCCGAAAGCCCGGCGAAATTTACATAGAGATCTTCGTTCAGCCTCCTCCGAATGGACACCTCGGAAGTCGGCTGCTGGCTGGCTTTGTACAGGCGCCGCTCCGGGTACAGCGTGCCGAGGGAGCTTGCCGATCCGCGAGACGCTTCGACGGTCAGCCTCTGCCAGGCGTAGTTGTCGTTCTCGCCCGACTCGCATGTTCGGTAACATGGAGGTCGTAATGCCCCAGAGCGAAGCTGCCGCCGGGCGTCACTTCCTTGGTGACGTCCTGATTGAACGCCGCGCCGGTATATCCGATGAACATGAACACGATGCCCATGTGGACCAGGTAACCGCCGTAGCGGCGCGTGTTGCGATGCGTCAGCTCGATGGCGGCCGGGATCAAACCCGACGCCGCTCTTGGCGCGAATGGCCGAAGCGCCCTTCCAGAACTCCGAAACAATGGTGGCCGTCACGAACATGCAGAGCCCGAACGAAACCAGCGCGTAGGGATGTTGCATAGACGCCCGAAGACGCCAGCGCCGATCATCAGCGCGCAGCGCCGCGATGGTCGGCCAGAAGAAAGCGCGCCGCAAACTTTCGAGCGAGCTTCGGCGCCAGGCGATCAGCGGGCCCACGCCCGTCAGCAACAGCAGCACCAGACCGATGGGAACATTGATGCGATTGAAGAACGGCGCGTCCACGCTGATCTTTTCGCCCGTCACCGCTTCCGAGATCACCGGGAACAGCGTGCCCCACAGCACCGCGAAGCAGCTGGCCAGCAGGATCAGGTTGTTGAACATGAAGCTGGATTCGCGCGATACCACGCTTTCCAGCCGCGCTTCGCTCTTGAGATATTTCAGGCGGTCGAGAATCAGGATCACGCGTGGCCGCGATGCCGATCGGCCAGGAAGTACGACGAAATACTTGCCGATGGGCGACTGCGCGAAGGCGTGCACCGAACTGACCACGCCCGAGCGCGTCAGGAACGTTCCGAAGATGCACAGGAAGAAGGTGGCCGGAAATCAGCACCATGTTCCAGACCTTCATCATGCCCTTCTTTTCCTGCATCATCACCGAGTGCAGAAACGCGGTGGCGGTGATCCAGGGCAGCAGCGAGGCGTTCTCCACCGGATCCCAAGCCCAATAGCCGCCCCAGCCGAGCACTGCGTACGCCCAGCCCTGCGCCCAGCAGGATGCCGGTGCTCTGGAACAGCCAGGTCACCATGGTCCAGCGGCGCGTGGTGTGAATCCAGGCATCGCCCGGCTGCTTGGTGATCAGCGACCCCATGGCGAAGGCGAACGGCACCGTGAATCCGACGTAGCCCAGATACAGCATGGGCGGATGGATCACCATGGTCCAATATTGCAGCAGCGGATTCAGCCCGTGGCCCACGCCCTCGACGATGTTGCCGCGGCCGGCTTCGAGGATTGAGAACGGGCTTAGCACGAACGCGATCAGGATCAGGAAGAAGGTCTCGGTGGTCATCAGGACGGCGGTGACCCACGGCATCATGTCGCGGAACTTGCGCCGATTCGTGAAGACCACGACGGCCGAATAGCGTCGACAAGCAGCCAGGCCCACAGCAGCAGCGAGCCTTCCTGGCCGCCCCACCATGCCGTGAACTTGTAGATCGTGGGCATGGACGGTCGGTGTGCGCGGCCACGTAGCCGAGCCGGAAATCGCCGGTCAGAAGGGAATAGATCAGCAAGCCCGGAGGCGAGTGGTGAGCAAGAACCAGACGCGAGTAACCGCGCGCTCGCGCGCTAATCGACTAGAAAAGGATTCTTCTTGAGCTTGCCGACCACCGAACCGATGACGGCGTAAACCGCCAGGCAAAACGCCAGCAGAATTGACAAGAGCGCCTATATTTTCCATCCGAGTTTAGTCCTCTAGAACGGAGCGCTGGATACAGCTACATGCCTGCGCGTAGTGCGCGTCCGTCTTCAACTGTGGCTTGGCTTCGTACTTCGATGCGCACTTGGCCTGAATCTTGCTAGCCTGGAACACTCCATCGGTTCCGAGCTTTCCGTCGGCCATGGCTTGTGCATCGTCCTTGAACGTGTCGGGCAGCGGATCGATTCCGTTGTACACAACCTTGAGCCGCATGGCGTCCTGCCCGCGCTTGGCGGGGTCCTGGTGCATGATGAAGGACACTTGCTGGCCGTTCCGCACGATGGAGCCGGGAACGACATATCCATCTACGCGCAGCCGCTTGACGTGAGCCTGATCGCCCATATGCTGAACTTCAGAGATGGTCTTGTAATAGGTTTTGCTCTCGCTGACGCCGCCCAGGGCGAGCCAAGCGAGGACGCCCACGACTACCAGAACAATCGCGCCGAACTTCGCGTAAGTCTTCATCGTTTTAGCACCTCAAACTATCAGTATAACGCTGCTTTCTGCTTGCAAGGCCAAGATAAGCAATCGGTCGGCCAGGCCTTCCCAGCTAGGGCCCGAAGAAGGTATCCTCTTGGAAAATAAGGCCATATAACCTTGGTAGAGTGGTGATTGGCCGCCGGGGGAGGAGTGAGCCAAATGCCCCACCTTGGCTCTGACGGCCTTCACGACGACGCTATCCGCCCACATGACACATCACACAAGCCTTAAAATCCTGAGGTTCGGCGCAAGCCAGCAGGTACGTCTGGCCGCCCGTCATCCAGGAAACTGCCCTTCCGTTTCGCCGAACGGACGCCGGCGATTCCGACACCAAAAGCGATACGTCGCGTCCGGCCACTCTGTACGCGATCTCGGCCGTGCGCGCGGAAACCACTTTCGCGCCGGCCAGATTACCGGCATGCAACGGAACATCGAGTCCCGCGTTGGCTTTCACCCAGGCCCGAATTTCGGCCGGGTCGCTGGAATGGAGCTGAGTGGCTGGATTGTTGCGCGAATGAGTCCCCCACACGGCGACGAACATCAGCATTGGCACCGCGGCCCAGGCCATAAAGCGTGTTCGAGCGCTGGCGCGCGCGTGTTGCGGGCTTTGAATGCGATCCCAGAGTTCTTGGGGAGCCGAGACACGGCGCAGGGACCGCTCCAGCTCTTCCTCCATCCAATTCTTATGAGTTTCCGGTTTAACCATTGCTTATCTCCCGGCGCGCAAATGCGCTAGCCGCCGCTCCAAAACTTTATGCGCCCGATTCAACCGCGAGGCCACCGTGCCCGCCGAGCAGCCCGCGATTTCAGCGATCTGGTCGTAGGAGAGCCCTTCGGTGTACCGCAAAACCACCACGATGCGCTGTTCGGGCGGCAATTTCGCGACAATTTCCTGCACGGTCTGTTCTTGCTCCGCCCGCACCAACCGATTCAAAACGCTTTCGGCGGGCGTGGCCACCGCGTCCAGCAATCCATCCAGAAACGGGATCACGCGCCCGCCGCTGCGTTTGTAATCCAGGCACGTATTCACCACGATCCGGTACAACCAGGAGTCGAAGCTGGCTTGCCCGCGAAAATTCCGGATCGAAGAGAGCAGCTTTACAAATGTGTCCTGCGCGATGTCCATGGCGGCCGCGGGATCGCCCGAGTAACGCAGCGCGATCGAATACACGCGATCCTTGTGGGCTTCAAACAGCGCGCGGAAGGCGTCGTAGTCGCCCCGCCGGGCAAGCCTCGATTACCTCATGGTTGTTCGCGTCCAGCACCATGCCAAGTTGATTAGACGGGCTAGCCTGGGGAATTCTTCCCGGTATTTCGAAGCTGGCACCGAAGGCCATTCCGGTGTCCATTTTACACCTCGGGGCAGTGCATGCTCCGCGTCCCTTCAACCGGCCCATAAGATATACACTGTGATGTGACAGGAGAAAACAAAATGGCGGACGATATTAAAGACCAAAAGAACAATGAAGATTCATCCAGCGGTTTTCCACGGCGCGACTTCGTCAGTGGGTTCGTAGCGGCCGGACTCGCGGCGGCCGGATCGGTTTCGGGAGCGGGGATGCCGGTAACCATGACCGATGTCGAGATCAAAACTCCGCGACGGCACCTGCGACGCAGCTTTCATTCATCCAACCCGCGGATCGCACCCGGCAGTAATCATTTGGCCCGACGCATTCGGATTGCGCCCCTCCTTCCGCGAGATCGGTAAACGCATCGCCGCGGAAATTGCGGGCGAGGGCGTGGCAAAACGGCTGCATCTGGGCCTGGGCTCGGCCGTGCAACTTGAAGTGGGCGGCGTTGTGAGGACGCTGAAGGTGGCGGCAATCTACCGCGCCGATGGGGAACACCTGGGCGCTCGCGTGCAGTTCGTGCTGCCGTCTGGCCAAATCAAGAACGAGCCGGCAACGTGGTACGGAGGCGCGCATATCGACAGCAAACGCGTGGCCGAGATGGAGCGGGCTCTGTTCGTGGCCTATCCCACGATCTCTGTGATTAACATTGCCGATGTGCTTGACCGTATCGAAAGCGTGGTGGATCAGATAACTTTTGTTGTACGGTTCCTGGCTGGCTTTTCGATTTTTGCAGGCTTGATGATTCTGGCGTCGAGTATCGCCAGCGCGCGCTTCAGGCGGATGCGCGAAGCAGTGGTTCTTAAGACACTGGGTGCGACGCGAATGCGCATTGTGCGGACATTCAGCGTGGAGTTCAGCGTGCTGGGGCTCCTGGCAGGTTCAGTAGGAGTTGTGTTTGCCAACGTCCTCACCAGGGTGTTGTTGCGCAAACTGGAGGTCGGTTACCACCTGGATTGGCGCGCCACACTAGTTGCCCTCGTCGGCACAGCGGTGCTGGCCACGGCAACCGGATGGATTGCGAGCTACAGGATTCTTGGTCTTCGTCCGCTGGAAGTGTTGCGCGAAGAGTGAATGGTCGACTGCTATAACTGCTCGCAGGCTCGTTGAAAAAGAGCGCCGGGATCGATCAGAATTCGGGGAGCAGAGAGGAACATTTGCGGCGCTCAGGCGTTTGACCGGGCTCGCGAATCCACTTATGATGAACAAGTTGGCCATTTGTGCCCGGCTCTATGAGCTGGCCGTGGTCGGCACGGCTGCAAATGGCCGCAAGCTTTTGTTGCCCCCTCGTTCAATGGTAGGACAGCTGCCTCTGGAGCAGCATATCGGGGTTCGAATCCCTGGGGGGCAGCCAAATAAATCAGATACTTAACGGCCGATTGGGCAGGGCTTTCTCCTCACTGTGACGCGAACAGTGCCTGAAAACCTCATCTGCTTCCAATCCATTGATTGCCGAGTTGCGCCCGATGCTTCAACGCCAGCCCATACATGTCCGCCCGTTGAGGATCATCCTGCTGTCCTGCCAGTCAAGAGCATCGAGTGCGCCCTCATCGGTGCGCCTGCTCGATCGACGGAATCCCGTGCTGATGGCAGTCAACGCATTTCACCCAATGAATGTTGTGGGTGCTGGAGGCTTTGACGATAAGTCGTATCCATCTTCTCTACGTCCAGTCCGCAATGCGACATCTGTGGGTGGCAGGTCTTGCACGACGCCCGCGTGTTCTCGTTATGCCCGTCGTGACAGGCGATGCAGCTGATCCCCTCGTGAACGCCCATCGGCGTGCGATCGTCGCCGGAGCCCACCTGCGGCCCCCAGCCCATCGCTGCCGCCGTTGACCCGTCTCCGGCTTCGCGGGCGCGTGGCACTGGTAACAGATCGCCTGGCGCGGGTCCTGGCTCGATCTGACCGCGCGAGCGCCGTCGTGCAATTGCGGAAGGGCATGACGGCGGCAAAGTGCATGCTTTCGCGCCGGTCATAGAAGGCCAGCGAATCGTGAACGGCCGCGGCCGCGACGGAGATGCGCGCCGGCGGCTTTGTCTCCAGCGCGCCTTGCGCATGAATCCAGTGGCACGCATTGCAGGGCATGGCGGGCTGATCGGCAAGTCCGGCGTGAACCACATGCCATGGGCCCCTTGCGTGTTCTGCGGTTGCACCAAATCGCGTATCGACCCGCTGAAGTCATGCCGTGGCAGCGCAAGCAATCGTTCATCAGTGCGGCTTTCGAGTTGTGCCCGGGATCGGTAAAGATCTGCGCTGTATGTGGCGCTGTGCGGGCCGGCCTGCCAGGATGCATATTCGTGCTGATGGCACCTCTGGCAGTTGGGCGTCATCTCCAGCACATCCACATCGCGCAGGCGGATCTCCTCTGGCAAGTTGCCGGTGAGATGCACGCGGATGTGGCGCAGCTTGGTGGCCAGGCTGGCCTCGTGGCAATCCAGGCAGTTTTGCTTGCGATGCAGTGAGCCGTGCACCGCGCTCACATATTCGGCCATTTCGTGACAGCTCGCGCAACCTTGGCCGCGTTGCGTGGTGTAATAGTAGGACGCGCCGTACGCCGCCAGCAATCGTCAGGAGTGCCAACGAGCAAACGACGATTGACGCAAGCTTGAGATAACGCTTCATGACCGGAATCCCGTACCGTTCCAGTTACGGACCAGCTGTTTCGACGCGAAATAAGCGATTGCCATGATCGTCAGCGCCGGATTGAATCCGCCATTGGTGACGTGCACGCTGCCATCGATGACAAAGACGATTGTCCACGTCGTGGACCTGGCAGTTTCGGTTCACCACCGAGCCTTTGGGATCATTGCCCATCCGGCATGTGCCCGCCTGGTGCTGACCCGCCGAGACGATTGTGGGTCTGCCGGCCTTCAGACGACGTAGACATTGCCCCGGCCTCATTGAGCCAGGCCTCAGCGCGCTTTGCCTGCACCATGCCGATCTCGAAGGTATGGGGTGCACGTTGCCCGAGATCCGGGCCACCGGCATGCCCCACTTGTCTCTCACAGTGGGATCGAGCGTGACCCTGCCGTCGGCCATGGGGATCTGTTGCGTCGGACCCATTATGACGATGTTGCGCTTATGGAAATTGCGCATCGCCTGCTTGTGTCCCAGCCCCCAGCGCGGCGTGCATTCGCTGGCAGGCGGTCAACCATTTGGATCGGCAGGCGGATGAATTCGTTGCCCAGCATTCCTCCGCCGCACAGGCCCGGGTGCCGTGGTTATAATCGGCAATCGCAATGCTGGCGCCAGGTCCCACATCGTCATACGTTTCAAAATCGAAATAGCCCAATTGCACCGGTGTAGTGGTGGCCTTGCAGTGGCGGCCGACCTGGTCGTACCGATTTCCAAGTCCGTTTTGAAACAGTCGGCTCTTCGAATTGAGCAGCAAACGGGCTGATCTCTATGGCGCATGCGGAAACGATGACAATATCGGCAAAGCTGCTCCTGCAAATGACCATCCGCGTCGAAGTAGGAAACGCCGCGCGCGCGTCCTCGATCGTCGGTGAGAATCTCTTTGACCATGATTGCGTGCGCAGTTCACAGTTTCCGGTCGCGAGTGCCCTGGGAATCACCGTGTTCTGCGAACCATTCTTCGCATCCACCTCGCAGGCAAAACCGCAGCACCATCGGCAGCGCATGCACGGCCCGCGCCCGTTGTAGGGGACGCTGTTCCGAGCCATGGGAAGGTGAAAAGGGTGCAAGCCAAGGCGCCTGGCAGCGGGTTCAAGAATTCCGAATTCACGATTTGGAGGCAGTGGAGGCATCGGCAGTGGTCGCCGGCGCGGACCATGGAATGGAGTGCCAGAGTAGTCTCCGGAGATCCCGATCTCATACTCGGCTTTCTCATAGAATGGCTCGAGATCGTCATAGGAAATTGGCCAGTCTTCAAGAGAGCTGCCCACGGGCGCTCCGTAGGTTGAACGCATCCTGAAGTCCTGTGGCAGGTAGCGCCAGGCCTGTGCTCCGTAACTGAGAGTGCCCCCTCCCACGCAGGCAGCGTTGTTGGAGTAGCTGCCCTCGCTCGCCAGGACGGTGCGGGGAACTCCGCTGGAATCGACCACCACGCGCGGATTGCCATCGTCCTCGGGACCAAACGCATTGCCCAGTACCGTGGTGCGCTGATTGCGTAGATCGTCTTTGCGGCAGTCGTTCGCGGTATACCATTGACCGCGTTCGAGCAGGACGACGCTCAGGCCCGATGTAGAAAGCTCCTTGGCCACAATACCGCCCGCAGCACCGGCGCCCACGACAACTGCATTCACGCGCTTCATGACGTTTCGCCCTGGGTCAGGTCGTATTGCGCCCGGCCGCGCAGCGGAGGCTCAGACAGGCCCAGCATGCGCCAACTGACCGCGTCGCGGTTGCCGCCATGACGTGGTGAACCATAGAAGCCCTCAAAGGTGTGGCTGCGTACAAGACTGAAAAACGTGGGGTCCTGCTGCTCGATGGCGATCACGACTTGAAGTTGCTGCGGCGCATTCAGTGCCGCCATGTCCTTGCCGAAGTGCTGCCTGCTCGTTTCATTTACGCGCTCAAGCCCGGCCCGATACGCGTCGCGATGGCGCCGGTAGTGACGCACAAGTTGGCGATCGATGTAGGTAAGCACGCCGGCCTGCGAGGCGCTTGGAAAATCATCCGCCGGCACAATTTGATCGCAGATGGCCGCCAGCGTACCCGCCTGGTCGTTAGTCAGGAAGTCCCAGTTGTTGCTCTCCTGCAGCTTGCATCCGACGGCGACTACTGCCCCACCCAGGGCTCCGACGGCCACGAATTGCCGACGTGTCAAACGGACAGGTTTTTGGCTCGATCGCATCGGAGATGGCCTCGGATTCAGCTCACCCGCAAAAAGCCCGCATTGCGGTTCTGGCGAGCACATGCAGAACCCATGCTTCGCGGTCCACGCGTTTCCGTCTGTGCTACGAATCACAATGGCGACAGCAGCTCAGTGACTGCGGCTCCAGGGTTGCGACCCTCAAGCTCAGATGTTCAATGGCCCTATGCACGGATGAGGGAGTCAGGCCCTGCAAAGCGAGCGTGGCGCAATCCTTGCATCAGAGCAGCAGCGCTTTATCGTCGAGTTTGCGTAGACGTTTTTGTCGCGGTTCAGTGGAAATCATGGGAGCGGATGTCGGCAGTGGTGATATCGAGGGGCGCGATTCGCTGCGCTTTCACATGGATGACTCCGTCCTGGTTCTGCAGCGGCCCTTCGATGAGAAGGAATCGGCAGCGAGTGACGATGATGCGGTCGCGCTCAAAGATGTCGGGCGTAAGGATCACGTTGGCGATCCCCGTCTCGTCCTCAAGAGAGAGAAAGACAAAGCCCTTGGCCGTGCCGGGACGCTGACGCGCGATCACGCAGCCGGCGATGCGCACGAATCGTTTATTGCCGCTGTGGGCCAGGTCGTCTGCGGAGCAAATGCCCTGGTCGCGCAGGGCATTGCGATGATAGGCCATTGGGTGCGGTCCGGTGGTGAGGCCTGTGCCGGCATAGTCTGCGGCGAGCCGCTCGTCTGTGGTCATTCGCTTCAGCGGCATAGGCATGCGCGCTTCGCTTGAGGCATTGCCTGCACCGCGCAGCAGCGGGCCGACGGGACGGCCAGCCTGCTCTACCTGCCACAGTGCGTCGCGGCGATGCTCCACCTCGCCCAGCGAGTTCAGCGCGCCAATACGGGCAAGCGCGACGAGCTCTTTGCGGTTGAGTGCTGGAACGCGCACAGCAAGCTCATCGACTGATGCGAAAGCACCTTCGTTTGCGCGCACAATGAGAAGTGCCTCTGCGGAGGATTGCCGCAGTCCCTTTGCATAGTTCAAGCCAATGCGCATCGAGAGCGATCCGTCCGCCTCTGCTTCCAGCGTGCAGAGCCATTCTGATCGCTGCACATCGATGGGGCGCACGCGCAAACCATGTCGCTGCGCATCCTTTATCAGCACTGCCGGTGCGTAGAACCCCATAGGCTGATTGTTGAGCAGGCCGCAGGTGAAGGCGGCTAGAAAATGTACCTTGAGATAGGCCGATGCGTAGGCAATGAGCGCAAAGCTGGCTGCGTGCGACTCGGGAAAACCATACATCGCAAAGGAAGAAATGCCCTGCACGATGTTGTCCTGTGCTTCCGGTCCGATGCCGTTGCGCGTCATGCCCGAGCGCAGGCGGCCCTCAAGGTCTTTCATCCGTTGCATCGAGCGGCGCATGCCAACGGCGCGGCGCAGTTCCTCGGCCTCAGCGCCGGTGAAGCTTGCGACGGTCATTGCCATGCGCAGCAACTGCTCCTGAAATAGCGGCACACCGAGCGTACGTTTGAGCACTGGCTCCAGCGAGGGATGCGGGTAGCTGACCTGCTCCTTGCCCTGGCGGCGGCGCATGTAGGGATGCATCATCTTGCCGACGATTGGGCCCGGCCGAATGATCGCGACCTGGACCACGAGATCGTAGAAGTGGGTGGGCGCATTGTGCGGGATGGAGGCCATCTGCGCGCGGCTCTCCACCTGAAACATGCCCACGGTGTCGGCCTTGCATAGCGTTTCATAGACCACTGGATCTTCAGGAAGTGCGGCCAGATCAACTTGCTTCTGGTAGTGATGGGGAATCAGATCAATGGAATCCTTGATGGCAGCCATCATTCCGAGGCCCAGCAGATCTACTTTGATGAGGCCCAGATCGGCGCAATCTTCCTTGTCCCATTGCACGACGGTGCGGCCCGGCATCGATGCCCGCTCAATGGGTACCACGCGATTCAATAGCCCGGCGCAGATGACCATGCCGCCGGAGTGCTGGCCGAGATGCCGCGGCAAATCCTGCATGCGCATGCAAAGGTCGAGATAGCGACTGATGCGCGGATGGCGAATATCAAAGCCAGCCTGCTCAAAGTGGCGCGCCATGGTGTCGTTTACACCGCGCCACTCCCAATGGCCCACGAGGCTGGAGAGGCGTGCAAGCTGCTCCTCGTCGAAGCCCAGCGCTTTGCCCACCTCGCGTGCGGCAGAGCGCCCTCGATAGCTGATAACGTTGGCGGTCATTGCCGCGCCTAGTGATCCGTAGCGCTCGTAGACGTACTGGATCACCTGTTCGCGCTGATCGCCGGAGGGCAGGTCGAGATCAATGTCGGGCCATTCGCCGCGGTTTTCGCTCAGGAAGCGCTCGAACAATAGTTCCATGCCGACGGGATCTACGGCGGTAATTTCAAGCGCGTAGCACACGGCAGAGTTGGCAGCTGACCCGCGTCCCTGCACAAGAAAGCCATGTTGCTGACAGTGAAGGATGATATCCCACACGATAAGAAAATATCCCGCAAAACCCAGCTTCGCGATGAGCGCCAATTCGTGCCGCACCTGCGCGCGCGCCTTGTCGAGCAGATGCTGCTTGGCTGGTGTGCAGTAGCGTTTGCGTACACCCTCTTCAACGCGCGCGGCGAGAAAACTGTCCATCGTTTCACCATCGGGCACCGGGTAGCGAGGAAACTCGTATCCAAGATTGTCCAGCGTGAATTCGAGGCGTTCACTTACGATGCGCGTGTTGGCAATGGCTTCAGGAAGATCGCGGAAAAGAGTGTTCATCTCGCGGGCGTTGCGCAGATGCCGGGTCGTATTCATTGCAAGCAGGCGGCCTGCCTGGTCGAGCGTGGTGTGATGGCGGATGGCGGCGAAAAGGTCATGAATCTCGCGGTCCTTTTCCTGCGCATAGCGCACGCCATTGGTTGCAATCACGGGCAAGCTCAGTTGGGATGCGAGGCCTAACAGCGATTGGTTGCGGCACTCCTGATCGCGAAGCTGGTGGCGCTGGAGTTCGAGATAGAGATTGCCTCGGCCAAAGATGGATGCCAGGCGGTCCGTGATTTTGTGCGCCCCATCCATTCCGCCCTTTGCAAGTGCTGCCGCGAGAGGCCCCTCGTCGCCGCCGGTCAGGCAGATCAGCCCTGCTGAAAACTCTTCCACATCTTCGAGTGTTGCCGCGCCTTCGGCTTTTGTAGCCTCGCGCATCTTGAAGCGCGTAATCAGTTGGCACAGATTCTGGTATCCAGTCTGCGACGCGCAAAGCAGCAGCAGGCGCGAAGGCTCGTCAGGGAACCGATGAGGCAGCCATGAAGACGGAGTCAGTTTGCTGCCGAAGGATGCAATAGCAATTTCAGCGCCGATGTGAGCCCTCACCTCGCACCGCTTTGCCGCGGTGTGGAAGCGCGCGACGCCGTACAAGCCATTCCGATCGGCGAGCGCAATAGCGGGCATTTCAAGCTCGACCGCGCGTTCGATCAGCTTCTCAGGCTGCGAAGCACCGGCTAGAAAACTGAAGGCGCTTGCGGCGTGCAGTTCAATGTAATCGCCGGAGCAGCCTTCAGTCATAGAAAGCCTCCAACTGCCACACGTTGCGCGTGCGATCGTGAACAAGCAGGCAGGCAACATGTGCGCCATTGTTCCTGGCTGCAAGCACGTCCCACTCTTCCGCATCCCATCCGTCGGTAGACCACCAACAGCCGCTTGTTCTCCACGGTCCATAGGCAGAGGAGATTTCGAAGAGGCTCTCTCCATCGCGAAATGCGGCAGGTTTCATCGCACGCAAGGCGACGCGAACCGGCACGGGCGGCCTCATGCGCCGCAAGGCCATTTGTGCGTGACCTGCCATCGGCGCAGAGGTTCTGGCGCCGGCAGAAAAGCCTTTCATATGGAAGCTGCCTGCGCGGTGCGTGTCGTCCAGCACAGGCGAGCCCACTCGATCGTCGCCGACAATGGCCCTGAGCCGCGCCAGGGTCACATCCAGCCGCGATGGCTCCGGCATCTGCGGCGCAAACAGCCCCAGCTGTACTTTGCTCGATTGCCCTGCCTCTGCAGAGAGCGCAAGTGAAACCACTGCAGCTGGTGGCGGATGTGCGCCAATCTCAAGCTGCAACAGCTTAAGCAGAAATTTGCGATCGGTTGTGGCAAGCGCTGGCCGGATCGTGCCTTTATGCGTTCGCCCTCCCTCGAGATTCATCTGTAAATCCAGCGACGCCAGCGAGAGCGCATGTCCACTAGCCCGCGCCACCAGGCAGTCAATCATGCGTGCGCCGATGAACAGCAGCGACTCCATCTGCTCCACCGGCGTCTCAAACTCGCAAAACTCCGCCAATGAAAATGCCGGCACAATCGGCTGAAATATATGTGTCACGGCACCACGTGCCAAGTCGCGCAATGTGCGAGCCTCTGCACCAAGACGCGTAACCAATTCCACCTCAGGCAGTGCCGCAAGTTCACCCAGTGTTTGAATGCCCCAAAGAGCAAATGTTTCCAATAGCTCCTCAGACAGATGCAACGCCGTGATTGGCAGACTTGCCAGTGCACTGGCTTCCTCCCCCTCAGGTATTACGATGATTCCACGCGTTGCAGCCGCCTTCATGCGAGCAGTGTGGAAGTTCGTGCTCACCGCGATCGAGGCGCGAAAGCCTGCATCCAATAACGCAGCACGCAACCGCGCCGCGAGCCTCTCAGGCGGCCCAAAAAGCCGCTCTGTGCCTGTGATATCGAGCACGCAGGCACACGATGCTGCACTGTGCACGTCTTCAATGCGCGGAGAGAATCTTGCTGCACACTCCAGCAACACGGTGCGCGCCGAAGCCTCACCGTCAAGTGATCGCGCCATCAATTTCAATCTGCCAATCGTCTCCACCTCGAGTCGAGTCATGAGCAATGCTGCGCCTCTGCGACGCGCAAGCTGGTTCATCGCGCATACAGTTTCCTGCGGTGCGCGGCCTTCCAGCACCACAACCGGTTCCGAATGTAAATCCGGTCGCAGGCGCAGCAACGCTTGTGCGGGAAACTCCGCAGCGTGTATGCAGGCGTAGAGCGCCTTATACGCGTGTTCCAGGCTCATGCTCTCTCCGCTTCCCAGCGGACGCCGGCTGACCACGTTGAGGCCGGCGGTTTGCGCGCGACCTTCATCACCTGTGAGAAGCGCTGCCGTCCTCTCTGCGCCTCGAACGTGAAGCCGCGTAATACAGTTTCTCCAGTGGTCTGCGCACTCAGAGACGCACACTGCAGAACCACTGCGGCGCTCGACTGCGCATAGGCCGCCTTGCCCAGCACCAATACACTGCTGCGTGTGCGGTCCGCAGCCTGTCGGAATCGGAACCACGTCGTCAAAGGAATGCGGTTGCCATGCTCTGGTGCTGCATCGCCCAGGTCGAGCACGATGGCCGCAAATCCTCCCGCCTGCAGCAGCAGATCGGTTGCGCGCAATGCCTGATCGAGCCGCGTCCATGGTTTGCTCTTTGCTGCGAAGGATTTTGTCGATGCTGCCGTCCTGTCTGGCGCCGGGGAATTCCGGCATCGCACCCAAAGCAGGCGCCTCAGGTCAACTCCGCATGCCGCAGCCGACTCCGGATCGAAGGCGTCATACGCATCCACCCACGCACAAACCTGTTCGGCAGTGGTTCGCTGCGCGATGAAGGACAACACCAGATTTGTCCGGCCCGACGATTCAGGCCCCGTGAGTTCGCTGATTGCGCCAACCGGCAGACCGCCATTCAACAGAGCATCCACCTCATCGATTCCCGTGGCGGCAACTTCGAGAATGGTGCGCGCAGCCGGTGTCAGTGCCGCAGGGAAGCGACATTCCAGAGCATGTTCGATCTGAACGCGAAGAGTGGCAGCAGAGGGCATGGCGGTGGCTTAATTTCGCCTTTTGTTCGCCTTTAGATTCGTTCAGGCAACGACCGCTTGTCAACCCATGGTGAATTACTTTTATATAAATAATTTACTTTGTTATACTTAGGACAAATTGGCCATGAGCAAGCCCGTCTCAACGCTCGCGCTGAACTCGCTACGTGACGGCATCCGATCCGAATACCAATCTGCTTGCCCGGCTTTTGCCCTGATCTACCCCCGCAGTTTGGTCATTGGCGCAGCTCAGAAACAACCCTATCCTGTTCACGTGCATCCTTGTTATAGTGCGCTCGCACCGCGTCCGCGATGGACGGGAACAAGCGGTTCCCGAGCGGGTGCGGTGGTAAGTTTTGTCTATGGCTGCTTCTACAGGCCGAAAAATTCGGGTGAGGATATTTGGGATTGCGCTCTGCTTTCTTGCGGCCCTTTTTTTTGTAGAAGCAAAGACAGCCTGGGTTACGATCGGCAACCACTGTCCAACGGATATCGCAGCCGCAAAAGCGCTGGCAGCCGAACGCGTCCTTGCAACTCCGCTGCTTTCTGAAGTAATCCAGCCGGTCAACGGTCCCACGTCTATGGCTTTTCTTGCCATATGGGCTGAGGCATTCTCGTTGCCGCAACCCACGCAGCACCGCATCAATCTGCTGGCTGGCCAAAATTTGCCGCGCATCTCTGCGTTCCTTCCCTTCGCACAATTTAATCGCCCCCCTCCCACCCTCTAGTAAGCAGTTCGCCTCTGATGCAGCCGTTTGCGCATCGTGCGAGCATCCTCTATTCCGCATTCATTCCCACGCAGAATGCGGGTTGCGGTGTTTCAGCTCATGAGGGCGGCAATCCATGTCATGCATCAATGCAGGCTCACGATGAGGGCTGGAAATCACACCGCTTCGATTCAACAGCGGGCATTGATCCCAGCATTAAGTCGCAAAGCACCAGGGGTAAACTCTCTTCAGCTGAAAGCTGCAGCGGGGCACACCGCATTCGATGGCCAGGGAAGTCAGGTTTGCGGGTATTCAATCGGTCTCTTCCACCTGTTCTGAACACTTGCGCATAACTCAGGGGAAAAGCGCGCAACCAGGAGCAATATCAAGATGAAGAAGCAATTGCACCTCATGGCAGCCGCCGGATTGACGTTGTGCGCCGCGTGCGGCATTGCAGCCTGCCATTCCGGAGAAGGCAATTCCAATGCGAAGGCTGCCTCGATGCCATCCGCGAAGGTTGTCGCCGCGCAGCGAGGCGATATATCCCACGTCCTGACGCTGGCCGGTCAATTTCAGCCATATCAGGTCGTCGATGTCCACCCCAAGGTGAGTGGGTATATGAAGCACATCAGTGTGGACATTGGCGACATCGTTCACCAGGGCGAGACACTGGCCGTATTAGAGGTGCCGGAGTTGAAGGCACAGTTGCAGCAGACTGTATTTGAGGTGCAGCAGAGCAAGCAGGAAATCACGCGCGCGCAACACGAGATCAATCGTGCCGAGGCGACACACACGGCATTGCACGCTGCCTCTGAAAGGCTGAAGCAGGCCGCCGCGTCCCGGCCCGGCTTGATTGCGCAACAGGAATTGGATGACGCACTGGCCAAAGATCTGTCGTCAGAGGCGCAAGTGGACTCCGCAAAGGCGTCTATGGCGGCGGCGCAGGAACATGAAGGATCGGCAGCGGCAGATAATCAACGCGTCGAGGCGTTGCACAATTACACCAATGTCACGGCTCCTCTCGACGGCGTTGTGATCTGGCGCTACGCAGACACGGGCGCGCTCATCCAGGGCGGCACAACCTCAAACGATCAGGACCTGCCCATTGTCCGTCTCTCGCAAAGCAATCTTCTGCGCCTTCGCATTCCTGTGCCGGAGGACGATGTGAAATATGTTCACGCGGACGATGTTCTCGAGGTGCGTGTGGATGCCATCGGCCGATCTTTTACGGGGAAGATCGTGCGCTTTACCCGCAATGTGAACTTTGAAACGCGGACCATGGAAACGGAAATCGATGTGGAGAACAAGAATCTATCGATTTCGCCGGGCATGTACGCCAACACGCTTCTGCAGCTGGGGCATGTAGCCAATGTGATCACGATTCCTGTCGAAGCCCTGGTGCTCAGCGGGCAACAGGAAAAGGTTTACGTGCTCGACAGCAGAAATCACATCCATATCCGAAATGTCGCGGTCGGTTTGCAGGGATCAAAGCTTGCGGAGATCACGAGCGGACTCAACGCAGGCGACCGCGTGGTCGTGGGCGGCCAGGATAAATACACCGAAGACGAAGAGGTGAGTCCGTTGCTCATCTCTTCGCCGGCGTCGGAGACGGTGCACGAGACAGGCGGCACCATTGACCTCAAAGCCGAAGTAAATGGAGGCGGAATCTAATGCCGAAGTTTGCTCTTCGATTTCCCTACTTCATCATCATGCTGTGCCTGGTTGTTGCGCTCATTGGAACTGTCACAGTTGTGCGCATGCCGGTGGATCTGTTTCCCAGGATCGACATGCCGGTCGTAGTGGTGGCGACGTTTTACAACGGGATGCCGCCGGAACAGATTGAATCTGACATCACAGATACGTTCGAACGATTCTTTACTCTCGGCGCCAACATCGATCACAGCGAATCGCGCTCTCTGACCGGCGTGAGCCTGATCAAGATCTACTTCAAGCCTGGCACTGATCCAAATGCAGCTTTGAGCAACATCGCCAATCTGGCCATGGCAGACTTGCGCCGCCTTCCTCCCGGCACGCTGCCTCCGGTAGTGCTGGGAATGGATGCATCGACGCAGCCTGTCTGCCTGGTGACACTGAAGGGCGAAGGGCTGAACGAGACGAGCCTCAAGGATCTGGCCCAGTTCCAGGTGCGCAACCAGATTTCCAACGTGCAAGGCGCGTCTGTGCCGCAGCCATACGGTGGAACCTATCGTCAGATTCAGATTTACGTCGATCCGCTAAAAATGGAAGCGCGGAATCTCAGCTTGAATGACGTGGTTCAGTCAGTGGACAGTTCCAACCTGATCCTGCCTGCGGGCGACGTGCGCATCGGATCGAAAGACTTCAACATCTACGCGAATAGCCAGTTTCCCGATGCCGCTTCAATGAACTCAATGCCGCTCAAGTCGGTGGGGAACTCCTCCGTGTTGGTGGGGGACATCGGCAAGGCAATCGACTCCGGGGCGTTGCAATACAACATCGTCCGCATCGACGGTCAGCGCTCGGTGTATGTGCCGATCTTTAAACAGGGTGGCGACAGCAACACGATCAGCATCGTGAACGGGATCAAAGCTGCAATCAAGAAGCTTGTCGATATTCCGGAGTCTCTGCACACTGCGGTCGTCTTCGACCAGTCGGTCTTCGTTAAGCTGGCGATCGAAAACGTTTCAAAAGAAGCCGGCATTGGACTGGTTCTGACCGGCGTGATGATTCTGATTTTCCTTGGCAGTCCTCGGGCTACGGTTGCTGTGCTTTTGTCTGTGCCACTTGCGATGGTGGTCTGCCTGCTCATCACCAATGCCATGGGCGGCTCAATCAACACCATGATTCTTGGCGGACTGGCGCTGGTATTCTCCCGGCTCATTGACAACGGCGTCATCGTGCTCGAAAACATATTCCGTCACATGGAGATGGGGGAGTTGCCGGGGGTTGCTGCTGAGAAAGGCGGAGAAGAAGTCTCGATGGCGGTGCTGGCGGCGACTTTCACCACTTCCATCGTTTTCTTTCCGGTCACGTTTTTCAGCGGTGTAAGCAAGTACATTTTCACTCCGCTGGCTCTGGGCGTCGTGTTGTCGATTTTTGCCTCGTATTTCTTCGCCATGACGGTCGTGCCGCTCTACTGCGCCAAGTTCCTTCACCTGCGCGACGATGACCAACACCCCGAAGCGCGGAAACAGAATCTGTTCACCCGGTTCGTTGAAAAGTTCAACGACAAGTTTCAGAAAATGCTGTTCTGGTATGAGGATTTGGCCACGAAGGCGATGCGGCGACCCGGCTTTACCGCGTTGGTAATTTCCGCAGGCGTAGTGCTGGTTTTGGTTGTGACAGTTCCATTTGTGGGAAGAGCCTATTTTCCGCGAACTGATCCTGGACAATTCGTGATCAACGTGAAGATGCCCAGCGGTACGCGCCTTGAAGTAAGCAACGACTACATCGCGAAGGTTGAGAGCATCATCCGCGGCGTTGTGCCGCCCAGGGATCTTGGCATGATCGTCTCCAACATCGGCGTTTATCCCGATCTTTCGGCGATCTATACAACCAATGCGTCGATGGATACTGCCTTTGTGCAAACGAGCCTCAAGGAAGATCACAGCGTCGGAAGCTACGAATACATGCGGCGCGTGCAGCAACAACTCGCGCGCCAAATGCCGGAGCTCTCCACCTATTTCCAGGGAGGCGGCCTGGTGGACTCCGTCATCAATCAGGGCCTGCCTGCACCCATCGACATCGAGATCAAGGCGCAGGACATGGATAAGTCTTATGCCCTGGCCCGCGAACTCGCCGCGAAGATTCAGGCGATGCCGAACGTGAGCAGTGTGTATATTCCGCAAAGCATCAATTACCCCGGCCTGGCTTTGAACATCGATCGCGAACGCGCCAGCCTGGTTGGGCTTTCGGCCAAGGACGTGGTGGACGATGTGATTACAGCGCTCACCTCGGATGGCATGGTCGCTCCCAGTTACTGGATCGATCCGAAAACCGGCAACAACTACATGGTCACCGTGCAGTATGCGAATCGCTGGGTCAACAACATGTCGATGGAAGACGTGAAGAACATTCCGTTGCGCAGCGCACGCACAACGGGGTTCAGCCCAATGCAGGAGGGCAGGGAGGCTGGCATGCTGAATGCGAAGTATTTCAGCGGGGATCACGATTCGGGTTATGTGCCGTTGGGCGCTGTGGCGGATATTGAGCAGATCAACACGCCGACTGAAGTCGATCACAACCAGATTCGTCGCGTGATTGATATCTACGTGGCCACCAAGACAGAAGCGCTGCAAGGGGTCGGTGCACAAATTGACCAACTGCTTGCACAGACCAGCCACGACAGGAACACGGTGATTGATGTGCGCGGTGCGGTGGTCAGCATGAACCAGGCATTTCACGACTTTGGCATCGGTCTCATCATTGCAATTCTGCTGGTCTATCTGATCCTGATGGCCCAATTCGCTTCCTTCATCGATCCATTCATCATTCTCATGGCCATTCCTCCGGGCCTTGCAGGCGTCGCGTTGATCCTGCTCGTGACAGGCAGCACTCTCAACATCATGTCGCTTATGGGCGTCATCATGATGGCGGGCATCGTCGTGTCGAACAGCATCTTGATCGTCGAATTTGCCGGCATCCTTCACCAACAGGGAATGCCGTTGCTTGAAGCCACGGTAGAAGCCTGCAAGGTGCGCTTACGCCCCATTCTCATGACCTCACTCGCCACTTTGCTCGGAATGATTCCCATGGCTCTCGGACTTGAGGCAGGCAGCGAGCAGTATGCTCCGCTGGCCCGCGCCATTATCGGCGGATTGGCCGTGTCCGTCGTCGTCACCATGTTCCTTGTTCCAGCGGTGTATCTGCTGATTCATGGCCGGCACGAATCCACGGCCGCGGTTGCGGAGGAGTAGATGAAGAATCGAAAAATCAAGAAGAACACTCTCCTCGCAACCTGCGTTTTTTGTGCGGTGGCTTGCCCCTGCCGCCCTGCGCGTGCGCAGGACGCTTCACTGCCCGAGGCCCAGTCCACGCATCTCATCGCTTCGGCAAGCCAGACGCCCGCGCCGCTCGCGCAGCAACCTGGTGCACCTGTGCAACCATCCGGAACCAGCCTGACACTGGCTGACGCCGAGCGCATGGCCATTCAGCATAATCCCGACATCAGCGTCGCGCGCCTCCTGGGACTCGCCCAGGCGCAGGTTACGCGCGAAGTACGTTCAGCCGAATTTCCCACCGCAACCGGCGACCTGACAGCTGTGGACGCGCATGAGAATAGCCGCATCACCGCGGGCCTGATCAACAATCCATCCGTTTATGACCGTGCCGCCGGCGGCCTCACGGTGAATCAGCTCATCACTGACTTTGGTCGCACGCACAATTTGATTCTCAGCGCAAAGTCGAACGCGCACGCGCAACTCGAGAGCGAGCGGGCAACGGAGCTCGACATCGTACTTGCGGTTGACCAGGCCTTTTACCAGGCGCTTACGACCGAAGCGCTGCTCAAAGTGGCGCAGCAGACAGTTCACCAACGGCAGACCACAGTCGACCAGATAAGTGCCCTTACCAAGTCGAAATTGAAATCCGATCTCGACCTGAGCTTTGCGAATGTCCAGTTGTCGCAGGCGAAGTTGCTCTTGCTCGATGCGCAGAACAATATGCAGAACGCGATGGCGAGCCTCAATACCGTGCTCGGTTCCGAGCAGGATCATCAATATGTCCTCATGGACGAGTCTTCTGCAGCGCCGGAAGCGCCTCCACTGGACGCTGAGGCTACGGTGCAAGCGGCTTTCGGGTCGCGTCCCGACCTCGCCGCCCTCAATGACAATTACGCTGCGGCCCGTCAGTTCAGCACCGCCGAACGTGATCTTTGGCTGCCGAGGGTCTCTGCATTGGCCGCGGTTGGAGGCGCTCCAGTGCGATCGGACCAGATCCAATCATCGTGGTACGGCGCAGCCGGAGCCAACATCAGTATTCCTGTGTTCAACGGATTCTTGTACAACGCGCGCGCACAGGAAGCTAAACTGCGCGCCAGCGCGGCCCAGGAACAGGTGCGGAACTTGCGCGATGTGATCGCACGTGACGTGCGCAACGCAGTACTGAATGCGCAAACCGCATTTCAGCGTATCGGCGTTACGCAGGAAATGCTCAGCGAGTCGAACATGGCGCTCGATCTTTCGCAGGCCCGCTACCAGATTGGTCTCAGCGGTATCGTGGAGCTGACGCAGGCGCAGTTGGCGCAGACAGAAGCAGAAATTGCATACACGAATGCGCGCTATGCGTACCAATCCGCGCTGGCCGAGGTGAGATTCCAGATGGGCCAGTAGGGATTGCGTTCAGCTCCCGGATCAACGACCCGAAAAGCCGCTCGGGGCGTGGCCCGCAATCGCCGGCCTTCTCGATCGCCGGCGGATTACGGCTCGATCCAGTCGAGCGCGTAGATGTCCTGGGTACCTGTGTCGCGCAGCAGTAGCGGCGAATCGTCGGGCCCGAGTGATAAAGACCCGCCCCATAAGCCGGTGGTCACAAAGTCCTTCAGGTCGACCACTCGTTCCGAAGTGTGATCGCTGATTCTGATCCTGAGCACCGCTCCTTTTCCAGTGAAATCCAGGACGTAGATGTACTGACCGTCCTTCGACCAATTCAGCCAGCCAAGCGTCCCCCTGGAAATCTCAGTCCACTTCTGCGTCTGGAAGTCGAACAATACGACGGTCCTCGAATCACTTGTCATCGCGGCGATGAATCGCCCGTCGGGCGACCATCGCGGCGAAAACAGCCCTTGCGATCCAGGCAAAGTTGAAACCTGGCCGGTCGCCAACTCCAATACGCGGATCATCGGAGTCGAATGGCCCGATGCAGCATCGCTCACCTCACCGGCAAACACAATCTTGCTGCCGTCGGGCGACCAGTTTGGGTCGCGTTGGTTGTGAGGATCGTTGGGCATCAATTCACTTGGACTGCCACCGTCGGACAATACCTGGTAGATGCGCGCCGGCTTGGTGGAACTCACAGGAAACTCAAAGTAGACAATGGTTTTGCCATCCGGTGACCATCTTGGCAACACTGGGCTCGCGGGCGTAAAAGTCAATTGCACGCGGTTGCTTCCATCCGGTTTGCACTTCCACAACGCTCCTTCAGGATAGGAAACATACGCAACCGACTGTCCATCTTTTGAGAAGGCAACGTATTCTGCCGAGATGCCGCCGAGAAACGGTACGAACTGATTGGATTTCAGATCGAAGCGTGCCAGTTCACCACGATAGGTTCGCCCCACGACAAAGAGTTTGTTGCCATCTTTGCCGGGAAGCGGGGAGTGCAGCGACATGGGGCTTGAAGTCAACTCAACAGGTTTGGATTCGGGATGCAGAAATCTTTGTTGACGCGGAAGTGCCCAAATCTGCCCTTGCGACTGGAAGACAAAATACTTTCCATCGGTGCTCCATTTGCCGCAACATGCATCAGATGGGGTACCCCACCCAGGGAGCAGTTGACGCGGGCTCGAACCGTCCACTGAAACCTCCCAAACAATGCGTTGGCCGCTTCCCGGTTCAAGGCTGCTGGATGAGTCAAACTGCAAATGGCTTCCATCGAGCGACCACACAGGGTCAAACAGGAATCCGCTGATTCCCAGCAGCTTGCGAGAACCCGTTCCGTCAGCTTTTGCCAGGTACAAATTGCCCCCGTTGGTGTAAGCCAGCGTCTTTCCGTCGGGCGACCATGCGCCGTCCTGTCCCACTGCATCGCCTAGCCGTCGGGGCGATCCTCCAAGCACAGGAAGGCTCCAGAGCGGCCCTTTGGGTGGCACTCCCTGTCCCTCCACAAGCAGAAATTCCGAACCATCCGCAGACAGGGAGACCGGAGCCATGTTGGGACCGGGCATAGGGATAATTGTTTGCTGTCCGCCTGAGATCTGAATCGTGGCAACGCCCTGGACGCCCGAGCTGATCAACGAAAGATATAGTCGCGTACCGTCGGTTCCAATGAGGGACTTCTGTAGTCCGTCGTGCGTGATCTGCGCGTAATTGGACACCTTGGGCAGCGGCGTGGGCTGGTACTTGAGGTAGGCGACGACCACGAATGCAAGCAAAGCCGCCAGTGTGATGACCATCTGCGTGGCCCGCCGGCGGTGAGGCTTCTCATCTGGCAGCATGTAGCCGGCAGTCAGAGAGGAGCCTGACATATCCGTCAGCGCCTCGAGTGCGAAAGCCATATCAGAGGCCGATTGGAACCGTTGCTCGGGATTCTTCTCCAGGCCGCGTTGCACCACCCGTTGCAAAGCAGGAGGCGTGTTGGGCGCGCGCTGTGCAAGCGCGGGCGGATCGTCGTTCAGGACGGCGCTCATCGTCTCCGCGGGCGTGGGTTTCTGAAATGTCCGCTTGCCGGTAAGCATCTCGTAGAGGATTGAACTGAACGCGAAAATATCTGACCGATGATCGACCGCGCGCCCGCGCACCTGCTCTGGAGACATATAGCCCGCAGTACCCAATATGATGCCAGGCTCGGTCTTATCCTGCGGCGAATCGCTCAAACTTCCGGGCTGCTCATTCGATTGCGCCATCTGCGCAAGGCCGAAATCGAGAATCTTCACCTGTCCATCTTTTGTGAGAAAAAGGTTCTCCGGCTTCAAATCGCGATGAACGATGCCTTTTTCATGTGCCGCAGCTAGTCCGCGGGCGATCTGCACGCCGTAGTCAATCACTTTGCGCAGCGGGAGGGGTCCGTTCTTGAGCCGCTCGCGAAGTGTCTCGCCCTCAAGCAATTCCGACACAAGATACGGCGCCCCCTCGTGGCTCCCCATCTGGTAGATCGCAAGTATGTTCGGATGGTTCAGCGCCGCAACCGCACGCGCCTCTTGCTCAAAGCGCCGCAAACGGTCCGGGTCGGCGGAAGAAACATCGTGCAGGACCTTGATCGCAACTTCGCGGTTCAACTTGGAATCTCGTGCGCGATAGACCTCGCCCATGCCGCCTGTACCCAGGGGCGAGAGTATCTCGTACTGGCCGAGCATCGTCCGGGGGGTCAGGCGCATTCGCATGATTATATATTCCTTAGCTGCCAACCTTCCTCTGAATTCCAAGCCGCTCCCACGGGCAAATTCCCCGCATTCCAGCGAGCAATGAGAGCCCTGTCTCTGGCCGGGAATTGATCGCGTCCGGCGTCCCTCAGGGCCGGACGAAACCCAGGTCGGTAGCGAGTGGACAGCCGGCACACTGAGCTGTTCTTCCGCAATGCGCCTTTCCGACTGCAACGGTGAGTGCATGAAACTCATTAAAGAGCTGTGCCTGCCGGCTGCGGGGGACCGCTGAGAATGCATCGAGTGTCAGCCGCACTAGAGATTCATAACCCTTCGACCCACCTCGAGGCGGTGGGGTCAGCAGTTGATGTCGCTCCACGATTCGGCGCAGGTACTCATCTGCAACCGGAGTTGGGTGGCCGAGCGCGTAGAGCAGAATGGCATCTGCGGTCTCGGGCCCTACGCCCGTCAGAGCCAGCAAGCGTTGGCGAAGAAGCGATGTCGGCATTCCCGCCATCACATCCAGTGAGCCGTTGAATTCCTCATCCAGCATCGCGACGAAGGCCTTCAGGGCCCTGGCCTTGCGCGTGTAGAAGCCGGAGGGGCGGATGAGTTGCTCAAGTTCATCGAGCGCGATGTTGCGCAGGCCATCGAGGGTTATGGCCTTGGCCTTGCGCAGGTTCAGCAGCGAACACTCGACGCCTTTCCAGGCGGTGTTTTGGGTGAGATATGCGCCCAGCACGACTTCGAATGCGGTGTTGGCCGGCCACCAGTGCTGCGGGCCATAGGCCTTTGCGAGACGATCGTGCATGCGACGGAGGCGTTGAGCAGCCCCGCGCGAAGGCCGCGGCGTCATGGCCCCTGGTCCTCTTGCGGCGGCGATTGCAGCTGAATCTTCCACTCCAGGATGCGCGCATGGGCCGCCGCTGCCTCCGCTTCAGGGATGTGGCCGGCCTGTTGCAGGCTGATCGACAGCGCAGTATGAGCCAGCGGATCGGCAGGGGTGAGCGCTGTCAGCGCCAGTGCTGCGGCGACAGACTGTTCCAGGCGCCCCGCGTCACGAAGGGAGCGAACGAGACCGTGGTGGGCCTCGTAATGGGCAGGATCAGCCGTGATCGCTTCGCGAAAAGACTGCGCCGCTCCGGCTGCGTCGCCGGCGGCGAGCAGGTCGATGCCGCGCTGGGAATAGATTTCTGCGTCGTGTTCGGTGGGCTCGGTCACGGCAGTCTTTAGGATAATGTCTGAGCGCAGTTTGAGCGGGTTGCCGCGGGAGGGTCAAGATGAAGTGTCATACCGAATACCTGGTCTTCGAAACGAAAAAGCGCCGCGAGATGGTGCATATTACCGATACGGTGGAACAGATTGTGAGGCGAAGTGGGGTGCGGGACGGCCTGTGCTTCGTTTCGCCTATGCACATCACCGCTGCCGTCTACGTCAACGACCATGAAAGTGGGCTGATTGAAGACATCGGAAAGTGGCTGGAGGAATTGGCGCCTGCGCGTCCCGGCTACAAGCACCACCAGACCGGCGAAGACAACGGCGACGCACACTTGAAGTCGCTGCTGTTGCACCATGAGACTACCCTGCCTGTGACAGGCGGCAAGTTGGATCTCGGAACCTGGCAGCGTGTTTTTTATGCGGAGTTCGATGGCCAACGCCGCAAGCGCGTGATTGTGAAAGTACTAGGTGTGGAGTAGGCTATCAAAGTACTCATAATACATAAGATGCTTGCACGCATGACTATCCATGGAGATTCACTTTCGTCCCGAATCATCGTCGGTGATTTTCTTCCACTGGCCCATGAGAGCGGCAGAGGCTGCGGCCGCGAAATCGAGTTGAGTTCGCGGCATTACGACGAGGTCGACGCGCCTGTTTTCGGCCCGTCCCGCCTCTGAATCATTGCTGGCGATGGGATGAAACTCGGCGTATCCGGCAGCTGAGATTTGATCGGGCGCAATCGCATGCAGATCGAGAAACATGCGCGCGATCCGCGTAGCCCGTGCCGACGAGAGTTCCCAGTTGGAGTCAAATGCGGCGTTGTGGATGGGCACGTTGTCGGTGTGGCCCTCAATGCGCACATCATAAGGCGTGCGGTCCAGCGTTTCGGCAATCTGGCGAAGCGTGGTCAATGTTTCGGGCCGCGGGCTTGCGGATCCAGAGTCAAAAAAACCCGCCTCGCGCAGGCTGATCACCAGGCCATCCCGGCCCATTTGGATGGAAACGGTGCGCTGCGCAATCTGGCTGGAGAGTGAGTGCTCCAACTCCCGGCGAATGCGGTCCAGGTCGTCCTTGACCCTGGCTGGTGACACCAGAATTTCAGACCTGACGCCGATGTGGGCGCCCGAGCCGGCGGCGCCCATCGCGTGCGTTGACTCCTGTGCGGTGATGGGAATGATGCTCAGCTCATTCAACGCTGTATCGATTGCCCCTGATACCTGCGCCTGCTTCTTCTGATCGGCCTTGGCAAAAGCGTAGAGGACAACGAAAAAAGCGAAGAGCAGGGTGATGAAGTCCGCATACGAAACCAGCCAGCGTTCGTGGCTTACCCGGCCGCGATGGACGCGAGATGTCATGCGGCCGGTTCCGACTGCGGGCGCTCGGAATCGTCGAGATAACCCGACAACTTGACCTCGAGCATGCGAGGATTCATGCCCTCCAGAATCGAAATGACGCCCTCAAGCATCATTTCCCGTCGCAGATGGTCCTCGCGCAACTGAAGGCGCATTTTTCCGGCAAACGGCAAAAAGAAAAGATTCGCGATGCCCACTCCGTAAATGGTGGCCACAAAGGCTACTGCGATGCCCCGGCCCACCTCCTGAATATTGTCGAGATGCTGCATGACCTGGATGAGGCCCAGCACGGCGCCGAGGATGCCGATGGTGGGAGAAAAGCCGCCCGCGGATTCGAATACTGCTGGCAGGCGCTCGTCGATCTCGGACGTGGAGTCGAGGCTCACGCGCATAATCTTGCGCAAGTCGCCGGGCTCTGTGCCATCCACCGCCAGCATGACGGCCTGTTTTAGAAACCTGTCCTGAATGGATTGCAGATCGGCGTCGAGAGAGACGACTCCGTTGCGGCGAGCCTTGTTGGCAAAGTCGACCAGAAGACGAATGAGCTGATCGTTGGGTTTTGCTGGTGAGGCGAACACGTACACAAGACGGCGGAAAGCGGCCACCACCGTAGGAAACGGGAATTGAAGAAGAACAGCACCCATCGTTCCGCCAAACACAATAAGAGCCGCAGTCGGCTGAAGAATCTGGCCCAGGTTGCCGCCCTCAATCAGCAGCCCGGCGCTGATGCCCGCGACGGCCAGGACAACTCCTCCAATGCTCGCCTTGTCCACGCCCATATCCTCCAACAGGATTGTGGTAATCCCTCCTGCATCGATCAGCGATCCCGATCAAATCCTGGTGTCATCGAGGATTCGGCATGACTGCACTGGCTGGAGACGCTGAGGCTGGCTAACGATGCAACCTCCTGAATACTCCCGCTTGAAGGCAGCCTCTGCGCTACGATGGCAAGCAGGCGCGCACGATAGGCCACAACTCGCTCGACCACTTCACCCGGTTCCTCACGCACAATCAGCTTTTCTCCATTGATCAAAGTCAGCATGGTGTCTGGCGAGGCCTCGGCGGTCTTGATCAGATCGCTGTTCAACACCATGAGACTGCCGTTCAATCGCGTGAGTTCGATCATGTCCGGGCCTTCTCCTGCATCTTCGCTCTATTTATCGGCGAGCACGTCGGAAGGATGATTGGAGAACGGATTGCAAGCGGCTGTGCGAAAAATCATAAAGTGTTTTCCGTGGACGCCGATGAAGGCTGTGAGCAACGTGGTTCCTTCCGCAAGGTGACCCGGAGCAGGCGAGCGAACACACTCCCGTCCGTCCCCGGTCAGGCACCCGAAGCAGGGAACTGAGATCATTTCAACCGAAAAGGAGAATTTCCATGGCTTTGGGTGTCCTGAATAACATCTCTGCAATTTATGCGCAGAACAACCTGAACAACACGCAGGCTGCGCTGTCCAAAACTCTTCAACAGTTGTCTTCCGGTTCGCGCATCAACTCCGGCGCGGATGATGCTGCCGGCCTTTCCCTGGCCAATGGTCTGCAGGCCTCTGCAACAGCGCTGTCGCAGTCGGCCTCGAACGCTTCAGAAGGTGTGGACATGCTGCAGGTTGCCGATGGAGCGATGGCTCAAGTCACCAACCTGTTGAATCGCGCAGTAACCCTGGCCACCGAGGCCTCGAACGGCACAATGAGCGGTGGACAAATCACAGCGGCCAATGCCGAGTACACGAACATTCTGACCGAGCTGACCAACATCAACACCAACACGGAATACAACGGTATCACTCTGTTTACAGGGACTGCTGCTCCGATTTACACCACAGACGGCACGCTGGGCCAATCCGATAACCAAACGGCACTCAACGCGGTGGATGGGGGAACACTGGGACTGACGCCGGCCGGCTTTACCGACACAGGTACGGCGCAAACCGAACTCGGCTTGATCACCGCGGCAATTGGCACGGTTGCGTCCGATCGCGGCACGGTCGGCGCGACCATCAATACGCTCACTGCAGTCGGAAACGTGATGAGCACCGAATCAACCAACACACTGGCCGCCCAGAACGACGTGACGGCAACTGACTACGGCCAGGCGACTTCGGACATGTCGAAGTTCCAAATCCTGGAGCAGACCGGCATCGCCGCTCTCTCTCAGGCCAACCAGTCGCAGCAGTTGATTACCAAACTGCTCCAGTAAGTCGCAGTCCAAGAATTGTTGATCGCAGCAAGACGGGGAGAGCGGCTCCAAGGCGGCCTTCCCCGTTCTGCTTCTGCGGCAGGCGCGCGCTAGGTTTGGTGCCCTCTAATTTGTTGCGGTGCGTCATGGCAGTTGAATTGTTGTTGCGTGGGATAGGAGAAAACGCATGGGTGCTGTCGGTCTCAATTTTGGCTCCGCAACCAGCGGTCAGGGCTTTGACGTCACCACGACTGTGAACGAGATTGTCACCAATCTGCAATCGGTCGAGACTCCCTGGAAGACGCAGTTGACGAGCCTTCAGGGCCGGGACACAGCGCTCTCCAGTCTGGGTACACAGATTTCTACGCTCTCGACCGACCTCCAAAACCTGACCGATTTCAGCGGAACCCTTGCGGACAAGACAGGGTCCAGTTCAGATACGAACGTGTTGGCGTTGTCATCGGCCAGTTCGTCGGCCACGGCCGGCACCCATACCATCACCGTCCAGAATCTGGCCCAGACATCGAGCGCTGCGTCCGATGCCATCGGAGCTACAGACACTCTTACCGGCGGCATCACATTCAAAGTAGGCAGCGGAGATTGGCAGACGGTGAACGTGGGTGACAGTTCGACTGCGTCGACACTCTCCGGGCTTTCCGCCGCGATCAATAGTGCCGGCCTGGGCGTATCGGCAAGTGTGCTGACCAATGCGGATGGCAGTGTACGCCTTTCCCTGGTGAGCCGCACCAGCGGCGGCGCCGGTCAGATTACGATTGCAGACGCAACCAGTGATCCCGCGAGCCCAACGAGTCTGGCGGATTCCACGACTGCCGATACAAACCCGGGGCTGGGCATGGCGACGATCCAGCCCGGCACCGATGCCAATTTCACGGTCGACGGAGTCGGGCTCAGCAGTGCTTCGAATACGGTCACCAATGCCATTCCCGGGGTGACGTTTCAGTTGCTTTCGACAGGCAACTCCACCTCCAGCGCTGGCACTTCCACGCCGGAGAGCGTCCAGGTGGTGATCGCCAATGACACGTCGAGCATCGAAACAGCCATCAACACGTTTGTGACGGACTTCAACGCCACGATCAAGGCGATCAATGCACAGGAGGGGAAGGATTCCTCGGGCAATCTGGAGCCGCTTTCCGGCACATCTGTCCTGGCGCAACTTCAGCAGGGCCTGCTCTCCGCAGTCAGTTCGTCCTTCGGTACCGGCACGATCAACTCCTTGATCTCTCTCGGCATCTCAGCAACCGCAAGTGCGGACGGCACAATCAGCCTTGATGCCGACACTCTGAGCAGTGCCTTGAACAGCAACTTCAGTCAGGTTGTGTCGCTCTTTCAAGATACGGGCAGCTTCGGTGCGGCCTTCACCAAGACCTTGGATGGTCTGGGAAATAGCTCTGCATCGGGTGGTGCAATCAGCCTCGCCCTGAGCGAAGACAGCAGTCAGGAGACGACCCTGAACGATGATGTCTCCAACCAGGAAGCACTCATCGCAACGCAGAAGACCAACCTGACGACTGAACTGAACGCAGCCAACGAGATTCTGCAGTCCATTCCCGAGCAGATCCAGCAGGTCAATGAGATGTACAGCGCAATTACCGGCTACAACTCCAACCAGAACGGTTAAGGAGCATTCGAATGAACTCCTATCAGAACTGCGCGCTCGAGGGCGCATCCGCCGTTGAGCTCACGGTTGCTCTCTACGACGGCATCATCCGCTTCATGCGCCGTGCGATCGAGGCTGTGGATCAAGGGGACACGATCGAGCGCCGCATCGCCGTCCGCCGTGCGATGGACATCGTAATGCACCTGCAAGCGACTCTGAAAATGGACGTAGGCGGAAGGCCCGCGGAAGTTCTCGCCGAGTTCTACACAGCCGTGTTTGCTCTCATGCTGCAGGGATCGCAGGCCAACTCCAGAGAGAAATTCGAGCGCGTGATTACCTTTGTACAGAATGTGCGCGATGCCTGGCGCCAGGTAGCCAGGGGCCCCAATGCGCGCCCTGCTTTGCCGCGGACAAAATCTGACGACAGGCAAGGGCAAGCCGGCATCGACCTTGTAGATGGCGCCACAGGTGCCATGGCCGGCTCAAGCTGGACAGCCTGAGATTCACAATCAGTGCCTATTCAAAGCACCTCCGGCCTGAATTAGCCGGCGACGGTTAGCTCTTCTTCCAATTGCTGCTTCTGATAAAGGCTGGCGTAGTAGCCGTCCAGCGCCAGCAACTCATCGTGCCTGCCAAGTTCCACGATCTTCCCGTGGGCAAGCACGGCAATCTGGTCGGCATTGCGCACCGTCGAGACCCGGTGGGAGATAAGAATCGTCGTAGAGCTTGATGTGTAGTCGCGCAGCCCGCCCAGAATGCGTTCTTCAGTGTAGGTATCCACGCTGGCAAGTGCGTCGTCGAGAATCAGAATCGCAGGCCGGCGCAGCAGGGCTCGCGCAATCGCGGCGCGCTGCTTCTGGCCTCCCGAGAGCGTCATGCCGCGCTCCCCGACCATGGTTTCAAAGCCTTGCGGAAACTCCTCAAATTCCAGCCGTATGTGCGCCGCCTCGGCAGCTTCCAGCAGGTCTTCCGCGCTGGCATGCGGAGCGCCAAATGCGAGATTCTCGCGAATCGTTTCGCTGAAGAGGAAAGTCTCCTGGGGAACCATCCCAATATTGCGCCGCAACACGGCCAACGGATAGTCGCGCACTGGCCGGCCGTCAATAAGGAGTGCCCCCTCTGGCGCTTCGTAGAGCCGGGAGATCAGATTCACCAACGTCGATTTACCCGAGCCTGTGGGGCCGACAATGGCCAGGCTGGAGCCGGCGGGAATGCGCAGTGAAACATCGCCGAGCACCTGAGTTTCGCCGTAGCTGAAGCTGAGTTTCCGGAACTCGATGTCGCCCCGAAACACGGCATCCGCAGGTATTGTTGGATCCGCCGCGCTATCGTCAATGCCTGGCTTGGCTTGCAGCAGCTCATCAATGCGCTTGACTGAGGCGGTCCCGCGCTGGAAAAGGTTGACCACCCAGCCCACTGCGATAATCGGCCAGATCAGCAGAATCATGTAGGTGTTGAAGGCGACGAAATTTCCGGGTGTAATGCGATGAGCGATCACCTCGTGTCCGCCGACCAGCAAGGTGATAATCATCGAAATGCCAAGGATAAATTCGAGCGTCGGCCACAACATGCCCATCAGCTGCACAAGCCGCTGCGCGCGCGCAATGTACTGGAGATTGAGGCGCTCAAAGAGATTCATCTGCGATTCTTCGCGCGCAAACGCACGAATAAGGCGCGCACCGGAATAGTTCTCCTGCGCCTGCGACGAAATCTCGGAGAAGCTCTCCTGAATGCGTTCGAATCGGTCGTGAATTTTTCTGCCGAAGTATTGGACCAAAATACTTGCGAGCGGCATGGGCGCCCAGGCGACCAGTGTGAGCCAGGGGCTGATACGCAGCAGGAAGAACAGCGCGCCGACGGTGAAGAAGATGGTATTGGCGCTATACATCAGGGCCGGACCCAGCAGCATGCGCACGGCATTTAGATCGTTCGTAAGCCGGGCCATGATGTCGCCCGTGCGATAGCGCTGATAAAAGTCCGCATCCTGCAATTCCAGCCGATGAAACAGATCGTTGCGCAGGTCAAATTCAATCTCGCGCGAAATCCCGATCAGAATCCATCGCTGCGCATAGAGGAAGACGCCTTTGACGAGGGCGATCAAGACCAGCTCGGCCGCCAGGATCACCACGACTCGGCGGGTCGCAACGCCTTTTTGCAGGACATCGATGGCCTGCCCTAGCACCTGGGGAAACAGCACCCACACCGCGTTCGTGGCAATGCAGGAAAGCAGGCCCCACAGGTATCCCCAGCGGTAGCGGCGCATGTAACCGAAGAGCGGTGCCAGGTCGCGCAACATGGCTCTATTGTAGCGGGTTGGCTATGCGCTGGGGCGATGGCTGGCGCAGAGGGACACATCGGTCCATAACGCCTCTGGTTACGTTGGCGTCCGCAGCAATAAATAGCTGCCGGTCAGTCCGAAAAGTACGTCCGGGGTCCACGCAGCGAGCGCCGCGGGCAGGTAATTGACGCTCCCCATGGCTCCGAACCACCCGTCGACGACCCAGTATGCCAGCGCAACAACAATGGCTACTGCAATTCCGGAGAGGGAGCCGCGTCGTCCCATCGAGAGTGCAAACGGGATCGCGAGGATTGCCATCACAATCGCAATGAGCGGATAGGCCAGTTTGTGCCAGAGAGCGACGCGCAGGCGCATGGTATCAAAGCCGCTCTGGCGCAGATCGCTGATATAGCTCCGGAGCTGGCCGAAGTTCATCTCCTGCGATTGCAGGCTCTCCTTTTTGAAGTAGGTCGGCTCCTCGTGAATCTCTGAAAACGTCGTGTTTCTGAATATCTGGTATCGCTTCTGGGTAGCGCCATCGAAATCCCGGACCCAGCCATTCTCGAAGACCCATGAGCCTGTGTCGGAGTTCCAGAATGCTCGTGCGGCAAAAATGCGCCGCGTCAGCGAAAAAGTAGAAGGGTCGAATTCAAAGATGGAAAGATTCGCGAACTCGTCCCGGTCCGGATCGAAGAACTGGTAGTAGAAGATACGCCCCGGCTCACCAGGGCGTGGCTGTCCGAACATCCACTTCTGTTCCGGATGCAGAAACGTTTGCGGCGGACGGCCCTTGATGGTGCTCCGAAGGGCCTCCTGCCTGCGATTGGCTTGGGGCAGATAAAACTCATCGAAAAGAAAGAGGCTGACCGCCAGGATCGCGGCAATCGACACAATCGGCACCACCAGCCTGTAAAGGCTGATGCCGGTTGCTTTCATGGCGATAATCTCGCTGTTGCGATTCAGCACGCCAAACGTGACCAGCACTGCGATCAGCACGGCCAGGGGAGCGATCTGGTAAAGCATGCTGGGAGTCAGGTTCAACAGGTAATCGCCAACTGTGGCCAGTGCGATGTGGTTGCGCAGGATGTCGCCTACCAGCTCGAAGAAGGTGAAGACCAGCATCAACATCACAAATCCTGCCAGAACCAGGAAAAACATGGTCAGGAATTCGCGGATTACATAGGCATCGAGAATGCGCGGAAAGACGCCGCGCGAACCGCTGCGAATGGCGCGTGGCTGCAGCCTGTTGAGCAAGATCGATAGATGCTTTCCATTATGCTTTGGCTTGAATTGAAGGAAGGGCATGCGCGAGAACCAATCGGAAATCGCGTTCAGCACGCGCCCTCCGGTGGCCATCTGCCATAGCAGAAAGCTTCCGGCAGCCGCGAAGAGAATATTCGCAAGCCACACTGCCATAAATGCGGAAAGCTTGTTTTGTCGCCCCAGGGCAATGCCGGTATATGAGAGAACGTAGTAGAGAATTACGAGCAGCAGCGTGAAGACGAAGCCGGAACTCTTGCCGCCGCGGCGCGAGACCACTCCCAGCGGTACCCCCACGAGCATGAGCACAAGGCAGGCTGCGGGATACGAGAATCGCGAATGAAGCTCGATGAGGAATCTCTGGCTGTCCCGGCCATGGGTCCGCTCTTCAAGCGATTTCATGGGCAACGCGTAGATGGCCGTATCAAGCCGGCCCAGGTGCACATCGCTTTGCTGATTCAGCGCCAGCGGCAAATCCGTGCTTGAAAACGTTGAGACATTGTAGTTGTCCGGCTCGTTCGAGACGGTCTGGTGCTCTGCGCCATCGCGCAGGCGCATCAGCAAACCCTGGGTTGAGTCACCAACCACGGTGGCCGATGCTGCCGTGGTAATCAGCGGAGTAGTGGGGTCGGAAACATCCGCCATGAAGACCTGCCGCCAGTTGGACGCTCCCGTGCCGCCGCGTACGTCCTGCACATACAGCACGCGATTGTGGAAGTCTTCATAGAAGACACCCCGTTGAATCTCGTACGATGCCTGAGAAGTCTCAAGTGCCTGCTGCATTGCCAGGATCGCCTGGTTGGCCCGCGGAGCCACGTAGAGAGAATTCACCAGTCCGATGAGCGTGCCGCCGATCGCCACAATCGAGGCGACGCGCACAAAGTAGCCGATCCCCAGTCCCGACGCGCGCATGGCGATAATCTCGCTGTCGGCAGCCAGGCGGCTAAGACCCAGCAGGATTCCCACCAGCACTGCCATGGGAATCGTGACCTTGAAGGTGTTGGGCATCGTGAAGAGAAAAATCTGCATCACGCTGAGCCAGGTCGAGCTGTTGCGCACCAGCATCTCAAGAATGTGGGGCAGGTCGCGCATAAAAAGAATGAATGTGAAGATCACGCAGCCAATGAGCGTGTGGGAGAGAATCTCGCCGAGAATGTAGCGTGTCAGGATGCGCACAGAATGGCCTAGGACTCAGTCTATCGCGGCAATACCGCTTTCCAGCGGAGCAGGTCGCCAACTGCGCAGCCTCAGGCTGTTCATCAACACGCTCACAGAACTCAGCGCCATGGCCGCTGCCGCCACCCAGGGGCTGAGCAGAATATGAAACACGGGATACAGCAAGCCCGCGGCGAGCGGGATGCCCAGCACGTTGTACGCTGCCGCCCAAGCCAGGTTCTCGCGCATCACATTCAGGGTGGCGCGCGCCAGTTCGATGGCTGCAGGAATCGACGCGGGTTGAGCGCGCAGCAGGATGACGTCGCCCGCCTCCTGGGCAAGATCGGCGCCGGTACCCATTGCAATGCCGGCGTCTGCCTGGGCCAATGCGCCGGCATCGTTGATGCCGTCACCGACCATCGCCACACGCAGGCCTCGCTGCTGCAAAGCGCGAATCCGTGCCAGCTTGTCGGCAGGGCTGAGTCCTGCCTCTACTTCGGCTATACCGGCCTGATCGGCAATGGGCGCGGCCGCAACCGCGGAGTCGCCAGTCAGCATGATGACGCGAAGACCGGCGTCTCGCAGTGAAGCGACGGCCGCGGCAGCTTCCGGACGCAGCACGTCCCGTGCCTCGAAACATCCAGCCGGCTGGTTATCGAGAGCCATCCAAAGTCGCGTGATTCCAGCTTTCGCCGGTGGTACGGTGTCTGGAATGCGGAGTGATAGTTCACGAAAAAGAGCTTCGTTGCCCAGCACGCACTTGATTTCACCGAGCTTTGCCACGAGTCCGCGGCCCGGCAGAATCTGCACTTCTTCCGGCGGTCGCCAATGCAGATTCCGGGCGCGGGCAGAATCCACGATCGCGTGGGCCAGAGGGTGGTTCGATCGCTCCTCCGCGGCCGCGGCAATCCGCAGCAAGTCAGTCTCCTTGTATCCCACAAGGGGGCGAACCGCGACCAGCACTGGGTGTCCTACGGTGAGGGTCCCCGTCTTATCCAGAACAATGGCGTCCAGGTGAGCCAGTCGTTCCAGCGCTTCACCGCCTTTGAAAAGCACGCCAAGCTGTGCTCCCCGTCCCACGGCGACCGTGAGCGCGGCTGGGACAGCCAGTCCCATGGCGCAAGGGCAGGCGATCACCAGCACTGCGACAGTGCTGGCCAACGAAGTCTGCAGGGAATGCGAGGCGAACGCCCACAGTAGAAAAGTGAGTGCCGCGAGTGCAAGCACCAGGGGCACAAAAATTGAACTGGCCCTGTCGGCCATCCGTTCCATCGGGGCGCGCGAGCTCTGCGCCTGCTCCACCATGCGGGTAATCTGGGCAAGGACCGTGGCTTCGCCCAGCGATTGTGCGCGGCAGACCACCGCGCCGTCGTAGTTGAGCGATCCTGCCAGGACCCGCTCGCCCGGTTCGCGGGGCAAAGGATTCGATTCGCCTGTGAGCATGGATTCGTCCACCGTGGTGCGGCCTTCAACAATATCCGCATCCACTGGAAATCTCTCCCCGGGCAGAACCAGCACATGGTCACCCGGCTTAATCTCAGCCAGCGGCACTTCTGTCTGCACGCCGGCCTTGATCAGGCGGGCAGTCACGGGTCGAAGCCGGCTGAGCGAATCAAGTGCGGCCAGGGCGCGCCGCTTGGCTCGCGCTTCAAGAGACTTGCCCAGCAACAGAAACCCGAGAATCAACAGGACTGCGTCGAAATAAACCTGCCGGTCGTGCGCGGGCCAAATCGTCGCATAGGCGGAATAGGCGAAAGCTGCGCCGGTCCCCAGGCTTACCAGGGTGTTCATGTTGGTTAAGCCGTGAACCAGGCTGCGAGCCGCACTGACATAGATGCTTCTCCCGGCCCAGACCACAATCACCGCCGTCATGGCAAGCAAAACCGAGCGCAAAGCATCCGGCGAAACGGTAGAGAGCCAGGGAAGATACCGCATCACCAGGCGATCAAGCCGGCCCATCTGAGCGTCGAGTGGCATGGCCAGAACCATGGCTACAGCGCCCGCGAAGAGCGTTGCCCAGGCCTTGATCCAGGAAGCGTCCACCGCGGCTTCCGTCAGTGATTGAGTACCGTCGCTGCGGGGCAGCACGGCATCGTACCCGGCCTTTCGAATTGCATCCACCAGCTCCTGGGGAGCAGCTACGGATGGGTCAAAAACAACGCTGGCGCGATGTGCCATCAGATCGACGCGCGCAGAAGCCACTCCGGCGGTCGAGCGCAGCGCCGTTTCCACATGACGCTGACAGGCCGCGCACGTCATCCCCAAGACAGGCAACGTAAGCGATTCTGTCTGCGTCGTCTCCATGAGTTGAGTTATTGCTCCAGGTGCGCGCTGTAGCCTGCCTTCGCCAGGGCGGCAATC
This sequence comes from uncultured Acidobacteriota bacterium, assembly GCA_963725945.1. Classification (GTDB taxonomy): domain Bacteria; phylum Acidobacteriota; class Terriglobia; order Terriglobales; family Acidobacteriaceae; genus Telmatobacter. The sequence goes on along the minus strand of CAVSAW010000017.1, from coordinate 267,609 downwards.
GCGCGATCGGCCGGCGACGAGTCTGCGGGGACGCTTAGACGTGCCGCACCCAGCCGCACTTCCTCCACGCGAACTCCATCAGTCGAGGCGAGTGCATCACTGACCCGTCGAATGCAGGAGCCGCAGTGCATTCCATCGATGCGCAGCGTAATTTCTGCCATGTTGCCCCCCGGTCCTATTTGATGATACGCCGTAGGAAATGGTGCGGAAGTGGCAACCGCACGACTCTTCGGAAAGGAGTCTGGTTGCGCAACAGCCGGGGCTAAGCTCTATCGTAGAGTGGGTTTGATTCACCCGGAGAGCGATGAAAAGAGAGTTTCCTGAGACGCCCATGGTGGGCATCGGCGCTGTGGTGGTCGACGCCGGTCGAGTGCTCCTGGTTCGGCGCGGGCACGAGCCCCTCAAGGGCCATTGGTCGCTCCCCGGTGGCCTGCTCGAGTTGGGCGAGTCGCTTCAGGCGGGCGTGGTCCGCGAAGTGAGGGAAGAGACAGGCCTGTTGGTCGAGCCCCTTGAACTGATCGAGTTGCTGGATCGGATTCATCGCGCGGATGACAACCAAGGTCAGCGCATTCGGTATCACTATGTGATTGCCGACTACCTGTGCCGGGTCACGGGCGGGGCACTGAAGGCGGCCTCCGATGCAGATGCGGTGCGCTGGGTGGAGCGGACGGAATGGAGCAGTCACAGCGCGCTCGTGCTCGATCCCATCACGGTGCGCGTGATGGAGAACGGCTGGCAGAGGGCCCAGGCTTTGGGAATGAACACCCGGAAGGAGAGTTGATGCTGGCTCGAAGGCTCAGGCTGGTCGGTGGCTTCGCATTTGCATTTGTGATTCTCTGTGCCACCGCGTTCTGGATGCGGCCACTCAGCTTCTTCAACGGGTTTACAGAACTGAAGCTCCTCTTCGCAGGAGCTGAAAGTAAAACTACAACAATCTCTGGATATCGCATTCATTATTATGCCCTTGGACCAGAGGCAGGAGAGCCTGTTGTGCTCGTACATGGGCTGGGTGGCCGCTCAGAGGACTGGCGGAATCTGGCGCCCTATCTGGCCCGTGCAGGCTACCGGGTTTATTTGCCCGACCTGCCCGGTTATGGCCGCAGCGAGAAGCCGGCAGACTTCTCCTACTCCGTCGCGGATGAGGCCTCGATCGTCGTCGGCTTCTTCGACGCGCTCGGACTCAAGCAGGTGGATCTGGGCGGCTGGTCGATGGGTGGCTGGATCGTCCAGCACGTTGCTGCTGTGCACCCTGATCGCGTCTTAAAATTGATGCTCTTTGACAGCGCGGGCCTTTACGCAAAGCCGGCTTGGAATACCGCCCTGTTCACGCCGACCTCGCCGGACGAACTGGCCCAATTGGATGCGCTGCTGATGCCCGATCCGCCCAGGGTTCCAGGCTTTGTTGCCCGCGATATTCTCAGACACTCCCATCAAAACGCCTGGGTCATTCATCGGGCGCTTGATTCCATGCTCACGGGACGCGATGTGACCGACTCCGAACTCCCTGCGATAAGAATGCCGGTACTCATCGTGTGGGGCTCAGAAGACCGCATTACTCCTGCGAGCCTGGGCCAGAAAATGCACAGCCTGATTCCGCAGTCTCAATTCGATATGGTTCAGGGCTGCGGCCATCTCGCCCCCAGTCAATGCACCACGCAAATTGGACCGGCTGTCGTGAAATTTGTGAAGCAATAGGTGCACAGCCCTGCCAAAATAATGCGGGGCGAGGCATGACCTCTGTTGCAGTTTTCCTTTAGCTATGGGACCGGCTTGAGTCACCGCGGATAACGCAACTCTCCGCGCAGAGCCTTGGTTTCCGACAAACCAAAGTCTTTGCCCAAACGATGGGCCGGAGATCCCACCATTCAATTGACGTGCTGACCGAAATGTCCGTTCCGCTTGCAGATAATTACCGCCAGTAGGCGGAGAATCATTAAAGGCTGCTTTCTGTCTAATTTTCGCCGCCGAACGGCACCCCTCCCCCGGTTTACTGTGAAACTCTGAAGCCTCCGCGACGGAGGAAAGAGCGCACCCACCCCCACTCGCATATTTTCGTTTTCCACAAAAACCTTGCAGATTATATGCGCTCCCTCCGAGTCGAATCTCCAAAAATCAAGGGCCACTTCGCTTCGGAAGTGGCCCTCGATCCGTACGGAATCCTATGTAGAATCAGCCTCACACGCCAATCACTGCGCAAAGCTCCTTCACCGCAGCTGCGCTGTTTTTGAGGGCTGCATCCTCTTCCGGCGTGAGCTTGATTTCGATGATCTTCTCAAGTCCCGCCGCGCCCAGCTTGCATGGAACTCCAATGTAGTACCCGTCAATGCCATATTCGCCCTGAAGGTACGCCGCGCACGGCAGAATCTTCTTCTTGTCCTTGAGTATGGCCTCAACCATCTCAACAGTGGCTGCCGAAGGTGCATAGTACGCGCTGCCGGTCTTGAGATACTTCACAATCTCGGCGCCGCCGTCGCGAGTGCGCTGCACGAGCTCTTCGAGTCGGGCAGGTTCAATCAGCTCCGTGATCGGAATGCCTGCTACCGTCGAGTAACGTGGAAGTGGAACCATCGTATCGCCGTGTCCGCCCAGCACAAATGCAGTCACGTTTTCGACGCTGACGTTCAGTTCTTCGGCAATAAAGGTCCGGAAACGCGCCGAATCCAGCACCCCGGCCATGCCGATCACTCGCTCGCGATTGAAGCCCGCCTGGCGATAGGCTGCCTGGGCCATGGCGTCGAGAGGGTTCGAAACGATGATGAGAATGCACTCGGGCGACTGAGCGGTTACTTTCTGCACCACGTCCGACATGATCTTGAAGTTGGTGTGCAGCAGGTCATCGCGGCTCATGCCCGGCTTGCGCGGAATGCCCGCCGTAATCACAACAATGTCGGAGTGGGCGGTGGCCGCGTAGTCGTTGGATCCGAGCACGCTCACGTCACGCTTCTCAATCGGCATGGCCTCCAGCAAGTCCAGAGCCTTGCCTTGGGGCACGCCTTCCACAACATCGACAAGAACCACATCGGCCAGTTCCTTTGAAGCAATCCAGTGTGCTGCAGTGGCGCCCACGTTGCCCGCGCCCACAATGCTTACTTTTTTACGCATGAAATTTCTCCTCGGGGAATCAACCCCAAGATCGGTTCAGGGTTACATGTTGCCGATGATTCGCGTCGCAAACTCGCTGGTGCCCACCTTAGTTGCTCCCGCGGTCTGGCGCTCGAAATCGTACGTCACAAACTTCTGCTGGATCGTCTTCTCCATCGAGCTTTCGATCAGCTTCGCTGCTTCCTTCCAGCCGATGAAGTCCAGCAGCATCACGCCCGACAAAATCACCGAGCCGGGATTGATCATGTCCTTGTCGGCATACTTGGGCGCGGTGCCGTGCGTGGCTTCAAAGACTGCAAAACCATCGCCGATGTTGGCCCCCGGCGCAATGCCGAGTCCGCCCACCTGCGCGGCGGCAGCATCGGAGATATAGTCACCGTTCAGGTTGGTAGTGGCAAGAATGCTGTAGTCCGCGGGGCGAATGATGATCTGCTGAAAGATCGAGTCCGCAATGCGGTCGTTGATCAGGATCTTGTTCTTCCAGGCTCCGTTACCGTGGGTTTTCCCAATCGAATCGAGCACGCCTTTGATTTCGTTGTAGAGCTCGACGCGGAACGCCTGGTTGCCGAATTCAAGGCCGGGTTCAATCAGCGCGGCATTTTCTTCGACGGTGATGTTAGGGTTGGCGTCGATGTTGCCCAGAATCCAACTTTCGCGCTCGGTGACAACGTGTTCGCGGAACTCCTCAACTGCGACTTCATAGCCCCATTCACGAAACGCGCCCTCAGTGAACTTCTGAATGTTTCCCTTGTGTACCAGCGTCACCGTCTTGCGCCCCGATTCGATTGCGTGGCGAATGGCGTAACGCACCAGCCTCTTGGTGCCGAAGATCGAAATCGGCTTGATGCCCACGCCCGAGTCGGAGCGGATCTTTTTCTTGCCGCCCTTGAGCAAGTCGCCGTTGATGAATTCGATCAGCTTGGCGACATCGGCGCTGCCCTGTTTGAACTCGATTCCCGAGTACACGTCCTCGGTGTTCTCGCGGAAGATGACAATATCGACCTTTTCGGGGTGCTTCACGGGGCTTGGTACGCCCTGGTAGTAACGCACCGGGCGCACACAGGCATAAAGGTCGAGCAATTGCCGCAGCGCCACATTGAGCGAGCGGATGCCGCCCCCGACGGGCGTCGTGAGAGGTCCTTTGATGGAGACGCGCAGGTCGCGGGCCGCGGCTACCGAATCATCAGGAAGCCAGGTACTGAACTGGCGATAGGCCTTTTCGCCGGCGAAGATCTCAAACCATTTGATGCTGCGTTTGCCGCCGTAAGCTTTTTCCACCGCGGCATCGAAGACGCGCCGCGAGGCTTTCCAGATGTCACGGCCGGTTCCGTCGCCTTCAATAAAAGGGATGATGGGGTTGTCTGGAATCTGATATTGGCCGTTGCTGTATTCGATGGGCTTGCCGTCTGCCGGCAATTCCAGCCCGTTGTAGGTCTTTTGCATGCTCTTCGCGATGTCCCTTCACTCTATACAGTTGCAGAGAGAGGCTACCATCTGCAAATTGCGAGTGGCAACGGAGGAGCGTGGAGAGGTCAGCGATCGTGGCCGTTTCCAATTCCGTCTCCATTGAAGTTGGGAATGCCGAAGTGACCGCGCAGATGCAAAAGGTCAACCGGGCTCAGATTTCCGGCCACCGTCACCAGGCTCAAACTTCGTGGAGTTTCGGCCAGCACCACGGCGCCGCGTACATTCGTGCCGTCCAACACCAGCCATACATCCGTCGTGCCGCTATGAACCGGGCCACCGCTCCTTGTTGTGCTGACAAGGTGCTTCCAGCCGCGCAGGTGATAGGCCTCGCGTACTGCTTCCACCGCGCGCTCATCGGGTATGCCCGCATCACCGAAACGCATCAGATGAACGCTGATGCCGTCGAGTTTATTCATCACTCGCCGATCGTCCACTTCAGATTCAGGCAAAATACCTGCTGCAAGAGCGAGCAGAGTCCGGTCAAGCGTAAAGCTGGATTTCACTGCCGCTTGGGCGTTCAATTGATCCAGCGCGGGAGGTGTCCATTCCAGGGGAACGGGGGAGGGCTCAGACCTGAAATCGGCGGGTGGCGCGCTGTTGTTTGCTGTCTGCGATGGATCGGGATATTGCTGCGCAGCAGGCTCCTGAGCTGCCGCGAGCGCGCAGCCAAGTACGAGGCCAAGAGCGGGGATTCCGGCAAAAAGCTTACGCTTCATCCCTACTTAAACGCCGAATCGCCGCAAAAGTTACGGTCTGCTCGCAAGAAAATTTACCCGTCCTTAAATGCTCCAGCGCATCAGAAATTTCTCCCTGAACAGTTAGGCTCGGCTGCGGAGAAAACAGCAACTTCATGTAAACGTGGGATGAATTCCAAAACCACCCTGTTGACTTCCGCCTGAATGCGATAAACTCATGCGGGAACGTTGAAAAAACCAAGGAACGCCAACCTCACGGAGGACACATAGAAATTGGGAAAAAACATGGTCCCGAAGAAGATTTTCTTCACCAAGGGCGTAGGCAAACATAAGGAGCGCTTAACCTCCTTTGAGCTCGCCCTTCGGGATGCAGGAATTGCCTCGCAGAACCTGGTCCGCGTCTCTTCCATCTTTCCGCCACGCTGCAAGGTCATTTCGCGCAAAGAAGGCCTCAAGTATCTCAATCACGGCGAAGTCGTGTTCTCAGTCATCGCAGAGAATTCCACTCGTGAGCCGCACCGCTTGGTGGTTTCAAGCATCGGCGTTGCCATCCCTGCCGACCGCGACACCTACGGCTATCTGAGCGAGCACCACAGTTTTGGTGAAACTGAGGACCAGGCGGGCGAATACGCAGAAGAGCTGGCTGCCGAAATGTTGGCAACGACTCTTGATGTGGACTTCGATCCCGACAAGAGCTGGGACGAGAAGAAGGAAATCTACCGCATCTCCAACAAAATCGTGCGCACCAGCAACGTGACCCAGTCGGCGGTGGGCGACAAGCGCGGTCTTTGGACCACCACGATTGCTGCCGCGGTATTAATTCTGGAAGAGTAATCGCGGCAAATGAAACCTCACAGGCCAATCCCGCCACGCGGGGTTGGCCTTGCTGCATCGACGCAGAGGAAAGACCAGCGAAGCATGACCCACATACGCAAATACAACGTAGGCCTTGTGCAGATGCGCATGGAACCCGATCCGGAGGCCAACATGGCCGCGGCGATCCGGCACATCCGCGAAGCCGCGCGTCTGGGCGCAAACATTGTCTGCCTGCCCGAACTTTTTCGCGCGCAATACTTCTGCCAGCGTGAAGATATTCGTCTCTTCGATCTCGCCGAGACAATTCCGGGCCCGTCGACCATGCGACTCTCTGAAGTGGCGAGAGACGCGCGGGTTGCCATTGTCGCATCGCTGTTCGAGCGCCGCGCGCCCGGCCTCTATCACAACACCGCGGTCACGCTCAACGTCGATGGATCCATCGCCAGTGTCTACCGCAAGATGCACATTCCCGACGATCCGCTCTACTACGAAAAGTTCTACTTCGCACCCGGTGACCTGGGATTTCGCGCCGTCGACACTGCTTTTGGTCGTGTGGGCACCCTCGTCTGCTGGGATCAGTGGTATCCCGAAGGAGCGCGTCTGACGGCGTTGCAAGGCGCCGAAGTTTTGTTTTATCCCACCGCGATCGGCTGGCACCCGGCAGAGAAAGACCAGTTCGGGGCGGCGCAATACGAAGCATGGCAAACCATCCAGCGCGCCCACGCCATCGCCAACGGAGTGTATGTGGCCGGCGTGAACCGTGTCGGCCATGAGCAGGGTGACATCCTGGGAAATCGTGCAGCCGGGCCGGGCCTCGAGTTTTGGGGTGGCAGTTTTCTGGCCGATCCGTTTGGACGCATCATCGCGAAGGCCTCGCATGACGCCGAGGAAGTTCTTCTCGGTGAGATTGACCTTGGACTCATTGAGGACACACGCCGCAACTGGCCCTTTCTGCGTGACCGCCGCATCGATGCCTATGCGCCCATCACCCAGCGCTTCATCGACCCCGTGAATACCTGGAATGCGGACGGAGACGCGAAATAGCAATGTCAGATCGCTTTCCGAATGCAACGCCGCGCGAACTTGGCTACCGCATGCCTGCAGAGTGGGAGACCCACGAGGCAACCTGGCTGGCCTGGCCGCACAATCCTGAAGACTGGCCGGGAAAGTTTCAGACGATTCCGTGGCTTTATGCCGAGATCGTCCGTCTGCTCTCGTCGCGGGAGCGTGTACACGTCCTGATTGATGATGCGAAAACGCAGCAGCGTGCAACTGGAATTCTGGAACGTGGCGGAGCAAATCTGGACCGGGTGACATTTCACACCTGGCCAACCGACCGCGTCTGGACCCGCGACTCCGGCCCGATTTTCATTCGAAATGTCGAGGGCCAGGTTGCGATCACGAATTGGCGCTTCAACGCCTGGGCCAAGTATTCCGATTGGCATCTGGACGACGAGGTGCCGGGCCGTGTGAGCGAATTCCTCGGTCTTCCTTCCTGGCAACCTGGCGTCGAACTCGCCGACGTCGCGTCGCGTCGCCTGGTCCTCGAAGGCGGGTCGATCGATACCAATGGCAAAGGCGTTCTGCTTACCACCGAGGAGTGCCTGCTGAGCGAAGTGCAGCAGCGCAATCCTGGCGTCAGCCGCGAGCAGATGGAGCTCGCACTCCATGATTTTCTTGGAATCGACCAGGTCATCTGGCTCAACCGCGGCATCGCCGGAGACGATACCCACGGGCATATCGACGACATCAGCCGCTTCGTCGGGCCTGCGAGCATACTCACGGCGATCGAGCCAAACGTCAGCGATCCGAACCACGCGCCACTGGCCGAGAATCTCGCCCGCCTCAAAGCCGCACGCTCAGCGGAGGGCAAGCAGTTCACGCTGATTGAACTGCCGCTCCCGAACCCTGTGATATTTCGCGGCCAGCGATTGCCGGCCAGTTATGCGAATTTCTACATCGCCAATGGGCTTGTGCTGGTGCCCACATTCCATGACCCCAATGACCGCGTGGCTCTGAACATTCTGGCGGACGTTTTTCCCGGCCGCGAGGTCATTGGAATTCATGGCGTCGATTTGGTCTGGGGTCTGGGAACGCTGCACTGCATGACCCAGCAGCAGCCGGCCGCGCTACCATCTGAGAGATGATTTCGGACACTGAAGCCATGGAGGCCGCGCTCGCCGAGGCCCGCCTTGCTTGCGATGCAGGTGAAGTCCCGGTTGGCGCCGTCGTCGTGCACGATGGCCAGGCCGTCGCGCGTGGTCAGAATCGCGTGCTGCGCGACAACGATCCCACGGCGCACGCCGAAATTGTGGCCCTGCGCTCGGCGGCAAAGGCGCTCGGAAACTATCGCATGAATGGCTGCACGCTCTATGTGACGCTGGAACCGTGCGCCATGTGCGCCGGGGCTATGATTCATGCCCGTCTCGACCGGCTGGTGTTCGCAGCCCCCGATCCCAAGGCCGGTGCTGCGGGTTCGGTGCTGGCCGTGCTCAACCACCCGCAACTGAATCATCAGATGAAACTCGAGCAGGGAATTCTTGCCGATGAGGCAGCCGGGTTGTTGCGGGATTTCTTTCGCGAGCGCAGGAATTAACTTCTGGTAAGCGCCCTGATTCGCTCCGCCGCTTGCGGCCATTTCGCGGCCAATTCGGCGCAAGGCGCGTTGCGATAATCGGCGAAGTCGAATCCCGGTGTTACCGTGCAGCCCAGCAGCGCCACTTTCCCATCGCCGATCAGCCGCGTCCCCTGCCACACTCCGGCAGGCACGACGAGTTGGACGTGTTGTCCCGCCTGCAAATCCGGTCCTAGATTGAAGACAGCGGTGCGTCCATCCGGATAGAGCTGGAGCATCTCAACCGGGTCGCCGAGGTAGAAGTGGAATATCTCGTCGGAGTCGAGGACGTGCATCTCGCTGAAGGTTCCGGGTTCCAACAGGTAATAAATCGCCGTGCCTTGGTGCCGCGTGCCGCGAGGAAGATCGACAGTCCCTGCCGAGCTGTAGGTGCGGCGAAACGATCCGCCTTCGATGGGATGCGGCTCGAGACTTAGAAGCGCCTTGATTTCACTGGCCGACATCATCCCCCGATGTTACCAGCGCCAACGCAGTAAAATAGTGGCATGAATGTGCAGGTTTATACCTCCGGCTGGTGCCGGGATTGCCGTGCAGCCAAGCAGTTTCTTGATTCTCACGGAATCGAGTACACAGAGATCAATGTGGACCTGGATTCTGCTGCGTCGGCTGAAGTCATCCGCCACGTCGGCAAGCGGGCGGTTCCCCAGTTGGTGATTGACGGAGAGTGGTTTCAGCCCTACAAACCAGGCCGCGGACTTCTATACGATGAGCTGCATCAGCGCTTTGGTATTCCGCGAAACTGAGCGCCTTTTCCTCGTACAATCAAGATTTGGCACGGGCGCGTGAGAATAGGCCGAGCCTGAGTCTGCCTTTCGTCAGGAGTTCGCATATGATTGAGCGCTATACCCGCCCGGCAATGGGCCGCATCTGGACTGAAGAAAACAAATATGCCTGCTGGCTGCAGGTTGAGGCTGCGGCGAGCGCGGAGTTGGCCGCATCCGGTGTCATTCCGGTGGAAGCGGCATTGGCGATCGCGACGAAGGCCACCGTTCTCGGCCGCCCGCATTCGCTGAGATCGAGGCCGAGGTCAAGCACGACGTCATCGCCTTTACCACGGCGGTCGCGGAAAACCTGAAAGCGCAAGGGCTCGGAGAGCAGTCGCGCTGGCTGCATTATGGGCTCACTTCGAATGACATCGTGGATACCGCACAGGCCTTGCAGGTGAAGCAGGCCTCAAAGCTGATTCGCGAAGGGATTCAAGCGCTGCTGGCGGTGCTGAAGCGTCGTGCGCATCGAGTTCAAACACACGCCGACCATCGGGCGTACCCACGGCATCCACGCTGAGCCGACGACGTTTGGGCTAAAGCTTCTGAACTGGTACGCCGAGATGCAGCGCAACCTGGCCCGCTTCGATGCGGCCGCCGAAGACATGCGGGTGGGCAAGCTTTCAGGCGCAGTGGGGACCTTTGGTCACCTTAAACCCGAGCACGAAGAGCGCATCTGCGCGGTACTCGGCTTGAAGCCTGCGCTTGTGGCGACGCAAGTCATCCAGCGCGACCGGCACGCTGCGTATATCGCTGTGCTTGCGTTGATCGGCAGTACTCTCGACAAGATTGCGGTTGAGATTCGCAGCCTGCAGCGGACCGAGGTGCGCGAGGCCCAGGAGTACTTCAGCGAGAAGCAGAAGGGCTCCTCGGCGATGCCCCACAAGAAAAATCCGATCACCTCGGAACAGATCAGCGGACTTGGCACGCGTGCTACGCGGCAATGCGCAGGCGGCATTTGAAAACATTCCACTCTGGCATGAGCGGGACATCTCTCACTCCTCCGTGGAGCGGGTCATCTTTCCCGACTCGACCATTCTGGTGGATTATCTGCTCGCCAAATCCGCCGACCTGATTGACCGCCTGCTGGTCTATCCGGAGCGGATGAAGAAGAATCTCGAATCCACCGGCGGGCTGATCTTCAGCGGGCAGTTGCTGCTGGACCTGGCGGAAGCCGGGATGCTGCGCGAAGATGCCTACCAGGTGGTGCAAGCGCACGCCATGCGAGCCTGGAAAGAGGATCTCGTTTTCCGCGACGAGGTAGCGCGCGATCCGGCGATTGAGGCGTTGCTCAGCCCCGAGAAGCTGGCCAGGACATTCGATACCACGCGGCAGCTTTCGAACGTGGATGCGATCTATCGCCGCGTCTTGGGAGAATAGAGCCGGCAAAGGAGCCAGCAGTGGATGCAGTTCAACTGACCGTCGCAATGACCGGCGCCTCGGGTGCCGTCTTCGGCCGCGAATTGCTGTGCGCCTTGGAGGCCGATGATCGGGTTAGCCGCGTTCACTTCGTCGCATCCGAAAACTCGCTCCGCGTGATGGCTGAAGAGCTGGATCTCTCCGGCCGCACGAATCTGCTCGAAAAGCTGCTCGGCGCGGTGCCGGCAAAGACCTTCCAGCTCTCCGATTCCGACATCGGCGCCGCCATCGCTAGCGGCAGCCATCCCTCGAGCGGAATGATCATCCTGCCTTGTTCGATGGGGACACTGGCTGCCATTGCCAACGGACTGGCCAACTCGCTGATCGCCCGCGCTGCCGACGTCACGCTCAAAGAACGTCGCCCGCTGCTTCTTTGCGTCCGCGAGACCCCATTCAACCGCATTCATCTGCGCAACATGACGCTGGCCGCAGAGGCCGGCGCAACCATCTTCCCCATTATTCCTGCCTTCTATAATCGGCCAGTAGATTCGACTGAAATGGCACGGCAGTTTGTAGCCCGCGTGTTGGCTCATTTTGGCTTGCCGCAACCGGGCGCCTATGTGTGGAAGGCTGAAGAGTAAGTGCGGCAAGCGAACAAGTTACGGTTGACACTCACCCTTGCTTCCATTGATACTGCCTTCAATGCCAAATGCAGAGAAGCACGGAATTGCGGTCATGGCCATGTGCATGTGTATGCCATGCGGACCTGCCCGTGTGTCTCTGGAGCGGCGAATGCGTTAGACGCAACCGATCTTGAAACCAGGTGGCCCGGTCCTTCAAAGGATTCGGGCTTTTATGTTTTGGCGGGTACGTCGCACCCCTGACGCGCTCCGCCGCCATCGCCACCCGCAAACCGTGACCAGAGGAGATCATCATGTCTGAACCCAAGCAGCAACAGCTTGCCACTCTTGCCGTCCATGCCGGCCAATCGCCCGACCCCGCAACCGGCTCCCGCGCCGTGCCGATTTACCAGACGACTTCGTATCTCTTTCAAGACGCGGACCACGCCGGTCGGCTATTTGCGCTGAAAGAGTTCGGCAACATCTACACCCGCATCATGAACCCCACCACGGACGTGTTTGAAAAGCGGGTCGCGGCTCTCGAGGGCGGAGTGGCGGGGCTTGCGACTGCTTCGGGCCAGGCAGCGGAGACGCTCACCCTCACCACGCTGGCCGCGGCCGGGGACGAGATCATCTCCACCACCTCGCTTTACGGCGGCACTTACAACCTCTTCCACTACACGCTGCCCCGGCTAGGCATCTTGGTGCGATTTGTGGATGCGGACAATTTCGACGGGCTCCGCGCGGCAATCAACGGCAAGACTAAAGCCATCTATACCGAGACACTGGGCAACCCCAAGCTCGATGTCGTCGATATTGAGAGATTTGCCGCCATCGCCCATGAGAACGGCCTCCCGCTGGTCATCGACAATACTTCGGCCTCGCCGGCCCTGGTGCGGCCCATCGAGTGGGGAGCGGACATCGTGCTCAACTCGGCCACAAAATTCCTGGGTGGCCACGGCACCTCAATCGGCGGTGTGATTGTCGATGCCGGTAAGTTTGACTGGGCAGCTTCTGGTCGATTTAAGGAGTTCACCGAGCCCGACCCGTCGTACCACGGCCTCTCCTATACAGAGGCGTTTGGCCCCCTGGCCTTCATTCTCAAAGCGCGCGTTCAGGGTCTGCGCGACACCGGCGCAGCGCTCTCGCCTTTCAATGCGTTCCTGTTGTTGCAGGGGATTGAAACGCTACACCTCCGCCTGCAACGCCACTCAGAAAATGCCCTGGCGGTCGCAAAGCATCTGGAACAACACCCCGGGGTGGAGTGGGTCAACTATCCCGGCCTGGATTCGAGCAAATATCATGAGCGTGCCCAGAAGTATCTCCCCAACGGCCAGGGAGCGCTCGTCACTTTTGGCATCAAGGGCGGCTACGAGGCAGGGAAGAAGCTGATCGACTCGCTCGAGCTGTTCTCGCTGGTCGCCAACATCGGCGATGCCAAGTCGCTAGTGATCCACCCGGCATCGACTACGCACCAGCAGCTTTCAGTCGAGGAGCAGGCCGGAACCGGCGTTACCCCCGAGCTGGTCCGGCTTTCGGTTGGCATCGAGGATATTCGCGACATTCTCGCCGACCTCGACCAGGCCATCGAAGCGGCCAACGGCCACACAGTCGCACTGCAGGGCAGAGACGGCGGGTCTTGCTGCACAATGAGTGGTATGAACGAAGCCCAAACCGGGACCGGAGCCGGGCCGGCTAAAACTCCGGCGCTGGAACCCACCTATGAGGGCGATTTTGTTCTCGATGGGAACCTGTCGCTGGAGAGCGGGCGCATGCTGGCGAATCCGACGCTGCACTATGCCGTCTATGGGCGCCTTAACGCTGCCAGGGATAACGCTGTACTGGTCTGTCATGCTCTCTCGGGCTCGGCGCTGGTGGGCTCCTGGTGGCCCGAGGTCTTTGGTCCCGGTGCGGTTTTGTCGCTCGATCACGATTTTGTGATCTGTATTAACATGCTGGGCTCGTGTTACGGCTCAACAGGGCCCAGCACGGTGGATCCGGAAACGGGGCTGGTTTACGGGGCGGATTTTCCCCTGGTCTCAATCCGGGACAATGTGAGAGCTCAGGCGCAGCTGCTGGATTCGTTGGGAATCCGGCGGCTGCGCCTTGTTTTAGGGGGCTCCATCGGAGGGATGCAGGCTCTGGAGTGGGCGATTCACGATCCAGAGCGGGTCGAAGCGGGGATTGATTATCGCCGTGGCGCCCTTGTCCGCCATGGGGCTGGCTCTCAACCATCTGCAGCGTCAGGCCATCCAGAACGACCCGGACTGGGCGGGGGGCAACTATCTGCCCCAACGCCCGCCGCGGCAGGGACTGGCACTGGCGCGCCAGATCGGCATGCTGAGTTACAAGTCCGCCGCACTGTTTGAAGAGCGATTCGGCCGCAACCCGAATCGAAACGGGGAAGACCCCTGGGCGCTGGACCCGCAGGGCGGGGGACTTGTTGGCGGGCGATTTGATATTGCGGGCTATCTTGACCATCAGGGGCGCCGCTTTATTGACCGCTTCGACGCCAACGCATATCTTGCGATTCTGCGGACGATGGATACATGGAACCCACTCAACGGCTACGCTTCGTCCAAAGAGGCCTTCGGCCGGATCCGTGCCCAGCTCAGCTTTGTGGGCATCAGCTCCGACTGGCTGTTTCCCGCTGAATCGGTGCGTGAATTTGCCGAATCCATTCGTGCGGCCGGCGTGAATGCTGATTACCGGGAGATGAACAGCGCCCACGGCCATGACGCGTTTCTGGCGGAGCAAGTGGAGCTGGTTCGCCTGCTTCAGTAGGTCGTGTCGAGCGAAAAAACCGCACTGGAACATTTCCTGGCGATACGGTGTCTAAGCGGATATGTTTCGCGCTGCAACGGGGCCGGGCGGTAGGTCCCATGCAGTTCGGGGCAGCGGGGTTCGAACCCGCGTCGGGGTGGCGGGATGACCTCTGTGGCGCAGTGGATGCGGGTAATTGGGAGAGTGGCGCGGACCCTTGCCACCCGCTTTGCGGTGGTGACTTGATCGTTGGTCAACAACTTTGCTTGTCACAAGGGGCGGGGCTTTCTATAATCCTCCCAACACCGCATTGGAAACCGTGGTATCGTTCTTCCGTAACCACGGTGCTCAACCGCCAAATAGAACGGTTGTACATTCCGTGAGCGAGTGCTTTAGTATTGATTTCCATTTTGGCATTTCCCAGGAGCACTGAATGAAGAAGATTGTCTTTGCATCTGTGATGGCGTTGGCGAGCATGAGTCTCGTCGTTGCGCCCACGCTGCGCGCACAGGACCAGATCACCATCAAGGATCCGGCCGAATTCAATGCCTATCAAATGGCAACCACGCAGACCGATCCCACGGCCAAAGCCGCGGCACTGGAAAGCTTTCTGACAACCTATCCGCAAAGCGTCGTCAAGCAGGCAGTACTCGATATGCTGATGGATACTTACCAGGAGCTGAACAATCCGGACAAGACGCTCAGCGCGGCAAGCCGGCTGCTGCAGGTCGATCCCAACAACATGAAGGCCATCTTCATCTCGGTTTATATCAAGAAGAATCAGTGCCTCAAGACCAGCGATGCGCAGACCTGCGACGATGCTGGAGCGCTCGCCCAGAAGGGCCTCGCGCTGCAGAAGCCAGCCGGCGTATCAGACGACGATTGGAAGAAGCAGACGGGTGCAACCTTCCCGATCTTCCATTCGGCGCAGGCTCTTGATGACATTTTGGGCAAGAAAGACATCAAGGCCGGCATCGCCGAGTACCGCACCGAGTTGATGCTCTATCCGCCTGAGGCCACACAGAGCGGCCCCGGCCTTGTGGATACGCTTCAGCTTGCTGAAGCCTATACCAAGCCCGACGGGAAAGATTTGATTCAGGCGGTGTGGTTCTATGCACGCGCGTGGAACTTTGCTCCGGCGGCATACAAGGCCCAGATCGAGCCCAAGTTGGAGTACTACTACAAGAAGTACCACGGCGATCTGACCGGTCTTGATGCCATCAAGACGCAGTCTGCAGCCACTGTCTTTCCTCCCGGAACCTACACAATTACCCCTGCGGCAACGCCGGCAGATATTGCTCACGATGTTGTCGTCGAAACTCCTGACCTGACAACTCTGAACCTGAACGATAAGGAATTCATCCTGGCTTCCGGCTCAAGAAGAGGACGCCGACAAGCTTTGGGGAGTGATGAAGGATCAGGTAACGCCAGTCCCTGGGGTCGTGATCGAAGCGAGCACAACGGTCATCAAGCTTGCCGTATCGCAGGACGCCAAGGATGCCAAGCTCGTCGACTTCATCGTCAATCTGAAGAAGCCGCTTGAAGACAAGGACGTGCCTGCCGCCGGGTTCGAGTTTGGATTGCAGCCCGCTGCCGAACTGGACGGCACCTACGACAGCTACACGCAGGTGCCCGCGACCGCGACAATGACGCAGACCGCGCAGATTGTGCTTCGTGACGGATTCATTCAGAGCCGGTGAAAAAGAAGCCGGTGCCCGTCCACCACAAGCCGGCAGCGGCGCATCACTCAACCCACTAACCGCAGTTGTTCGACTGAATTCAAGGCGGCGAACCTCATTGAGACTCGCCGCCGACGAAAGAATCCTGGGAATCAAGAGGGGCAGCCATTCACCGGTCGCCCCTTTTTGCTTGGCCGGGTCGCAAGCCCAGCTCCGCAAAATGGTAGTCTGAGGGGGATATGGGTCGCCCTGGACTTCTCCCCATCGTCCTGACTACCGCACTTGCCGTATCGCTTTTTGTCCCATTGGCGGCGCAGACGGCGACAAATGAGCCGCCCCCTGCCCACGGCAAAGTCAGGATTGTGCCAGCTCCGGTTCAACCGGCGCCATTTTCCACCGATGCGTCCAGTCGGCGCCAGCTTTCCTGCCATTGAATTCCGCCCTGCCGACCAGATGACGGAAGCGATCGTTTGCTGGCGGCGGATGCAGAGTCTTCGATTGCCGAACACGCAGGATTGAATGGTTTCGCTTTGGAACAGGGGACGTGGAGCTATCAGCAGGTCGTGTGTCCGGCGCTGCCGAATCATCTCTTCCTGCAATACACGCGGAACAACGGAGTAGGCGATGTCACGGTGTTTACCGCCTCGATCCCCCGTAGCGGAGAGGGCCGGGTGCGCATCATCCCGATTCTTCGGCGCGGGTATTCGCTCTTCTCGCCCGCACCCATCAACGCGCTCACCATTTCCGCGTTCAACCACATCCGCGCCGAAGAACCGCCCCGAAAATCCTCAAGCTGGCTTGGAAACGGACTTTGCTATGCCGCCCTGGCGGGCGCCCACCCTCGCATTGCGCCTTCCGATCGAGAGCCCGTCCCCCACAAACCCGTCGAAGCGCTGACGGCGATGATGGATGTCCCAGTCAAGAGCGGCGAAGTGATCAAGTTTGCCGATGATGCGGCAACGCCCAAGCCGATGGAATGGACGATGACGTTTACCAAAAAGGGCAAGCTGATCAAAGCAACTCATTTCCCCTCGCCGATGATCACGGCGCATCCGGTCCCCGAGAACTCGGCCGTTCTGAAGATCACGCCAGTGCCCCCCGCTGCTCCGGATTAACGCGAATGGATCTAAAGCCGCTTTTAGTGCGGCTCACTCGCCCAGCATGATGCGTTCGATGGCTGAGGCGCGTCCGGTTTCTGGATCGCAGGAGACCAAGGTCGCGCACATCTTGGGGTTTCCCTTGGCCGCCTCGAATTTGCCGGGCATGCCGGTAAGAAATTTGCGCAGTACCAGATCCTTTTCGACGCCGATGACGCTGTCGTAAGGGCCGCTCATGCCCACGTCGGTCTGGTAGGCCGTTCCGCCCGGCAGCAGCCGCTCATCTGCGGTAGGAACGTGGGTATGCGTTCCCAAGACCGCTGTCACGCGGCCATCGAGGTGCCATCCCATTGCGACCTTCTCGCTGGTGGCTTCGGCGTGGAAATCCACCACGATGACCTTGGCCTTGATGCCCGCCAGAAGATCGTTGGCGGCGTGGAAGGGGTCATTGGTGCCGCTCATAAAGACGCGGCCCATCAGGTCGACCACCGCGTAGTCCACGCCGCTCTCCGTCGTTCCTTCAAAGACGCCGTAACCCGGGCAGGCCAGGAGGGAGGTTGGCGGGCCGCAGCACCCGGCGAGCGCGGTCGTTACTCTCCTGCAGAAGCGGAGCTGAGATAGTCCAGCAACTCGCGCTTGTCCCACACATGATTGCCAGTGGTCAGCACGTCCGCGCCCAGGTCGAACAGATCTTCGGCGATCTGCGGAGTTACGCCGAAGCCCGCCAGCAGCGTTCTCGGCATTGATGATGAGCAGCTCCACGTTGTGGGCCTTGCGCACATGGCCGATATGCTCGCGCACAATCCTGCGCCCCGCGCTGCCGAAAATGTCGCCGACGAAAAGTATGTTCAAAAACAAGCTCCTAGCTCTTAGGTTCTAGCCTCTGGCAGTGGGTACGCGGAATGAATGCGGTTCGCTGTGTCAGTTCTCTGATCCCTGTTCCCTGATCCCTGCCCCCTGCTTTCTCATCAGCGGAAACAAGATCACGTCGCGAATTGACTTTGAGCCGGTGAGCAGCATGGTCAGGCGGTCCATGCCGATGCCCTCGCCGCCGGTCGGAGGCAGCCCGTAGGCCAGCGCGCGCACATAGTCTTCATCCATCTGGTGCGCCTCATCGTCGCCGCGGTCACGCTCGCCGAGCTGCTGCAAGAATCGCTTCTCCTGCTCGACCGGATCGTTCAACTCGCTGAAGGCGTTGCCCAGCTCAAACCCGCCGGCGAAGAACTCAAATCGCTCCACATGCGCCGGATCGTCGGGCTTGGCCTTAGAAAGCGGCGAAACCTCAACCGGGTAGTCGTAGATGATCGTCGGCTGGATGAGGAAAGGCTCTACAACCGCCTCGAAGAGGTTGTAGATGGACTTACCAACTGGCGCCCCTTTCATCGAGTCGTAGTAGACCGCGTTCACCGCATCGTGAATGGTTTTCAAATCGGATAACCGCTCGGGGCTGATCCGCGTGGTTTCGCCGGATGCCTTTTCCATCGAGCCGACAGCAGCGTGAAGCCGCGCCTGAAGAACCTGCGCGGACTCGAATGCTGCCTCTGCCGGCTTCGCGCCAGCCTCCTCAGGCCAGAACTTGATGATCGCCTCGCGCATCGTGAGCCTCTGCCATTTGCCCAGGTCGATCGTCCGCGCCATTGAAGTTTGTGATGGTTGTTCCGTTCACCTCGCGGGCAACAAACTCCATCAGCTCCTCGGTAATCTGCATCATGTCGAGATAATTGGCATAGGCCTGATAGAACTCCAGCATCGTGAACTCTGGGTTGTGCTGGGTGCTGACGCCTTCATTGCGGAAGTTTCGATTGATCTCGTAAACGCGATCGAGCCCGCCGACCACCAGCCGTTTCAAATACAGCTCCGGCGCGATGCGAAGAAAAAGATCCTGATCCAGCGCGTTGTGGTGCGTCTTGAAGGGCCGCGCATTTGCTCCGCCGGCGATCTGCTGCATCATCGGCGTTTCCACTTCGAGGTAGCCTCGTTCGTCAAAGAAGCGGCGCATGGCCTGCAACACCTTCGCGCGTTTCACAAAAACGGCCCGACTGTCGAGGTTGGTAAACAGGTCAACATACCGTTGGCGGTAGCGCAATTCCACATCTGACAACCCGTGAAACTTCTCCGGCAGAGAAAGCATGGCTTTGGAGAGAAACGTGAGCCGCTCCACGCGAACCGTCAACTCGCCGGTGTGGGTGCGAAAGAGATAGCCTGAGACGCCAATGTGATCACCCAGGTCAATCAGCTTGTAGAGCGCAAAGCCTTTCTCGCCGACCACGTCCAGGCGAACGTAAATCTGCAGCCGCTCGCCGCCCTGTTGCAGGGTGGCAAATCCGGCCTTGCCCTGGGCGCGAATGGCCATGATGCGGCCCGCGACCGCGACTGTCACTCGATTCGTCTCCAGCTCTTCACCGGTGGTTTCACCCCAGCGAGCGCGAACCTCCGGTACTGTGTGCGAGGCAGGGAACTGGTTAGGATAGGCCGCCTGGCCCAGCTTTTCGATCTCGGACAGCTTTGTCCTGCGCAGGTCAAACAGACCGCGCTCAAACTCTGAATCAAACACTGTATTTCCTTCCAATTGTGGGTCGGAGCCCAAAAGGGAAGTATACCCGCTCGTTGAACGACCCTGTATGCTGAAGAGAACCTTCAATGCCGTATCACCGCCCCATTCCGGACGACAAGACACGCAGCAACTCCAGCGGGTTCCAAAGCCTGGTGCAGGCCGAGAAGCTGATGCAGATTGCGTTTGTGCTGCCTTCGGCAACCATCATCGGCTGGCTAGCGGGGGCGTGGGCGGGCAATCATTTTCACGTCTCATGGCTCGCCGTTGCCGGGGTGATTTTCGGAAGCATCTCGGGACTGGTGTTTGTCGTGCGGATGGCCATCGATGCGGAGAAGAGTACCCCCAATGACAGCCAGAACGGAAACGGGACCGGAAAGGGAACTTCCAGCCCTGAACAATGAGTCAACCCTCCCACGCCATCGTCGATCTCACCGATGAAGCCCTGCAGGCAATGCTCTTGCGTGCTCTCCGCAACACCCTGATTCTGGGGTTGATCTCTTCGTTCGCAGTGCTGATTGGCTCCAATTGGCGGAATGGGGCGATGCTCTTAACCGGCACGTTCATCTCGGCGGCCAGCATCCTGGAGTGGCGTCACCTCGTGCGGGTCATCAATGCCAGACTCGACAAGCAGAAACCTCCCACCGGTTCCATTCCAGTGGTTCTATTCTTTGTGCTCAGGCTCACGATATTTGCGGGGGTAATCTATGGTAGCCTGAGATGTTTCCATGGTTCTGTAGTTGCGCTTCTTTGCGGCCTCGGTTTGGCCGTTTTGGCCGTAGGCTGGGAAGTGCTCAGTCTGCTTCGCGAATGAACGCTTCAGCCGCTGGCAATCACAATCGGGCCGGAAACAGAAAGACATAAGTTTCAATGCCGGAAACTTTCGCACTCGTCCGCTTCCTGAACGACCTCCTCCTGGGAGTCGAGGTCAAGGCTTTTGAATCCATTGGCCTTTCCACTACCGTGGCCACCTCCAAGGCCACCGGGGTCAACCAGGCATTCGCATTGGAACTCTTGATCGTTGCGGGGCTCATTGCCTTCTTCACGATCGTGCGCGCAACGTTATCGGTTGAGAAGCCAAATCCGGTCCAGCAGGTTTCGGAGATGATTCATGAGGCGATCGGAAGCCAGGCGGAGCAGATCATCGGCCATGGTTACCAACGCTTTCAGGCTTATGTAACCTGCATTTTCCTTTTTGTGTTGCTTAATAATTTGAGCGGACTGATTCCTGGAATCACTGCTCCCACCACTTCGATGATGGTGACCCTGGGTCTTGCGATTCCCACATTCCTCTATTACAACTTTCAGGGCATTCGCGAGCAGGGATTGATCGGATACATCAAGCATTTTGCCGGCCCGGTTTGGTGGATGGCCTGGTTGATTCTTCCCATTGAGCTTGTTTCTCACATCGCACGCATCATGTCGCTCAGTGTCCGTCTTTATGCCAACATGTTCGCCGGAGACCTCGTAACCCTGGTCTTCTTTTCGCTGTTTCCCGTAGGGATTCCGGCCATCTTCCTGGGCCTGCACGTTTTTGTTTCGTTGATTCAGGCTTTCGTTTTCATGCTTCTGACCATGATTTATCTATCACTGGCGGTAGCGCACGAGCACTAGGATTTCTAATCGACGATCCTTGTCGTAGAGGGAAAAGATTCCGCCGGAGAGCGCTTCCGCTCCGGACCAACGGTAGGCCGCAAGCGTGAGGGGGCCAGCTCGGTGAACCTCAACCACCCACTGGCAGTCAATTTAAAGGGAAGCTGGAGAATAAATGAAGAAGCTTCAATACGTGTTTATGGCCCTCGCAGCTCTCTGTTTTGCCATTCCGGCCTTTGCGGATGGCGGAACGGCAGCTGTGAGCCTGGTGCCAATCGGTGCGGGTCTCGGAATGGGTTTGGCAGCCGGACTATGCGGACTTGGTCAGGGCAGGGCGGTTGGCTCGGCAGTCGAAGCACTGGCCCGGAACCCCGGCGCACGCGCGGGAATCTTTACCTTCCTGGTCCTCGGGCTCGCATTGATTGAGTCCCTCACCCTGTTCACCTTGGTCATCGTCTTTGCCAAGATGTAACTAAACAAGTCTCAAGACGCGCAAAGAGGCTCCGTTCTAAGGAATGGAGCCTCTTTGTTTCGCACGACTCGTTCTCGTCCTATCGGCTTGACGGAACCTCAGCCTCTGACCCAGCTCGCAACATTTGAATCGCCTGCGCATATCCCAAGCCCACAGAGACCGGTCTGAAGTTGGATTCTTCTTCCATGGTGTCAAACGATCTGGTCTTGAAAAGCACCCGCCCGCTCATCACCATCTGAAAGCGCACAATGCGCCATTGGTGGTCACCCACGTCCGCTTGTTCGATCACGATCCAGCCGCCTTTGTTAAGCTGGCCCAGGATGCCCCATCCAAAGTCGACGTCCCGTTGCAAATGGCCTTCAAGCCGTGTGACACGCTCTTCGGCAGCGTCGACCCAGAGTTCGCCAGTCATCTCGGTCAAGACCTGTGTTTCGAGGTCCGGCGGGTTGAAATTCGGGTTGGGTTTGAAGGTGAACTTCTCTACCCGGCCCGTGGGGCCGGTGCCTGCACCCTCGAACTGATAAATGAATGCCCTTGGCAGTGCACGCAGCACCTTCATGGCGCGCGAAGTGTCGTCGTCTTCGCCCTGCTTCCTGTGCCGTTGCTTGCCGGGATCGCTTAGGAGCGCATTCAGACGAGCCTGTTCTTTCTGCGCGTCGGCCGGACTGAGTGGCCGGTCGTTTACGGCCAGAAGGAGGGCCACGGCGCCATCCTTTGTTTCGCAGATATCCTTGGTGGACGCCAAGCGCGGGCTAGACTTTCGCAGCCTGTAGCGCATGGGATGATGCGTATCCTGTGCGGTCCGCAGCTCCGCGGCCAGTGCACGGTCGACCAGCGTACTGTCTGATGCACCCGTCGAGGTACTCTGGGGCGTCGCCAGGAGCGGCATCACGAGCATGAGGGGGAGAATGCTGCTCACAAGCAATAGTCTAGCGGTCATTCAGCTTCCATGTCATTCCGCCTGCTTTCACGCTTCATTCGATGCTCCCGATTCGTCTGGGTTTCTGGAATTGAAGTGACCCGGCCCGGTTGCGTATAGTTCGTTCAGGGCCCGTGGCGTTTTCAGGAATCACGAGAAAAGTGCGCTAAGCGATGTGCCGGCAAGTTTGCCAGGAGTGTTGGCATTGGAATGCGCCCGCTTTTCGCCCCTGAAAATGCTCGAATTAGCGCCTCGGAGGAAACTGCAGCATGGCAACGGAAAATGGTCTCGCCCGGATCGGCAAGACGGTCGTAATTCGCGGCGAATTGAAAGGCAGTGAAGACTTGATTGTGGATGGACACCTGGAAGGAACGATCACCCTTTCCGATAGCCGGTTGACCATTGGACCCAATGCAAATGTTGCCGCCGACCTCTCAGCCAAGGACGTTTTGATCCTGGGGCATGTCCAGGGCAACATTGTGGCCACAGGCCGCGTGGAGTTGCGCGCAGGCTGCGTGGTCCAGGGCGACGTTCGGGCGCTTCGTCTCGCAGTGGAAGACAATGCGGTCTTTCGAGGCAAGGTGGATTTAACCCAAGGCCTGAAGAGTCCAGAGAACTCAGGCAGTACGAGTGCGACCGGCATTTTCTAGAACATCATCGAAATGATCGAATCTGTGCCGTGCGCATCTTCGACGGTTGCCTCTTCAGGAGGGAACCGCCTGATTGTGCGTCTTAGTCATGAAGCGATTTTGAGACTTCAATAAAGTTCAAGCCTCCAGGAAGCGAGCAACATGCGGCCTGTCTGGCCGCAGGGGGAATTCAGGGTGCTTGGCCGTTGGTTCGAAAAGAAGCTCGACAGCAACCAGTCAGACCTCGCCCAGGGCTTGGTCGGGCCTAAGGTACCCCGGCATTCAGGTGGATGGGCGGCGTTGCGCAAACGCCTGCAAGCTGATCCAGGACTCCGCATTGTCGATGCGGGTATCACCTCGCCCACGAACATTAACTACCTCACAAGTCTCGGGCATAGTATCTTTCTCGCCGATCCAGTAACTGAGGCATGTACTGGTAACTGGCAAACCGGCACAGACGCAGAGGGAGATCCGACCTGGAATATCGAGGGATATCTC
The DNA here is from genome assembly GCA_963725945.1 of uncultured Acidobacteriota bacterium. Taxonomy (GTDB): domain Bacteria; phylum Acidobacteriota; class Terriglobia; order Terriglobales; family Acidobacteriaceae; genus Telmatobacter. The sequence goes on along the minus strand of CAVSAW010000017.1, from coordinate 243,950 downwards.
GCACAGGCGCTTCAGTTTTCCGGGCGTACGTTCGACGTCATTCTTCTTTGGACGACCCTCGACTATCTGCCGGAATCTTTCGTTGAGCCTGTCGTGGATCGATTGTTTACCGCCATGAATGATGGCGGGCAGGTGCTGGCTTTCTTTCATACTCGCTCTCAGGGCGAAGAGACTGCTCATAAGCGATTCCACATCACTGAAGGCGATACCGTCGAGATGCAGTTGGCGCAGCCATTTCCAATTCAGCGCGCTTTCACGAATCGAAGCATTGAGCGTTTGTTTTCGCGCTGGTCAGGGTTCAGGCAGTTCCTGGCAAAAGACAGCGTTTCCGAAGTCATCATCACGCGCTGAGCGAAGAGGTCTTTCATCCTGAAATCGAGAGAACCTCAGAAGTGGAGGGAGTATGAGTGTATTGAAGGGAACGCGGATCACATGGTTGGGTCATGCAACCGTCCTGGTTCAGACCGCAAAAGGAACCAATATCGTGATCGACCCATTCATTGCGCAGAATCCAAAATATCCGAAGGGTTTTATCCTACCGGAAAGGATTCATTACATTCTCCTGACCCATGGTCATGGAGACCATATTTCCGATGCCGTGCCGGTTGCCACTAAGCATGGGTCAACAGTGGTTGCAATCTACGAACTTGCCGACTATGTTGCCGGAAAAGGAGTGGCAAACACGATCGGCATGAACCTTGGCGGCACAGTGCAGTTGGAAGACGTGGCCGTGACCATGGTGGAGGCAAAGCACTCCGCCGGCTGCGCAGGATGAGAAAGGGACGCATTATGTGGGAGTGGCCACAGGATTTGTGCTGACTGTTACCGATGGGCCCGTGCTTTATCACGCAGGAGACACTTCGGTCTTTGGCGACATGAAACTTATCGCAGAGTTATATCATCCAGACGTCGCGATGTTGCCGATCGGGGGCCACTACACGATGGGGCCAAAAGAGGCCGCACTGGCGACGAGGTTGCTTGCGCCGAGCGTCGTGCTCCCCTTGCATTTTGGCACCTTCCCGCCACTGACGGGGACGCCGAAAGAATTGGCTGCACTCGTGGGGGCGGGAATTGAGGTTATGCGATGGAACCCGGGAGAAGCTATCTAATCGGAGAGGCACAGTCGTGGTGCTTTGACAAAAAGAAGGGCCGGCGATCATGCCGGCCCTTCGTCTTGTCAAAGCACAGTTACTTCGCGGCGGCTGCCTTCTTTTGTTCTGCCCAACGCCTCTTGACGGCTTCTGCGATGCGCTTCCGCCCTTCCGGCGTGAGATTTCTCTTCTTCTTTGCGACATTCTTGGCTGCGGAGGCACCAGCCTTCCTGGTCTTTGCCGCGCCAGCTCCACCGAGCAAGGTGCGCGCCCTTTGCAATTGGGCAATCTCACGATCAATCTGTGCCAGTATTTCCGAAACTCCCACGTTCCCTCCTCTTACTTCTCATCGGAAGCTTGATTCAATCTGCGAGAATGCGAACAAGCGCCGACGAGCTAACCGCTTATCCTGTCATGACACAATACGCAACTGTAGACTAATTTACAAACAAAAAATGCATTCGATTACCGAAGATGAGACCTTCGACGGAAGCATGGTAACCGATATTCCCACCCGTATATCTCCAATTTGCCATTCCACGCACAAGAGCTATGAATGCCTGAAGTCGCGCATGCGATGACAAGGGCATGAATGCGTGATCGTTCGCACAAGCTAATGTCCAAGGGAGAGCGCAAATCTGAGTTGCGCAAAACAATATAGGGGTCCAATTGGACTAGATGGAAAGTCATCTGACTCGTGAATGGAAGTCTGGGTTACTACCCGGACAAATCTGGGATTCAGACTGGCTTACTTCAGACCCCGCGTGGAGAGCTCTTCGGGCTGTTGGGACGGGTCGGTTGGAGGCACACCAGTCGAAGTCCCGGATAACTCCTGGCCACCCATGCGGAGGCTAGGCGACTCAGCAGCGCGAAAGTTGCGAAGGTCGCGCAGAATCTCAACCTTTTCGCGAGCGTACTGGCCCGCCAGCCGAGTCAGTGCATAGGTGATGATGTCGCTGTGGTGCAAGGTCCTGAACTGAGGGATCGCGGCGCATATTCAGCCACAGCCGATGCACCAAGTTGAACATCGTCCGGGCTCAGTGAGGGGGCGTGCGGTCCGATGTAAAACACCTTCGTTTCGCCGCTGGGACCAACGACAAAAAAGTTGAACTGCCGCTTCGGGTCGGGCAAAGCTTCCCATGCCTGTCCAAGATGGAAGGCCTGGTCCTCGGCGGTCATTGAACTGGAGAGTCCCGAGACCACCGAATCGACTTCAAGCGAGTTTGCGCCCTGCGCCAATGCGGCAAAGACGTCTCCGGCCGGAACCACCAGCAGAGAAACTTTCTTGCCGAAGCTCTCTGCCACTGAGACTGCTTTAGTGAAGAGCATCTGCTCGTGCTCGCTAAAGCTCTGTTGCTCCGCGCTCAGATATTCCGGTCCGCCAACGCCCATCATGCGAACGCTGATCACGACAACGTCGCGATCTTCAGTCTTGGTTCGCGCCAGAACCCATTTCAGAGCGGCTGGGATTGGCCGCGTCGTGCATCGTGACCATGATAGCGCCGGGGCGAATTGCCACCGACTCCCTGCTGATGGTGTCCTGATGCTCGAGTTGGAAATGGTCCTTCATCTGCCGCGCAGTGAGGGCGTGTTTGCGCAGATTCTGGCGTTCGGAAATGCTGAAAATGATGAAGAAGGCGGCGGCGAAAGTAATGCCGCTCACTGTGGCAATCGGACTTGGTGAACAGGTTCACGACGGCCGTGGAAAGAAGCACGAGAAAGACAGAAATCAAGCCCGACGGGAATCTCGGTCTTGCCGATGCGGAATATTGGGTGGAACTTTCCAGCCGCGTTCGCCATGATATTTCCAACGCAGCACCAGCATCGCAAGGCTATTGAAAGTGAACGACCAGATTACGCCGAACGCATACGCCTCGCCCAAGGTGATGACGTTGCCTCGGGTCACGATGATCGTGAACATCTGCAGGCCGAAGACCAGATTGACGATGCGATGGCTGGTCCCGAATCTAGGGTGCGGCTTGCGGAACCAGTCGGTAAGCACGCCGTCTTCGGCCACGCGCATCAGAACGCCGGTCGAGCCGATGATCGAGGTATTGATTGCGCCGGAGAAGGATCAGGAACCCGACGAACACGACGAAGACGCGGAACGCGATGCGCCAGAACATCGGGCCCGACCATGTACATGGCCAGACCGGCGATCAGATTGTCCTGGTAGATGTGCGTGCGCTGCCCAGGTCGGGAATCAGCATGGAAGCCAGCAGCGTTGCGCCGCCCGTGAATACAGGCTGTAAATGGCGATTACGATGGCCGCGCGCTTGAGATTCTTCAGCTTGGGGTGCTCGAATCTCGCGATTGACCTGCGCCAGGCTCTCCTCGCCGCTCATGGCGAGGATGGAGTGGCCGAATGCCATCAGATATTCCGAACAGGCCCAAGAATCGGACAGCCCAGTTCCTTTGAGGAAAGCCTGAGTGCGTCCGCGCTGAATTTCAGATTCCGGACAGGGATCGGCGCGGGAGGAAGATGTGCGCTCCGCGCATGAAAACTGAATAACTTCCCCATAGCAAGCAGGATGACACCATGACGGTGGTGATCTGCATGACGCGCAGTGCTTTGTCGCTGGATTCCTCGATGCCCTTGATGTTCTGCCACCAGTAATAAATGGTCACCGCGGCCGCGAAATACCGCGGAGGTGGAATTCATGTCTGAACTGGAAGGGATTGTTGTGCGCGTCCATCAATGCCGGCGGGAGCCAGTGGCTGTTGGCTGCAACCATCAGCAACTCGTTCATCGCGCCCGTGATGTATTGGCCGGCGGAAACGCCTGAGATTGGCCCTGTAAGGATGTAATCGAACATCAGGGCCGAGACGCTTAACTTGGCAAATGTTCCGCCCAGTGCCTCCTTCACGACGCGGTAGACGCCGCCGCGGGTAAACATCGAACAGCTTTCGACGTAAACCGCGCGCACCGCGAAGCTGAACAGCATGATGCCGAGAATGAACCAGGGCGCAGCGGCGCCCACCGCCTGCTCGGCGATGCCGCCGGCATAGAAAGCAGATGAACCGAGATCGTTGAGAACGATGGCGGCCGCGCGCCAAAAGGAGATGAACGTGAGCATCACGGAGGATGCCACGATGAGCCGGACGCGGTCGGAAGGAGGGGCTACGGTCGTTCGAGTGGATGCCATCGCAAAGATGCCGGCATAACTGTCGGCCGATCAGATTTTTCAACGAGCGAAATTGCCGTCCGCCCTGGGCTGAGTCTAGTTCTGAATCAATCGGCAGTCAATGAAAATAGCGATATGCATGGGCGGATGGCCTCAACACAACCGGCTATTCGTCTCCGAACAGCTCCTTTCCATCCTCAATGAAGCTGATGATCACGACCACCGATGACCCCACCAGGCCGGCGAAAAACATCACCTCAAGTACTCCGCATTCCAGAATAGGCCAGATGCATGCATCCGATTGTAGCTGTTTTCTCGGCTCGATTCCCGAGCTTAGAGCGGGAAAATTCTGCCCGGAAGATGGAAGTCGCCACGCGTCTTCAACAGACCCTCCACAGTGTGCGTCCGGCGATGGGCCTGCGGCCGTCAAATTCGCTCAGGGCAATGGGCCGTAGCCCGGCAAACGTCGACTCGAATGCATTAAACTCGCCCCTGTATGCAGCGCGATTCGTTGAAGTTGTGGGCCGCAGCCGGACTCTCGGCCGGTCTGCTGGAGTTGCCGTTTCCGCTTGCCGGGCCAATGCCGCCATGGCGGAGCGTTTTTGCCTGGTTCGGCCTGGTCCCGCTTCTCTGGGCCGTTCTGTCGCGATCGAATGTGGAGCGGCCCGTCCACTCGCGGCAGTGCATTTCTTGCTGGCCTATCTCTGCGGCGTCTTTGGTATTGCGGCAACTGCTACTGGGTCCGCGACACGATGGCGCAGTACGGCGACATGCCGCCACTGGCTCCGACCCTGCTGCTGCATCGGCTTCAGCCTGGTGCTGGGGCTGTACTTCGGTGCTCTTCGGCCTGGACGTCATGCTCTGGTGCGGCGCGGCCACTGGCAGCACGCGGCTCGCGCTGGCTGGCGCGCCCATCCTGTGGACCGCACTGGAACTCGCCGCTGCACGGATCACGAGCGTGCCCTGGGACCAACTCGGCTACTCGCAGGTCGACAACGGTCTGGTGAACCAACTCGCGCCATGGACTGGCGTCTACGGCATCAGCTTCTTGCTCGTGGCCGTGAATGCGCTGTTCGAATGGCTTCTCGCCGGCGCGACTGGTTGCCTTAATGGAGCCGCGCTCGAGGTTCAAAGCGCTTTTTGGCTTCGAGGCATTGACCGGATAGCGCTGTCTGCTTCGTTGGCGGCTGTTTCGGTGGCATCTTTCTGGGCACCGCCCAAACCCGTTCCAACCGCCACTGCCGTCTGATCCAACCCAATCTTGACGTGGGCGATGAGAACCCATGGCCTGGAACGCAGTGGGACGACCATATGGCCCAGTTCACAAAGCTCGCCGAAGAGCAATGCAAGACCTACATCGCTGGAATTCCGCAGACGGGCGCACCGACGGGCGAAATCATCTGCCCTCCTTACCCGACGCATCCCTGATCTGGTAGTGTGGCCTGAATCTCCCGCGCCGTTCGTTGAGGCCGATCCGCGGTTCCAGCAAGCACTGGTTTCCATCGCTCGCGCCACGCATGCCCCATTGGTCGTGGGCAACGTCGGCACGGATTATTCAGAGCAGGACCAGGCTTGGCGCGACTACAACTCTGCGCTGATCGTGGCGCCGACGGAGCGCGCCTGGGGCGCTACGACAAGATTCACCTGGTTCCTTTCGGCGAGTACGTGCCATTCAAGAACCTGCTCTTTTTTGCGCGCAAGCTTACCGGACATGTGTCGGAGTTCACCCGCGGCGATGAACGAAAAGTCTTCCGCCTGAACGGGCACCGCTACGGGGTCTTCATCTGCTATGAAGCGGTGTTTGCCGACGAAGTGCGGCAGTTTTCGCGGCTGGGCGCCGAGGTGCTGGTGAACATCAGCGACGACGGCTGGTACGGGGACACGAGCGCCCCCTGGCAGCACCTGAACATGGCGACGCATGCGGGCCATCGAAAACCGCCGCTGGCTCCTTCGCGACACCAACAATGGTGTTACCGCTGTCATCGATCCCTACGGCCGGGTGCGGCAAAGCATCCCCCGCCACCAGACTGACGCGCTGCCGGCCCAGTTCGGCTTTCGCGACGACATCACCTTCTACACCGCGCATGGCGACGTGTTTGCCTGGCTGTGTGCCATACTGGCTATAGGCATCGTGGGTTGGTCTCTCCGGGCAAGCCTGCGAGCTCAAACTTCAAATCAAAGCCAGGTCATAAGAGCAAATCATGTCGTTGAACGATCTCGAATTCGCATATGCTCCCGTGCGCGACCAAGTCCGCGACCTGCGGGAGTATCTTTGACCCTGCCCGTATCCGCAGGGAACTCGCCGAAATAGAAACCAAGCTTGCCGATCCGGCGATGTGGTCCAATCCCAACGCCGCCAAGCCGCTGATGCGCGACAAAAAGCGCCTGGAATCGCTTGTTGCCGACGATGAGGAACTGCTGCGCCGCACGGGCGACATCGAAGCCTACTTCGAACTGGCGCGCGAAGGCGAAGATGTGCTTGCCGACCTCGAACGCGACATCAAGGCCCTGGCTACGTTCGCCGAGGAACTCGAAGCGCGCACCATGCTCAACGGCGAGGCCGACGCGCTCAATGCCATTGTCACCGTGCATCCCGGCGCAGGCGGAACGGAAAGCCAGGACTGGGCCGAGATGCTGCTGCGCATGTATCTGCGCTGGGCCGAGCAGCAGGGCTTCAAAACCGAGATGAACGACTACCAGGACGGCGAAGAGGCGGGCATCAAGTCCGCCACCTTTACCATCATCGGCGAATACGCCTTTGGGCAGTTGGCAGGCGAAAGCGGCGTCCATCGACTGGTGCGCATCTCGCCGTTTGACTCCGCCAAGCGACGCCATACCTCGTTCGCCTCGGTCTACGTTTCGCCGGAAATCGATGAAACCATCCACGTGGATTTGAAGCTTGAAGACCTGCGCATCGACACCTACCGCTCCGGCGGCAAGGGCGGCCAGCACGTGAACACCACTGACTCGGCGGTGCGCATGACGCACCTTCCGACTGGGATTGTCGTGCAATGCCAGAACGAGCGCAGTCAGCATAAAAACCGCGAAAAGGCGATGAAGATGTTGCGCTCGCGTCTGTATGAGTACGAGTTGGAAAAGAAGCGCGCGGTGAGCAAGAAGCTCGAAGATTCGAAGCTGGAAATCAACTTCGGATCGCAGATACGGTCGTATGTTCTGCAACCTTACCGCATCGCCAAGGACCATCGCACCAAGGTAGAAGTAGGTGACGTGGACAAAGTGCTGGATGGGTATCTGGAGCCGTTTCTGCGCGGCTATTTGCTGGCCAAGCGAAGAGGAACAGCTGTTGCCGCAACCGAGGAGATGATTTGGACGTTTAATCGTTGGGAGTAGTCAGGCAAACATGAGCAATGATCCTGCTGTGATTGAAGAGATGCTTCGCACCGCCAAGACGATCGCCGTCGTGGGCATGAGCGACAAAGGTTGGCGCGCCAGCCATAACATCGGCCGCTATCTGGCTGACAATGGGTATCGAGTTTTGCCCGTAAACCCTGCGCTCAGCTGAGATCCTCGAGGCTGAAGTGTTTCCCTGATCTCGATGCGGCGCAGGCTGCTTTTCAAAGCGAGGGCGGTGCGGAGCATCGACCTCGTAAATGTCTTTCGTGCGCCGGAGTACGTCCCCGCCATTGTGGACGATGTGATCCGCTTGCATATTCCTTATTTGTGGCTCCAGGATGACGTCATTCACGAGGAAGCGGTGGCTCGCGCGCGAGCGGCAGGAGTCAAGTGCGTTCAAGACGACTGCATCTTCCGGCAGCATGCGCGGTTGTCTTCAAGTGAATTGATCGTGCCGCTCAACACGATCCATCTCCGTTACACTGCCTGCAAGCGGAAAGAGCAATTGATTTTCATCGATGCTGCGATCACTCTCATCCTCGCGATTCTTATCTTCGCCATTGCCGGGCCTTCCCGCGCGGGCGCAATCCGATTCGGCAGATGCGCCGCACGTGCATGTGCGCCTGATCGTTCTGCCGCAGACGTTGAATCGCGGTGAATCGGCGGATGCAGGTCTCTACTTCAAAATCGACGATGGCTGGCATGTCTATTGGAAAAATGCGGGCGATGCCGGCGAACCGCCGCAGATTCACTGGACGCTGCCGGATGGCATATCCGCGGGAGAGTTGGAGTTTCCCGCGCCGATGCGTCTGCCCTATGGCCCGCTCATGGATTTCGGCTATGAAGATGAGGTGCTGTTTCCATTCGAGCTGAATGTGGCGCGGTAGCCGCAAGCCCGGTCCTGCACAACTCGATGCAAAGGTGAGTTGGCTGGTCTGCCGCGCCACTTGCATCCCCGGCAAAGCGGAACTGATTGTGAACGCGCAACGTATTGGCCCATCCAGGCAAATCGGTTTCGCCAAGCTTCCGATCTGGCACTGTTCACCCGTTTTGTTGCGCGCCTGCCAAAATCGACGCCCAGCGGATTCAAGGCCAAGTTTCAGCCGATCAACAGAAGGCTTTCGTCTTGGTGTCGTGACTGGCCGGCGCGAGACGAGCGCTGAGTTCTTTCCTTCGGATCAGAACATCATCGACAACCCTGCGGCGCAGAGTTTCGCCTCGGCAGCGAGCGGCCTCGTACTGGACTTGAAAAAGGATGCGAGCCTTGCAGCCAACCCGGCGCAATTGCGGGGCGTACTGGAGCTTTCAGAAGGACGCACATTTGAAATATCGGCTTTGCCCGGAAAAGTTGCAGCAGGCGAGAGTACTTCCCACTGCACCAACGACGCCAACTCAAGCTTCTTCCTACGCGGTCTCAGTCGGCGCCGCCGCATCGACACCGTTCAATCTTCTCCGGCACCGCTCCTCAGTCCTCCTTCCTCAAGTTGATGAAGATTTCCGGCCTGGCCTTTCTCGGCGGGCTGCTCTTGAACCTCATGCCATGTGTCTTTCCGGTGCTGTTCCTCAAAGGGCTGGCGCTGGTCAACTCCGGCAGCGAGGAGCGGCACAAGCTGCGTGCGCATGGGTTCGTGTATGCAGCGGGCATTCTGGTTTCGTTCTGGGCCCTTGTTGCTGCGTTGCTCATCCTGCGCGGGACTGGTGCGCGGCTCGGCTGGGGATTTCAGTTCCAGTCGCCGGTGTTTCTTGAACTGATGGCCGGGCTCCTTTTCTTTCTGGGCCTGTCGCTCGCGGGGCAGTTTGACGTTGGGCTCACGCTCACCGGCGCAGGTGGTTCGCTCGCCGCCAAGCAGGGTTACACGGGGAGCTTCTTTACCGGTGTGCTGGCCGTGGTTGTGGCGACCCCGTGCACGGCGCCGCTGATGGGGACGGCCATTGGATATGCCCTCGCGCAGCCAGCCGGCAGTAACTTTCGCGGTCTTCACGGCGCTTGCGCTCGGCCTCGCCGCTCCGTATGTGGCGCTCACGCTGCAACCGGCCTGGACACGCCTACTGCCGCGGCCCGGAGTGTGGATGGATGTGCTGAAGCAGGCCATTTCCGTGCCCATTTTCGCTACGGTGATCTGGCTGGCTTGGGTGGTGGCTCAGACTTACGGCTCGAGCCTGCTCGTTGCGTTGCTGGCCAGCTTTCTGCTGCTGGCGATTGCGGGTTGGTTCCTGGGTCGCTGGCCGGCCAGGCGTTGGGCATCCGTCTGTTGCTGCGCTCATTGTGCTTGGCGTGGTTGTACTTGGCATCTGGGCCCCGGGCGAATTGGCCGATTGCGTCGGAGACCTCGACCGTATGTCAGCGACTCAAGGCGCCTGGGAGCCATGGTCCGCCGACGCCGTTGCGCGCTACCAGGCGCAGGGTCGGCCCGTGTTTGTGGACTTTACGGCAAAGTGGTGCCTGAGCTGCCAGGTCAATGAGCGTGTGGCACTGAGTCAGCCCGAAGTCCAGAAAGCATTTGCCGACGCTCATGTGGCACTGCTGCGAGCGGACTGGACGCAGCGCGATGCGGCGATTGCCGAGGCGCTGGCCGCACTGGATCGCAGTGGCGTTCCCGCGTACGCGCTGTACGCGCCGGGACAAAGCAGCCCGCAAATGCTGCCTGAGGTTCTGACTCCCGGTATCGTCACGGATGCGGTTGGAAAATTTCCGAAGACGAATGGATCTCCCATTCGCTGAATTCAATCTCTTGCCACTCATCTGAAAGGGGCTCAACTGATGTGCTTTCCCGCGCGAATGCGCCGGATCTCTTCCATGCGCTGGGCCAGCTGTTTTTCCCGGCCCTCCTGCGTAGGCTGGTAGTAGCTGCGGCCTTTGAGCGAATCGGGCAGGCAGTCCATATCCGCAACGCGATGTTCCTCATCGTGTGCGTAACGGTATCCCTTGCCATACTCCAACTCTTTCATCAGGCGCGTTGGCGCGTTGCGCAGGTGCAATGGCACCGGCTCCTGCCGCGTGTGCTCAATTTCCTGCTGCACCGCGCCGTATGCCAAATAGACTGAGTTCGACTTCGGAGCGAGCGAGAGATACACCACTGCCTCAGCCAATGCCAGATCTCCTTCCGGCGAGCCCAGAAAATCGATGGCCTCCTTGGCAGAGAGGCAGAGATTAAGTGCTTCCGGTGCGGCCAAACCGATATCCTCGACAGCCATGCGCACTACGCGGCGGGCAAGGTAGAGCGGGTCTTCGCCGGCGGCAAACATACGCGCCAGCCAATAGAGCGCCGCATCCGGGTCACTGTTGCGGACGCTCTTGTGCAGCGCGGAAATCAGGTTGTAGTGCTCCTCGCCCGACTTGTCATAGAGCAGCACACGTTGTTGCACAGCCTCACCGGCCAGTGCGCGGTCGATGTGCTTCGCGCCATCGGCGGCCAATTGCCCGGCCACTTCCAGCGTGTTGTAAGCGTTGCGGCAGTCTCCGCTGGAGTAACTTGCGATCAGCTCCAGCGCATCGTCGTCGGCCTTCAGATCCAATGCACCCAAGCCGCGCTCGCGGTCTTCGACAGCCCGGCGCAGTAGCGCCATGATGCGTTCTTCGCTCAACGGCTGCAGCACGTAGACGCGGCAGCGCGAGAGCAGCGCCGAAATGATTTCGAAGGAAGGATTCTCGGTGGTCGCACCAATCAGGCGAATGGTGCCGCGTTCAACGTAAGGCAGAAAAGCGTCCTGCTGGGCCTTGTTAAAGCGATGGATTTCATCGACGAATAGGATCGTCCGCGAATGCATCTCGGACGCTTGCGCCGCCGAAGCCATCACCTGCTTGATTTCCTTGATGCCGCTCATGACTGCAGAGAACTCAATGAAGTTGGCGCGCGTTGTTTCGGCAATGATCTTGGCCAGTGTGGTCTTTCCCACGCCCGGCGGACCCCATAGGATCATCGACCCCGTATTCGTCGAGTCGGGACCCTCGCGCTCGATCTGCACACGCAGAGGTTTGCCGGGACCCAGCAAATGTTCCTGTCCGCTGTATTCTTCCAGGCTGCGCGGGCGCATCCGCTCAGCAAGGGGTGCAGTGCGCAACGTGCCTTTGGGGCCCTCGGGTTCGCCGTCAAACAGGCTCATCGCTTTCTCCTGCGTTGACGAGACGCCTCATAGAGCAGCACGCTGGCCGCAATCGATGCGTTCAGGCTCTCCACAGGGCCGGGGCAGGGAATCGTGACGGCCCCATCAGCCCTTGCAGCCAGAGCAGCCGAGCACGCCGCTGCCTTCGTTCCCGATCAGCAGCGCAACCGGCCCGGCAAGGTTCGTCTGATCGAGACCGACGGCCTCTCGCACCGCAGTGGTGAGCACTGCAACTCCAGCCTCCTGCAACATTGAGATGCATTCGTCGGCGGTTGCCGAAAGCACCGGCAACACGGAAAACACTCCCGGCTGAAGCGCGTACGGCTTTTGGATTCCATGCGCTCACGGTTCCCGGCAAGCTGATCACTCCACTCGCGCCAAAGGCTTCAGCGGAGCGCAGAATCGTGCCTAGATTGCCGGGGTCCTGCAAGCCGGCCAGCACAACCACGAGCGGCGCCGATTTGCCCTGGCCGTCAACTCCGCCCTCCAAAATGTCGCGCCATGTCCAATCAGGCGGCTGAATAAGAGCGGCAACCGGCTGCGGCGTTTCAGTAGCCAGGGCAGTGAGGTAGCAATTCTCGCGGCATCAGCAGAATCTCGATATCCGATGCCAGGCCAATTCCCTCCAGTAGTTGCTCCGAGCCCAACGCGGCGAAGACGCATTCGATCCGCAGATGAGCACGCGCAGCCTCGACCAGCAGGTTTGGACCTTCGATTCCGGCCAACCCGCCTCCCTCGCGAGACGGCTGCGCCAACGCACGCCGCAGATCTTTCAGGCGGCCATTCTGCTTACTCTGTACAATTCGAAATGGCATCTGTGAGAATGACTTCAAGCTCCTAGCCGATTCTATGCTGTTTTGGCATTCAGTGAAGCGCTGGCTGATGGCCCCTTGACTTGCCCGCCAAGGCGGGCTGTGATAGTTTCCGTCTTTATGGCGTCATGCAATTGCAGTCACTTTCTTGAGCACGCCTGGTTTTGTGATGCCGGTGCAGGGTCTGGCGCTCTGCAAATGCGCACCATTTGACCGAAGTTGCTTCGGGCTCACTGCAACTGCAAAAACGCTTGAGGGAACCGAGGTAGACCTTCTTGTCCGCGGAAATTTTGCGCGTCCATCCCGATGAACCAGAACCAGACCGGATCGATTACATTGTCTCCTGTCTGCGCAAAGGCGACGTCGTAGCTTTGCCCACTGACACCTTCTATGGCCTGGCTGTGGACCCGGTGAACCTGCACGCGGTGGAAAGCATTTACAGGATCAAAACTCGCCAGAAGCACAAGCCGCTCTCCCTGCTGATCTCGGGACTTGGCCAGGCTTATGAGCTTGCCCGCGATACCGATCCGATGCTCGACAAACTGGCAGATCGTTTCTGGCCGGGACCACTCACGATCATCGTGCGCGCAGGCACCAAACTGCCCTTGCGCTCCACCGCCAACACTGGCAACGTGGCATTGCGCGTTCCCGATGCGGCCATCGCACGGGCTGTCGTTGCGCGATTCGGGCTGCCCATCACCGCAACCTCCGCCAATCTTCAAGGCGCATCGGAGTGTACGCACGCCGCCTGCGTAAGGGATCAGATCGGCGAGCGCATTCCCCTGATCATCGACGGCGGTCCCACCGGACGTGCACAGCCAACGACGATTGTCGATCTGTCTCTGGGCCCTGGCCGATGGGAGATCCTTCGCGAGGGTGCCATTCCCACACATGAGATCGTCATGGTCCTGCAGCGTTAAGATGTCCGCATGAGCGCAAGGGCGAGGTTGAAGTCGCGAAAGTGGTTCCTTCGCTCGATCCTTCTAATTTTGCTCCTGCTGGTCATAGGGACACTCGCCTGGAGCCGTTGGGTCTATGTACAAATTGAGCGCTATGCAGACTTGGACCAGGCTGCTCCCGCAGATGCCATTGCGGTGTTTGGCGCCGCTGAATACGACGGACGCCCCTCGCCGGTTTATCGGGCACGTCTCGACCATGCGCTCTCTCTGTTCCAGCGTGGCATTGCACCGCTCGTCATCACACTGGGTGGCGACGGCGGCGACAAGTTCTCCGAAGGCGGCGTGGGTCGAGACTACCTGATGAGCATGGGGGTTCCTGAGTCGTCGATCATTGCCGAAACCGAGAGCCGCAGCACTGAGGAGTCCGCGCGGCGCATCGCAGTGATCGCCCGCGCCAATGGTTACCGTCGGCTGGTGATTGTCAGCGACGACACCCACATGTTCCGCATTCATGAGATCTGCGCCGCCGACGGCCTCGACGTTCTTACGTCACCGCGTTCGCGGGTACCCGTTGAAGGAGGGACAGAAGAGCCGGAGCGCATTGCCCACGAGACAATCAGTTATATGCTGTGGCGCTTGCACATGCACTGAGAACCGGTGCGCCCACCCTAAGAAGGTCCTCAATGAACCCTCGTACATCGGATTCGAACAACTTTGCGGGTTGCACGACAGCGAGAGGCATGCTGAAAAAGTTCCTTTGAGAGTGGCAGAAACTTGAGTTTCCTTTTGAAGGTCGACCAAAGCACACCATCGAAAGCGTTTGAGATGTCTTTGAAGCCGGCAAGTTTAGATCGTTGGCAAGACCGCCATCAGGCCAAGCGCAAACGCCGAGGCGCTGGCCGTGGAAAGAAAATTCACCGCGTCGTTGTTCATCCAGCCGCGCCGCTCCAGTGTGGCACCCAGCAAACTGTCAAAGAAGAGGCCGAAGACCCCTGCAGTCCAACTGATTCCCAGCATCACTCGGCCGCCGCGAAACGCGAATGCGCCAACTGCAGCGACCACTCCCGCAGCAACGACACCGGCAATTGTGCCGCCAACGCTGATGGCGCCGTCGGTTCCCGGCTCGGTCCGGCGTAGGGTCGTCAGCATGCGGGGCTGGTCATTCAGCACCTGCCCCAACTCGGAGGAAACAGTGTCCGCCGCGGCTTCGGCTAACGCGGCCAATCCTACGGCGAAGATGGCCGTCGGAGCCTGGCTCGTCCACTGAAGCCAGTCCTGCTTCATCAGCAGGGATTGCGTCAGGTCGTTGGAGATGAGCGCGGCAATGCCGAGGTTGGCAGCCACCTGGCTTGCCCTCCGTCCCTTGCGGTTCTCGGCGGTGCCCAACCGTTCTTTGCGGCTGCGGCCAAGGTGGGTTGCAATCGATGTCTGCACCAGTACCGCGAGCACCGGCAGGAGTGCAGTATTCCAAGGCGCGTAGGGAACCAGCGTTGTGGAATACATCATGTTCGCCGTAATCGCAGCGCCGGCGGCAGCCGCGCCCAATGTAGCCGATCGCAGTTTGAAAGCAACCACGCCGAGAATCAGGCTCAGGCCAGTGGTCCAAATCGCCACGGGCGCATCATTCACGGCCCACCAGCGAGTTTCCAGCACCACGCTCGCCGCCACATAAGGAAGCACAAGCAGAAGCACCAACTTCGATTGCCAAACCAGTTTCACTTGAGCCACGCTTCATCCTACCGTTCTTGCGCGGCGGGTGAAAGGCGTGGCTGGGCATCTCAGGAAAATCGGTTTACACTCGACAGCGCGGCGCATTTCGGTACATCGGCGTCGCGTACGGAGTTTGACATGCATCGGTATTCATCCGTCATCGTCCTCGTTTTCTCAATTGTCGTCACCGGCGCTGTTTCGATTGCGCAAACCCCAGGTCAGCGCCTGGAGCTCGATCGCAAAGGTCAAACCATTGTTCTGGAACCCTACGCGCCAAATATCCTGCGCGTCACGCTGAGTCTGCAGCATGATCCCGCGGTGACCAAGCCGGGATACGGTTTTGTCGCTTCACCCGATTCTTCCGGCTGGTCTGCAAGCCATACGGAAAAGGCGGACGTTTATCGATCGGCAAAAATTGTGGCTACGGTGGACATGCCTGGCGACACGCCGATTCCGCAATCTGACAAAGACATCGCGATCTACTTCAACGGGTCTACTCCCGGGGCTCACATCACCTTTCGTACGCCCGAAGGCAAGACACTGCTGGAGATGACCGGGTGGTCGCAGTCGGTGCCCAACGCCAAAGACGGCACTGCGGAGCTGGCACACGACCGCCGGCCAACGGACCCTCCGTTCTTTGTCGTCGGCGCAACGTTTGCTTCGCCGGAGGATGAGCACTACTACGGCCTTGGCCAGAATCATGAGGGGTTTCTTGATCACCGCGGCCACACAGTCCGCTGCTGGTCAGACTATCTAGCCACCGGAGGCCCGAGTTGGTGTATTCCGTTTGTAGTAACCAACAAGGGCTACGGAATGGTTTGGGACAACCCGTCGAAGACCACAATCGAGCCCGGCTTCAACGAGCAGACGAAGTGGACTTCGGAAGTTGGCGACCGGGTTTCATTCTTCGTCATTGCGGGAGAAAAGGCCGACGACATCTATTCAGGCTACAGGCAACTCACTGGGCCGACGCCGATGCTGCCTAAAGCGGCGTATGGCTACATCCAGTGCAAACAGCGCTATTCGAGTCAGAAGGAACTGCTGGACGTTGCCCAGGGCTATCGCGACCGCCATTTGCCCGCAGACGTGCTGGTGGTGGACTGGTTCTACTACACGAAGATGGGGCAGATGGACCTCGATCCCAAATTCTGGCCTGACCCCGCGGCGATGAACAAGCAACTCCACGACATGGGATTTGAGACCATGATCAGCGTCTGGCCAAGATTCCTTCCGCAGGATCGCTTCTATTCCGAGCTGCTGAAGAATGGCTGGTTGATTCACGAGGCCGACGGCACACCCACCGACGGGCTGCCCTACGACCGTGCAGGATCGGACATCGATACTACCAACCCCGATGCCGCTGCCTGGTACTGGAAGGTTATCCGCGACAATATCATCAGCAAGGGATTTGATTCTCTTTGGGCAGACGAAACCGAGCCTGACCTGCCTCCCACAGGCGACTACTACCACATCGGCCCGGGCACCGAGTTCTTCAACGTTTACCCGCTTTTTCACACGGGTGCGCTTTATGACGGTTTCCGCAAGGACGAACCGGGCAAGCGCGCGCTGATTCTCTCCCGCGATGCCTACCTCGGCGTGCAGCGCAACGGAACGATCGTCTGGTCGTCCGACATCTATCCCACCTGGGACACATTGCGCCGCCAGATTCCTACCGGTCTTGACGTCAGCGGCTTCAGGGCTCACGTACTGGTCCAACGACACTGGCGGGCTGGCAGGATCTGCCCAGAGAACATCACCCGGCGCATGCCCCTCTGCTCGATCCGTCCGACGCTCGCGAGGTTGTGGGGGGGTACGACGACTACCCTGAACTCTACACGCGGTGGTTCCAATACGCGACCTTCCTGCCCATCTTCCGCACCCACGGCAGCCGTCCAGCAAACGAGGTCTGGTCCTACGGAAAGCAAGCGGAGCCAATTCTTGGAGAAGTTCCTGCGCCTGCGCTACCAGCTCCTGCCGTACATCTACTCGCTCGGTTATCAAACCTGGCTCACCGGCGCACCCTTCATGCGCGCGTTGCCGTTGGACTTCCCCAACGACCCCAATGTGACCGACCTGCGCGATGAGTACATGCTTGGTCCGGCATTTCTGGTTGCGCCGATCACCGAACAGGGTGCAACCAGCCGCAAAGTTTATCTGCCCGACGGCGCGGACTGGTACGACTACTGGACCAATGAGCGAGTGAAGGGTGGAGTGACCATCATGGTGTCGGCACCCATCGATACAATTCCGCTGTTCGTCCGAGCAGGATCGATCATTCCCTTGGGAACTCCGGTCGACAGCACGCACCAGGTCCAAGCCATTTCCGCGGTGCGTGTCTACCCTGGTGCCGATGCCAGTTTCACTCTCTTTTCCGATGACGGCATGACCTATGCGTATGAGAAGGGAGCCGGTTCTGTGACTCGGCTGCACTGGGACGACGCCAATCAAAAGTTGACCCATGACGGCGCTGCCGCCTGGAGTGTTCCTGACAGCACAATCGTTCAAGTTGCCGCTCATTAGCGGGAACACCAGCCGCCACGCCACACCTTTCGTCTCGGGTGATACCTGAGACAAGGTGCGCCACGTCTAAGAAGCAGAGCCCCAAGGGTCTGTGCCGTCTGCCAACATCACTCGGCTCCGAAAGTGGCCGGATGGGATCCCTTCGGGTGTTCAGATCAGCAATGACCGGGCCGGGGCTATGGCCCATCTGCCTGATTTACAATCACGGAGTAAGCAGGAAAGAACTGGATGAGTCTTTTTCTAATGAATACAGGCAGGATGCGTGTGCGGTTCGTTGAGGCAGGGGTGGCATTTTTGGCCGCTGGGTTGGTCGCGGGATGTGGAAACACCTACAGGCCGGTCGTTACACCCATCAATCCGAGCGGTCCTCCACAGCAGCCTTCTTCGCTGGCAATCGTTGTCTCAGATCCTTCACCATCGGCCCCCGGCATCGCCACGGTCATCGATTACGCGGGCGACACCATCATGGCCCAGGCGCCCATCGGTCCGGGACCGGTTTCCTTCACCGTAGATGCAACCGGCAGCACAGGCTATACCGTCAACAGCGACGGCACGCTTACTAACTTTCCTGTCTCGACCAACTTGCAGGAAAAGCAGATTACCTACACGACTCTCCCCACCACTTCGCAACCCGTAGGTTTATTCTCACCATCATCGGGGCTCTCGATAGCCGACCTTGATCTGAATGTTGTGGATATCCTCTCCGGCAGCCCCGAGACTTTTAAACTTGCCATCCCCGTGGCGCCCAATCCGGTAACCATTGCAGGCACCGGGGTTGTATCCCAGCGCACATACTCCATAAGCCAGGAGGGCGTTTCAAGCGGTGTGGCTTGCAATTTGTCGTCGGCGGCCGGACCAGCCGGTGAAGCAGATGCGGTGGAGCAGCCGAGCTACACCATCTCGGCGCGCATTCCACTGGCAAAGTGTCCCGTATATGCAGTGGAAAGCAACGACAACAAGCGCCTCTTTGTTCTGAATCGGGGCAGCGACACCATCACAGTCATCAACAGCCAGAACAACACGCTGGATGCTTGCGTTCCCTTCACCAACCAGAGTGGACAACTGGTGACCTGCCATCCATCTTTGCCGCTTTCGACCACGGCCGGACTTACCGGCGCCAATGTGCCCGCGGTCGCCGGCCCAGTCTATGCCGAATACATCCCGACGACCAATCAGTTGGTTGTTGCCGACTACGACGGCGGCACGATCAGCGTAATTGATGTCAGCCTGGACGAATACGGCAATGACAGCGGAACCTTCGGCACGACCTTTACCGTCCCGGTTGGCAAGAATCCGGCCAGTGTGACGGCCCTCTCTGACGGCAGCAGAGCGTATACCGCCAACCAGACAGACGGCACGGTGACGATCGTGTAATCTTTCCAGCCATACGGTGGAGAAGACGCTCACGGTCGTTGGTCATCCGCGCACTGTAGTGTCGACCTCAAACTCGCTCTACGGCAAGGTTTATGCTTCATCGCCGGATAGCCCCTATCTGACAATCATCCGTACGGACCAGGACATTGTGGATACTACGGTCCTGGTGGAAGGCAACATCATCGATGTACGAACGAGCACTCAGAATGGAGTGAGCGGCAACGCGATCATCACCAGCCGCCAGCCTGGGTTCGGCCAGCCCTGCTACCTGCCTCCCGCTTTGATGACCTCGACCTACGGGGCAAATTACACGCTCGCCCAATGCCGTACGCTTCCTTAGGAAATCTCCGGCGAGAGAAGCAGACGAGAGGCCATTCCCTAATTCGGGGTGGCCTTTTGCATTCCGAGTAGTTAGCGGTTGGGGAACAGAAGCAGGGAAACGACGGATGGAGAAAGCCGCAGGCCAAAAGAAAATTCGCGTCGATCTGCTGCTGGTGGAGCGCGGTCTCGTAGCCAGCCGTGAGCGGGCGCGGGCACTGATTCTTGCCGGTCGCGTATTGGTACAGCGAGCAGAAAGTCGAAAAGCCGGGCTCCACGGTTCCAGAGGATGCCGCAATCCGCCTTCTGGGCGACGATCTGCCGTATGTGAGCCGCGGCGGGCTCAAACTGGCTGCAGCGCTTGACCACTGGAAGATCGACGTGAAGGGCCGCGCATGCCTTGATGTCGGCGCATCTACTGGCGGATTCACAGACTGCCTGCTGCAGCACGGCGCCGCGCACGTAACGGCCGTCGATACCGGCTTTGGACAGATTGCGATGAAGCTCCGCAACGACCCGCGGGTGCGCCTGGTGGAGCGCACCAATGCGCGCTTTCTTGCGCCGGAGCGCTGGCGGAAGCCGGATTCCCAGAGCTGTCGCTGCTGGTGATGGATGTTTCGTTCATCTCGGCGACACTTGCTGCTGGGGCCGGTGTCTGGCGGCGGCTCCGCGGCTCAGCGAGGCAGTCATCCTGGTCAAGCCGCAGTTCGAGGTGGGACGCGGCAATGTGGGAAAGGGCGGAATTGTGCGCGATCCTGAAGCGCATCAGCAAGCGGTTGAAAAAGTTGCCGCTTGCGTAGAGTCTTTTGGCTGGCAGGTGGTCGAAAGCATCCCATCGCCGATCACCGGGGCAGAAGGGAACCAGGAGTTTCTGCTGTATGCACGCTGCGCGCGAGGCTTCGGCGTAGACAGAGCGCGTGAAGACCCATGGCGCGGCAGCGGACTCTTCCGGACCGCAGCTGCTCCGGTACACTGGGACCGCATGACCCACGTCGCCATTGTCTGCAAGCCGCAGAAAGAAGAACTCGCCAGGATTCTGCCGGAATTGATTGCGTGGCTGCGCAAGCACGGCTACGAGCCTCTTCTTCGACCGGGAGGGCGGCGAGTTTTGCCGGGACGCGCCGGTCATCGATCGCGCCGAGATGCCGCGTCATGCACCGGCGCTGGTCATTGTCCTTGGCGGCGACGGCACGCTGCTCTCCGTGGCGCGCATCTTTGCCGCGACGGGCACGCCGATCCTGAGCGTGAACCTGGGATTCCTCGGCTTTCTTACAGAGATTCGCCTGGCCGATCTCTACACGACCCTTGAAGGATGGTGCAACGATTGCCATTCTCTTGATGCCCGGGCCATGCTGCACTCCGCAGTGTGGCGCGACGGAGCGCTGCTTTCCTACGTGCGAGGCGCTGAACGAGGTGGTGGTTTCAAAGGGCGAAATTGCGCGCATGGGCGACTTTGCGGTGGAACTGGACGGCAAGTCGGTGGCCCGCTTCCGCGCCGACGGCGTGATTGTTTCCACTCCGACGGGATCGACGGCCTATACGCTGGCGGCGAATGGACCCATTCTGACTCCGGATGTGGATGCGCTGGTGGTTACGCCGATCTGTCCCGCATCTGCTCACGCTTCAGGCCCATAGTCGTCCGCGGAGATGCCTTGCTGACGGTCCGTGTCGTCGGAGCTCCCAACCAGGCGCTTCTCACTGTGGACGGCCAGCACTGCCGATGGAATTGCGTCTGGGCGATGAGGTCCGCTGCCAGCGCTCCACGCCACACCGTCAACCTGGTCCGGCTGAGCGAGAGCGGCTTCTTTGAGGCGCTGCGCAGCAAGCTGAGTTGGGGAGAGCGCTAAGGCCAATTACAGCCGCAGCGGCAGAGCGCGCCGGACTGCTTACTTGGTTGATCTCGCCGAGCAGCACCTGGGCTTTGAGGGCCAGAGTGTGCGCGCCGTCCACGTCGCCGGAGGCCAGGGCCGCCTTGGCCTGCTTGAGGAACTCCCTGATTTGCGCGGCCGTCTTCTGCTCCTGGTCATTCAGCTTGCGGGTGATCGCGTTCAGGCCATGTTCTGTGGAAGCAATCGAAGTTGTTGGTCTGGCGCTGTTGATCGGTGGGATCGCCGGGAGAAAGCTGGCCGATGGCGCTGACCGCCGGCGGTTCCGTTGGAGGCCTGCTCGACGTTCTTTGTTCGCCGGCTTTCTTGTGGTGGACCTTGGGCTTCGCGGGCTGTTCCGGCGGCTCGGTCTGGGGGGTGGTTGCAGGCGGTCGTCGTCTGGCTCGGAACCGTGACGACCGGAGGCGGCAGGTCGGCAGGCGGCGGCGCGGGGTTGGGCGGCGGAGTATCCACAATGGGCGGCGCGAGGGGCTGGGTCTGCGCTGCCTGATGCGGCTTGTGGATAGCACGCAGTCAGCATGAACGGCAACAGCCATGCAACGCCCTTGACAGGCGTCCTCATCCCAATAAACCCTTCCGTACTTTCCATATTCGCCGGCTGAAGATGCCGGCGTCCCCATTCCGCGGCGGCGAGCGGAATCCGCAGCAGGAATTCCGTACCACGGTCTACATCTTGATTGTACTTCCACGCTCCCGTGATGCAACTGCAGAATGCGGTAAGTCATGGCCAGGCCGATCCCGCTGCCCTCGCTCTTGGTGGTGAAATACAGGTCGAAGATCTTCTCCCGGATTTCGTCGGGAATGCCGGTTCCCTCGTCGGCGATGCGCAGGACAGCGTTCTTCTTGTTCTCTTCCAGCACCACCCGCAGGCGTACCCCCGTCCGGCATGGCCTGCGCCCCATTCTGAATCACATTGAGCGCCGCCTGTTTCAGCAGGTCGGCATCCACGTTTGCCACCAGTGGATTGGACGGAAGCGAGCTCTCCAGCGTCACGTTACGGGTGGACAGCTCTTCAGCCGCCAGGGCCAGAACGTCGCCGAACACCTGGCGCAGATCTTGTTCTCGCAATTGCAGTTCCACCGGACGCGAGAAGTCCACCAGAGTCTGCACGACGCGGTCGAGGCGATGAATCTCGGCGTCGATCACCTCAAGGTGACGCGCCGCGGGTGCATTGTCGCCGCCGAGTTTTGTTTTTCAACAACTCCAGGTGCACCACGATGGCGTTAATCGGATTCTTGACCTCGTGGCCGACGCCGGAGGTGAGCCTTCCAATCGCCGCCATGCGCCGCGAAAGCTCCAGTTCCGACTCGATCTCTTCTACCGATTCGAGATCGTGCAGAGTGACCAGGGCGCCGAGTCCCTGGCGCGTGTTCGTCATCGTGGATGAAATCCAGCGAAGCCTGAATGCGGCGTCCGGTCTCGGTCAAAACCTCTTCCTGCACGACAGTTACGCCGGCATCGAAGGCCTCGCGCAAGCGTGCGGCCCAGCACCGTGGAACGGTCAAAGATCTCCCGCGCATGCAGGCCGAGGATGCGGTCCCGTTCGACATGCAGAAACCGGCGCGCCGCTTCTGAAACCAGCACGGCTCGCCCATCCGCGGTGAAAAGCAGAATTCCGTCCTGCAGATTGCTGAGAAACTGGTCGAGATTCTCCTTGAGAGCCGCAAATACCTCTTCAACGTTGCGCATGCGCTGGCCGATCATTTCGATTTTTGTGGAGACGCGCTCCGGGGTGTCCTGCCGGGGCGCGGCCTCCGACTTCGCCGGCGTCTCGGCGCTTGCCGAAGTCCAATAGTCGAGTTGCATGCTGATCTCTTCCAGCGGCCGCAGAGCCAGGTTGCTCAGCAGGAAAGCCACAACCAGCGCGGTGCCCAAGCGCGAAGCCCATCAGGGTGACTGCCTCTGCAATCCATGGCGATAGACCGCATGCAGCAGTGTCGTTCGCGCTCCGACGTGCACCGTGGCGAAGGGTTCGCCGTTCCGGTCAAGAGGCACGACCACGTCAAATACTTTCGGCGGACCAAAAACCTCCCTCATCAACTCGATGGGATTGGCTTCAGCAGTTGGCTGTAGTCGGGGCGGACCGGAAGCGGCTTGTCTTCGTTGAGAGGATTGGTGCTGACCAGTGTGCGCGACTGGCTGTCGCCGATATTGATGTCGTAAACGGTAAGCGAGTAGCGGTTGACCGAGTCGACGACCGCCTTGCAGTGCCTCGTTGTCGCGAATGGCCGCGGCTGCAAGATTGCGGAGTTCGCGCAGGATTGTTGGGGTCGACTTTCTGGTCCTTCAGCCCCGTCTCCAGCGCATTCTGCAAGCGCCAGCCGGACCTGGTTTGCCACCATCCGGTTGGCGTCGTAGGACTGCTTGACGGCCGCGTTCAACAACTGGGTCACGTAGACGAGCGAAAGCAGGCCCGAGATCAGGAACACCAGGCTGGTGATTGCCAGACACGAGTTTTGTCTTGAGTCGCATGGCTTAGAGCTGTGCTCGAATTCACCTGCCAAAGTGATCAACTGAGA
The DNA here is from genome assembly GCA_963725945.1 of uncultured Acidobacteriota bacterium. GTDB lineage: Bacteria > Acidobacteriota > Terriglobia > Terriglobales > Acidobacteriaceae > Telmatobacter. The sequence goes on along the minus strand of CAVSAW010000017.1, from coordinate 220,238 downwards.
ATCGAATTGCCAGAAGATTCAGACCGGCTGATCTTCCCGCGCTTGACTGTATTCCTTGAGCTTGTTGTGAAGGGTCTTCAAGCTCACGCCCAGAATCTCGGCGGCGCGGGTCTTATTCTGGCCCGTGGATTCCAGCGTGCGCAGGATGAGCAGCCGCTCCGCCTCGTCGACAGTATTGCCAACTCTCACCGGCACCGCACTCGCGTCGAGGGCAAGGGCGGCCTGGGCCTGCGCCTTGCCAAAGTTCGGCGGCAGATGGCCTGCATCCAGTGGCGCGCCATCCGGGCAAAGAATCACTGCGCGCTCGATTGTATTCCTCAATTCGCGGGCATTGCCGGGCCAGTCATAGGCCATCATCCGGTCGAGCATCGACGGTCCCACTCCGGAAACGCGCCGCGAGTGCTTCTGGTTCATCTCGCGCACCATGGCTTCGGCCATCGGCAGCAAGTCTTCTTTGTGTTCGCGCAGCGGCGGCATGTGGATATGGAACACGTTAAGCCGGTAGTAGAGGTCGCTGCGCAGTTCACCCCGGGCCACGGCATCGTCGGGATCGCGGTTGGTCGCGGCCAGCACACGTACATCCACATCCTGCTCGGTGCGCCCGCCCAGCCGCCGCAGTTTTCGTTCTTCCAGTACGCGCAACAGCTTGGCCTGGGTGCCGATGGGCATTTCTCCAATCTCGTCCAGAAGGAGTGTGCCACCCGAGGCCAGTTCAAAGCAGCCGGCGCGCCGCTCGACAGCGCCGGTAAAGGAGCCCTTTTCGTGGCCGAAGAGCTCGCTCTCAATCAACGTTTCGGGCATGGCCGCGCAATTCACGGCCACAAAGGGTCTTGGTTTGCGCGGACTTAAATCATGAAGCGTGCGCGCCACCATCTCTTTGCCTGTTCCGCTCTCGCCGGTGATGAGTACGGAAACATTGGAAGGGGCAATCTGCTCGATCAGCGAGAAAATATCCCGCATCGCCACGGAGCTGCCCACCATCGAGCCCAGGATTCCAGTTTCGCGGAGACGTCGCCGTGCCACTTCCAGTTCGATCGCAGTCTCGCGCTGCCGCGTTGCGTTGGCCAGAATCGTGCGCAGCCGGGCTGCGTCCACTGGCTTCTGCAGAAAGTCGTAGGCGCCCAGTTTCATCGCGTCGACGGCCACCTGGATGGAGCCTTGTGCGGTCAGAAGGACCACGGCCACATTCGCGGGGATGCCCGACCCTTCCTGCGCCAATTTGGTCAGCAGGCCGATCCCGTCCATCCGCGGCATCTTCAAGTCCGTTACTACGATGGCCGGTTCCCAGGCCAGGGCTTTCTCCCAACCCTCAATACCGTCTCGCGCGGTCTCAGTCCGGTATCCCCACCCGGAAATCAGCTCTGCGAGCCCCATCAGAGCGTGGGGTTCGTCTTCGACAATCAGGACCTTGATCGAGTTTTCCATGACGGCTTTCAATGGGAAGAGTTTTGGGCGTACCCATTCGACGTCAGGGCCGGTTTTGCCGACCCTCCCTCATCTTACCGTCATTCGATGCACAAAGTGAGCGAGAGTGTGCCCTTATCGTGCTGTTTTCAGTTTCATTTACGGCGTCGGCGCGATTGAAATAACCCGCGGATTACCGTATAGATTGCGCAAGGAATCGGCTCGCGCCGAGGGGTCGGCGGCAGCCGCCGGCTGCGCCGCGATGAACCACGACCACTCTGAATTTTCCCCAAACGCTTCGGCCGCAGGAAGATCGGCCGTGAGTTCCACGCCAATTACTTTGCCCACTGCCGCCTGTGACAGAATCCGGTCGATGGGGAAGCGTCCATTCATCTGGTTCAAACGCACTGCGAGCGCATCTGCATAGAGCAGGCCGGGAAAGAAGTCGCTCATCATTCCTGCGCCGCCGGGCCGGAAATCTGGCGCCGCGGCCTCCCACACCCAAATCAGATTGTGCAGTCCATTATGATTGACCAGCCGGTCGAAGAGCCGGCGATAAAGTTCCGCCGAGCCATGAATACCCTTGCGTCCGGCCCACCAGTAGTTCTTGCCGTTGCCTTCGGGATAAGGATTCCAGAGCACGGCGACCCCTGCATTCTCCAGTTCCTCGAGCGAAGCAGCGACCTGATCCACCTGCGCGCACCAGCGCGTATTGAGCGCGCTGCCCGGGGTGAGCAGTTCGTCCCATTCATAGTCCGTGAGTTGACCGTGCGGGGTCGCTGTGACGTCGGCGGTGGGAAGTGGAGCATGCCAGCTCAGGCTGATGATTGCATTGGCGGCGTGGGCACGAAGAGCCTCGCTCACGATGGCCTTTCGAGTCTCAACTGCGGAAGGTCCCGATGCGCCTTCGACACCCAGATCGGAGGCATAGATTGCCGGTCGCTTCCCGGTGGTCTGCACAATATTCGCAGTCGCCGCCGCAGGCGCGGCGGGGTCATTTGCCTGACCGCTCAAAATGCCCTTTCCGGCCGCAGCATAGAGTCGGGTGAGAAGTGCGGTTGCCTCTGCGCTTGCGCCGGCGGTCACTGGCTCGGCGTCGGGCGCACCGCCGGTTTGCTTCGCCGTGGCGTCGCGAATCGCTTGCATCGGACCGGCCAGCCGCGGGTCGTCGCGGTTGAACACAGTTGTCGCGTGATAGACGCTCTTCAAGCGATCGATTGTGTTTGCCGTATCCAGCATTCCGCTCCATGCCATGAAGTAGGTCCATCGCGGTTGCCTGGCAAGTATCTCAACGCTGGGCAGGCCACCAACCTCCGCCAGGGCGATCGGCTTGCCAGCTGCAAGCGTGAGCATGTCCGTGTAGTACTCCTGCTTGAACTCGCCGTAGATGTCCATCGTTACGACGTCGGCAAATCCGGAGCCTGGATAGTAGTCCTCTACCGCGCCCGCGTTGCCGCTGGGCGAGTTCACATTCCACACCCATACCAGGTTGTCGAGGTGGTGGACGTTGACGAAGCGGTCGTAGAGCTGGCGGTAGAGTGCCGCGGATCCGCCCTTGCCCGGCCGGCCTCCCCACCAGAACCAGTTGCCGTTCATCTCGTGATAGGGCCGAAAGAGCACGGGCACATGTGAGTCGCGCAATTGCGCCAGATATCCTGCAATCACGTCCACCTGCGCGCACCAGCGGTTATAGAGCGGGCTGCCGGGCGTAAGGAGTTCGCGCCACTCGTAGTCCGTCAGATGGCCTTGCACGCTTTCGCGGAAAGTTACCGGCTCATCTTCAGTGGGTCTCACTGCATGCCAGGTAAGCGCGATGACCGAGCCATTGCGATACTGCCGTTTTACTTCTTCGATCATTGCCGGACGAGAAAGAACAGAGTCCTTGTCGTCGCCCGCGGAGAAGCCGAAGTCTTCTCCGTACAGGCCGGGATATTTTCCGGTTAGATCGTAGGCGAGATCGGTCCAGCGTGAGCCATCGTTGGGAAAGTTGTGCTGGCCGGTGATCGTGCCCTGGCCGGAGATTGAATCGAGATAGGCGAGCAGCGCGCGCGCCTCAGGTGTTGCATGCGGATTTACCGGCTCAGGAGCCGATTGCGCCCGACCCGCGCAAGCCTGAAAAACGGCGAGAACCATGACCACAAGGTACTTGAAGCGCAACATGAAAGACCATCCTTTCGCGACGCGAATTATATCTGATAACGTTATCAGCGCGAAGTCGAAAAGTGATCCGCCGTCGATGGATAGAGCGTACTATCCTGCTTTTTCAGTGAGTTCTGCCCAGCGGGCATAGAGCGCGTCGTTCTCGTGCTGCGCGGCGTCGAGTTCCTTGAGGGCATGCTGAAGCGCCGTGGCATTGATTGCGACGTCAGGACGCTCTACATGATCGCGGGCGGCCGCGAGCCGTGCGTCGGATTCTTCTACGCGCTGCTCGATGGCGGCAAACTCGCGAGCCTCGAGGTACGAGAGCTTTTTCTTTGCAACCGCACCCACGACAGGCTCAGATCCGGTTCGCTGCGCGGAGCTTGAACCGTCCGGCTTGCGCCCCTGCTTGCTTTGTTCAGCGCCGTCCTGCTCTGCGATCCAGTCTTCCCACTGAGCGTAGTCGGCGAAGCGCCCGGTGTGGCCTCTGCCATCGAGGCCGAGCACTGTCGATGAAACCCGGTTCAGCAGATAGCGGTCATGCGTCACCAGAACCAGTGCGCCCGGAAAGTCGAGAAGATTCTCTTCAAGGATTTCGAGTGTCGGAATGTCCAGATCATTCGTCGGCTCGTCGAGCAGCAGCACGTCGGCCGGTTCCAGCATGAGCTTTGCGATCAGCACGCGTGCCCTCTCGCCGCCGCTGAGATTTCTTACTGGCTGATTCAATTGCTCGCCGGTAAAGAGAAACCGCGCCGCCCAGCTCGCCACGTGTACCGTGCGTCCCTGGTGAATGACGCCATCACCCTCCGGCGCCAGTGCGCGGCGAAGGGTTAGGCCCTCGTCCAGTTCGCGCATCTGGCTGAAGTAGACCAGGCGCAACGCCTCGGCCCGCTTGATGTTGCCTTCAACCGGGTCCAGTTCTGCGCGCAACATGCGCAGGAGCGTGGTTTTGCCGCTGCCATTCGGTCCGACGAGGCCGACCTTCATTCCTGCTGTCAATACGAAGTTCAGTCCGCTGAAAAGCCTGCGTCCACCGATGTCGCAAGCCACGTTGTCAAACTCCACCAGCCTTTTGGTCTTGCGCAGGCTGGCGTCGAAGTCGATGCCTGCAGTGCTCACCGTGGTGCGCGCGTCCATTGCCGCGAGCTGACCGATCATTGTGTTGGCGGTATCGATGCGCGCTTTGGATTTTGTGGTGCGCGCTTTCGGGCCCCGCCGCAGCCATTCGATTTCCGTCCGCACCCGGTTGCGCAGGCTCTCCTGCTGCTTGGTCTGCGATTCGAGATAGGCCTGGCGCTCCTCAAGAAATCGGCTGAAGTTGCCTTTTACACGCAGCAGCCCATCGGCGTATACGCGGTTGAGCTCGACGATCTCGCTCGACGTGGATTCGAGAAAATAGCGGTCGTGGCTCACCGTCACCGCAGCAAAAGACGAAGAGGTCAGTAATTCTTCAAGCCACTCTATGCCTGCGAGGTCAAGATGGTTTGTCGGCTCGTCGAGCAGCATCACTTCGGGTTGGATGACCATGGCCTCGGTGATAGCCAGGCGCTTGCGCCAACCACCGGAGAGCGCGGCAGCCTCGGCGTCGAGGTCAACGAATCCTGCGCGCCCGGTGAGCTCGCGCAGCCGGCCCTCGCGCTCGGCCTCATTGACATGGGCGGCGGCGAGTGCCCGCTCCAGGACTTGCCGGATGGAGATGCCAGGCGCAAAGCGCGAGTCCTGGGGCACGTACGCCGCGCGCGCGCGCTTGCGCACGGCCAACTCGCCCGAGTCAGGCTCAATTTGCCCCGCCAGCACCGCCAGCAGCGTGGATTTGCCTGCGCCGTTGGGGCCGATCAATCCGATGCGCGCGCCGTCTTCCACGGTGAGCGAGATGTCGCGAAACAGTGGGACCGCGCCGAATTGCTTGGTGACGGATTGTAGGTTGAGGATCGGGGGCATCTCTATTAAGAGTAATTTGCCCGGCTCGGCGGCGCGATACGACGGACCGATTCACATGGAACCGTAATTATCTGCAAGGTTTTCTGTGGAAAAGAAAATAAGCAAGAGGGGGTGGGTCGAGCCCTCTCTCTCGATCAAATCATCACAGTTACACAGTTTCCTATTAAAGGGCGTGCATACAGCCGCATCCTGCTGCGAGGCCGAGCCCTCTGCACATTGCCCTACTGAGATTGTGCTACGAGGGATAGTAATTTTCTGCAAATAGATTTGTGAGGGGCATGGTGCGCGCCGGAGATTTATCGCCAGCGCATTTTCATGCCCAACTGAACCCGCTCCGCTGCAACGGCAGGGTGCGAATCCTTTTGCCTGTGGCGGCAAAGATGGCGTTGCTGAGCGCCGGCAATGTCGGAGGCAGCGTCGGCTCGCCAAGGCCTGTCGGCGCGTAGTCCGTCTTACGCCAGTACACCTCAATCTTCGGCGCTTGCCGCATGCGAATGATCGGATGACTGTTGAAGTTGGACTGCTGAATTTTGCCGTCCACGATCGTGATTTCCTGCCCCATGTGGCTCATTCCTTCGACGATGCCGCCGAAGGCGATGTTCTCGGCCGCCGCCGGATTGATGATCTGGCTACCCACATCCCCCGCAGCCCATATCTGGTGCACCGTCACCTTGTTCTGGGCGTCCACGCTCACATCGGCGACCTCGGCAAAGTAGCCCAGATGGCAAAACCATGCGGCGATCCCCATTCCGCGCCCAGGGGTCTTGCTTCGCTGCGCCCATCCGGATTTTTCCGCGACCAACTGGAGCACGCCTTTGTACCGCTCCGGGATGAGAACAGATTGGCCGGTGGGCTCGTGGTCGCCCACGGCGTCGCCTTCACTCGACTTCCATGGCGATTTCATGTTGCTGAGCAAGTCGAGTTGAAACTCCAGCGGGTCGCGTCCTGCGTTGTGCGCCAGCTCGTCGAGGAAGGACTGCGCCACCCAGCAGTAGGCGTTGTCGCCGGGTGCGCGTAGGGCCCCAGTGCGCAGCATGAGTGGTTGTGCGGAGGTGTAAAGCGCGTAAGCCGGCGGAAAGTCCGCAGGGTAGGCGTCTCCACCGATGCCGCCGCCGGAGGTCGAGTGCTTGTCGTCGCCATACGTGACGAAGTGCTGCCGCCATGCGGTGAGTTTGCCCTGGGCATCGAGGCCGCCCTTCAGGCCCATCGTTCCGCCGGGGCGGAAGGGGTCGTGAGCAACATCATCTTCACGGGACCAGAGCAGCTTGACAGGCGCACTGGTCTGCTTCGCGATCCACGCGGCCTCGACCAGCCAGTCATTCTGAAGCCGTCGGCCAAAGCTGCCTCCGGAGCGCATCATGTGCGTCGTAATATCGCTCTCCTGGATGCCGAGCGTCTTGGCTACCAGTCCGCGGCCATCGCCCGGAAGTGTGCTGGTAGACCACATTTCCAGCTTGCCGTCTTTCCAGTGCGCAGTTGCACCCTGCGGCTCCATCGTGACATGGGCAATGAAAGGAAACTCGTACGTGGCTTCGACCACCTTGGCCGATGACTTGAGCGCAGCGTCGACATCTCCATATTTACGCACGGTTTTTGCGGGTGGTGCGGCAAGGAGGTCCGCTGCCTGCTTCCTGAAGCCGTCTGTGCTCTGAGTCGCTGCTGGACCCAAATCCCAGTCGACTTTGAGCTGTTCGCGCGCCTGATGCGCCTGCCACCAGGTGTCAGCCACGATCGCGATGCCCGGTTCCATTCCGGGCTCCCATGATGTGTAGGCCGCGGGAGTGATGCCACCATCAATGACCAGCACATGTCGCACGCCCGGCAGCGTTTTAAGCTCATCGATGTTGGCAGACTTCACCTTGCCGGCAAAGACGGGAGCCTTCTCAATCGCGGCGTACAGCATTCCCGGGAGTTGGACGTCGATGCCGAAGATCGGCTTGCCGGTGACGATCGCGTGGGTGTCCACGCCGGCCTGTGAATGCCCAATGATGCGGTAATCCTTGGGGTCTTTCAGCTTCACACTGCTCAGCTCGGGCGCGGGTAGTGCCGCGGCTTTGGCGGCAAGATCGCCGTAGCTCAATGAGCGCCCCGAGGCAGCGTGGAGTACGCGGCCGGATTGTGTTGAGCACTCAGCCTCGGGCACATTCCAGGTTTGGGAGGCGGCGGTGATGAGCAACTGACGGCCGGCAGCTCCAACGCGGCGCATCGGCTCCCAGCCCTCCGGGGTATTCGCAGAGCCGCCGGAAAACTGCGCGCCGTAAATCTTCTCGTTCAGCTCTGCCTGCTGAACACGCACGTCTTTCCAATCGACATCCAATTCCTCTGCAATCAACATAGGCAACATGTTGCGCATGCCCTGGCCGGATTCTGAGGCGCGCGCCATGATGGTCACCACGCCATCCGGAGCGATTTTGATAAAGGCCTGCGGTGTAAGGTCGGGCGGCTTGCCTGGTCCCTGCGCGGCGGCGAGCGGTACGCGGTAAAGATTGAGCGCGAGGCCCCCGCCGGCAAGGGCGCTGAGTTGCAAGAAAGATCGACGATTGAGGCGCATGTCGGGGCCCCCTCTATTTTGCGCCGGCTGCGGCGCCCGATTTGGCTGCTTCGTGAATGGCTTGACGAATGCGCGTATAGGTTCCGCAGCGACAGAGGTTGCCGCTCATGGCCAAGTCGATGTCCGCATCGTCGGGCTGCGGCGTGCGCTGCAGCAAGGCGGCGGCGGACATGATTTGTCCAGCCTGGCAGTAACCGCACTGAGGAACGTCCAGCGCCTCCCACGCCACCTGCACAGGGTGCAGGCCGTCCGGCGAGAGACCCTCAATCGTTGTCACACTTTGACCGGCGACGCTTCCGACCTCTCTGATGCAGGAGCGGACGGCGCGCCCGGCAATGAGCACTGTGCACGCACCACAGACACCCAATCCACATCCATACTTGGCGCCCTTGAGGTCCAATATGTCGCGCAGCACCCATAAGAGGGGCGTGTCCGGCGGCACGTCCACTGTGGTGGTGACGTTGTTGACATTCAATTTGATCGGCATCTGTTCTCACCCCAATCCGGTAAAGGGAAAGGATCGGACACGAACACGGGTATGGAACTGGAGTCTATCAAATCCTCGTTTGTGATGACTACCGGAACTTGTGCGAAGCGGCAATTGCGCAAATCAGCGGGAGCTTCGGAGATTGAGTAGACGACTTGCCGCGCGGCTTTCTTTCAAGGGGTTGACCTAGCTGGTATCCCGGTTTTCAGAGAACGGGGTGCATCTAAATCAGGATTCAAGTCATACACTGGAATCATGTTGGACTACGAGATTTCTCCGGCCGATGCGGCGGCGCTGCTGCGCGAAAACAAGGTCCGGCTCATTGATGTGCGCGAGCCGTGGGAGATTGCCACGGCACACATCGACGGCAGCGTGGCCATGCCCATGGGCGATGTGCCCGCCCGCGCGCACCAGGAGCTTGATCCCGACGAACACCTCGTCGTCCTGTGCCACATGGGGATGCGGTCAATGAACGTGACCGCGTGGTTGCGCAACCAGGGCTTTGAACAGGTGCAGTCGCTGCGCGGAGGTATCGACGCCTGGTCAGTTGAGGTTGATGGAAATGTTCCACGCTATTAGGCAATGCAGCTTGAAGCTCAGCGCTTTGCGGGCGCTTGTGCTGGTCGCACCCTTCGTTTGTACTTCTGCCGCTGATTGGGCCTCTGTTCGCGTCATGCAAGTTCAACGGTCGTCGTCCCATCCGCTGATTACGGTGCTCAACGACGGAAAACCCACTGCCGGCGCGAACGTAAAGATTCTGCGCATCCGCGGAGGAAAGTCAGTTTTGTTGCGCGAGGCGATATCAGGAGCGGACGGAGTTGTGCCGATTCCGCAATTGCCGACTGGCCGGTACCAGATCATCGCTACCTCGGAGAAGCTTTCAGATGATCTCGAATTGGATGTCGCAAGCCGGCATTCCAATGCGAAGAGTCACTTTACTTTGAATCTTGCTTGCTGTCTTCCGCCAACGCTTGAAGAAATGGCGGCGGCTGCGGAGAAGTCTTCTGTGAAGGTTCGAATTAAGAAAATGGCTGGGACAGTCACCGATCCGACGGGAGCCTTGGTGGCGGGCGCGCAGCTCGAGGTTCTGCGTGAAAACCAGTCGAAGTTGGAACCCGTTGCGCAATCAAAGGCCGACCTCGAAGGCCACTTCTCGATCGATGTTCCGGAAGGCTCATATGTTCTCGTCGCTTCGTGTTCGGGGTTCAAGACGAGACTGACTCTCGTGGAGATCGCAGCCGCGGCAGATTCAGGCAGCTTGCAGGTCAGGCTCCAGATCGGCGATGTCACTGAATAGCTGCCTGGGCTTACGTCCGGGTCACGGCCTATACTTGCCTTTGTTTACAGATTTCTACGGGAGTGCCGTTCATGTCTTCGCAAGCTGTTGAATTTGCCCGCCAAAATAAAGGCCGTTTTCTCAACGAACTAAAAACTCTGTTGCGGATTCCATCCGTTTCCACTTTGCCCGAGCACGCGAGTGATTGCCGCACCGCGGCTGAATTGTTGGCGACTGAACTACGCCGCATCGGAATGGAGAATGTGCGGCTGATCGAGACCGAGGGACATCCCCTGGTCTATGCCGACTGGCTACACTCCGCAGGCAAGCCTACCGTGCTTTGCTATGGGCACTACGATGTGCAGCCACCCGATCCTCTGGACGAGTGGATCTCGCCGCCATTTGAGCCTACAGAGCGTGATGGCAACATCTATGCTCGCGGCGCTGTGGACGACAAGGGACAGGTCTGGGCACAGGTGAAGGCGCTTGAGTCTTTGCTCGCGGCCAACAAATCGCTGCCACTGAACGTCCGCGTGATTCTTGAAGGTGAAGAAGAAGTGGGAGGGGAGGGAATTGCGAACTTTGTGGCTTCAAAGCCACCGGAGCTCAAGGCCGACTTCGCGCTGGTCTCCGATACAGAACTGTTTGCGCCGGGATTGCCGACGTTGTGTGTGGGCCTGCGCGGCATGATTTACACGGAGCTTGAAGTCCGAGGGGCAAGGACCGACCTGCACTCCGGCATGTACGGTGGCGCCGCGCCCAACCCGTTTTTTGCTCTTGCGCAAATACTGGCCCATCTTAAAGACGAGAATGGACACATTCTCATCCCCGGCTTCTATGAGGACATCATTCCACCCAGCGCGGAGGAGTTGGCCGCTTGGAGCAGCTTGCCATTTGACGAGGAAGAGTACCGCATCAAGGAAGTGGGCGCGCGTCAACTCGTAGGCGAGGCAGGCTACAGCGTGCTGGAGCGCACCTGGGCCCGGCCTACGTTGGACGTGCATGGCATCCCCGGCGGATTTACCGGCGCAGGCGCCAAGACGGTGATTCCAGCCAAGGCGCAGGCCAAGGTCTCGATGCGGCTGGTTCCCGGCATGACGCCGGCCAAGGCCTTTGCGCAGTACAAGAGCTACGTGGAGAAGATCGCACCTGCCGGAGTGGACGTTGAGGTGCGGCTGATTCACTCCGGTGACCCGTGCCTTATCCCGGTCGATAACCCGTACGTCAAGGCGGCGACGCGCGCCCTGCATGAAGTCTGGGGGAAAGATACAGTCTTCATTCGCTCGGGCGGCTCGATTCCGATTGTGGGTGATTTTGCGCGGCATCTCGGATTGCCCAGCGTGATGATGGGCTTCGGCCTGCCCGATGACAACCTCCATGCGCCCAACGAAAAGTTTCACATCAGGAATTTTGAACTGGGCATTGAGTCGGTTATCCGCTTTTTGGAGGAGACGGGGAGTTGATGCGAATGGATGGTCCTTCGGCTCCAGATGCGGCAGGGTTCGTTCTGGCCGGAGGGCAGTCCAGCCGCATGGGCGCGGACAAAGCCGTCGTTCAGCTTGCCGGCCGGCCCCTGGTGGCACATGCTCTGGATATCCTGCGGGAGGCGAGTCTATCTGCCTCGATTGCCGGGGCTCGATCTCCACTCGCGGAATACGCGCCACTGGTCGAGGACTCGACGCCGGGCCTGGGGCCCCTGAGCGGAATCTGCGCCGCCCTCGCATCCTGCACCAATCGACATGCGGTCTTCCTGCCAGTCGATTTGCCGCTTATCCCGGCGTCTCTCGTGGCGTTCCTTCTGCATCATGCCCAAGTTACGGGAGCGGCCGTCACGATGGCCGCCGTCAACGGCTTCGCGCAAACCTTCCCCGCAGTTGTGGACCGGCGCGCGCTGCCTCCGCTTGAATCCGCGCTTAAGGGGGGCCATCGAGGGTGCTTCGCTGCCTTCGAGGACGCGGCGAATCAGTTGGCTTTTCCGCTTTCAATTCTTGCCGTGGAGCTGCTGGTGCAATCAGGCCAGGTCGCCCATCCAAATGGTCTACCGGCTGCCTTCTGGTTCCACAACGTGAATACTCCCGAGGAGCTGGAGCGAGCTGAAGCCCTGCTCAGATTCTGCCATAGCGTAATCTGAATTCATCGCAATGCTCGATGAGGCGTCCAACCCGGAATTCTCGCAGATGCTGCCGGAAGGTTTTGACCAGTCGCGGGAGCAGACGGCGGAGTCTGCTTCGACGCCACAGGTCCCGATGATCTCGTTCGGCCACGTCTCAATTTCTTTTGGCGATCGGAAGATTCTCGACAACGTAAGCTTCACTGTCAACCGGGGTCAGACTCTTTGCATTCTGGGCAGAAGCGGCGTGGGCAAATCGGTTGCGTTACGCATCCTGATGGGCTTTCTCAAGCCCCAGGTGGGCTCCATCCGCGTGGACGGCGAAGAGATCAACGGACTCACTGAAGACGGAATGCAGGCTGTCCGCAAGCGCGTCACCATGGTTTTTCAAAACGGCGCTCTCTTCGACTCCCTCAGTGTCAGAGAGAACGTGGCTTTTCCCCTGCGCGAGCGAGGCGGGGTCGACGAGGATCAGATTCAGCAGATTGTAGGCCGCCTGATCGGAATGGTGGGCGCAGAAGACGTTGAATCCGAACTGCCGGCGAGCCTCTCCACCGGCCGCCGCCGCGCAGTGGCAATCGCACGAGCGCTAGCGGCCCAGCCCGAGGTGGTCCTCTACGACGAACCGACCACGATGGTTGATCCAATCATTGCGCGCCGGCTTGGGACGCTGATTCAGCGGCTCAAACGCCAACTCGGATTCACGAGCATCGTGGTCACGCACGACATGCGCTTCGCGGAGCGGCTCGCAGATAATGTGCTCTTTCTTCACGAAGGGAAGGGAGCCTTCTTCGGCCCTCTGACCGATTTCATGGCATCGCCCGATCCGCACATTCAGCGATTCCTGACGCTCGATGAGTACGTGTTGCCAACCGCCTGAAGCGCTTCAATTGCGGGACGAGGCGCAGAGACGGCTGGGGGTTCGCCTGAGGGGAATGCAATATCTCGCTCAACATCGAACCTATGGAGATCTGGAATCCTTGGATGGAAATGAATTATCTGGTCCTTCGCGGGGCGTCATCTTGTCCGGCGCCGGCATCGACTTCTCAGAGTCTTCAAGATGAGCAGAGGCCTCATGCATTGGGCCGCTGGAGCCAATTTTCCCCTGGGACTAAAATAGAACTGTGAAGATCGCACTGGCCCAGATCAATCCCACTGTTGGAGATTTCACCGGGAATCTTGAAAAAATTGTCGCGGCCAGCCGCCGGGCCGCCTCTCAGGGGGCCAGACTCACGGTCTTCTCCGAGCTTGCCATTTGCGGATACCCCCCTGCCGATTTCCTTGAAAAGCCGAGCTTTCTGGCTCGCTGCCGCACAGCTGTCAACGAATTGGCGACCTTGTCGAGCGGACTTTCCACGGCAGTGGTGGCCGGTGTGGCACTCCCCGCTCCAACCGAGGCGGGAAGCCGGCAGTGAACGCTGCGGTGCTCGTCGATGGCGGCCACATCCTGCTCGAACAGCACAAGCGGCTCCTGCCCTTCTACGACGTCTTTGACGAGCAGCGTTACTTTTCTCCTTCGAAGGCGCAGCAGGTGATTGAGCTCGATGGAGTCCGCCTGGCCATCACCATTTGCGAGGATGCCTGGAACGACAAGAACTTCTGGCCGCGGCGTCTCTACTCCGTCGATCCGATGGAGGAGTTGATGCGGCAGAACCCCGCGATCCATATCAACCTATCCTCATCCCCCTTTTGGCATTCCAAGCGCGAGATTCGGCAGCAAATGCTGGCTGCCATCGCGCGACGCGACAAAATTCCCGTGCTCATGTGCAACCAGGTAGGAGGAGATGACAGCCTGATCTTTGACGGCACTTCTGTGGCGCTCAATGCGCAGGGCGAGCTCATCGCCCAGGCTGCTTCATTCGAGGAGGATCTTGTGCTCGTCGACCCTTTCGACGCACAGCCCATCGCGGCTCCCAAATCGGATGACACCGAGGCCGCGTATCGCGCGTTGGTGCTCGGAACCCGCGATTACGTGCGCAAATGCGGCTTTCGCAAGGTCCTCATCGCCCTCAGCGGCGGTATCGATTCGGCTCTTGTCGCGGCCATTGCCGCCGAGGCGCTTGGCCCGGAGAACGTGACGGGCATCGGGATGCCAAGCCCCTATTCATCCTCAGGCTCCATTGACGACAGCCGCCAACTCGCGGCCAACCTGGGTATTCGCTTCGAGCTCATCGGCATCAGCGGGCTGTTCAACGAATACACCCAAGCTCTCGAGCCGCTGTTTACAGGCTTCAAACCGGACACCACGGAAGAAAACATTCAATCGCGCATACGCGGTAGTCTGCTGATGGCGCTTTCAAACAAGTTTTCCGCGCTCGTGCTGACGACCGGCAACAAGTCAGAGATGGCGGTTGGATACTGCACGCTCTATGGCGACATGGTGGGAGCGCTGGCCGTTATCGGCGACCTGGTCAAGACGCGCGTCTACGCCATTTCGCGCTGGCTCAATCGAGAGCGGATCGTCATTCCTCCGCCAATTCTGGACAAGCCGCCTTCGGCTGAGTTGCGGCCAGACCAAAAGGACACTGACTCGCTGCCGCCTTACGACGTGCTCGACCCCATCATCGAGGCCTATGTGGAGCGCTATGAGACCCCGGAATGCATCGCACAGGCGCACGGAATCCCCATTGAACTCGTCCAACAAGTGGTGCGGCTGGTGGAGCGTTCCGAGTACAAGCGCCAGCAGGCTGCCCCGGTTTTAAAAGTCACGTCCAAGTCGTTTGGAATGGGCCGCAGATTTCCCATTGCCGTCAAGGTTCAGGTGTAATCTAAGTGCTGGGAGTTTTTCCCGCCTTTGAAGGAGATTCAGCTTGATTCGTATGTTTGCTCGCCTTGCCGGCACCGCAGTGCTGGTAGCTTTGTCCCTGCCCGTGTGCAGCGCAGTCTGCCCAGGAGCAAGTACCTGCCGCACCGCCACAAGAGCCTTCCGCTCCAGCCCCTGCCGCAGTGCCCGAGTTTCCCAAGCCAACCCCGCAAATTTCACCGCCACGTCGCCCACCAAGGAAGTCATCAACGCCTTCCTGCAGACCAGCTGGGGTTTTGACGAAAACCGCATCTGGCAGGTCCAGGCGATCCTGAAGACGCCGGTCGAGGGCGTCAGCAAGGTGATTATCATCGTTGGCGACAAGACGGGGAAACAGAAGTTTTCGGCGCATGGGATTCTTATGTGATGCCCGACGGCAAGCACATCATCGCCGGCGACGAGATTGTTCCCTTCGGCGACCACCCCTATGCCGACAGATCGCGCCTTGCTGCAGCAAAAAGCCGACGGTCCTTATCGCGGCTCTGCATGAAGGATCTGGAACTGGTGGAGTTTGCCGACTTTGAATGCCCGCACTGCAAAGAGGCTGAGGCCAACATGGACAAGCTGGCAGTGGATTTTCCGAAGGCGCGGATCGTGTTTCAGAATTATCCCCTGGCTCGAACTCCATCCAGCCGCTGTAACGGCTGCGTCCTATGGCGTGTGTGTCGACAAGATTGGGCGGCAGCACACGCCTTCTTCCAGTTTGCGTCGGCAGTGTTTGAAGGCCAGGAAGGACTTGCAACGGCGGATGGCGCCACGCTGACTTTGAACAGCGCGGTCACCAAGGCGGGACTTGACCCGGCGAAGGTGGCCACCTGTGCATCCACGCCTGCGGTGGCAGCGCAGGTGGAGGCCTCAGTGAAGCTCGCCCAGGATCTGAATATCAACCAGACACCGACCCTGATGGTCAATGGCCGCCAGGTGCCGATCGGCGGAGTTCCCTACGAGACCCTCAAGCAGATCGTCGAGTACCAGGCCAAGCTGGATGGGGTCGTCGCCAGTAGCAGCTTCGCGATTAAGGTCGAAAGATCAAGAGCCTCCAATCATGACTGCATCCCGGATCCGGGTGAAGTCGGAGCTGGGGGCTTTACCTTCTGATGCGTGCTTGACTGCGGTCGTGATCCGCTTTATGGAGCCGGGCACATGCTGGTCCACGCGCAACATCGGCGAGTGGCCTGATGCCTGGGGCCCGCGGATCACGTGGGGCGTGATGAGAATGAGCAGCGTGGCGTAGTCCTTTTGTGTTTCGTTGCCGGTCAGGTTATTCAGCCCGGGAATCTCGGTGACGCCCGGCGTGCCGCTCAGTGCGCGGCTCTCGCTCTTGTCGAGTTCGCTCACGATCACCACGCCCGCGCCTGCCTTGAGCGTGACCACGCCGGAATAGGCGCGATTGTTCAGCACCGGCACTCCGTTGACCGAGTTGCCCGGCCAGCGCGGTAATCTTCATGTCCAGCGAAAGCGCAACGTCGCCGTTGCGCATCACCTTGGGAGTCGCTCGTGAAGGTGAGGCCGAGGTCCTGATACTGCACCTGTGGAATCTGGGTGGTCGACGCCCCAAGCGATGAAAGCAGCGATGAGAGACTGCTGGAATTGCCGGCGGTGGTGAGTCCGGGAATGTTCACGCCGCTCGTTCCCAGGGCTGAATAGTTGGCAGTCATGATGGGATAGCGCGTGCCGCTGCGCAGTGTCGCCTCTTCACCGTCGCCCAAGCGCAATTCAGCCTCGTCCAGTTCGCGGGAGTCGGACGAATTCAGGTTCAAATTCATTGTGGCCGGGCCGGGCGAAAGGCCCGACAAGCGTGAGGCCTCCGCCGAACAGCGCGATGCCATTTGAAAAGATGGAGCTGGTGACCTGGCCGGACGCCAGCAGAATGCCGAGAATCGCCAGCGTATCGCCGGGAGCGGCAAGGCCCGAGGAAATGATCTGCTGCACCAGTGCCTGGTTGGCATTCAGAATGGCCTGCTCTTCCGCATAGACATTGAAGGCCGTGATCTGCTGCGGCAGCTGTACGCCTGTGTTTCGCGCGCTGGTGTGGGCGAGCTGAATGATTCGCACTTCAAGCATCACCTGGCTGCGTCCGTCGAGCAACTCGCGCAGCGTGGCGTTGAAGGCATTCAGCGTGGCCGCCGGCGCGCGGATGGTCAGCGTTCCCGTGCTGGGCTCGATCACCGCATGCTGCGCGTCGAATACATTCTTTGCAAGGTTGCCCACTTCGGTCATCTCAGTGGCCGTCAGCCCCGGCAGGTAGACGGTCTCCATGTTCCTGGCGCAGAAACTGCTCGCGGTTCTGACGCGTGTCTCTGGCGACCAGTACGCGCTGTGCGCGTCGAGCGGAACCCAGAACGAATGCGTGACCATGCCCAATGCCTGCGTGGCCTGGGCAAATGTGGCATCGTCCAGATCGAGCTTCGTCGTGCGCTGGCAGAAACGCTCTGGTCCACGGTTGCGTCGATTCCATAGGCCTGGAAGACGGTCTGGATCAATTGTCTTTTGTCCGTCCGCAGGTGAAAGCTGTGCACGCCGGCCGCGGGCGCCAATATAGGAGCTTCGCCCGACGATGCTTGCAGCCGCCTCATAAATGGGCTTTGATTGGTCGGCAAAACGTCGTCGGCCAGTTCATGCAAATGTTCTGCAACCTGCGACATTTCTGGGGTCGAGTTCGAGCGCCCGTTGCAATGCGGCGCGCGCCGTTGCCGCATCGTCCCTCAGGCGAGCCTTGGCTGCCGTCTGGATCAGCGCCGTGACGGCAGTGACTCCGCGCCACCTGGGCCGCCATCGAGTAGTCGCGGTTGGCTGGGTCGAGCGCCGCGCCTGCTCATATTCGTGCATCGCTGGCTCAAATTGCTCCTTCTCGAAACATCTTGCTGGCCTCGAGATAAAGCTTTGCCGCGCGGCGGCGATCCCGGCCGCTCACGCTGGCGGATGGGCTCATCGGTTTGCGACTGTGTGCTGGCTGGATGGAACGCTCCGGGCCTGCCGGCGAGGGCGCGTCGGACTGCGCTCTGCGCGGAGGATGGCGGCAGCTGCGCCGCTGCTGCGCGGCAACCGCGGCCACAGCAGGAATGCGGTGAGCGAGCCGCTGTCCGGCATGAGGCTCCCCCTCACGCTGCAAGCCCGCGTTGCGGCCAGCAGATCGGCAAGCGAGGTTGCGCAAACCTCGGGCCGGTGTTCCAGCAAGCGCATCAAAGCTGAAGTGGCCTGTGGCGACCGCAATCACCGGGAGATCGTTGGCGCGCGCGGCCTCAATGTCGCGCGGCGTGTCGCCCACCACGCAGACCTTTGCCGCCTGCGCCGGCCAGTTCGCGCGCCTTGCGGGCGGCATGGCCGATCAGCTCTGCGCGGACAGGGAACTGGTCGCTGAAGCCGCCGAAGCGAAACCACTCGCGCAGACCGGCCTCTTCAATCTTGATCCAGCCGATCATTTCGAGATTGCCGGTCGCCACGCCCAGCAGGGCGCCGCGCTCGGCAAGGTGACTCAGGACTTCCTTCACCCCCGGCATCAGGACCAGTTCCATCTCGTGGCGCCGTTCGGCCACATTGTGGCACATGGCTTCAAGGATGGCAGCAATCTGCGGTTCGAGGACGTCGGCGGGAATGCCTGCGCTGACTGCAGGCCTCGCGCAGAATTCCGGTGTCGGTGTTGCCGTGGATCGCGATGCCGGCCAGCGTGATTTCAAAGCCGGTCACCCGCTTGACGCTGGTTGCCACGGAATCAAAATGCACGCGGTCGCGGCTGCGCAGCAGCGTGCCATCGATGTCGAACAGGTAGGCATCCTGCCTATCCCAGGCGAACCCCGGCTGAATTGCGATGCGCGCTTCGTCTGTGGTTGGGTTGTCTGCATGCTTTGGGTGAATGGTCAGCCCTGGCGGAAGCCCTGGCGTGCCGCTCCAAAGACAAGACGTTCGCTGCGGGGCGGACGCTTGAGGCCGGCGCGAACTTCTGCAAGGCTCAGGCCCAACTCCGCCATGGTGCGGCTCAGCGTGTTGCGGTGTATGCCCAGTTCCTCGGCCGCCTTGCACTGGTTTCCCCGGTTGGCCACCAGCACTTCGCGCAGATATTGCCTTTTGAACTCGCGCACGGCATCGTCATAGCGGATGCCGCTGGAATGCATTTGTGTAACCAGGCTGTCCAGTTCTCGTCTCACGTCAACCTCTTGCTCTATTAGCTTGCCACATCGGACCATGGTTACGGCCCAGTAAAAATTCATGCGCCGCTTTTTCCGGGATGCATCCAGGTAGGCGACTCCTGTTCCAGGTGATTCAACTCCACTCGCACGTGCTCCGCCAGCGACGACGGGCTGACATTGGTGCTCAGGTGGCAGGCGCCAAAGAAATACCTCGGCAGCCGGGATTGTGTCAGCCACTGGGTCTCAGGAAAAAAGGCCACGGTGACCAGAATGAATACTGTCACCAGCAAGCGCCCCCTGGAAGAAACCGAAGATCGCGCCGGCCAGGCTGTCCAGGCAGCCCAGGCCGATCTTCTGAAACACCTTGGAAAGAAGGACGCCGAGGAGTCCCGCCAGCAACCATGACGACCACGGCAATCAGCAGAAATCCGATGGCAGTTCGCCACTCTTCAGACTGTGCACCAGGGGCTTGATGATCGCCGCGATGCGGCCATAATTCCAGGCCGCGAGCGACCAGGCCGAGCACCAGGCCGCCCAGTCCAAAGACGGAGCGAAGGAAGCCCTGCGCCATCCCGCCCAGCACGGCTCCCACCAGGATCACCACGATGATCCAATCCACAATCGTCATCAGTTGCTCCGCCCACGTCAGCTTCATCAATGCGATTTCCCGCCCGGTCAGCCGGCGGAACGCCTCAAGATATTTTGCCAGTGTACGCTCGACCACATCGTCGGGCAGGCCGGGCGCGGGCGCCTGCTTGTTCCATTGGATGCTTTCAAGATAATCGCGCACGAACTGCTTGTCGAAGGAAGGCTGCGCGCCGCCGGGCTTCCATGCCGCGGCTTCCCAGAATCGGGAAGAGTCGGGCGTCAGCACTTCATCGGCAAGCATAATCCCATCCGCCGTGGTGCCAAATTCAAATTTTGTGTCGGCCAGGATCAGGCCGTGCTGCTTCAGCGTGTTGCGCGGCCCTGCGATAAATGGCCAAGCGTGAGCCGGCGCAGTTCGGCAGCCGCCTCCGCGCCCACAACTTCTTCAGTTCGCCGCAAACGAAATGTTCTCGTCGTGCGCGCCGTCCTGGCTCTTGGTGGCAGGCGTAAACATGGGCTCAGGCAGGCGCGAGCCATCCAGCAAGCCCGCCGGCAGCGCGATGCCGCACACCGTTCCGCTGGCTCTTGTATTCCTTCCAGCCCGAACCGGCAAGATAGCCGCGCGCAACGCATTCCACGGGAAACATCTGTGCCCGCCGCACCAGCATGGAGCGGCCTTCCAACTGGTCCGCATAAGGGTGAAGCGAGGCAGGGAACTCGGCGACTTCGGCGGTAATCAGGTGGTTGGGAACCAGATCCGACAACAGGTCAAACCAGAAGAGAGAAATCTGCGTGAGAATCTTTCCCTTGCCCGGGAATGCCCGTGCCCAGAACGTGATCGAAGGCCGAGATGCGGTCGGTGGCCACCAGCAGCAACGCATCGTCAACTGCGTAGAGATCGCGCACTTTGCCCCGGCCAAGCAAGGGAGTTGTACCCAAATTGGTTGTCAGGAGAGCATTCACGAGAAGGTCTTACCTCGGACTGAACTGAATCTCCGATTGTCCAGCGAGGGGCTCGCTTTGTCAATGCGGGCGCGAAGAGTTGAAAGTGGAGATGCTCAGCGACGAATGCGAACCGAATCGGGCTGAGCAGAGAGCGAAGAGTTGGTCCATGTTTTGCACAAACCACTGTGACGGCCGTCACGGAACGGACCGCGCACATCGGCGACACTCCAGTTGTCAACATGGTTCGGAGGGCGTGCAAGAAAGTCCTCTTTGAGCCGGGCGACACGAGGCAGCAGTGGAAAGGGGAAGCCGCCGCTAGCTTCGTTTGTATAGGGATCGCCAGTAGCCGCGCACTACCGACCTCCAGTGTCGGCTACTGGTCCCCGCTATTCTCTTGTGAAATGCAAGCGCCTCCGAAGAGAAGTGATCCTTCGGAGGCGATTTTTTGCGTCCGGCAATCCCGTCACATCGCCCGCTTCCGCCGAAAAGCAAATTCGCCAGGATGCGATCGACAGCCTCTTCTCTTGGATCGTGGCGGCGATCGCTCACCTTCACACGTCGCACTCCTATATCTGTGGCGGAGGCGGAGCTGGCTTGAGTCCGTGACGGCGCATGATCTCCATCATCTTTGCGCGGTCCGGCGGACCCCCGCCCGCCGACCTCGCCACCTCGGCCGCTTCGCGGAAGATACTGCGGGCCGATGGCGGCGGGTGTAACCACGCATAGCCCCTTCACGTCTTCTGTGCCGTTGTTGTCGAAACGGTGGACGGCGCCTCGCGGAATGCAGAGCGCCTGCCCCGGCCCCACGTCGATCAGCTTGCCGTCCACTGTCCACGTCAACACGCCCTCGATGCCATACGCTGTCTCCTCGTAGTGGTCGTGGCTGTGCGCCGGCGCCATCAGGCGCTCGCCTGCAGGGATAAGAATCTCAAAGACCGCTACCGTGCCGGCCGAGTTCTCGCCCGTTACGAGAAATCGTAGCGCGAGCGGCCCAAGACGAATCGTTTCATCGGCCGGGTTGACGCCTAGATCGACAGATGGCAGTGACATGAAGACCTCCTCTTCCCAAATCGTTTCGTTCCAACTTCATTTGGTGGATTCCGAGGTAACCCGTTATGCCGGGGGAAGGAGCTCCAGTCCATATTTGGGTCCCGCCGCGAGTGCCCGCGCGATCAACTCTTTGCTGTCAGATGGTGGACATGCAGTTCGATCCGTAACAGCCTCGAACACCTCCTCAAAAAAGCCCTCAAGGCCTCCCGGAGTGGTTATTACCAGCGCCTTCGCCTTGCCGTCGCCAGTGTTCTTGAACGAATGTGCGATTCCACGGGGAAGAAACGCAAAATCGCCAGCCGACGCAGTGATTGTATCTCCGCCCATCTGTATCGTGAGCGCGCCTTCGAGCACATGAAACGATTCGTCCTCGCGGTGGTGTATGTGCGGCGGCGTGCCTCCGCCCGGCGCGACAGAAATCTCTGCCATGAACAATGCTCCGCCCGACTCCTTGGCGGTAATGAGAAACGTCATCAGCTCGCCGGGACCCCAGTAGGCTGCACCCGTACCCGCGGGCACGTGCTTCACTCGGTTTTGCTGCGGTAGCAAGGTCGCAGCTCCCCTTTGGCCGCCCGCAGGCCGCTTCTCGGTTTGTTGTGAAGCGGCGAATACAGCCTCGCCAGCGGAATGATTGAACCGGTCGATGGTCTGTGTTGTCATTTGTTTCTCCTTCGAGGTAAACTGTGTTTACCGTGAAATGATAGTAAACATAGTTTACTTTGAGGTGTCAATGAGTTTATTGCGGGAAAATTCACCGATCAAAACAAGGGATATGCTCATCGGGGCGCTGCTGCGAGTTCCGGCAGAGGCAATTCACCGGCGCATCATCGACGATCTGAATGCGGCGGGGTTCACGGAGCTGAGCCTGCCGCACATGGCGCTGTTTCGGTTTCCGGGACCGGATGGGGTTCGTCCTGGCGTCCTCGCCGAGCGCGCAGGGATGAGCAAACAGGCCATGAACCGGCTGCTGGGCAGCCTGGAGGATCTCGGGTATCTGGTCCGGTCCGACGCGCCGAATGAGGGCCGCGCACGAATTGTCCGCTTTACGAAGCGCGGACACGCCGCCTACGCAAAAGCTCTGGAGGTTCTCTGCGAGGTTGAGCGCGAATGGCTCGCCGAGCTTGGCCCCCGGGATTTCACTCGACTCAAGGAAATCCTTTTTCGCGTCTGGGAGAGCCCATTGGTCCGTTAGCCGTCCAGTTTCGCGGCCAGACAGTCGGCGGAGTCGCACGAGGGAACGATGAACCCGGCGGTGGCCGCCCAGTGACCGAGACAGGTTGAGACACTCATCGCCCGGTTTTCTTCCGGTGTTTGTTCTGTGCTCCGAATGAATCGTTGCGGCCATTTCCGGAGAGATTCGCCCCGGGTGGACATTTGGTTTCTGAGGCTGGGAAAGCTCGAGTCCAAATCTGCTTCAAAGGCGGACCGGCCACTAAGCAGGCTGCCCCATCGTTGCGCGGTTTCTTGTGCAACATCGGGAATCTGCACACATCAACCGCAGCCTTGAGAGACAGACGCTGAGAGCTGACGGTGAAGGCTAAGAACCGCCTCTCATGCCGTCGCTCTCTGCTGCTCGTGCCCGCCCAGCTTCACGCTTACCACTTTCGAGACGCCCGGCTCCTGCATTGTTACGCCGTAAATCAAGTCGGCGGAGTGCATCATGCGCTTGGAGTGAGTGACGAGCAGGAACTGCGTCTCCTTGCTCAACGAGTGCAGCAGGTCGGCCAGGCGGCCCACGTTGGTCTCGTCCAGCGCCGCATCCACTTCGTCGAGCACGCAGAAGGGGCTGGGCTGGAACTGGAAGATGCCTACCAGCAGCGCCAGCGCGGTCAGCGCCTTTTCGCCGCCCGAGAGCAGCAGCACATTCTGCAACTTTCTTGCCGGGGGGCGAAGCCACGATGTCGAGCCCGCTCTCGGCCTGGTTCTCCTCGTCCGTGAGGCGCAAAAAGGCCTGGCCTCCGTGGAAGAGCCGCGTAAAGACCTGCCCGAAATTTTCATTGATTCGGGCGAAGGCCTCGTCAAACTTGGTGCGCGAAATCTGTATCGATCTCCTTGATCGTCTCCTGGGTATTCTCGATCGACTCCATCAGGTCCTTGCGCTGCACTTCAAGGAAAGTGTGACGATCCGCAGTCTCCTTGTACTCGTCGAGGGCCATCATGTTCACCGGGCCCATCTGCTCGATGCGCTGCCGCAAGCCCGCGGCAAGTGTCTTCTTCTGCGGCCAGCTCTTCACCCACCATGTGAGCAATCTCAGTGTCGGCGCGCAATACAGCGGCTTCGGCGTTGACTTCAGTCAGGCAGCTCGCTTCAAGATGCTCCAGATCCGAACGCAGTTTGGCCACTTCGCTGGCGCGATTGGCACGATCGTCGCGCAACTGGTCAATTGCTGCGCGTGCGTTCTTAAGCTGCAACTCCATTTCTGCCAACTGTTGCCGCAGACCGTGCGCTTCGGCAGCGATCGCTTGCGCCTGAGCCAGCGCTTCAGCGCGCAACGCCGTCAGCTCCAGTTCGCGTTGTGCAAGCTCTGCGCTTTCGCGGATGCGCTGCTCGCGCTCCGCCTCTGCAGCGGCGCGCTGTTGCTCAATAGCCAGCACTCGCCGCTCCAGATCGGCGTGCAGCCGGTCGATGCGCTGGAAGGCTGCTTCCGCGCCGCGCCGACGCTCTTCCAGCCCGGCCAGCTCTGCAGTTACCTGTGCAGCTTCCTGCTGCAATCCTTCGCGCTTCTGGCGCAGAATTGCCAACTGCGCCTGCTGCTCTTCATGCGTTGCCTCAGCCGTTGCGTGCTCGGCCTCGAGGCGCTGCGCCTCTTCGCGTTTCTGCTCGATTACGGCGTGCTTGGCTTCGCGCGCATCCTTGTTGCGGGCGGCTTGCGCAGTCCAGTCCTGCACGCGCCGGTCGATGCGCTGCGTCTCTGCTTCCATCTGCTTCAGCGCCGCGCCTTGATCGGCGGTATCGCGCTCGGCAATCCTGCGTTCTTCGCTGCGAGCTTCGAGCAAAGCTGCGAGTTCCTCGATAGTCCGTGCCAGCGCGGCGGCTTCTGTCTCGGCCTGCGCTGAGGCTCGCGTCCAGGCCAGCCAGCCGGCCGTCGATTTCGCGCAATTCACGTTTCAGGGCAAGTGGTCCTTCGCTGGCCGGTTTGCCGCCGGTGACCGTTGCGTTGTGGAAGCACTCGCCATCCGGCGTCAGGAAATACGCGTGCGTGTGCTCGTTTGCCATGGTTTGCGCCAGCACTGCACTCTCGACAAGATAACCATCGCGCAGCTTGGGCAGAATTGTCTCCAGCGATCGGCCAAACCCATTCAGCACGCGCACCGCATCTTTTAGCGGAGTTATGCCCGGACCGGCGATTGCTTCCGCCTGATCCTCAAAAAGGTTTACCTGCGCCGTATCGTGAATCAGGAACGTGGCGCTTCCGTCCACGCCGGACTTCAGCACGCGCACGCCTTCTTCCGCGTCGCCCCAGCTCTTCGACCACCACATAATTCAGTTCATCGCGCAGGAACTCGTCCACCACGCCTTCGTGCTCGCCGCTGACTTCAAGAAAGTCGGCCAGCGTGCCTACTGGAGCCATGCCATCGCCGAGCGCACCGGGCTTGAGCAGACGGCGCACCGTGTCGGTTGCATAGCTGTGGTCACGAATCAATGCCTCGAGCGAATTGCGCCGTCCGGCAGCGGTTGCATGCGCGCTGCGCAATTGGTTGGCGCGCGCTCGCGATGCGTCCTCTTCTGCCCGGCGAGCCTGCAGGCTTCGCGTAAGCGCGGCGATTTCGCTCTCGAGCCGGTTCAGCGCTTCGGCAGCGGACTCAAAGCGCAGCTTGGCCTGGCCACTTTGCACGCCGAGACTTTCCAATTCGTTGCGTGCCTGCGCCAATTCGGCTTCGAGCCTCTCTGCTTCGCGTTCCAGATGCGGACAGGCTCTCTTCGGCTTGAGCCGTGCTGTTGCGCGCGTTGCCGGCCATGGTTAGAAGATGCAGGGCGTGGCGACGGTTGGCCTCCAGGTCCCGTTCCGCGCTGAAGACCTCCTCGGCTGCCGTGCGCGCCTCTTGCTGGTGCGCCTCAACCTTCTGGCGAAATGCACGCGCCTCGCTTGCGGCTGTCTCAAGAAAGCTGTGCTGTTGGGAACGTTCTTCGGCAATGCCGGTCAAGCTGCGTGCGCGTCTGTTCGAGTTCGCCGGCCGCTGCGGCCAGACGAGCTTCCAACTCGCTGACGCGCTCTGCATTTGCGCGCTCCCGGGCTGTGGCGCGTTCCAGTTCCACGGCAGCGCTGTTGGCACGGTTCTGCGCTTCCTGGCCCTCGCGGTCAAGCTCGTACCCGCGTTCGGTCAGTGCATGTTGGCTGGTCTCCATTGTGCCAATCTCCGGAAGCAGCTCCATTGATGCGTTCCGTCAGGCCCGAAATCTCCTGGTCCAGACGAGCCTGGTCCGCATCCATCATTGCCATGCGGCTGGCGAGCACCACGCGCAAACGGCTCGCGCAGCTCATCGCGAACCGCGGCAAACCGCTCCGCCTTTGAGGCCTGGCGTTTCAGGCTGTTCATCTGCCGCGTGACTTCCTCGAAGATGTCGTCGACGCGGGCCAGATTCTGTTTGGCGCTTTCGAGACGCAGTTCGGCAAGCCGCTTCTTGGTCTTGAATCGGGTAATCCCGGCTGCTTCTTCGATGATGGCGCGCCGGTCGTGCGGCTTAGAACTGAGCAGTTGCCCGATGCGTTCCTGCCCGATGATGGCGTAGCTCTCGGGGCCCAGGCCGGTGCCCATGAAGATGTCCTGAATGTCGCGCAGCCGGCACAGCTTGCCGTTGAGCAGATATTCGCTTTCGCCGGTGCGGAACAGGCGGCGGGTGATGACGATCTCGCCCTTCTGCGGCGTGCGCTGGAACTTGCGGCGGCGAATCTTCAGGACTACCGCTTGCGGGCCTTCAACGGTGGCAGGCAGCGGCCTCTGTTCGGGCCCGTCGTCATCAATGACCTGGCCGGGCTGCTCGGCGGACACAATCTCTTCAGCCTCGGCGGCCTGAAGGCGGCGCGTCTCCTCCTCGTCCCAGTCGGCGGGGCCGTCATGGTCCACCGTCACCTCGGGCTCGACGGGAATGGGGCCTTCGTAGGCCTCGGGGTCGACCATGGTCAGCGTGACCTCGGCCATGCCCAGCGGCTTGCGCTCGCGAGTTCCGGCGAAGATGACGTCCTGCATGTTGGTGCCGCGCAGGCTCTTGGCGCTCTGTTCGCCCAGTACCCAACTTACCCCGTCCAGAATGTTGGACTTGCCGCATCCATTTGGTCCCACCACGACGGCGATGCCGGTACCCGGCACGGTGAGTTCCGTGCGGTCGCAGAAGCTTTTAAAGCCGAGGATGTGGATCTTCTTCAGTTTCAGCATGTTCACTCCGGGTCGATGGGGTACAAGATAACGACTGGCCTTTCGGCTACCGCGCAGAGCTTTTCCGGCGGCCGTCGAGCCACGGAAATATTGTCCTTCGATTAGAGACTCTAAGGAGCGGGGAAGGCAGGGTCAATGTGCTCAAAAGGTGTTTTTGTGGATAATAGGGGCCGGAACTCGGGCTTCTTCGAGATTTACGGGAATTTAGGCCTGATTTTTGGGATTTCGTTCCGGTTTCACCCTAGTTTTCCACAGCGTGAGACTTCGGCAGAATCAGGCCTTCTCAAAGGCACTGACCCACCGCTTTTCGGATCACCTTTTCCAGGGCGCGCAGGGCCTGCGGCCGGGGAAATCCGGGTCGGCTGGCCAGCCGGATGGTCCGAGAGGAGTGGCCGGCGAGCTTCTCGCAGCGCGATGCCGCGCTGGCCGAGTGACGCCGGCAGCGAGGGCCGGGATCAAAGTGGCGCCGTACCCGGCGGCGACCAGGTTGACCAAGGTCTCCAGCGTCGCGGCCTGCATGGATCCCTGGAAGCCGCGCTCTTGCGCGCCATGGCTTGGTGCCGCATGCGGCGAGGGCCTGGTTGGCCAGGCAATGGCCCTCGGCCAGCACCAGCAATTCGCTCGCTGAGCGCGTCCTCGTGCACCGATTTGGACTTCAGCGAGGCGGTGGTTGGGGGGCAAGGGCGGCAAGGAGCGGCTCATCAAACAGGGCAATTTCGGTGATCTCCGGGCGCGTCGGTTGCGTGGCCAGCAGCAGCGGCATCGAGCCTGTGGTTGCGCAGCGCGTCGATCAGGGCGCGGGTCTGGTCTTCCCACAGCTCGATGGTTAGCCCCGGATAGGCCTGGCGGAGCGGCTTGAGGATCAGGGGCATGAGGTAGGGCGCGAAGGTAGGAATCACGCCCAGCTTCAGCGGGCCGACGAGCGGATCGCGCGCGGCGCGCGCAACTGCCTCCATCTGCCCGGCTTCATGCAGGGCGCGCTGGGCGTGGACAAGGATGCGGCTGCCCACAGGAGTCATTTCCACGCGCTTGTTGGTGCGCTCGAGCAGGGTAACGCCGAGTTCGTCTTCGAGCTTGCGGATCTGGCTGCTGAGGGTGGGCTGGCTGACGTTGCAGGCCTCTGCCGCACGGCCAAAATGGCGAAGTTCGGCGACGGCAACCAGGTAACGGAGGTCCTGAAGGTTCATGGCGATATCGGCTCGTCCAGGCGGCGTTACACTTGTTTGCGCCTGGCCTTGCGGTCATTTCGGAATGCTTTAGATCGAATGCACCTATCATAGACCAGGGAAATCGTCATTGTAGAAACAATTCATTTTACTTATGGATGCGGCGAGGCTAGGTTGAGAGCAGGCGGGTTCACGAAGAGAGTTCGTGGAGCGAGCGAGCCGCAATCCAGAAGTTAAAGCAATGGCGCGGGGCGATCAAAGCACCCCAGCGCAGAAACCAACCGACATTCACACGTACCTCAAGGAGATGCGCCATGTCTGAAAGCCAGACAAAGACCCCCGGACCGCCCATAGTCGACGATCAGAACGCCATGTCAGGCGATGCAAAATGCCCATTTTCGAATGGCACTCGCAAACACACTGCGGCGGGAGCCCAATCGAACGCAGCCTGGTGGCCCGATCAACTGAATCTGAAGATCCTCGCACCAGCACTCGCAGCTATCCAATCCCATGGGCGAGGGATTCAATTATGCCGAGGAGTTCAAGAGCCTCGACCTGGATGCCGTGATCAAGGACCTGCATACCTTGATGACGAGCTCGCAGGACTGGTGGCCTGCGGACTACGGCCACTATGGGCCATTCTTCATCCGCATGGCGTGGCATAGCGCGGGCACCTATCGCATCGCCGATGGCCGCGGCGGCGCGGGGCATGGAGCGCAGCGATTTGCTCCTCTCAACAGTTGGCCGGACAACGTGAGCCTCGACAAGGCGCGCCGGCTGATCTGGCCCATCAAGCAGAAGTACGGCCGGAAACTTTCCTGGGCCGACCTGATGATTCTCACTGGAAACGTGGCGCTGGAGTCGATGGGATTGAAGACCTTCGGTTTTGGCGGCGGGCGCGAGGACGTCTGGGAGCCGGATGAAGACATTTACTGGGGAGCTGAAACCAAGTGGCTGGGAGACGAACGCTACAAGGGCGACCGTCAACTTGATAATCCTCTCGGCGCCGTTCAGATGGGCCTGATCTATGTGAATCCTGAAGGACCCAATGGCAAGCCTGACCCAGTGGCTGCGGCGAATGGATATTCGCGAGACGTTCGCGCGCATGGCGATGAATGACGAGGAGACAGTTGCGCTCATCGCCGGCGGACACACGTTCGGCAAAGCGCATGGCGCCGCCGATCCCGTTAAGTATGTCGGCCGCGAACCTGAAGGCGCCCCCATCGAAGAGCAAGGACTGGGCTGGAGCAATAGCTTTCGGCAGCGGCAAGGGCGTGGATACCATCAGCAGCGGCCTGGAAGTCGCCTGGACGCACCAACCCGGTGAAGTGGGACAACAACTATCTTGACAACCTGTTCAAGTTATGAATGGGAACTGACCAAGAGTCCCGCCGGCGCGCAGCAGTGGAAGCCCAAGAACGGAGCCGCAGCGGATACCGTGCCGGATGCGCACGACTCCAAGAAAAAACATCGCCCCCGTCATGTTCACGACGGACCTGTCTCTGCGATTGGATCCGATCTACGAAAAGATTTCCCGCCGGTTCCTCGATCATCCGCAGGAGTTCGCCGACGCCTTCTCCAAGGCCTGGTTCAAGCTGACGCATCGCGACATGGGACCGCTGTCGCGGTATCTTGGCCCGCTCGTTCCAAAGGAGCCGCTGCTCTGGCAGGATCCTATTCCCGCGGTGGATCACGCATTGATCGGCGAGCAGGATATTGCGGCCCTGAAGGCCAAGATCCTTGCTTCCGGGCTTTCCATCTCTCAACTTGTCACGACGGCCTGGGCGTCGGCTTCAACGTTCCGCGGCAGCGACAAGCGCGGCGGGGCAAACGGAGCGCGCATTCGCCTGGCGCCGCAAAAGGATTGGGAAGTGAACCAGCCTGCCGAACTGGCCAAGGTTCTTCAGACGCTGGAGGCGATCCAGAAGGACTTTAACGCCTCGCAATCCGGTGGGAAGAAGGTCTCCCTGGCTGACCTGATCGTTCTGGGCGGCAGTGCGGCCGTCGAAGAAGCTGCGAAGAAGGCAGGTCACGACGTGAAGGTTCCCTTCTCGCCAGGGCGCACGGATGCGTCGCAGGAGCAGACCGATGTGCATTCGTTTGCCGTGCTGGAACCGGCGGCAGACGGGTTCCGCAACTATGTTCGCAAGGGACTGGAGGGATCAGCAGGCTGAGTTGCTGGTGGACAAGGCGAACCTGCTGACGCTGACCGCTCCCGAGATGACGGTTCTGATCGGCGGCCTGCGCGCGCTGAATGCAAACTTCGGGCAATCCGAACATGGTGTTTTCACCAAGCGGCCTGCAACATTGACGAATGATTTCTTTGTGAATCTCCTCGACATGAACACGAAGTGGCAGAAGTCGGCTGCGTCAGAGGGCGTCTTGCAGGGGCGGGATCGCGCGACCGGCGAGCTGAAGTGGACGGGCACCATGGTCGATCTCGTCTTCGGTTCGAACTCTCAGCTCAGAGCGCTCGCGGAAGTCTATGCGAGCAGCGACGGGGAGCAGGAGTTCGTGCAAGACTTTGCGGCGGCATTCGGCAAGGTGATGAACCTCGATCGCTTCGATCTCAATTGATCGCGGCGGTTTAGCAAGCAAGCGGAGCGGCTTCCCCAAGACGGCTTCGGCTGGGGTGCGCAAGCACCTTATGGCCGGAGCCGTCGCTGCGTTTTGGACCATGAGCGGTAGGGACATTCTGGAGCTGCACTTTGGAGAGGCCGCTTTTCGAGTGAAACCGTGGCATTGGTGCGCCACGGCTGGCGAAAAGTGAGATCGCGAGAAATAGGGATTAGAGACAAGAGACAAGATGCAAGGGACTAGGGACTTGAGAGAGACCTCCGTTGGAAGATTGTGGATTTCAGGGGAGACACCGGCTCGATTGGCCGTCAGTTGGCCCGCTTGAAATCCAGAATCGCCAAATTCATCTGGCCCTGGTCGACGATGTGAACGGTGAGGACATTTTTGCCTTTGCGCAGGTGAAGTCTTGACGATGTCTGGCGCGATGTTCCAGTGATGCCACTGACGCCACGCGATGGGGTCTGTGGTGTCGTAGGTGGATTGGATGGACAGCGGCCCGGTTGCGGGTTGTGCCATTGACGTCGAAGGAGATTGCGCCGCCGCGATTTGAGGTGTAGAGCAGATCGGCGGAGTAGTTGCCGGTTGCGGCCACGTCAACAGTCATGTTGAACCACTCGCCGGGTACGGTCCAGCCGACATAGAACAGGTTTGGCGGGGGCACAACCTTGTTGTAGGGGTTGTCGTCGATCTGCGGGTCGAGGCCGAACTTGGTGAAGGAAGTGTCGACGCCTTCGTGCATGCGGAACTCGTGGAGGTATGATCCCGTCGGCGGGATTGAGCGCGCCGCTGCCGTTGTTTTTGGCGTCGGAATCGTGGTAGGCGACACCTTCGCCGCCCAGGTCGTAATAGGCGCAGAGGACCTTGCCGGGAATTCTCTGCGCTCCGCCATTGAAGCGACTGTCATGGAAAGGGAGGCCTTTGTAGTGAGCGAGGAAGCCAGGCCGCTGCGCGGCAAGCGTGCCCGCGAAAAAGAAACGCAAGAAAGAGGGCAATTCGACTGAGCGGGAATTTCATTAGCTGATTTCTCGAGAGAGTCGCATCGCTGGGATCGTACGCCCAAGGGAGTTGGAAAGGCGAATCGCACTTTGATGAGTCAGCGGGCAGGAGTGGAGTTGGCGAGCGGAGCGATGCGGACAAGTGCGTGTGAGGGGACGCGGGTGGAGACGGCGATCCAACGCATCGCGGAGGGGAAGAGTGCGAGGAGGTGAGGCGCAAAGCCGCGGCCAGGGCCGTTGACCAGCAAGCGCGACAACACGGTAGCGCCAGACATGCCGTTGCCGAGATGATTGCGCAACTCGCGGTGATATTCGGCAGAACTCCGCCGGCGAGGTGCATCTGCGCGGCGAGTGCGGCGCTGTGGAGCGCGATCGCCATGCCATCGCCGGTGAAGGACGGAATGACAGCGGCCTGGTCGCCGATGCACCAAAGGCGTATAGTCGGGTCGGCAAGATACCCATACGGAATGGGTGAAATGGCCAGCGGAGCGCTGCCACAGGGGGGTTGCGCCGTGCAGGCATTCGCGGACAGCCGCGTTGTGGCGGAGGATGGATGCGAGCAATTCGGTCCAACCGCCGAGTGCGCGGATGCGGCTGCGTCGGACGACCAGGCAGAGATTGGCGATTTCATTTTCGACAAGAGAGATGCCTCCGTATCCGCCGGGGAAGAGAAACAGCTCGATGACGTCTCGCAGGGCGCGGGTTTGGGCCGGCGCGAGTTGCCAGTGCATTTTGAAACCGACGAGGTCCGATTGTTTACCTGCCGGACGGGCGAATCCACGGAGGTCGTGCTTGCCTGTGGCGAGGAAGACTGTGCGCGCAAGGAAAGACTCGCCGTTGCTGAGCCGGATGCTGTGGAGACAGCCTTGCTGATTGAGATTCTCGACGGAGATGCCGCGACGAATTGTGCAGCCGCTTTCGGCGGCCCGCAGGAGCAGGGCTTCATCAAGAACGCGGCGCGAGAGCGAGAGAGCGCGAAAAGGAAGAGCCGCCTGCGCACTTTTTTTATTTGAAGTGAGACGCACGATCCGAATGATCGCGGCACCGAGCGCGAGGGGGTCGACGCCTGCCTGATGCAGATAGGCCACCGCTTCGGGACTGAGGAACTCGCCGCAGACTTTGTGATGTGCGTGGCGCGCTCTCTCAATCAGAGTGACGGGTTGTCCTGCGGCGGCGAGGCGAATGGCCATCATTGAGCCGGCGAGGCCTCCACCGATGACGAGGTTTTCGACGGGGCGCGCGCTCATAAGGGCTGCACCTCAATGCGAGGAAGCCGGCGGGAGACGCAAAGGCGCGCGGGCTTGAAGCTCTGAATGACGACATCGCGTTCAGTGAGGCCTGCAGCGAGGCACATCCGCCGCCAGTCCTCCGGCATGAAAGGCGCGCGCGATAGAGACGGGGCCGTCGTGCTGCACGAAGCGATGAAGCCGGGCGAGCTTTGAGAAGGCGCGAAAAAGATGGTAGGGGATGGGCGCGCGGGAGAGATCGTTGATGAACCATGCCCTGGTCGCGTTGCGCTCCATCCATTTGAGGAACCGGACGATGTCATTCTCGGCGAGGTGATGAGTGAAGAGAGAGCTGACGACCAGGTGAAATGGCACGCGCGGCGCGAAGGCAAAGACGTCGGCGCAGACCCATTGGATACGGCTTGACGACGGGCCGGCTTCAGCCGCGATCGCGACGGTGTCGGAATTGAGGTCGAGGCCGGTGAGCTCGACTTCGATGCGACGGGAGTGTGCCCACTGCTCGATCTTGCGCAGGCTGTCTCCGTAGCCGCAACCCACATCAAGAATGCGAAGCGGCACATCGAGGCTGGCGAGGGACGGCACTTGCGCGCGGAGCCACGAGAGCAACGGGCGATAGGCGAGGGTGAGGCGATTGGTCCGGGCCAGGTCGCGCAGGTAGGCGCGCAACTCCTCGCGGTCGATGGGCTCATCCATTATTTCGGTGAGCTGGGTGCGATGACGGAAATTGGGTGTGCTATGCGGCATGGAAGAGCATGGTTTCCGCTGTGAGTCCGGGGCCGAAGGACATGGCGCATCCACTTTGCGAGGACTGCGCGCGCTGCATGATCTGCTGCAGAACGAACATCACGGTGGCGGAAGACATGTTGCCGAATCGGGAGAGAATATCGCGCGAAGAGTTGAGGGAATGGGAGGGCAGGCTGAGTCCTTTTTCAACGGCGTCGAGAATGGAGCGGCCACCGGGATGAACGGCCCACAGATCGATGTCGATTGGATCTTTACCGCGCGTAATTTGACTGCCGGCCTCTTTGAGGGCGCGGCCGATTTCGCCGGGAACTTCGCCGGAAAGCTGCATGTCGAATCCGAGCTCGCCGATGCGCCAGGTAATCAGGTGGCTGGTCCGGGGAATGGTGACAGCAAGAAAGCTGTCGATGGCGAGCCCTGTCGGTTGCGCTGTCACGAGGGATGCGGCACAGCCATCGGCAAAGACGAGGAAAGAGAGCACCTGTTCGAGCAGGTGCGTCTCCTGAAAGTGCAATGTACAAAGCTCGAGATTGAGGATGAGGACTGCGGCGTTGGGCTCGGATCGGACAATGTGATGCGCGGCTTTGAGTGCGTTGATGGCGGCGTAGCATCCCATGAAGCCGATCATAGTGCGCTCAACAGATGGATCGAGGCCCAGATAAGTGACAACTTCAAAGTCAAGGCCTGGGGCATAGAGGCCGGTGCAGGATGTGACGATGACGTGCGTGATGCTGCCGCGCTCGGCTGCGGTGAGAGAGAGATTGTCCAGAGTGTTTTGCGCAAGCTGGGGAGCAAAGCTTTCGAAGAGTTGCATGCGGCGCGCGGTCAACGGAAATTTTCCCGGAACGTAGACCTGCTCCGTGTCGCACCACGAACCATCCGCAGTGGCAACAGGGTGAATGAACGAGTAGCGGTGGTCGATTGCGGAGAGGCGCGCCATGCGGCGAAAAAGATTGCGGAATGTTCCCTCATCGAGCAGATTGGCGGCGAAGTCGATGAATGCACGATGCACATCATGCTGGGGGACGGCTGTCGCGATGCGGTTGATGTGTGCGGTCGCCATTCTGTGCCTTTCAGGGCAATGAAATTGGGTCCATAGACATTTTCGAACCGCCGGCGCAGTGCGTTGTCATTCAATTGCAATTATCCGATGTCGCAAATCGCGAAATGGGCAAATTGGGCGGCAATCGCGGTTTTTCCTGCAAATCGATTTGCTGTCTGGCCTGGAGATTGAAGGGATCGTGAGTTCCACCCCATGCTTTTGGACCGGCCACAACAAAATTCGTCATTGCTTTTGCGTGTTCCACGCATAAGGCCTGCTAACGGAGTTTGATGCATCGGCACGTATTCTAGAAGCATGTTGTTCTTCCGACGGGATCCCCAAAGTTGAAAACTCCCACTCATGCGGACTTGATTGCCTGGCAGGGCAGACCGGCTGAGTTGTTGCGCCTGGTATTCGGGTTTGCCCAATTCCGGGTGAACCAGGAGGCGGTTTGCCGCGCCGCGATTGACGGGCGGGATCTGCTGCTGGTGATGCCGACGGGGTCGGGGAAAAGCCTGTGCTACCAGCTGCCGGCGATTGCGCGCGGAGGCACGGCGCTGGTGATTTCGCCGCTGATTGCGCTGATGGAAGACCAGGTGGCGAAGCTGGCGGCGCTGGGGCTGCGAGGTGGCGCGGATCCACTCCGGGCTGGATCGGGGCGTGGCGCGGCAGGCGTGCGTGGATTATCTGCAGGGGACGCTGCAGTTTCTGTTCATTGCGCCGGAGCGGCTGCGGGTGCCGGGATTTGCGGAGATGCTGGCGAAGCGGCCGCTGGCGCTGATTGCGGTGGATGAGGCGCACTGCATTTCGCAATGGGGGCACGACTTCAGGCCGGATTACCGGATGTTGGGGCAGTGGTTGCCTTCGCTGCGCGGAGAGAGCAGGGAACAGGGATCGGGGAACGGAGATCGGAATTGTGCGCCAGTGCTTGCGCTGACGGCGACGGCGACGCCTGCGGTGCAGGCGGATATTGTGGACGCAATTGGGGATGGTGAAGCCGGAGCGATTCATCCATGGATTTCGGCGGGAGAACCTGGCCATTGAGGTGGTGGAAGTTCCGGTGCCGGAGCGGGCGGGAGTAGTTTGCAAGCTGCTTGCGGATGCGGCGCGACGACCGGCGATTGTGTATGCGACGTCGCGAAAGCAGGCGGAGCGATTGGCGGAGGAGCTTGCGCATACGGTTCCGGCGGCGGCATACCATGCGGGGCTGGATGCGGAGACGCGGGAGCGGGTGCAGACGGCGTTTCAGGCGGGCGAACTGGAAGTGGTGGTGGCGACAATCGCGTTCGGCATGGGAATCGACAAGGCGGATATTCGGACGGTGATTCACGCGGGGCTGCCGGCGACGCTCGAGGGCTACTACCAGGAGATTGGCCGCGCGGGGCGGGACGGGAAGCGCGAGCCGCACGTATCTGATGCATTCGTATGCAGACCAGCGGACGCACGATTTCTTTCTGAACTCGCGACTA
The DNA here is from genome assembly GCA_963725945.1 of uncultured Acidobacteriota bacterium. Classification (GTDB taxonomy): domain Bacteria; phylum Acidobacteriota; class Terriglobia; order Terriglobales; family Acidobacteriaceae; genus Telmatobacter. The sequence goes on along the minus strand of CAVSAW010000017.1, from coordinate 184,204 downwards.
TCCGCCGGTGGGAAATCTGGAACTGGTTTTCAAGGCACTTGGAGATGAGCCGCGGATGGTGGAGGAGCTGCGAGCTTCTTCGAAACTGGATGAAGAAGAATTCGATAAGGCGCTGGAAAAGCTGGAGATTCACGGTGGCGCGCGGGTGGATTTTGGAGGCAATGTAACGGCCGGCGGGACGGGCTGGAAGAAGACCTATACGGTGCAGGCGCAATACCGGGCAGAGCAATTTGCGAAGGTGCTGCGGTTTACCACTTCGAGCGAATGCCGGATGGCGGCGCTGGTGGGGCACTTTGGCGACGTCGCGGATGCGAGCCGAACCTGCGGGAGTGTGCGACTGTGTGCGATCCGGCGGGGGCGGTGCTGCGGCAATTTCGCCGGGCGACGGCGGCCGAGCGCGAGATGGTGCTGACGATGGCCGGCGAACTGCGCGGAGTGGATTACAAAGCGACCGGGACGCTGCAGCGGAGCGTGGATGCGGCGGGCAGGTTGAGCCGCGATGAGTTTGAGGGGCTGCTGGATGCGATGGTGCGCGCGGGACTGATCGCGATTGAAGACGCCGAGTATGAGAAGGATGGCGAGGTTCGGCGGTTCAGGAAAGTTCGGCTGACGGAGGCAGGGCTGGAACTGCGGGCAGGGTCGCACGTTGAGCTGCTGATCAGCGATGGATTGGTGGAGGAGTTTGACGGCACGGCTTCTGCGCCGAAAGCACGGGCCGTGAAAGCGAAGGCCCCGGCGAAGGGCAGCATAGGAAAAACCGCGGGGATGGCGGACGCGTCCGATGCGGCGGAGGCTCTGGCGGCACGTCTGCGGGAGTGGCGGGCGACGGAAGCAAAGAGGCTGCGGGTTCCGGCCTACGTAGTGTTGCACGACCGGACGTTGACGGCGCTGGCGCAGACGCGGCCGGGGAATCCGAGAGAACTGTTGGAGATTGACGGAATGGGCCCCGCCAAGGTGGAGAAGTTTGGCGAGGCCATTCTTGGGTTGTGCGGGGCAGCCCATCGCGCAGTCTGAGGCTACCGCAATGTCGCAGGCCGTTAGGGCAGGTACTTGAATGATTTGTCGGGATAGGGCGGATGCGGAGGAACAGGGCGCGGATCGTCTTTGATCTCCTGATTGAAGAGATCGATGGCGGCTTGCAGTTGCGCATCGGTGCCCGAATATGTAGCGTGGGGCAGATTGTCGACGATGATATCGGGATCGACGCCGTGGCCCTCGATGAGCCATTTTCCATCGGGGCCGTAGACGCCGGTTTCGGCCGCTGTCGCCACGCCATTGTCGGCCTGGGTGTTGCTGCCGGAGAGCCAGATTTCGCCACCCCAGGTACGGACACCGATTACTTTGCCCATCTTGAATCGCTTGAAGCCTTCGCTGAAGGCCTCGCCATCAGAAGCGGTTTCCTGATCGCAGAGAACGACGATGTGGCCGCGAAAAGCGTATTGCATATTCCAATCCGGATTGCCGATGCGGGGCTGCCAGTAGAACCACGCCTGGCGGAGAAGCTTGCTCAGCAGCCATGAGTCGATATTGCCGCCGTGATTGTGGCGCACGTCGATGATGAGTCCCTGGCGGTTGTAGACCGGATAAAACTCGCGCGCCCACTGATCGATATCGTCTGGCCCCATGGCCTGAAGGTGGACATAGCCGATTTGGCTGTTGGAGTCTGCATCGACTTTGAGACGGCGTGAATACTCCCACTCCTTGTAGCGCAGGTTGAATTCATCGTGGTCGCTGATGGGGGTTACGAGCACGTCGCGTGATTCGCCTGAAGCGGACTTGACATGAAGCAGAACCTGGGTTCCGGCCTTGCCGCGAAGCAGGGCGCGCTCATCGGCGACGTTGAGCAGGCTTTGGCCATCGATGCTGACGATGACTTCGCCTTCATGCACCAGGGAGTCGGGACGGGCAAGCGGCGGGGCTTGGTCGGGGAGGTCGGGATCGTGGAGATAGATGTGGTCGACGACGAATCCGCCGGCCTTCTCGTCGCGGCGCAGGCGCGCGCCAAGTGAGGCAAGGTCGATCTTGTCGGAAGGCTCTCGGGAATCGCCTCCGTGGACGAAGGTGTGCAGCGCGGAAAGCTCACTGACCATCTGCGCGATGACGTCATTCAATTCGTCGCGGTCGGCAACGCGATCGACGAGGGGAAGATAGCGATCGCGCATCGCGGCCCAGTCGACGCCCTGCATGTTGCGGTCGTAGAAGTAATCGCGCTCGAGCCGCCAGGCGTCGAGGAAGATGCCGCGGAATTCTTCGCGGGGAATGGTGGAGAGCGCCCAGTGCGAGAGGTCGATGGTTGCCTTGGCAACTGCTTTTGGATCGGCCAACGCAACGCCCTTCGCGTCGGAGTCGAGGATGAGGAAATCGTCGCCCTTGCGCGCGAGTATCTTCTTCCGGTCGAGTGAGATTTCGAAGCTCTTCACCTCGCTGAGGACAGTGTCAACTTCGTCGCCTTTATTGGCGATGTCGAGGCATTGGAGGGTCTTGTGCTCCCCGGTATCGTCGCTGGCGTTGAGCCAGCACAGGCGCTTGTCGGTGGCCTGCAGCATTCTGTAGTTTCCGGGCGGAACCGGAACCTCGGTGACACGCGATGCGAGATCGGTGAAGTCGATTTTCACTTCGGGCGGTTTCTTCTCGTCCTTTTTTTCGTCGGTCGATTTTGCGGCGGCGGAGTCCGATTTCTTGTCGGTTGCGGTCTGCTTCGTATCTTTTGATTTGTCTTCGGTGGATTTGTCGTCGTCCTTTTTCGGTGGAGTGTCGGGGTGCAGTTCGTCCGCCGGCAGGAAGGGCGAGCGGAGTCCGGTGACTAAGCGCGAGTTGGTAGATCTTCACGGCGTGGTCGAAGTGCGGTTCGGGCTCGCGCGGGCCCCACGGCGACCGGACGGTGGTTTTGAGCATGCGGTCGGAGAGGAAGTAGAGCCACTTGCCGTCGGAGCTCCAAGTGGGCTTGGCGCTGTTGTAGCGGTCGGAGGTGATGGCCTGGATGTCGCCCGATTCGATGTTAAGTACTTTGATCTGGTCGAATTGATTGGTTGCCGTTTCCAGATAAGCGAGCCAGCGGCTGTCGGGCGACCAGGACAGGTCGTCGAAATCGCCGACCATCGACTGCGCGATGCGTTTATCTTTTTTGGTTTTGATGTCGTAGATCCAGAGCTGCTGATCCTTGTCGCGGTGGGCGAGCCAGTGGCCATCAGGCGAGGGAACTCCCTCCCAGCGCAGCACTTGTCGCATCGCTGGTCAACTGTTCGGCTGCGCCTTCGCCGTTGGCGGGATACTTCCAGAATTCGGTTTCGCCGGTTTCAGTTGAGAGCGCGACGATGCTTTTGCCGTCGGGCATAAAGCGGGCTTCGCGATAGCGGACGCTGGAGTCGCCTGCGACCTTGACGATGCGGCCGGACTTTGCGGGGAGGGTGAAAATTTCGCCGCGGGCAGTGAATACCGCGCTCGAGCCATCGGGAGAGATGTGCACGGAGGTGAGGTAGTCGAGCGGCTTCTTGACCCAGTGCTCGCGCATCTGGTCGAAGTCAGAGGTGAGAGTGATGGGAATGACCTCTTCGTGGCCTGTCTTGAGGTCGAGCAACCAGAGGTCGGAGCCGCAAGCATAGACGATGCGTCCATCGCTGATGGAGGCTGACTTCGATATCGAATCCGTGCTGATGGCTTTCCTCTTTGAGGTCGTGGCCTTCGGCGTCGAAGGAGTAGATGTTCATGACGCCGTCGCGGTCGGAGAGGAAGTAAACGCGGCCATTCCAGAACATGGGGTGAGCGGAAGTGCCAGGGTAGTCGGCGGTCAGGGGCACGGCTTCACTTGTGCCGTCGAAGCGCCAGAGATTCTCTGCCCAGCCGCCTTTGTAGCGCTTGGTCTCGCTCCACTGACGGAACCAGCGGGTGAAGAAGAGCGTGTGCCCGTCAGGGGCATAGGCGGCCTCCGCGGCTTGTGCGAGGGGAACGATCTCCTGCGTGCCGTGACTGTCGATGAGGACAAGCTGGGCACCCGGCAATGTGGAGTAGCGCGACGTGGAAACTATCAGGCGGCCATCAGGAGCCCAGCCTTGCGGCGCGGCGTCGCCATCCCAGGTGCGGCGCTGCGGCAAGCCGCCATCGATGGGCATCGTGTAGACCTCGCGCGGCCCTTCGAAATTCACCGTCGAATGCGATGGTCTTTCCGTCCTGAGAAATAAAGGCATCTGTCTCGGTGCCGGCGTTGGAAGTGAGGCGGTGCGCTGCGCCACCGTGCACGTTGACGGACCACAGGTCGCCCTCGGAAGTGAAGACGATGGTCTCACCGTGGATTGCGGGGCTGCGGTAGTATCCGCGATGGAGCGGAGACGGATCGGCGGCAAGAAGATGAATAGATGAGGAGGCAACAGAGCAAACGGAGAGGACAATCGCCAAGTGGCGGAGGATCCGAAGAAGGGGCATGGGATGGGCTCCATTTCAATTGGGGCAGTTGTTTGAGACGGCGCCTGGGCAGAAATTCTCTGTGAGCGCGGGCTGAGGGTCGAGCGGAGGCAGCCTTACCTGATGAGGAAAGATATTACCAAACGGGAACCGTTGCGCAGAAGGGCATTACGAAGAATCCAGCGGGTGGGGCGGAGTGACCGTATTGTGATGAACCCCCAACCGCGGCTGGGGGTTCGGAGCTGAGAATGCGGAGCGAGGCTAAGCAACGCGCTCGATCGTCACTGATTCGAGGACGACTGGAGTCTTGGGCTTATCTTGTCCGCCGCGGGGTACGAGGGAGATTTTGTTGACGACATCCTGGCCTTCGACTACCTCTCCAAAGATGGTGTGCTTACCGGTGAGCCAGGTTGTGGGGGCCACGGTGATGAAGAATTGGCAGCCGTTGGTGTTGGGGCCGGAGTTTGCCATAGCCAACTTGCCGGGCACGTCGAACTTGTGAGGCGAACGGGCGGTCTCGTCCTGGAAGCGGTAGCCGGGGCCACCCATGCCGGTGCCTGCAGGGTCGCCGCCCTGAATCATAAAGTCGGGAATGACGCGATGGAAGATTGTGCCATCAAAAAGCTTGCTTGTGGATTTGGCGTGCGTCGTGGGATGGGTCCACTCTTTTGAACCTTCGGCAAGCTCGATAAAATTCTTGACGGTAATGGGCGCGTCGGCCTCAAAAAGACGGACGGTGATTTTGCCTTGGCTGGTGTTGAAGACGGCGTAGGTTCCTTGTGCGAGTGCCATGCGGGCTCCTGTGATTCGGGGTTAGCTGCGTTTGCGGAGTTACCTCAAACGCGAATGAACTCTGTAGCAGATTACAGCTTTGGCGCGGCGGCGGGCGTGGATGTTTTAGCCGCATCTTCCGGCAGAGGTGGAAGCGGCTTACCCTCAGGCACGATCGTCACCTTTTGAAGTTTTACCGGCACCAGGGGCTTGTCGTTGCCGTCGCGATCGACGGCGGTGATGGATTTGACCACATCGACGCTGGCGTCATCGCATTGACCGAAGATGGTGTAGTGCTGGTTGAGCGATTCGTAGGCCTGTTCAGTTACGAAAAATTGACTGCCGTTGGTATCGGGGCCAGAATTCGCCATCGCGAGCCTGCCAGGCACATCAAAGTTGAGATTGGGATCGAACTCATCGGCGAAGGCGAAACCGGGATCGCCCGCGCCAGTGCCGGTGGGGTCGCCGCCCTGGATCATAAACCCGGGAATGACGCGGTGGAAGGTGGTGCCGTCGTACATGGGCTTGTGATGATGGACCTTCTTGGTGTCGGGATCGGTCCAGTCCTTGGCGCCGGTGGCCAGGCCAATGAAATTGGCGACTGCATTGGGCGCCTGTTTTTGAAAGAACTGGCAAGTGATGCGGCCTTTTGAGGTGTCCATGACCACGGTTGGACCGTTGGGCTGGGTCAACGCGGCTGCGGTCGCTTGCGGCGCGTCGGGAAGTTCCTCGGCGGGTTTAGCCGAATCCTGTGCGAGAGCCACAAGGGAAAAGGCTGCGGCCAATGCAGGAACGAAGAGGGAATAGTAGCGTTTCATGCCGTACTTGAGGGTAAATCATCGGGTACGACGCCTGCCAGCATCTGGCTTGGGCCATGTATCTTATTTCAATGACAAATTTATGCAGAAAGCTTCCCTTTGGGCGCTTCGCGATCGGAGCGTGCGCTCTGTGCTGCCTTGCTATGCCGGTTCAGCAAACTCGGGCCCAGGCGGACAAGGCGACCCCCGCCACTGATAAGTCCTCTGACAAGTCCGCCGACAAATCGGCATCGGACAAGGCGGCAGGTGAAAAGAACGCGCTGCCGCCTTTGCCGGCGGATGCGCACGTGCAGCAGCAAATCCAACTGGATGGAAAGACACTGAAATACACGGTGACCGTCGGCGCAATGCCGACGCGCGACAAGGATGGCAAGGTTGCGGGTGAAGTGGTCTTGACCGCCTATACGATGGAGGGCGACAACAGGCCGGTGACGTTTGCAATCAATGGCGGACCGGGCGCGTCGTCGGTGTATTTGAATTTTGGGGCGATTGGGCCAAAGCATCTGCAGGCAGGGAACGAAGGCGACAGCCCATCGGATTCGCCGGTGCTGAGCGACAATCCCGGCACGTGGCTGGACTTTACCGATCTGGTGTTCATTGACCCCATTGGCACGGGCTTCAGCCGCGCATCGGTGCCGGAGGACGAGGCCAAAAAGCTCTTCTACAGCACAACACCGGACATTGATTATCTTTCCCGTGTGATCTACGACTGGCTGGTGAAGAACGGCCGGCTGGACTCAAAGAAGTACCTTGTGGGCGAGAGCTATGGTGGTTTTCGCGGGCCGCGGGTGACTTACTATCTGCAATCCCAACTCGGCGTGGCGATGAACGGTGTGGTGCTGGTGTCGCCGTATCTGAATCCGACGATTGAGGATGATGAGAACCTGTCTCCTTTGCCGTGGATGATGACGCTGCCTTCGATTACCGCAGCCCACATGGAGCGCGAAAAGAAGCTTACGCCAGAGGCCATGGCCGATGTGATTGCATACACGCGCGGCGATTATGCTGAGGCGTTGCTGAAGGGGCGGTCGGATCCCGATGCGACCACGAAGATGATTCAGAAGGTGACAGAGATGACGGGCCTCGATCCGCAGTTTGTGAAGTACTCCGGCGGGCGGCTCGACACGGGTGCGTATCTACGCGAGGTATTCCGGGAAGAGGGAAAACTTGGTTCGGTGTACGACTCGAATGTGACCATGTTCGATCCTTATCCTTTTGCGCCGGAGCAGGAGGCGAACGACCCTCTGCTTGCCAGCCTGATCGCTCCGATGACGACGGCCATGGTGGACTTTGTCACGCGCACGGTGGGCTGGAAAGTGGATGCGCGCTACAACGCACTTTCCTATGAAGTGGGCCGGCTTTGGAACGGCGGCGATGATCTGCGCAAGGGGTCGGTTCCTCAATTGCGCCAGGCTGTTGCTGCAGACCCCAAGCTAAGGGTGCTGATTGTGCATGGGTGGAACGATCTTTCCTGTCCGTTCATGGGATCGGTTCTCACGGTGGACCAGATGCCGGTGATGGGCGATCCGACGCGCGTTGCGGTGAAGGAATTTCCGGGCGGGCATATGTTCTACACGCGAAGCGACAGCCGTGCTAGCGCTGCGCAAAGATGTGATGGAGATGTACGAGAAACATTAAGGGACAGGGAATAGGGAATTGCGAAGGCCTGGGCTCAAAGCCCGGGCTTTCGTGTTTCCGATGGAGTGTTGGCACGTTCGTCACATGGCCATTGACACTCTATCCATAGACAAACTATATGTATGCAGATGGCGAAGAAACCTGACCTGCTGCCCGGCACACTCGACATGCTGATTTTGAAAACCCTGACGCGCGCGCCGTTGCATGGGTATGGCATCGCGCTTTCGATTAAGCGGCTCAGCGATGACGTGTTGACCGTTGAAGAGGGTTCGCTCTATCCGGCCTTGCAGCGGTTGCTGCTGCAGGGATGGGTAAAGGCGGAATGGAAGATGACGGAGACGAATCGGCGGGCGCGTTTTTATACGCTGACCGCGGCGGGGCGCAAACAGTTGGGCATTGAGGTTTCGCAATTTGAACAGATGGTTGAGGCCATTGGGCGCGTGCTGAGCGACGCGCAGGAGGCTTAGATGAATGCGCTCTCGCGATTCATGAAGAGGCTATCGATTCTCTTCGGCCGGCGACGGTTCCGCAGCGAGCTTGAGGAGGAGATGGCCTTTCATCGCGCGCAGGCAGAGGATGACTTTGTGTTGGAGGGAATGACGCCGGCGGCCGCTCGCCATGCGGCGATTCGCCAGTTTGGAAATGCCATGCGGCTGCGTGAACAGAGTCATGAGGTGATTGGGTTTCGCGCGGAGACGGTGCTGCAGGACGTGCGCTTTGCGCTGCGGCAGTTGCGCAGGGATCCTGGATTTGCGGCGACGGCGATCCTGATTCTGGCGTTGGGGATGGGGGTCAGTGTGGCCATCTTCGCCTTTGTGGATGCAGCGCTGCTGCAGCCGCTGCCGTACGCGAACCCCAACCGGCTGATGAGCGTGGATGAAAACAGCGCCGTGTTTCCGCGTTCGAATCTTTCCTACGACGATTACCAGGATTGGAGGCGGTTGAACCGGTCATTCAGTTCGATCGATGTCTACTCGGGAACCGGGTTTCTTTTGCATGCCGGATCCAGCGCCGAGCCAGTTCCGGGGGCGCGCGTGAGCGATGGGTTTTTCAGCACGCTGGGCGTGAAGCCGATGTTGGGCCGCTTGTTTTTGCCGGGGGAAGATAGACCCGGCAGCGCGAAGATTGTGCTGCTTAGCTACGGCACGTGGCTGAAGAGGTTTGGCGGCCGAAGGGACGTAGTTGGTCAGAGCGTGGGCATGAATGGGGAAACATTCACGATTATCGGCGTGCTTCCACGGGAGTTCGCGTTCGCTCCGCGCGGAAATGCAGAGTTGTGGGTGCCGTTGCTGGACCAGACCGACTGCGAACAGCGGAGGAGTTGCCATAATCTCGATGGAATCGGTCGGCTGCGCGATGGAGTGACGCCACAGTCGGCGCTGGCGGACATGAGCGCAATTGCCGCCCAGTTGGCGAAGCAGTACCCGGGCTCGAATCAGGGACAGGGCGCAAGCGTGATTCCGCTGAGCGAGATTATTGTGGGCGATGTGCGGCCGATCCTGCTCACGCTGTTGTGCGGGGCGGGCCTTTTGCTGCTGATCGCGTGCGTGAATGTGGCGAGCCTTTTGCTTGTTCGCTCTGAAAGCCGGAGACGTGAGGTCGCGGTGCGCGGCGCGCTGGGTGCAACGCCGGCGCGACTGGTGCGGCAATTCGTGACAGAAGGGTTGCTGCTGGCGACTGCGGGCTGCGCGGCGGGCGTGGTCGCGGCTGACTGGATGATGAAGCTGATCGCAAACATCGTGCCAACGAGCGTGGCGCCGCAAGTTCCGTTTCTTGCCGGGGTCGGATTGAACGTGCATACCTGCGCATTTGCCGCAACGATTGCGCTGTTGTCTGCCCTGCTGCTGGCGGCTACGCCGGTCATGCGGCTTTCATTCCGGGACATTCGCGAAGGGTTGGCGGAGGGCGGGCGCACAGCGGCCGGAAGGATGTGGCAGCGTATGGGAGCGAACCTGGTGGTGGTGGAACTGGCGGTGGCGGTGGTGCTGCTGGTGGGCGCGGGGTTGCTGGGACAGAGTCTTTATAAGCTCTTGCATGTGGAGACAGGCTTCGATGCAACGCACCTGGCCACGGTCCAGGTGATGGCGCCAGCCAATGTCTACACAAAAGATGCGCAGAAGGTCGCTCTGTATCGCGAGGTCGAGCGGCGGATGGCGAACCTGCCAGGGGTTGAATCCGCGGGCCTGACGGGCGATCTGCCGGTGCAGTGCAACTGCGATACAGACTGGATTCGCATCGTCGGCAAACCCTTTCATGGGGAGCACAACGAGGTGGACGAGCGGGATATCAGTCCGCGCTACTTGGAAACACTGAAAGCCAGGCTGCTGCGGGGGCGCATGTTCACCGAGAACGACGATGCGTCTCGGCCACAGGCGATCATCATCAACCAGTCGTTGGCTCGGAGGTATTTCCCGGGCGAAGATCCGATCGGGAAGAAAATCGGCAATGGCAGCCTGGATCCGAAATCGATCCGCGAAATCATTGGAATCGTGGCGGACATACGCGAGGGCGGGCTTGACCAGGATGTGTGGCCGGCGGAATACGAGGCCATCTACTACGACCCTGATCCCTATTTCGCGGTTGTGGTGCGTACGGCACAGGATGAAAAGACGCTACTGCCGGTGATGGTGAATACGCTTCGATCGATCGATCCCAATCTTGGCGTATACGGCGAAATCACAATGGTGGACCAGATCAGTGCTTCACAAACGGCGCTGCTGCACCGGTTTTCAACTTGGCTGGTGGGCGGTTTTGCGGCCATGGCACTGGTACTGGGAGTGGTGGGATTGTACGGCGTGATCGCCTATTCGGTGAGCCAGCGAACGCGGGAAATTGGCGTGCGGATGGCGTTGGGTGCACAGCGCAGCGCGGTCTACAGGATGGTGATGGGTCAGGCGGGATGGCTGACGGCTATCGGGCTGGGCGTAGGACTGGTGTGCTCGGTTGGCGCTTCGCTGCTGATGGGGAAGCTATTGTTTGGGGTAAAAGCATGGGACGTGCCGACGTTGGCGGGGGTGGCCGTGGTGCTGGGGCTGGCGTCGCTGGCGGCGAGTTTTCTGCCGGCATGGCGCGCAGCCTCCTTGAACCCCACAGAAGCGCTGCGGGCGGAGTGACCACCGAGGCCGGGACCGGTCGAGGAGACCCCGGAATCAGCGCAACAGAGATGCTGAACGGCCGAGGATTACTTTCGCGATCCTGAGGCATCCGAAAGCTCAAGACATTAAATTTACATTCATGTAATCTCTTTTCCTGACGAATCGTCTACGCAAAACAGTGCGGCTTCCCTTGCCCTGGACGATCAAGAGGATCACTAATCCAATCTTCGAAGTAGCAGACGGTGAAAATGAGAAAACTGCTGCAAGTCACTCCATTCGTGTTCTTGTTTGCGGGCGCAATTCTGCTTTTTGAGCGACCCGCGTATGCCTACGCTGACCCCGGGACGGGGTTACTGGCGATTCAGGCCGTCGGGTCGGCGCTGGTGGCCTCCGGATGGTATTTGCGGAAGAAGATTCGCGCCCTTTTATACAGGGGCGGCAAAGCCAAATATCAGCCGGGCGAGCTGCCTGCTGTAAAAGAAGAGGAGGGCTCGTCCCTCCGGTGATGGGCCCAACCAAGGTCCTGGAGCCCGGTCCCGGTGCACCATTTCGCGGAAACGAAATGGTTTGGACCTTTCGCGACCCGGCCGGTCAGCTGCGGTTGGAGAAGTGTGCCGCGTTACGTCGGATTCACCCATCTGCTGAGCAAGAGACACTGGCCTTTCTAGCTTCGCCCTTGCGGGAGGCGCTGGAGCGCAGCGGATCGCTGATCGAAACGGAGATTGCACACCTACCGGAGTCGGCTTCGACGGTTCCGCAGGAATCAGGCCAACTGTGGCTGAAGCATCCCCTCGTCGATCCCATCTCGTATCCCTGGGAGTGGACCACCGCGCAATGGCGATCGGCCGCTGAACTCACTCTCCAAATTGCCGGCCAGGCTGTGGACGCGGGCTGGATGCTGAAGGATGCAACCCCGCTGAACATCCTTTTCACGGGGGCGCGACCGATCCTGGTGGATGTGCTCTCGTTCGAGCGGCGTGATCCGCATGCGAGCGACTGGCTGGCATACGGGCAATTTGTGCGGACCTTTCTGCTTCCACTGGTGGCTGAGAAGCTGCTGAACTGGCCGCTCCAGGCAACCATATTTGCCCGCGACGGTTATGAACCGCGGACGCTCTACCGCGCTCTGAAGCCGTGGCAGCGGCTCTATCCGGGGTTGCTGGATGTCGTGACACTAGCCACGCTGCTCGAAGGCTCTGGTGCGAAGAAGGCGGCGAATGGAAAGACGAGTTCAACCACGGACCCCGAACTGGTGACGCATATTTTACAAAAGAGGATCGCCCGCTTAAGCAAGCAGATTGGCAGTTTTGCGCGAACCGAAGGGCAAAGCCAATGGAGCGAGTATCAACGATCTGCCGTCCACTATCGCGCAAACGATATTGAGGAAAAGGAGCGGTTTGTGCAGCGTGCGCTGGAGCAGTGCGGCCCGAAACGCGTGCTCGATATCGGGGCGAATACGGGGACCTATTCTCTGATGGCAGCCAACGCGGGCGCGGAAGTGGTGGCGCTGGATAGCGACGTGGCTGCAATTGAAGCCCTTTGGAAGAAATGCTCACAGCAACAGCAGCCGGTGACAGCACTCGTGGCGAATATCGCCCGTCCAATTCCCGCCGTGGGTTGGAGAAATCAAGAACAGCTTTCGCTGTTGGAACGGCTCGCCGGGAAGTTCGACCTGGTGCTGATGTTGGCGGTAATTCATCACCTGATCTTGCGCGAGCAAGTGCCGCTCGCACACATTGCGGACCTTTGCGCTTTGCTTTCACGCCGCTGGCTGCTGCTGGAGTGGGTGCCCGTAACGGACCCCATGTACCTGGAGTGGCTGCGCGGACGCGACGAGATCTACGGGCGGTTGTGTGAGGACGACTTGATGCAGGCATTCGCTCCGTTCTTCAGGGTCGCGGACAGGACGGTGCTGGGTAATCAGCGGGTTCTTTTTCTCTTTGAACGAACCGAAGCGAATGGGGCGCCAACGAATGCGAGCTGCGCATGGTGAAACGGATCGCCCAGGCATGGGCCTTCGCCGCCATCCTGCTTTTGCCCGACTACATCGATCTGACCTCAGGCGAGGGGGACGCGCGGATGCGGGTGCCAGGGCCGCTGACCCGCATTGCGCTTGCTCACCTGACCGACATGCTCATCGTAGCCATTCTGTTTCTAGTTTTGACAGCGTGGCTGCGAACCCTTTCCTCGTGGCCGCGGATCAGTTGGGCTTTGATGGCGCTGTTACCGCCGCTTTTGCTGGCGCGCAACCGTGAGCTGATCCCATTCGATTTCCCCTGGGCTGCAGTTCTTGTGTTGGCCGGTATGTGGGTTGTGCTGCTGGCAATCCTCACCGCGAGAGCGCCCGGCATTTTCACGAAGCTGAACAGAGCGGGAGACGCCGTTCTAACCGGCTTCGCGGTCTTTGCCATGGTGATGTCCTGGCAACTTGGTCGCGCGGCGCTCTGGCGGCCGGGTCCGCAATCATTCACATCGGCGATCGCGCCGGCGAACCCAACGGGTCCGCGCCTGGTTTGGATCATCTTTGACGAACTAGCCTACCGGCCCACTTTTGAAGCGCGAGATTCGACGCTGAACTTGCCGAACTTTGACCGGCTGCGAAGCGAAAGCACTTTGTATACGAATGTGATACCGATCGCGTATCGAACAACCAAGGTGATTCCCAGTCTGATGCTGGGGCGGGTGGTGACGGGCGTCGACTACTCCGCGAATAATCGTTACACTCTGAAAACTCTGGACGATCCGAACTGGCAAACGTTCGATCCCAATGCGACCCTGATCGGCTTGGCGACGCAGAAGGGGCTTACTTCGTCCATGGTCGGATGGTACATTCCCTATTGCCCGATCTTCGCGGGGGTTGCGACGGATTGTTATTGGAGCAACGAAGATGCGCAAGATCGCGGGCCGACCTCACTGAACGCCGGCTTCGGTGAGAATGTGGCCTTTCCGCTGCGCATGTTGGTGGAGCAGGCATTCTGGCCGAGGCGTGCGTGGACGGATGTGGCTGCATGGAATGCGGAAGGGCATATTGCGTCAGTCGAAGATGTGAGCGATCATGCGCTCGCAACAGCCGCGGCAAGCCAGGCTGACATCCTGTACCTGCATCTGCCCGCACCGCACCCCCCTGCATTCTGGGACAGGCATACGGGCAGGTTTGCGGTTGGAGGATCGTACCTCGATTCGCTGGATTACTCAGACAAGCTGCTCGGGCAGATTCTGAATCTGCTCGCGTCGCAGCCACGATGGGCCGACACGATGCTTATTGTCCAGGGAGATCATTCCTGGCGTACTGAAATGTGGAGGCCCTTACCGGGATGGAGCGCCGAGGACGAACGGATATCGCATAGTGGCGAATGGGATCCGCGGCCGGTGCTGCTGATCCACGCGCCGGGGCAGGGAAACGCGCAGACTGTCACGGTTCCAACCAGTCTCATGGTCGTTCATGATGCGGTGGCGGCTGAGATAGAGAGCCTCGCGAAACAGCGCGAAGTTCACTGACCGTCACTGCAATTGCTTGTTGCGGACCCCGAAGTTTGGCGCAACTCCGGGGTCCTGAGGCACACGGCGCAATCTGGTTCAGTGAGGGGCTCTATGGATTTGTCGGAATGACGCCAGGTGCAAACAGATCGGACAAGTCAGTCGCGTTGGCTGCATCGCCAAGATAGGGTGACGATCCGCCGGTTGCTTTCACGTGAAAGATATTCTGCATCGTGCGCAGGTCGGAAGAGTGGGAGTAGTCGATTGAGCTTGCGTAGGGCCTGCCGTCTACATTCGCATGAGCAAGATTGGAGATGACGATCTCGCCAATGGTGTGGTCGAAATCATCCGCATCGTCGCCGGGCTCGCCGTCGTCTTCGCTCTCATCCCACCAGAGAATAATCGCGCCTCCGTCCCGGTAGGCTCTTGAGGACATGATGAGAGGAACGAGGCGGCTGATCGTGTTGTCTCCAGATTCGACCTGAGATGCGTCACCAGTGAGGCCTGCAAATCCACCGGAAAGCGCGCTATGCATTTCGTTGAACTGGTCGGGGGTAATCCAGTTGTAGTCTGCTACCCGGTCGTTGGCTAGATCGAACGCAAGCTGCTGCATTGGCGCATAGTGGCCTGAGAGCCGGTTGCTTGTGGTTGTATTGTCGCCCCCGTTGGTGTCAGTGAAAAACACCATGGGATTATGCTTCGGTGCGTAGTTGTACTGGGTCGAATCGTTGTAGGCATTCAAATAAGCGCCGGGACCAAAGGTGCCAGAGAGGCTAACCAGGGGCACGGTCCATTGATTCTCGGGCAGAGGCAGATTAATGAGGTGTCCGCTACTCGTCGTGAGGTCGATGTCTTCCTGATAGGATTTCCAGGTTCTACCGGCTTTTTGCAATAGACCACTTAGGTGCTGAGTTGTGGTCTGCGCATTGGGTGGAGTGCTCGCGTAGGGATCTGTGTCGTTAAGAATGCCGAAGTTGGTGCCCGCTTCAGCCCAGAGATAATTCGGTTCTGATGGATGAATGTGAGGGTTGCTGCCGCTGGCAGTGGCCAGCACGTTGTGGTAGGCCGTCGCATAAGAAACATGTTCGCTGATGTTCACCAGGCGACCGTCGACGAATGCGATCGCGGTTCCGTTTACCAAGCTGTTAATGAAGGGTGCGTTCGGATCTTGATAAATGGGTTCAATCCCGCCCGCAACGGTGGTTGGCTGAGTCCAATTGTGATTTTCGAGAGCAATCACGAAGACATGTTTGATTTCGCGGTCATCCTGGGCCTTCGCGATTAAGCTGCCCAGTGACGCGATCAATGCAAGTCCGGCAAGCGGACGTAGACAGGGGAAGGTGAACATGAAACCTCCAGCTTTGGATTTGGCGGCGGGAGAGAGAGAGCAATTCCCGGACAGTTAAGTCAGAGAACGCGCACGACCGACCTGCCGTTGAAGGATTGGTAGCAGGCGTTTGTTGCATCGAGATGAGTGCGTGATTAAAGATCGCGCGCTGTCGAATGAGATTCGTGCAGAGGAGAGAAGACGCACGGTTGCGGACGCTGAACGAGCGATGAATGATCGTTGAATGCCGTGTTACATCGCTGACGAAGAAACGTTCGCAGAAGCTATGCCAGACGGAGGAAGTTTTTCGGCGCTATGCCGGCCCCTGGGAAGACGAGGTCCAGATTCGTGGCGCCGAGGGTTTTGCCGACGACCTCGCCGAGGACCTGGCGGTAGTCGGTGGTGAGGGCGAGGTCGCGGCCCTCGTTGAGCTGGTCGTTGTCGAGGCCGGGCCAGCGGCCGTAGACCTTGCCGCCTTTCACATCGCCGCCGAGAATGAACATGGCGTTGGCGTGGCCATGGTCGGTGCCGCCGGTGCCATTTTCGCGGGCGGTGCGGCCGAACTCCGACATGGTGACGAGGGTGACGTTTTCCGCGCTGTCGCCGAGGTCGCGCCAGAAGGCGGCGATGCTGTCGGAGAAGTCGCGAAGGCGGTTGGAGAGCTGGCCGTTGACGCTGCCCTGATCGTGATGCGTGTCCCATCCGCTGACGTCGGTGAATGCGGCTTCGACGCCGAGGTTGGCCTTGAGCAGTTGGGCGATCTGGCGCATGTTGTTGCCGAATTCGGAGTTGGGGTACTCGACGCCAGGCCCGGGCGTATACTGCGCGGGGTTGGCGGCGCGCAGCATCTTGACGGCTTCAAAGGTCTCGTCGCCGGCGGCGTGAAAGATGTGGTCGCCGCTGTCGCCATACATGGCTTCAAAGGCGCTGGCGGCGGGCGATGGCGAGGGGCCGCGTCCGCCGACGGCAGAAGCTGTTGAGATTGTTGAGCGCGATGGCGGGGATTTTCCGGCGAGGGTGAGAGGAACTTCGGAGCCGAGGGCGAGGGCGCGAAAGGCGGTGTGCTGCTCGCGACGGCGCAGGTCTTCGGCTTGCAGCGCGCGGTTGAGCCAGCCATCCTGCGTGCTCTTGATGCCAGGCGTGCCGGATTCCATGTAGTCCTGCGCGTCGAAGTGAGAGCGGGACATGTCGGGCGATCCGGCGGCGTGGACGATGGCGAGATGGCCCTGGTCATAGAGCGGCTTGAAAGGCGCGAGAGAGGGATGCAGGCCGAAGAATCCATCGAGGTCGAGCACCTGGTTCTGCGGAATCGCGATGCTGGGGCGCATGGCGTAGTAATTCTTTTCGCGATAGGGGACGACGATGTTGAGGCCGTCGGCGGCGCCGCGCTGAAAGATGACGACCAGCCGGCGGTTGGGCGCGGCAGCAGTTTCTGCGAGAACGGAGCGCACGAGGAAGCTGGGAATGGCCGTGGTGCCTGCGATGGCGAGAGCGCCGTTGTGGAGAAAGAATCGGCGGGTTGTGTTCATGTGTTTCTCCTTAGCGACGCTGGAACTCCGGGGAGCCGAGCAGGAGTCCCGGCCAGCAACTGATCCTGGCGTTCGAGTGCAGAGGCCGGGTGCGCACGAAACATGGGGCGGATCTGCGCGGAGACGGGCGTGTCTGTCGCGGCACTCAGTCTGCTGTGTGCTTTGCTGCTGGAACTGCTGCAGCACGGCGGAGCGGGTGGAGTACGCTGACCCCGCCGGCGACCAGCAACGACTCGAGGCGCGACTTCTCTTCCGGACTCGGGGGATCGACGTCGATGACTGCGTGATGGCGGTCGCAGGTGTGGACGTCACGCCGGTGTTGTCGTCCGGCTGCGGGGCCCACGTGACGGTGATGCCCGGCAGGCGGTTGGCGGCGAGGCGCGAGCGCGAAGTTCATGCGGTCGACCAGTGCGCCGGTGCTGACCCAGGTGTCGGATTGCCAACTGTAGCCGGTGGGAGGGACGCAGCCGTAGACAGGCATTCCCATCTGGCGCAGGGCGTTGGCGACGGGGCGCAGATTGTCGATGTTTGCGTTCGCTGGCGCGGACCGCCGAGACGACAAATTCGATCGGCGTTTTGACCTTGGCGCGATAGACGGCTGGTGGACCAGAACTCGGGCGAATGGAAGAGAGTCTTGAGCACCGCGGGGATGTCGCCGCCGCTGGACATATACGATCTGTGCCATGCGATCGACCAGGCTCTGCGGAGGATCGTCGCTGACGAAGCGCACGGCGAGCTCGCGGGAGATGAAGTGCGCAGTGGCAGGGCGCGTGGCGAGGAAGTGAAGCAGCGCGCGGCCTTCCTGTTCGCCATTGTCCTTGAATTTCTGGCCCATCACCTTCTTGGTGCCGGGCTCGTGGCGATTGGGATTGAATTCGAATCCGCCGCCGCGCTGGGGGCGGTCGACGGTCCAGCCGGTAAGAATGCGCGCCACCTGGGTGACGTCGGCCTGCGTGTAGCCGCCGTTGACGCCGAGGGTATGGAGTTCCATCAGTTCGCGCGCGTAGTTTTCGTTGAGGCCCTCCGGGGCTTTTTTCTGTGCGTCGGGACGGCGCGCGGCATTCTCTTTGCGCGCTCCGCCGCGATGGAGTCGGGGCCGATGCTCTCGGCGTTGTCGAGATAGAGCAGCATGGCGGGGCTGTGCGCGGTGGCT
Source organism: uncultured Acidobacteriota bacterium (assembly GCA_963725945.1). Lineage (GTDB taxonomy): Bacteria > Acidobacteriota > Terriglobia > Terriglobales > Acidobacteriaceae > Telmatobacter. Next base: position 165,998 of record CAVSAW010000017.1, on the reverse strand, counting down.
TCGAGCAGGTCTTCAAACTTGCCGAGCGCGAGGGGGCGAATCACGTCGCGCTCATAGCTGACGAGATAGTAGGGAGTGGCCTCGTTCTTGCGCAGGTAGACGTTGAAGTGATTGAGCCAGAAGTCGGTCATCACTTCCTGCAGCTGGGCGTTGGAGTAGATGTCGCGAGTGAGGCGCTGGGCGATGAGCTCTTCGGCGACGAGGCGCTCGGGGTTTTCGAGGGCCGCGACGATTTCTTTCTGCTCGGGGCGAGGCCGGCGGCGAGTTGCACGCGCTGTACAGGCCGAAGGCCTTTGAGAAAGCTGTCGAGTTCCGGCTGGCTGCATGGCGGCGAGGTGCGCGATGCGCTGCTGGGGTGGAAGAGCGAGGACGAAGTTGACGACGGAAGGATCGTTTGGTGGCTGCGCTGGTGCGGCGTCAGGGGCGGCCATCTGAGTCGACGACTGGTTGTCGACAATCTTCGCCGCGGCAGACTCTTTGGCCATTGGCGTGGAGATCTTCAGTCTTTTCGACATCCCCTTCAATCATCATCGCGGCCTTCATCGGTCTACAGACGCCGCGCTGGCAGCCTGCTGCCATTTTGGGTTGTGCCCTTCTTCAGTTCCTGCTCCTGGCGGTTTGCGGCGACGCGGTCGATCTGATTCTCATAGACGGCGTGCAGGATGCCCTGCTGAGGGACTTCGAGTCCGCCGTCCATGGTCTGGCGGATGATGGCGTTGCTGGGGTAGCGGAAGATGAGGTTCTCGGTAGACCATTGCATGGCAGGGAACTGGGCGAGGCGGGCGTCGAGTACGGACTCGTCGAGGCCGGCGGGATGCAGTTGCTGATCGAACCATTTGTCGAGGCCAATGGCGCGAACGGCATCAAGGTCGCCTGGCCGCGGACCGAAGGTGAAGCGATTGAGGGCGTGGAGGATGCGATCGTCGCCACGCAACTGGCCGGATTGATATGCGGGACGCGTCCTGGGCCTGCTCGCTGCCTGATCTGGTTGGATCGGGGGAGAAGACTGCGCGAAGGCCCCCGCCTCCGTGGTCGAGCCGAGGAGACCGAGGATCAGGAGCGAGGCGATCGGACCTTGGAGAAGCTGCATTGAATGTCTACCTGATTCAATAGGATGCCGGGGAATCATTCGCGCGGCAAGATGCCCTGTTAGCAAAGACTCCAATTTCTGCAGGAAGTTGTGGTCTGTTGTAACGGAATCGGCCTCTTATGCCAGGCCATTGTCCAAAAAGGCACCCGAAGCTCACTTTGTACTCTACTAATACCACTGAGGTTATTTACTATTTATCAAACAACGGCGGACACGATTGCATTGGAAGCTCGGACTCGTGACGTTAGTCATGTCCAAGGGCTCCGCTGCATGTGAATGATGCCTGCAAACTACTCGAATTTGCTGCCGTCGCCATGTAAGGTGCGGGCGGCTGCGGGATGGGCCATGCGTTCTCAGGATTCAGCAGACGGCGAGAAAAAAGTTCGCCGGGTGTTAATCGCAGAAGATGACGCTGTCGTTCGACTGATTCTTGAGTCCTGGCTCAGCCTTTGGGGCTATCAGGTCCAGTTTGCCAACGATGGCATTGAGGCCTGGAACATTCTGCAGCAGGACAATCCGCCCGCACTCGTGATTCTCGACTGGATGATGCCCGGGATCGATGGCATCGAGTTGTGCCAGAGGCTGCGGCGCGACTCGCGTGAGTACTACCACTACATCCTGATGATCACCGGCCAGAATGCCAAGCAGGACATCGCGCACGCCCTGGAATCAGGGGCCGATGATTGCCTTTCAAAACCATTCGAGGAGCCGGAGCTGAGAGCCCGGCTGATGGTGGCAAATCGGATTCTCAGCCTTCAAGACGAGCTTATCCAGACGCGCGAAGATCTGCGCGTGCAGGCGACGAGAGATGCACTGACAGGACTTTGGAATCGGCTGGCATTTCTCGATTTATTCACACGGGAGTTGGATCGTGCCGATCGGTGCAAGTCGCAGACGGGACTGTTGCTGCTGGACCTGGACCATTTCAAGGAGATCAACGACACGTACGGGCATCTCCTGGGAGACATGGTTCTAAAGGAAGCTGCGCGACGTCTGCTTCGAAGGGTGAGGTCCTACGACTTTGTGGGGCGCTATGGCGGCGAAGAGTTTCTGATCGTGTTTCCGGGTTGCGACAGAATGCAAATTCGCGAGCAGGCAGAACGGGTTCGCCTGGCCATATCGGACGAACCAATCCGGGTGGGTGAAGTGGAGATCTCTCTCACTGTGAGTATCGGCGCCGCGGTGGCTCCGCCGGGCGAAAGGGTGAGTTCAGATGTGATTGCGGTTGCCGATGTGGCGCTCTACAAAGCCAAGCGCGCCGGCAGGAATCGCGCAGTGTGCTGCGAAAGACCGTTGAGCGAGATACTGCAATCGCCCAACTCGCACCATACGTGCTGCACTCAGTGCGACCCGGTTCTATCAGAAAAGTGCATTCTATAGATTTTGCGGGAAGGGTTCAGCAGCCTTTTTTGCAGCGGGCCATGATGGCGGCGTGGAGCCGCTCGCGAAGGCCGGTGGGCAGGTCGTAGATCTCGTGGGATCGGTAGATCTCGATGGTCTTGCGGGTGGTATTGAGGGTGACCTCGCAGTGCTCGCAGCCGTGCAGGTGTAGCTGCAGTTCGGCTCGCGTCTCGGCGGTTACCGAGTCGTCGATCAGGTCGTCGAGCAGGGCGATAAACTCAGTGCAAGTCACTTTTCGAACTCACCTTTTTTCCTGCGGAAGTAACGGCTGAGACGTTCGCGCAACTGCAGCCGCGCGCGCAACAGGCGCGATTTCACTGCCGGAACGCTCAGGCTGAGCGTCTCTGCCGTCTCTTCTGTGGATAACCCTTCCACGTCGCGCAGGACAAACACGATGCGAAATCCCTGCGGCAATCCCTGAATGGTTTTGCGCAGAATTTCGGCAAGTTCGGACTGGGAATAGTTCTGCTCGGGATCGGGAGCCCAGTCGGCCAGGTCGCGCGGAACGCTGCCTTCCTCTGTCTCGATATCCTCGTCGATCGAAACCATTTTGCCGGTGCGCCGCTTGCGCAGGCGCATCAGGCTTTCGTTTACCGCAATCCGCACTAACCATGTGTAAAACTTCGAGTTCCCTTGAAATTGATCGAGCTTCTCATACGCCTTGAGGAACGCATCCTGCATGACGTCTTCAGCATCTTCGCGGTTTTGCGTGATGTGCTGCGCAATCCTGAAGACCTGCCGTTCGTACTTGCGAACCAGCGTCATCGTAAGCCGAGACATCTCCGCCGCGGACCCTTTCAACCAGGGCCACGTCGGGATGCTGCTCGTTTTCTCCTGCAATAGGTTGGATGGTCGACATGGGAGTTGGTTGCGGGAAATCGTTGGGGTGCGGGCGGAAATCTGTCCGGGTCGTAAAAGATGAGTGTAAAGGATGGCGCGGCAGAGGGCCAAACGGTATCGTCGCGGCTAACGTACGAACCGTCAGGCGAGTCTGTTCCACCTGTGAGTACTTTTGGCGGTAACGCGACTGATTCCAATGCGCCCAGCCGGGCCGAAACCAGCTTACATTGAAACGATGAGGGCCGCGAATTCCCTAACTCCGCATCTCTAAGCGCTCGCGCTCGCGGCCGGCTTGCTGGCGGCTGTGCTGCTGGCGTTGCTCCGGTGCGCTGGACAGACATCCGACAGACACCGTCTCCCAAACCCAAGGCGACTACTTCCGCTCGTCAACCCACAAGACCCCAGCCGGCGCGCTCCACAAGACGTAGCAAAGCAACCACGCTGCCGCCAGGACGGCGAAGAAGGGAAGTGCAAGCCGGACGAGCCAGCGGCGGAGAAGGCGACCGTCGGCGCGCGCGCGACGCATCAAGCTGGCGTTTGTGGCGTCGACAGAGTTGCGGCCCATGGCGCAGCAGCTCACCACCATGAGCACGCCTGCTGCATACGACGGGGTCACCAAGTATGCGCACGGACCCACACCGGCGACGCGGCTGAAGCAGCTTACATGGCGCTGGGCCACGCATACTTGCTCGACAGGCGCTATGCGGAGGCTGTTGACAGCCCTGCGCCAGGCGCGGCAGAGCGGGGACGTGCTGGCGGACTATGCGGACTTTCTGGCCGCGCAGGCAGATCACGAGACGGGGAACGAAGCAGCAGCGGATGTGCTGCTGCACGGCTTTGCGGCAGCGCCATCCCGACAGCATCTTCGATGCCCAGGCACCGGAGATGGAGGCAAGCGTGTTGCTGGCCAATGAACGATGCGGCGGGTGCGCAACGGGCGCTTGCCGCCGCGGCGAACGGGCCCGCGGCGAAGCGGACCGGCTACCAGCTTGCATATGCCCAGGTCGCCCTGGCACTTGGACAAACAGCAGGAAGCGCTCCGCATTTTCAAGCAGGTTCTGCTGGATCACCCGCTCAGCCCGGAAGCGGAGATGGCGCGTGCGCGGCTGACGGCCGAGGGTGCCGAAACCACATTGACGGTGGCGGAACTGCGGAGCCTGGGGGACGCCTATTACAACGCCCACCGGTATTCTGAGGCCAGCGAGCAATATCATGCTCTGGCGCGCGAGGCTGGATTGGATGAGCAGAGCCGCCAAACATTTGCGGTGGCAGCGGCAGCCTGCGATCTGCAATTGAAGCGGCTGACGCCAGCCGAGGCGCGAGGCGCTCCCTGACACGCAGGACGACAATGGCGCGCGGCGCTTTATCTCCTGATGGAATTGGCGCGCAACCGCAATGACATCGGCGACCAGCAGAGCATTGTCACGGGGATGGAGACGCGTTTTCCGCAAAGCGAGTGGCTTGCCGAGGCGCTTTTCTCCAGCGGCAACATGTATTTGCTGAGTCGTGATTATCCCAGGGCGGTGGAGTACTACAGCTACCTGGCCGCGCATTTTCCGCAGGACAAGAATGCAGCGGCGGCGCATTGGCGCGCAGGTTGGCTGAGTTACCGGCAAGGGCTCTACAGTGATGCGGCGCGCCTGTTCGACGAGCAAATTCACCTTTATCCCGATGCAACGGAAACCGCGGCTGCGCTTTACTGGCGGGCGCGTCTCTATGAGATGGCAGGACCACAAGCCGGCGCTGGCCGCGGCCAACTACCGTACGATCGTCCGCGCCTATCAACATTTCTTCTACGCGCAGATGGCCCGCGAACGGCTGGCTGGCGCTGGGCAATACGCAGCCGGCGGAAGAAGCGGATCTGGAACGATTCAAAGCGCCACCTAGTACCTCCGCTTGACGACAGCTTTCCGGATGACAGCGAGCATCTGGCCAAAGCCAAGCTGCTGGCCAATGCGGGACTGAACGATTACATTCCCGCAGGAGATTGCAGCGGACCCGGACTCGGCTTCGTGGAGCGCACTGGCCGAGGCGCAGATTTACGCTTCAGACGGCGAGACGTTTCGCGCGATGCGTGCGCTGAAGCGCGCCTTGCCCTACGCCGCGACGGCTTCAATTCCCGCGATTCCGCTGGTGTACTGGCATATCTTTTTCCTGAGCCTTATTGGGACACCATCAAGACCGAGTCCGCGAAGAACAATCTGGACCCGTACCTTGTAGCATCGCTGATTCGGCAGGAGTCGGAGTTCAATCCATCGGCGATTTCGTATGCCAATGCCTAGGGGCTGATGCAGTTGTTGCCGTCGTCGGGCAGAGCGCTGGCGCGCGAAGAAGGCATGAGCCATTTTCAGACCTTTCAATTGCTCGATCCGGCGACGAATATTCGACTGGGAACGCGCTACCTGCGTCAGATGCTCGACAAGTTTGGAGGAGTGACAGGAGTATGCGCTCGCAGCCTATAACGCGGGCGACAGCCGTGTTGTGGATTGGGAAGCCGCGGGACCATATCACGGCATGGATGAATTTGTTGAGTCCATTCCGTTCACGCAAACCCGCGAGTATGTTGAAGCGATCCTGCGCAACATTGAAACGTATAAAGCCATCGATGCGGCCGCTGGCTTCACAGAGCAGGGAAGTTGCAGGAAGGTAACTGACACCTTCGATGCAGTGAATGTACCCCTTTGGATACTGCCCAACTTTTCGATTCCGATTGACGCACGAGCCCGAAGCCAGCAACACTACATTTCAACCAGAGACCGCACGGTCTCTGGCGAGCCATTCGCAGCCTGCTTTTGTTGCACAACGGAGCGGCGGGAACGATGGAACGCTGCTCGGTTACCTCAACCCCTCGGAGGGCAGGATGTCAACCGACTTGCAGTTTCTGGAAGAATGGATTCCCGAGAGAATGGATCCCGGAACGGTTTTCGTTCTGGAAAACCAGGCCAAACTCGGCCACGCACAGAACCCCTATGTTGCCGTGATGTCGTGCCCGCGCTGCGGCACGATGGGGCTCATCACGCGTCGCCAACTTTGCGCAGGGGAGACGATGATCTGCGGGGGCGACGCCTGTTCGGCTGAGTATCGGCTCGACGGCGAAAGCATTTACTATCGCTATCCACAATAGCCAGGCTGTTCTCCACAGAGGGTTCGCTGCGTCTGCATTCCCGCGGCGCAAGTCCCTGCGTTCCTGGGCGTCGGTGACTGGCTGGGCATTTCCATCGCCCGCATGTGTTGCTCAGGTAACATAATGCAGAGCGCACATTCGATTTGGCCCGGATGGCGAAATTGGCAGACGCAGCGGACTTAAAATCCGCAGACCTTAACCGGTCGTGGGGGTTCAAGTCCCCCTCCGGGCACCATAAAATCAATAACTTACGAGAAAATCCAGAAAGAAACCAATTCACACTTTTGTCGCTGGAGATTCGTACGGCGATGTTTTGTGCCTGAGTATGTCTCGGGGAAAGAATGCCAGGGAAAGATCAAACAAAGGTGCGGGGCGTTTGGGAGAAAGTCCCCGGCAGCGGCATCTGGTGGATCCGGTACCGCGTCGAAGGAAAGCTGAAGCGAGAGATGGCCGGGCGCAAGGGGGATGCCATCGCGCTCTACCAGTTGCGGAAATCAGACACGCGTGCCGGTGCCAAACTACCTAGCAATTTGCGAAATGCCGGGGTCAAGTTCAAAGAGCTCGCAGACGCAATTCTTGCCTATAGCGCCTCGCACCATCGAGACACCAGAAACATCAGGACCAGGCTGGCGAAGATCGTATCCGATTTTGGTGAACGCTCCGCCGACAAGATCAAGCCTGAGGAGATCGACGCGTGGCTCACTGCGCACACCAGTACACCTGCTACCTCAAACCAATATCGGGCCTTGTTCAGCTTGGTTTATCGCGAAGCTCTGCGCAACGGGAAGGTCAACCTCAATCCCGCAAGGCTGGTCAGGCAGCGCCACGAGAACAACATCGTTATCCGTTGGTTACCCTCTAGCGAGCTTCAAGGATCGCAAATTCTTTGCATGGCTTATGAAGACGCGTTGAAAGAGCCGCAGGGGAAGCAGACCATCGAAGTCCGATGGGATGGATATGTCTTTGGCGTCGGTGGGCGCGAAAAAGCGGATATTGGGTAATTCCACGCGTCCGATCTTCACGTCCTGAAGCGGAAGGGCAACATAGGCTGTCTCCGATCCGCTCTGCACCGCTGCCTCGCAGTGAATGACCCATGTATTGGTCAACCGCTTTGAAATGAGAGGCGTTGTAAAGTACCGGAGCGTTAGCACCGGAGTCGAGCTTGAGGCGAATGGTCCGCGTGCCATCGGAGAGGCGAACAGCGAAAATGAGCGAATTGGCAGGGACACGCCCGTGTCGCAGAGGCTGTCTGCAATTCGATATGCGGGGACCCTTCAGTGCTGCGCGCAAAACGGTTGAGTCGTCAAGGCAAAGCATCCGATGTGCGTTGTCGATCAGCACGTCGAATTGCAGAAGAAAATCCTCGCCGAGAATACCGCGGAGGTTAGGGTAGTGCGGCCGGATATTTTGCACGTCGAACACTAATGCTTCAGATTGTCGACAGCATGGGGGCCGACTTCGAGTCGATCGAGCTCCACGGTGAATGATGTTGTGTGAAATCCGTTGCCCTGTGACCGGAACCGAACCGGTCGCGTCGAGGTGGAGATCGAGCAGCCAGGGAGGGATCGATCATCGTGAATTGAGTGCCAGTGTCAAGCAGAAATTCGTACGGCCCGGAATGGTTAATGGACACCTTCACAATCATTTGATAGCCGTTGACAAGACGCAGCGGTACACTGGCAACATCTCCTGGACAGTGGGTTTCCGCACCAAGCGCGGGGACCAGCGCAACAGCAAGAAGCGAACCAAGCAAGACCCTTGAAACTTGTCATCGAGAGACCTCTCAGCCGGTAGGCTGAGGGAACTCTGCACGCGTCGCTTCGCTTGGTCTTTTTGGATGGGTTATCAGATTCTTACGGATTTATGATGGCCAGTAAGTCCTTTGTTTTCCGCTTCGGCGACGTGGAAGTCCGTGAGCGGGAGTTCTTGCTTACGAAGGCGGGCCAGGTGTTGACGCTTGAGCCGAAGGCCTTTCGAGCGCTCTTATTCCTGCTGCACAATCCCCAGAAACTGATCACCAAGGAAGAACTGCTCAATGCCGTTTGGGGCGATACGGCTGTAACGGACGCCTCTCTTACGCGCTGCATCTGGCTGCTCCGCAGTGTGCTGGGAGATGACATCCGCAGCCCGCGTTACATCGAGACGGTGCCGACAGTCGGTTATCGCTTCGTGGCGCAGGTGGAGGCAGGGGTCGAATCCAGCGAGAGCGCAGCGGCACCGTCCGGCCCGGCAGAGAGCGAAATTCCGGGAACGGCGGATCGGGGCCCAAAGCCGAAGACGTTTTCGAGGCGCTGGATCTGGATGAGCACCACGGCGCTTGTCCTCGCAGTGATCGCCGGTCTCGCTGGAGCTGTGGTTTGGCATCGATCGACTGTGCCGCGGATCCACTCCATCACGGTGCTTCCGCTTCAAAACCTTTCGTCCGATCCCAATGCGGAGTATTTCGCCGATGGCATGAGGGAAGAACTAAGCTCGGATCTGGCGGCCATTCCGGAACTGCATGTCGTCTCCGATTCTTCGACGGCGCCGGTGAAAGACAGTCCGGAATCACTGACGGAGGCCGCCCGTAAGCTGGGTGTCGATGCCGTCATTGAAGGATCGGTGTTGCGATCGAAAGATAAGGTCTCGCTCGACATTCGTTTGTTCGATGCGCGGTCTGGCCGCCAGCTATGGGCGGGACGGTTTGAAGACGCGGCGGCAAACGTATCGGCCTTGCAGAAACATGTTGCCGCAGAGATTGCGGCGCGGGCCCGGGTGCCGCTTACTGCCGCCGCAGCAAGCCAGACTCAACAGTGCAAAGCCTCTCGATCCCTCAGCCTATGATGGTTATCTGCAAGGGCGATACCTGCTTGGCAAGCGAGATTTTGATGGAGCGGTCAAGATGTTTCGGCGCGCCGTTGTGCTCGATCCCGGCTATGCGCGATCCTGGGCTGGCCTTGCGGCGGGCTTGGCTGAACTGGGGCAGGATTCTGGGGCCAATCAAGAGCCGATACCTGAGGCGAAAGCCGCTGCACGGCACGCCATCGAAATTGATCCCGGAAAATGGGGAAGCCTGGTCGGTGCTGGGCTTGATTGCTTTGAACAATGAGTGGGACTGGAAGACCGCGCGAGTACGATTTGCAAAAGGCAATTGCACTCAGTCCCAGCGATTCGATGATCGAGTTGCGATACGCGACTTTCTTGAGCCTGATGGGGCGCCGCGACGAAGCGGTGAGCCACATGCGGCGCGCGCTTGGAGCTTGATCCTTTGTCCTTCTTCAATGTCCGGCACATGGGCTCTATCTTGTACTTGACGCGCCACTACGATGAGTCATTGGAATACCTGAATAAGGCGCATGAGATGGAGCCCGAGCTGCAGGGCTTTACGCAAAGTTGGATCACCAATGACTATGAAATGAAAGGACTGTACGACGACGCCGTCATGTCGGATCTTTGGTTCTATTCCGCACCCCGAGGCTTCGGGGCAGGCATTGCGATGGCGCGACCGCATGCTGACGGCCTATCGCGGAGGCGGACCAATGGCTTATTGGAAAGCGCAGATCAAGCTTTTCGAAGCGAATGACCACATCACCATGTGGCGAAGGTGCACGTGCGGGACTCTATGTGCGGGCCGGAGAGAACGAGAAAGCTCTGGAAGGCTTGAAGCGGGCGCTCGACGCGGGCTGTTCCGGTGTTGGGTTCACATGGCTGGGAGCCGACCCTGCGCTTGACCCACTCCGGGGCGATCCTCAGGTTCAAGGAAATCCTCAAGAGAGTCAATCTCGGCGAATAGCCACAACTCAGCCGCGCTCGCTTTAGAACTCCAGCCGCAGCGAAAGCTGCAGGCACGCGAGACGATATATCGGAGTCTGGGGGAACCGAAGTATTGAGAATCGTGCCGAATGGAATACCGGCCGCTTCGGTGATGTCGACAAACGGCGGGTTGAAGTTTGGGTGGTTCAAAGCGTTGAAGGCATCGCAACGGAATTTCAGGTGAGCCTCGCCCTGATAGATCGAAAAGTTCTTGCCTAACCCCAGATCCAGGTTGAAATAGCCGGGTCCGCGCAGGTTGTTGCGAGCGCCAATGTTGAAGCCGGTGGGACCGGTAAAAGCTCCAAGCGCAGCGGTCGGGTTCGAGAAGGCATTCAGGATTTGGCCTTTGCCGCCGTTGACCTTGACCTTGAGGAGGCTCTTCGGCCCGATGAGGGTGGCCGGTGCATTGTTGGCGAAGCCGGCGACAAACGCATTTGATTGCGCGTTGTACGAATACCCTGTATGCCGCGATGGAAGACCACTGATCTCCCAGCCGCCAATAGCCTCGTTGAGCCAGAACGGCGCTCCTGCGGCCATGCTTTTTCCACGGCCGACGGGCAGCTCGTAAATGAAGTTACCGTTCAGGTACTGCGTCATGTCGAAATCCGAGCTGCCGCGGCATTCGCGCGGCCGGTTGATGTCGCATAGGTAACCAGGGCCCCCATCTGCGGCACGGGTGTTCGCAACGACCGAGACGTTGTCGATCGAGTGCGCCCAGGTGTAGTTGAGATCGAATTGCAACCCGTAGCCGGCGTTCTTATGCAGGGTAATGAGCAGAGCGTTGTAACTTGAGAATCCCTTGTTCGTCCAGACGGTGTTGTCTGAAAACTGAGACGCCATTCCAACATTTGTTGGCAGAATCTGGTTGAAGGGGAATCCGATGGCTGAAAGCAATTGCATGGCATCAGCGAAATCGCCTCGCTGCGGGTACGGAAATGCATCGTATGCAATCATCTCTGTGTTGTTGTTAAAGCCGTTGGCGACGCCAACACCCGGAGTAATTACATCCTCAAACCAGGGCTGCGGAGTGACGGCCTCAATCGCGCCCAACGCTCCCAGACCCACGTCTTGTCGCAGCTGCGTGGTCAGGCCCGCCATGGCTTGGGCCATCGACTGGTCCGACAAGCCAGTATGATCCGGAAAATCGATCAGCTGGCTGGCGTCCGCCTCGGCAAGCAGGCGCCTGCCCAACCTTCCCATATAGGAAGCCTTCAACAGGTAGCCCTGAGGAAATTCATGCTGAAGCCCGAAATTGAATTCGATGTTGTAAGGGTTCCTCAGGTTGGGATCAATGAGAACGTTGAATTCTCCTGTGGGCAGGCCGTACGGGTACGTGCCGAGGACATAAGGCTCGTACGGCGTTGTGATGTTGGGAGCGGAGGGCAGCAACGGCGGGGTGCTGAGGCCGCTAAATCTCTGCGTTCCGCCAGATGCAGGTGACAAGCTCGAGAGCGTAGCGGTTGGATTGCCCGCAGTTCCGTATAAGTTTGAGCCGGACGCCTCGAACAGATAGGAGTTCTGCGACTGCTGGACTTGCAGGGCATTGATGATGGTGTGGTCGTAGATGAGGCCCGCCCCGCCGCTGATCACGGTCTTCTTGTCGAATCTGGGGCTGTATGCGAAAGCGAACCGCGGAGCGAACAATCTGTTGTCCGGGTCATAGTAGCCCGGCGCATGATTGGCCTTTCCGCCGTAGATGTACTGCAGAAACGGAAGAACTGTGTTGGAGGAGAACCCCTCAGCGCTCTGCTGCACGCGATCTGCCCAGTATCGATCGAAACTGAAAGGCGTGACACTTCCATTCGCATCGATTAGTTGACCAGTGGCCTGATCTCCGTTTGTCTCGTAAGGCACCGTATAGTTCTCATAGCGCAATCCGCACGAGATCGTGAGTTCCGGCGTTACTTTCCAGGTATCGCCGAAATAAACTTCAGTCTCGTAGTAGCGGTAAATAAGGTCCAGGCCTGAGCCTGTTGGCCGCACGACACCCTTGTTGTTGTAATTGAAGCCGGTCATGGTATCGGCAAACGCGCCCAGCGCAGTGGAAAAATCTCCGTCGTAAATCGAGATGGCGTAGGGATCGGTGCTGATGTCCGGCGGCCGCAGGTTGGGCGAAAGACTTGTGAAATTGGTGTTGTAGGCGATGCCCACGCGGGGATAGTTGTAGTTATCTGCCACAAACTCGTTCGGAGTTTCCCACTTGAACGTGCCGCCGAAGGTCAGGCTATGCCTGCCCTTCTCCCAACTGAAGTCGTCGCGCACGGTCTGAATCGGATAGGTTCGCGCCGAGGAGCCATTGCCGGATCCGTAGGGGGCGTTGACGTTGCCAAAACTGTACTGGTTGTCGCCCATCGGGTTATACATGACTTTGAAATTAAAGTCCTCACGGGACTCTCCGTAGTATGCCTGGTTCAACATGGAGTTGCTGATTTGCCAGTTATGCCCCACCACCCAGGAATAGCTCCGGTCATAAAACGGGTACGAATATATCGGATCGCCGGGGAATAGGATCGGGCTTAGCAATGCGGCCGCCTTGACGAAAGTGCCGCGCCCAAAGATCTTCATTTTACCGTTCAGGTTGTAATCCACTCGCTGTACGTAGTTGTCTTCCTGAGAAGGATTGGGCGCATTGAAACGGTAGCCCGCTGTATTGACCAGGTCACCGGCGTCGCCGGTGAGGTCATTTGCGATGGGAAAACGCTTCTGGAACAGAATGAGCTCGGCCTGATCCCAGCCGATTCGCAGGGGATCGAGGGCCGCGACCTGCGACGAGCTCAGTGTCTCAATGGAGCCGGATGAGTTGATGTAAGAGACATTACCGCCGCGGTAGCCTGAAGAATTTGTTCCCATCGGAACCGTGAGATCGACGACGGAACTTTGTGCGTCGCGCCGACCGTTGTAATCGAAGAAGAAGAAGACCCTGTTTTTCAGAATTGGTCCGCCGATGTTGCCGCCGAACTGGTTGCGGACCAGCGGAGGTCTGGGGATCTGAGCGTTGTTGTTGAACCAGTCATTGGCTTCGGTCTCGGTGTCTCGATGGTATTCCACCAACGCTCCATGGAATTGGTTGGTGCCCCCGCGTGTGACAAGTTCAAATTGTCCGCCGCCACCGTGGCCTGCGCTGGCCAACGGCTCACCCACAACCCCGCGAAACTCCTGCACAGAATCAACCGGCGCCTCGCCAACAATGGCGCCAAATTCGCCCGTGGCGTCGCGGTTTACTTCCACGCCATCCAGCGTAACGTTGGTCTGATCGGCACGCGCTCCGGTCACTGATCCAAAGACCGTGACTCCCGGCTGCTGGTAGAACAGCGCCGCAGGACTGTCCCGATTCTCAACCGGTAAGTCGTTCAGCATCTGGACTTGAAAACTGTTGCCGATGGTCGCGTCGGTCATGTTAAGAGACACATTCTCGCTGGCTGCCGATACTTGCGCAGTCTCAACGGCCGCCCCCACGCTCAATCGAGCGTTCTGAGTACGGGTAGTGTCCACGTTCATGTAGATATCGGAAACGGTAAGGGGCTTGAAGCCGTCACGCGTAAATGCGATCTCATACCCCGGGCCCGGTTTCACCTCATTGAACGTATAGGATCCCGCGGAGTTGGTGACAGTCGCATACGAAGCACCGGTTTGGTCATTCTGGAGGTGCACACGAACTCCGGGAATCACGGCCCCATTCGGGTCCGTCGCCACACCAGTGATCGACGCCGTATTCTGTGCATTCAACCAGGCGGAAACGAGCAGGACAAACAGCAATGGAAGAATCTTGACGAACAGATTTCGCATGCGCAGTGACCTCCTCCAGATGCTTGCTTCGGCTGGAAGGCGCCTAATGGGAAACTCTTAGTCCGCGTATTCTGCTTCGCAGTTCGATTGGGGAGAAGACTGATCTATTGGATCATGTGGATTTTTATTGTAGCCCAGCGGCTGACTTACGCGCCCAGCAACGCGGCGATACGCAAACGAATTTTCCACACATGCAGCCCATCAATTCGCTGGATTACGCTCGCTGCGCAGGTCTTGTGCCAGCGCACCGGTTTCTTTTGCGCCAGCCTCTTGGCGACTCATCCTCGGCCGATCTCGGAAGCGAGCTTCGAGATAATGATTCTGTGTGTTTAGCAAACTATACGGTAATTACTATTTGGGGAGTGCCTCCGTACTGCCCTGTCTCTTCTGAAAGGAGTGGTATCGACAACTCTACTAGGCTTCACTAATGATGCCGGAATGGTTTAGTTGGGCTGCCGGATTCTGTTCCGTGCCTTGTATTTGAAGGCACAGGTTTTGACACGGCCGGATCGGTGAGATCCGGCCGTTTGTTTTGTGGGGTTTGGAGTGTCGGTTTTCGGAGCCCTTTTGTCACAGGGCGAAAAGGCCCTGTTCAGGCTGTCTTTCGAAGGACGCGCTGGATGGTGGCCGTCGAAACGCTGTGCCCTTTTGCGATCTGCCGGATGCTCTGGCCACGCTGACGGTCCTGCTGGATAGCAAGGTTGTCCAGGACCAGCGGAGTTCGTCCGATGCGCTGGCCTTCGAGTCGTGCGCGCCGCATGCCGGCGCGCACCCGTTCGACGATCAGGATGCGTTCGAGCTCGGCGATGGCGCCGATGATCACCACGATGGCCCGGCCCAGCGGGCCGGCGGTGTCGATATTTTCACGGAAGCTGACGAACTCGACTTCGATGCGGTTCAACTCGTCGAGTACTTCGAGGAAGTGACGGGTCGAGCGAGCGATTCTGTCGCACGCCCAGACCAGGACGACGTCGAACCGGCCGCGGCGGGCGTCCCGCATCAGTTCCTCCAGTCCGGGCCGCCTGGCCTTCGTGCTGGAGATTTTGTCCGTGTATCTCCGCGACGATCTCATAGCCGCGCTGGGCGGCCATCTGGCGCAGGTCGTGTAATCTGCGTCTCCGGATGCTGATCGACAGTGGAGACCCTCATATAGAGCGCGGCGCGCTTCATGCGCGCCTGCTCTTTCTGGCCGGCGCCGGTCCGTTCTTGTCGACATACTTCTGGATGAACTCCAGAAGCACGTCGGTCATTTCCAGGCCCTGGGCTGCGGTCGCGGACTTGAAACGGTTGTGTAGCTCTCTGGTGATATTGATATTCAAGCGCTTTATCCCTGTTCCTTCCTTCGTCTTGATGGGTCTCACCTCCTTCCTCTGGAGATGAGCATATGTGGTTGTGAGTACCCGCCGCCAGTGCCCCGGAAGGTCCGGGGCGGCGGCAAGGCAGGGTTCTATGCTTCCCAGGCAACCCGGCAGATCTGGACCGCGGTAGCCAGCTGCACCTTGCTGAACTCGAGCGCTTCGGCCATCGAACGCAACTGCGCGGCTGTCTCCGGCACATGGCCGGCCTCGGCAGCCTGCCATTCAGACGGTTCCATCCCGGCCAGGCGGGCCGCCTCTTCAAGCGAACGCCCCCTGGTCTCGCGGCCCTTCTTGATGAAAATGCCGAACAGCTGGCCCCAGACCTGGCGCTGGACCCGGTGGAAGTCTTCTTGATTGTTGATGGTCATACTCATATACTCCGTACTCCTCATATGCATCCCTTGTCAAGGTCTGCGCTGATTTGAACTACACAATGAGTATGTGCTCACATGAGTCAAGAACCAAAGCTCCGACCCGAGATCTGGAAGAACCTGGGTACACCAGGTAAAGGAGCAGCCATCGGCCTGGCTGCCATGCTGCCCTTCCTTCCCGGCATGTTGGGATCCAGGAAGAAAGGCGGCGAGCTTCGCGATGTCTATTCCGGCGTCGATCCCGTTCCCGTTCGCGCCGGCCGTTGGTGGGAAGTAGGATCCACGGCATTCGAGGGCACCCGCATCAAGGAATGGCGTCCCCACTGGAGCATCCTCCACAAAAGCCACGCCGAGGACATCGCTCTCTACGGATCAGAAGAAGAGAAGTGGAAACACAACCCGATCCTGCATCCGATCCGCTACCTGAGGGATCCCTATTACCTCGAGAAAAAGCACTATGAAGATCATCCACACCAGGGGGGAACATCGTTTTCCCTAAAACGCCACCTTCGCGTTTCACTACCGCCAATCAAGCATATGATTCACTAAATCTATGTATATGAACTACATGCACCAGGCTCGCTGAGGCGATAAAAATGTGCCGACCCCACCCCCGGTGCAATCTGCCCCCCGGAACCTGAAAACTGCGCCACCTGAGCCTGGCGGCCCTCGAAAACCGCCCCTTCTGCAGCCAGTACCGACGCTGCTTTCCCTGCTTCCCGGCGGCAGGGAAAACTCCCCTGCCTCAGACTGCATCTGTTCCCTCGATTAGGGCCTGAACCTGAATCGGATCCAGCTGGGATATGGATTCATTCTGATCCTCACTTGTCTTCTCAAACATCGATAAGTTGATGGATTCGGGCCGACATGTTGATCGATGCGCGGCAGGCGAAAATCCTAACCGGCTCTTCCACCCCTCACATGATTTGCAACATGACGGCGGGAACAGCGCTCGTGGGCCCGATTTGCGCCGCAGAGAGACGATGACCAACAAAACAGAAGCAGATTATGGCTGTTGGCTGATTCGCGGATGCTACGGCATTTTTCGGAACCAATCCATCAAACAGGGCTCAACTCAAGTCAATGACTGCTTTGGACTGTCGGCAGCAGTTGAGCCATAGACTACTTGTCCGGAAAGGCGACTATACGGCCACGTGACGACTACGGCGCTTCAAGGGATCTATTTCGAGAATCGCTAGTAT
Source organism: uncultured Acidobacteriota bacterium (assembly GCA_963725945.1). Taxonomy (GTDB): domain Bacteria; phylum Acidobacteriota; class Terriglobia; order Terriglobales; family Acidobacteriaceae; genus Telmatobacter. Next base: position 149,034 of record CAVSAW010000017.1, on the reverse strand, counting down.
TCGGTTTTGGATGAGTGATTTGGCCTGTCTCACTAGACCTCCGTGCGGCGTCTCTGACCAGAAGGTGTAATCAGAGACGCGCACAGATTTAGACTGCATTCAACGGCCTGCGAGGGCGATGTCTCGTTTTTCCAATTCTGACTGATCTCGTCCGCCTATCGTTGTCTTGGGGGCGAATGAATGCCCTGTCAAGAGGCCGAGCACGAACCACGCGAACAGCGCAGCCCCAATTGCGAACAGGATGTCCCCCGGAACTCTCATCCAACGCAGGGTCTGCATGGAACCGGATTGCATAAACTCCGAGGAACGCGCGTACCAGGTTCCGTGTTCGATGGATGCCCATGCTTGCAATAATCCGACCGGCAGCATGCTAAGGATGACCATGAAGATCAAACCCAAGTTCAGAGACCAGAAGGAGAGTTTTAGTGGAGTCTCCTTCCACTTGCGCCCAGGATTGAGCGCGCGAAGGCAGAACAGCGTGAGGCCGAGGCCGAGCATTCCGTACACCCCGAACAGAGCCGTGTGACCGTGGACGGGAGTGAGGTTAAGTCCCTGCACGTAATAAAGCGAAATTGGCGGATTGATGAGGAAGCCGAATAAACCTGCTCCTACGAGATTCCAGAATGCAACCGCAACGAAGAAATAGATGGGCCATTTGTAGTTGGCTATCCATTGCGACTTCTTTGTCGGTTGCGCGAGACGGATGTTCTCCCAGGCTTCATAGCCAATCAACGTCAGCGGCACAACTTCAAATGCGCTGAAGATTGCACCCAAACCAATCACCGCCGGTGTCGCACCTGCGAAGTAGAGGTGATGAAACGTGCCGATGATTCCGCCGGACAAAAAGATCGTCGTCGAGAAGAGCGCGGCCTTGGTAGCGGTGCGAATCTCGATCAGCTTGAGCCGCGTGAATAGGAATCCGATCACGACCGTTGCGAATACTTCGAAGAAGCCTTCAACCCAGAGGTGAACCACCCACCAGCGCCAGTATTCAGCGGTGACGAGGTGGCTGCGCTGACCGTACATCAGTCCAGCAGAATAGAAGAGCGGAATCGCAATGCTGGAGATCAGAAAGAGCGTCAGGAGCGCCCGATCTTCGCTCTTGCGAACGAGTGCGGGCTTGAGCGCCGCAACCATCAGGACGAGCCACAGTACTAATCCGATGAACAGCAGAATCTGCCAAAAGCGGCCAAGATCGACATATTCATAACCCTGGCTGCCGAACCAGAACCACATGTTGCCGAGACGCTGTTGAATACCCATCCACTCGCCGGCGAGCGAACCGCCAACCACGAGAATCAGTGCACCGAAGAGTGCGTTCACACCGAGCCGCTGATACTTTGGTTCATGGCCGCTCACTGCCGGTCCAACGTAGAGACCTGTCGCCAGCCATGAGGTTGCGATCCAGAAAATCGCGATTTGCAGATGCCAGGTGCGCGTGACCGCGTAAGGCAAATACTTGGCGAGCGGGAATCCGAAGAAGGCCTGCCCCTCAACTCCGTAGTGAGCCGTCAAGACTCCCATCAGAATCTGCACGCCCCACAGGATCACCACCACGTAGAAATATTTCAAGGTCGCACGCTGCGACGGCGTGGGCTTGAACACGAGGAATGGATCGCTCTCAGGATAAGGCCCGTGAACGAGTTCCTTCTCCTGCGACGCATACCACCAGACAAGTCCGCCGATTCCCGCCAGCAATCCAACGAAGCTCAACACGCTCCAGAGAACCGCGCCCGATGTCGGCACGTTGCCAATCAACGGTTCATGCGGCCAGTTGTTCGTATAGGTCGTCTCAGAACCCGGACGATCCGTGCCGCAAGCCCAGGCGGTCCACCAGAAAAACGCGGCAAGTTGATGCTGCTTTGCTGCATTGGTCAGTGCGCCGCCGGGAATCGCATACTCAGACCGGCCGGTGGCAAAAACGTCGGTATAGTAGGCGCGAAGCTGCTCAAACGCCGCCGCGCGATCCGCGCTCAGCGTGACGCGATTGCGTGAGGCATCGTATGTGTTCGTCCGCATCTCGCGAATCAGACGCGCCTTGAAGATGGCTTGCTGGTCCTGTCCGAGACCCTCGAAATTTGCCGCACCGGCTCTGACAGCCCAGGTATTCAGCAGAATCTCCGATTCCCGATGCAGCCAATCCGCGCTCCAGTCGGGTGCGACATAAGCTCCGTGTCCCCATACGGTGCCGATCTCCTGCCCGCCGATCGACTGCCACACTCCTTGGCCATCGGTGATGGAACTACCGGTGAAGAGAAGCTGCCCGTCAGTGGTGTACACATCGGGGATGGGCGGAGCTTCGCTGATCATCTTCCGGCCGACTCCTCCGAGAACGGCGAAAGATCCAATGATGACGATGGCCAATGCCACCCAATAACGCTTATAGGACATGATTTCTCCTCAATAAAAGGCGCGCTCTGTGCCGCGCTAAAACCACCCTAGCGTTGGTTGAACTCAGTTGCAGGGACTTTAGTCACACCGAGGTCCGGAATCGATTCGAATAACTGAGCAAGTGCATCAACGCATTCTTTGCGATTGATGCAGGCCGTCCGGTGAGCCTGTTACAGTTTCCCCACCGTCGTGTTTCGGGTGGAGCGACATGCGTCCGGACAGACGGTCATTCCCCGGGGGTACCAAAGCATGTCATTTCGTTCCGTATTCCTGGCGGTCGTCATCGCGTTTGCGCTCATTCTGGGCGGATTTCTTGTCAATCGGGCGCGTCCGGCGTCGAGACAGCCCAGCCAACCGCCGACTTTGTTCGAGCCTCAGGGAAATGCGCCGAATGTCATGCGCGACTTCAATACTCTGTCGTGCATGAATACGAGATGTCCGCTCATGCCAGGAAGGGCGTCAATTGCCTTGACTGCCACCAGCGACTTCGAATCAACAGAAGGTCGATCATCACGGATTCACGATCAGCACTCATCTGACCGCCGGCAATTGCCGTTCGTGCCATGAAGGCATCTATCAGGAATTTCTTCGCAGTCGACACGCGGCTCCCAGTTGGGCCGCGGTCCACGGAGAGAAGGGCCTAAGTCCGGAACAGGTTGCGTTCAGTGAGCAGTTCCAGCCGGGCGGCACTAAAAGGCCACCAAATCCTCTCGTGCTTCCGGAAGGACATCCTGCCGCGACTTCGGGTTGCGAGCAGTGTCATGCCGTCGGCAAGCCTAATGACGATGGAACAATCGGGACTTGTACGCAGTGCCATTCCCGCCATACCAGCTCGGTTGCCCTGGCGCGTCTCCCAAGCACCTGCGGCCAGTGCCACATGGGGCCAGATCATTCGCAGATTGAAATCTACAACGAGTCAAAACACGGAGTCATGTTCGCTGCGCAACGAAATCTGCTCAACCTCAATGCCGACCCGCGAACCCTTACGACGCGAGATATGTTTGTGCCAACCTGTGCAACTTGTCACATGAGCGGCATCGACGGCCTCAAGGTTACGCACAATCCATCGGATCGACTCGGCTGGTACCTCGCTGATGCGATCACGACTCATCGCCCTAACTACCTGCAGGCCCAGATCAACATGAAGCAGGTCTGCACGCAATGCCATACGCAAACTCTGATTGACCGGGTCTATACCCAGGGCGAACAGGTTGTCGAAAGCACCAACGCAAAGATTCTTGCTGCGAAGGCGATCATGGACGGTCTTCACAAGGATGGTTCTCTCTCCGGACCGCCATTCACGCACACCATCGACTTCACCTACTTCAACCTCTGGCACTACGACGGACGCACATCAAAGCATGGCGCGTTTATGGGCGGCGCCGATTTTGTGCAGTGGCATGGAAATTACGAACTGCTCTCAAAGACTGTCGAACTTCAGCATGATGCTGACGAACTCCGGAGGGAGCATGCCCACAAATAAATTGCTCGTACGGTTACAAGAGATCATCGCCCACCCGCGCCTTCGATGGGCGCACGACCATCAGCTTTGGGTCGAGCTTTTTGTGACCGCGAATCTGGCTATCCTCGCCGCAGACATCTACATCGCGCATTCGGTGAACCATTTCCAGAAGTCAGCGGAGTATATTCCCCTCTACTTCTCCATCGGAGCTCCGGCCGTTCTCGGGCTCATGATTTGTTTACGTTGGATTTGGACACCTTGAGGCACCGTGGCGCGATGTCGGCTACATGATCGGATGGCTTTCCGTCCTTGTTGGATTGGCCGGAGTTCTTTACCACCTCGAGAGCCGGTTCTTTCTCGATCGAACCCTCAAGAGCCTAACTTATGCGGCACCGTTTGCGGCACCACTGGCGTATACCGGACTTGGCTTTCTGCTTCTGATGGATCGGATGGTCGGGGCGCGCAGCGCAGAGTGGGCACGATGGGTAATCTTTCTGGCATTGGGTGGATTCTTCGGAAACTTTGTTTTGTCATTGACCGATCATGCGTCGAATGGATTCTTCGCAAAGACAGAATGGATACCGGTTGTATCCTCCGCGCTTGCAACCGGATTTCTTATCATTCCTCTCGTGCTCACCGTAACGAGACGATTCATGGATGTGTGTCTCATCGTGATGCTGGTGCAGGCGTTGGTTGGCGTCTTGGGGTTCTGGTTTCATATGCAGGCAAATCTCTTCGAACCGGGCCACAACCTTTTTGACAAGCTGATCAACGGCGCGCCTCCGATGGCCCCTTTGCTGTTTCCCAATCTTGTCGGCCTGGCGTGGATTGGAATATGGGCACTCCTGCCCCATCTTGAGGAAGGCACTCGCGGACGGTCGTGGTTAGGAGCAGCCTACGATTGGGCACATCCCGAAGAAGACTCTTCTACCAGCTAACTTCCGCACTTCACAAACCGCGCGGGTTCGGCGGAGTTCAACTACACGGCAGTTAGCTGGCTCGGATTGTTCACAGCGAATGCTGAGCGACCGGCCAGAAACGTCAGCGCCAGGTTCGCAGCGAAGCTCAAAACTCCAGACAACTCCAGCATGCCTGAAACAGGCAGCACCTTCCACGCGAACGAGGCCAGACCTTCATACGCGAGCGGCTCTGAGAAGACACGAAGCAGGCATCCCGTCTGAAGACATACGAGGCTGAGAAACATCAGTCGCGTGCTGAAGATTCGCTGAATGCCTGCAAAATGAGGCAGGATGCGCGGACCGATCGCGAAGACCATCGTTGCCGCGAATCCAACAGTGAGCGCGTGACGCGAGGCACCCCAGATGCCGCCATGGACATCCATGAATGCTGCCCAAACGCTCATCGATCCGGCAACAATCAGCCATGCATAAGCCAGGCGGATGAAGACAGGAAAACTCGGATGGATGCTCTGGGTTTTGGGTTGGCCATGGGGCCGTTCTGTCAAACGCAGTGCAATCCCAATCGTGACTGAGCCAAGCGCAAACAAAATCGTTGCAGGCTTGGGGGAGCCCACAGCCCCAAACAAAACGCCCGTTATGACCAGCAACAAAGCCGCTCGAAACCAGCGAACATTCGGCTTGGCGATCGCAAGAAAAGACGGCAACCAGCGCGCCGAAAATCCCCACACCACCGGCACGACGAATCCCCAGCCAAGCAATACCAAGTACTTCTGATCGAGCGAGTGAGGAAAGGACCGGAGGCCGCCCTGCATGGCCAATCGAACGCACTCGACAAAATTGAAGGTGACAGCGAATGCGAGCCCTGCAGTGCCGATCAGAACGGAGATCATCCAGAGCTCCATCGGCGCCTTCGCCTTGTTTCCGTTGCTCGATTCCGGCAGCTTGTGATGCGAGGCCGCGTATAGAAACAGCATCACGGCGAGCAACTCGAACCCCGCGGAAATCGGTAGGAGAGAGCGCCACTGCCACCCGTAGATATTTCCAAACCAGCGCATCGCAACGCCGGAGGTCCACAAAACATAGCAGGAAAACGGCACACGAAGGACCGAGCGCCCATGTGCGGGTTGCGAATAGAAACCGATGCCGAGAATGAAACTGCCGATCCATCCGAACATCTGCGCGTGCCCATGGCCTTCCATCCATGCAGCCGGCAAGGTGCCCAGCCCGTGATGCGCACTGATCGCCATCAGGTTTGAAAACCCCAGCAGCGTCCCAGGCAATGCCATGAAGAAGAGACCGCTCCCGATCCATGCGCGAAGCATCAGACTCTTTTGCCGTTCACGCGCGATGATTGCCGCATTCTCGCTAACTACTGCGCCCGAAACGGCTTGATCGAACACTGGAATGGTTGCCATGGCTAGCTCTTTGCCTTGATTTCTGCTTCCAATTGAATAGCGCGCGGAAACAGAACATCATTCTCAAGATGGACATGCTGATTGAGGTCTGCCTCAAATTCACGGAGCCCGGAAAACAGTGCGATATGCGTTGCACAGGCCCATGACGGAGTCTCGAAGTGATTGGTGAGCCGAACGAGCTCACTCATGATGTGACCAGTTGTTTCGTGCTCCTGCTCCATCATGAAGATCGGGTGAGCCACCGAACGGAAACACGTATGCGCGGGAGGATAGGAGACGATCGACTCCTGATCCATTTGTGAGATGAATGGAAAAAGCACCTGCTCTTCCTTCTCGATATGCGCGTACATCTCGCTACGAAGTTCGGCGACTAATTCGGCTATCGTGACCAGCTCGAGATCTCGATCACTCCGCTTTGCCGCGACCTTCGATGCCATTTCGGCCAGAGCGGGAAGCTCTTGACGAACGCAATGGTGATGAACGCGGACAATGTGTTGGATCAGGCGGCCGAGAGACACATTCAGAGGATCGAATGCCAAACCACCAGGTTTGTCAACCTCGGCGTCAGCAAGTTTCTCGAGAACTTGATCAACAGAGAGTTGCAACTCTCGGCACGCGGCTTCGAGCGAAAGGTCCGCCTGCACGCACAGATCAATGTCAAATCGAGGAAAGATCTTGGCTGCAGAAGGCCTGCTGGTTACGATCTCGCGGATAGACTGCGTTGCGGTGGACATAAGCACTCTCCACCAGCAACCCTAGCGTTCGAGGAAGTGCGGAGCAGTAACTTATGTCACTCGGCGCCGAAATGATCTAGGACGTGGTCTCCAGGAGCGCCTTCAAACCGACCATATCTTTCACGACGATCTGTCGTGCATCCACCTCCAGCAGGCCTTCAGCCTGAAGACGCATCAGGTTGCGGGAAACGAGTTCTCGTACGGTACCCAGTTGATTCGCAAGTTCCTGATGGGTTGCGGGAAGCTGAAATTCAATTCCGTGAGGAGTATTCTTGCCCTCGCTCTCTGCGAGCTTGAACAATACGGAAATCAGACGCTGCCGGATCGTGGTAAACGACAGTTCCTCAATGATCCCCACCAGGCGTCGCAACCGCGTGCCGACGATCTGGAGCACTTTGAGTGCAACTTCAGGATGCTCCATGCAGTACACCTGAAAATCGCGACGCGAGATAAACGCAATTTCCGCATCCTCGATCACCACGGCCGAAGCAGGAAACGGACCACCATCGAAGACCGGCAATTCCGCAACCGATTCTCCCGGAACGTTGATTGCAAGAACCTGTTCACGGCCGCTCATCGAAGTCTTGAAGATACGAACTTTACCCTGTGCGATGATGTGCAGGCCATTGCAGGGCTCGCCTTCAGAAAAGAGCAACTCCCCGGCGCTGAACAGCTTGCGAACCGTTCTAGCGGCTAACGTCTTCAACTCCATCGGCGTAAGGCTCGATAGAAGTGCAGTCTTCCCAAGGGCGGTAGCGAGGTCAGTGCGTTCAGTGGTCACTCGAGAATCTTACGGCATGTCGCAGAAACCGCGTCATCTTTGGTTTTATGCAGGGTCTCCCTCCGTTTTGGTCGCGCCGACTTGAGACTGAAATTCTGCACCGAGAAATTCCCCAAAATACGACGCATCCTGGGACTTTGGTCACTGCATCCTCAGTCTCATCGCGGTCTCATAGGTTGCATGAACCCGCAAATCAACACCACCGACTTCAACGAACGGCCATTCATCGCCATCTGGGAAGTAACGCAGGCATGCGATCTTGCATGCGTCCATTGCCGCGCGTCTGCTCAGCCAGACCGCAGCCCCATGGAACTAAGCACGGACGAGGGCAAACATCTGATCGATGAGATCGCGGCCTTGAAGGTTCCGGTCTTTGTGTTGACGGGCGGCGACCCGATTAAGCGTCCCGACCTTCTTGAACTGATCGCGCATGCGCGCTCGGTGGGAGTTAGAGTTTCGCTGACGCCAAGCGCCACGCCTTTGCTGACGAAGGAAATCATTGTGAGGCTCAAAGATGCCGGCCTAGCCCGGCTCGCCGTGAGTATGGACGGTGCAAGCGCCGAGACCCACGACGCATTTCGCGGAATGAGCGGGTCATTCGCGCGAACGCTCGATGCCGTGCGCTGGGCAAATGAAATTGGACTGCCGGTGCAGATCAATACCACGTTCAGCCGCAGGAACATCATCGAGATCGACAATATAGTTGCCTTGATGGAGAAGCTGAAGATTACGCTTTGGAGTGTCTTCTTCCTCGTTCCTACCGGACGTGGAAAGCTCAACGATCTACTGAGTGCGGACGAGTTCGAATCGGTGTTTGCCAAGGTCTATAGTCTGTCGAAAACCGCAAGCTTCGACATCAAGACCACCGAGGCGCAGCACTACCGCCGCTATCTTTTGCAGCAACGCGTCGCTGAACGCAAGTCAGGAATCAACTTCCCCTCGCAACACGACAGAGCGGCTGACTCAATTGGGCGCGCACCGCGCGGCCTCAACGATGGCAAGGGATTCATCTTTATCTCGCACAAAGGCGAGGTCTTTCCGAGCGGCTTTCTTCCCCTCTCAGCCGGTAGTATCCGGGTGCAGAAACTGGCTGAGATCTATCGCGAGTCGTCGCTGTTCCGCGATCTGCGCGACACATCCAAGCTAGAAGGAAAGTGCGGCGCTTGCGAATTCAAAGAAATCTGTGGCGGATCGCGAGCCCGGGCTTATGCTTTGACTGGAAACCCTAACGCCGAAGAGCCATGCTGCTCCTATATTCCAAAGGGTTACATACAGCCGGCACCGCACGTGAAGACAACGACAACGCTTCACGTTCTCCAGGGCGCCTGAAAGCCAATCGTGGATGAATGGACAGCAACCGCAAGGAACAGCAGTAAAGAGGAGATGTCATGGCGATTCAGATTGGCGCAAAGCCAGACAGCGGTTTCGATGACCCGATTGGCATGCTCAAGGATTGCCACAGAAGGATTGAGAGCTTCCTCCACATTCTCTGCGTTGTAGCCGATCGCGCACAAAGCAGAAGTATTACCGCCGAAGAGCGCGCCGCAGTTCAAGCTGCACTGCAGTACTTCCGTACTGGCGGGCAGCGCCACACCGCGGATGAAGAGCAATCTGTCTTCCCACGTCTGCGCAAATCCGATGCACAAGCCTTCGAAGAGATCGACCGGCTAGAACATGATCACCGAGAGGCAAACGATCTCCACGCGTCGGTCGAACGACTCTACGCGGTCTGGATTGAATCCGGCGGCCTTACTCCTGACGAAACGCGGCAACTGCTTGCAGCGGCGTCGCACCTTGAGCAACTCTATTCTGACCACATCAACGTAGAGGAAACGACGGTCTTCGCCCGCGCCGCTCAGGTGCTGGACCGCAATGCAATTGCCGCGATTGGGACTGAGTTCCGATTCCGCCGGAAATAGGCTTCCTCAGCAGATTCCTTTGAAAATCAAGTCGCTTTCAATCTGTTTCGAGTGACCAAAGTCGCTGTGGTCATATATCGATTTCCCTATGCTGTGTTCAAGGAGATCGAAATGACCACAACCACGCAAACCGTTCGCGAAATCGCACTGGAACAGCCGACCGCAATCCGGGTATTTGAAGAATTTGGAATTGACTACTGCTGCGGGGGCCGCAAACCTCTCGCCGAGGCATGCGCTGCCGGAAACTTAGAAATTGAGGCGGTTATCACTGCATTGGAAGAGGCGGAGAACAAGCCCGGCACCGAGCTCGATAACTGGACCGATAAATCGTTGGAGAGCTTGAGCTCTCACATCGTCGCCAAACACCACGCCTATGTGAAGAAGGAGCTGCCAAGACTGGCCCAGCTCGCCCAGAAAGTCGTTAATCGCCACGGCTCAACGAAGCCTGAATTGCCCTTGATTGCGGCCACTCTTATGCATTTGGACGAAGAACTTACCCAGCATCTGGCCAAGGAAGAAGCAGTTCTGTTTCCCTACATCGTTCGCCTCGATCAATCCATATCCAGCGGAACTCCCAAGCCGCATAGCTGCTTCGGCACGGTTTCGAATCCGATCGCAATGATGACGCAGGAACACGATGCAGCCGGAACTCTGCTTGCTGAAATCCGCCGTCTGAGTGCGAACTTCACCACTCCGCCGGATGCCTGCCCTACTTTTCACGCCTTCTATGACGGCTTGCGGGAATTCGAACAGGACCTGCATCAACACATCCATCTCGAAAACAACATCTACTTTCCGCGAGCGATCGAATTAGAAAAGTCTGTCAGTTAAGTCCAGGATTGCGAATATGCGCAGGAACGAGCTACTTTAAAGTCCGATACAAGATGGCTTTGAACTTGGGGAGGCCCTTGCTGTTTTATCTTCCTGGCAAAGAGAAATGCAACCCCGAACGTAGCCATCGCTGAATAAGGGGAAATTGATCACGAAGATGTCGGCCGGTGTCTACAAATCTAATCCACCTGGCCGAATCACCGCCATCCATGTAAGTCTTTGTCAACAGAAAAGCACGAGTTTTCTTGCGCGCGCTGGAGAGCGCGTTGTTTGCCTGATGAGGATCGATAGCTGCGCACGTTTGCCTCTCGGCTGATGGTTCCTGCTCTCAGGCAGAACCGGACATCCATTTGCGGTCTGAGACTCGGAAGAGTCCGCACCGAAGATTGAGTTTGTGTTCTCTGCCAGTCCCGAAACAATTCGAAGAGAGCCTCGGGAGTCGCCTCCGTCGCCCAGGCGGTGACCTGCGGGACCTGGCAGCCTGCGCATCGATAGATCCTGTTTTTGTTTTTTCCTTATTAAGAAAAGTTTTTACGCTGCCGCGGTTCGCTTGAAGCCGCCGGCAGGCATGAAATCTGCGTTGCGTCTGTCCACGGCCAGCATCCATGCAACCAACTTCCTGGCCACTGCAAGGGTAGCCCGATTGCCGTTGCCTCGCTGCCGTTCTCGTTCGTAGAGCAGTGCCAACTCGTCACTGTAGCGCGGCGCCAGCCGGGCTGCTTCCACCAGTACCTGCTGGATGTGCTTGTTGCGCTGCTTGGAGATCGGCCCGCGCATCACCTTGCCGGCTGAACTCTTCTCGGCACTGCACAGCCCGCAGTAGCTGATGGCCTGCTCGCTGTTGTGGAATCGGGAAATGTCTCCCACCTCCAGAGCCCAGGTCAGGGCCGTGATCGGGCCAACGCCGGGAACGGTCCTCAACCGTCGAAGCCGGTCGGCCAGCAGTGGATCCTGTTCCAGCGAGTTCAGCAGAGCTGTGTTCATCCTGATCGACCGGTCGATGTGTTCGCGGCACAGCCGGAGCAGCGGACGGATGCTCTGGCTGACCTCTTCGTTGGTCGCCATCAGCTCGGCGAAATAACCCATCCTGTGAAGCCGCAGCTTGTTGTAGCTCACTCCGGTCTCCATCAAAAGACCTGAGACCCGGTTCTTCATCTGCACCGCCTGCCTCAACACCAGGTTTCGATAGCGCAGTGTACGCCGGCGGTCGCGGATCTCGGTCGAGGCCATGTGACACTCCGGCAGCAGGTCGCAGCGCAAGCAGTCGGCGATCTTGCGGGCATCGATCTGGTCGTTCTTCCGCTTGGCTGCCGCGATGGCTCGCAGCATCAGCGGATGGGCCACCTTCACCTTCTCGGCGTGCGGAAGCAGGTGATCGTAAATCCACCCGGTAAAAATCGTCGCCTCCATGGCGATCATCCGGGGTTGCGGCAATGTCTCGATCCACGCGTCCAGCTCGTAGCGGGTTGAACCGATCTTGCCTTCCTGGCACACACGACCAGCTACGTCCTTTACCCAAAAACTGATCGTCTTCTTGTGAACATCAAGTCCGATGTAATACATATCGTCTCTGAGGAGCCTCCGAGGTTGTTCTCTGAATCAGCGTGGCGCTGAGTTCAGCCTTTGTAACACCTCGTGCTCCTCCTCGAGACTTACATTCAAACAACCCGGACATAACGCCAAATTCGTCTTCGGACCACAAGTCATGGCGTTCCTTTGATCGAATTGCCAAAGGGACTGAATGCAAAGGTTTAAGCGGACCCGCGGCCGCGAATAAGAGGAGATTCCTTCAGGATTGCTGGGCAAGAGCGCAGCTGGACACATCGGGTTCGCGATCACCCTGGAAGTAGATCACGTCATAGTAAGACCAGTCGTAGTCCCGTCCCACCGGTCCGCCCGTTTCGCCGGATTCCACTGCGACTTCGGGATAGACCCATTTTCCTGGAGCATCCGGCCGTGTCGTTTCTCGGCTCGCAGAGCAGGCGGACATAGGCAAGTCGCGGTGCTTCGCCGCACACAGGGCATTGCCGCTCCACTTCGCCTTCATGGCTCTGGCTAGACGACCGCAGCGCTGAAAAACTGCCGCACTCGCATACCCAGGCAAACGAGAATCCAATCTTGTTAAGTGGTCTGTTGGAAAACTTCGCTGACGGTGCGACCGATACGCGGGCACTCGCATCAGAAAGGCTTTGCTTGCCTGTAACCCGCCCCAATGATTGCCTGATCGGCAAGTTGCGCACGCCGTTCAGTGCGGACCGCAAGCGCTCCCTGCAGAGTGTCCATACCTTCGCCGCTTCATTCCGGCCATTCGGAAGAATGATCGACAATGAGCTTCCCGCATCTGCAGGAGATACCGGAACAGTCTGGGAATTAGCTGCCACACCCCAACCGTAGCATCGCTGCGAGCATCACAGAACTCCTCTTTCGTGTCATTACCCAGGAGAGGGTATCCTATGGCCAATAAAGGCGTCAGGCTTACGGAGTAGTCGGATCGTGGGCGCATTCTAGTGCGCTTTGTTCGTGAGGGATTCTTGGCTGAAACTGAATAGAGTGAGCTAGCCTCATTGCGGGTGGGGTTACCGCCCACTCTTCCCTGGCCCGCCTAGGGAAGAGTGGGCCACCATACAGACAGAACCCAGATTTCGAACTAGTGTAATGCGTTCAATTGACAGTTAGTGTCACCGTTGTTTGGGCTGTGAAGTTTCCGATTGCTGCATCAGTCCCGGTCACGGTAGCTTATGGTTGTTTCCACAGTGAGGCGCCCATGAATGAACCGAGCACCGAACCGGTGATCCGGACGAAGCTGTATGGTTTTACTCTCCTGAACCATCCCCGCTACAACAAAGGGACTGCCTTTACCGAAGAGGAACGCGACACGTTCGATTTGCATGGGCTGCTGCCGCCGCATGTGGGGACGCTGGAGGAACAGATCGAGCGGCGGACGAAGGCGTTCGACGCCTATGAGACAGGGTTTGAGAAGTACGGTTTCATGCGCGACCTACAGGACATCAACGAAACGCTGTTTTATGCGCTGATCTTGTCAGACGTGAAGAAGTACATGCCTCTGGTCTACACACCGACAGTGGGCGAGGGGTGCCAGAGATTCAGCGAAATCTGGCGCAAACCGCGCGGGCTGTTCTTGAGCCTGCCCAATCAGTCGCGCATCGAGAGGATCCTGTCGCACAAGCGCTACGACAATGTGCGGGCGATTGTGGTGAGCGACGGGGAACGCATCCTGGGGTTGGGGGATCAGGGCGCGGGCGGCATGGGGATCCCTATCGGGAAGATGGCGCTGTACACGGCGCTGGGAGGGATCCACCACGAATATTGCCTGCCGATTTTGCTGGACGTGGGGACGGACAACGAGGAGCGACTCGCGAACCCGATCTACATTGGGTGGCGGCATAGGCGGGTGCGGGGGCAGGAGTACGACGAGTTTGTGGAGACTTTTGTGTCTGCGGTCGAAAAGCGGTGGCCGCACGTGCTACTGCAGTGGGAGGACTTTGCGGGATCGAATGCGGCGCGGATGCTAAAGAAATACCGGGATCGATTGTGCACCTTCAACGACGACATCCAAGGGACGGCGGCGGTGGTGCTGGCGACGCTACTGTCGGCGATGAAGGCGGCCGGGACAAAGCTGCTGGATCAGCGAATCGCGATCCTGGGCTTTGGTTCAGCGGGCATTGGGATTGCGGACCAGCTCTCAAAGGCGCTCGAGGATGAGGGGCTGACGGAGCAGGAAGCGAAGAGGCGGATTTATCCGCTCGGGCGGCCGGGGCTGCTGGTAGAAGGTGTGGAAGGGATTCATCCGGCGCAGATGGAGTATGTGCATCCGCGAAAGGGCGTGGAAGCGTGGCAAGTCGCGGATGCAAAGAAGATTGACCTCGAAGAGGTAGTGCGGAACGCAAACATTACGGTGCTCATCGGCGTGGCGGGGAAAGCGGGGATGTTTACTGAAGAGGCGGTGCGGGCGATGGCGAAGAACACGGAGCGGCCGGTGATCTTTCCGCTGTCGAATCCGACGTCGAAGAGTGAGGCGACGCCGGAGCAACTGCTGCAGTGGACCGATGGCAAGGCGCTGATCGGGACGGGAAGTCCGTTTGAGCAGGTGAAATGGGGTGACCGCGAGAAGAGTATCGATCAGACGAACAATTCGTATATCTTTCCGGGACTGGCGCTGGGGATTGTGGCCTCGAAGGCGCGGCGGGTGAGCGACGCGATGATCTTGACGGCGGCACGCACACTCGTGAAGCTTTCGCCGGTTGAGAAGGATCAGAATGCGAATCTGCTGCCGCCCCTGAAGGACTCGCGCAGGCTGAGCCGCGTGATTGCGGAGGCGGTGGCAAGAGAGGCGATCGCGGAGGGACTGTCAGAGCTGAAAGAGAGCGAAATCCAGGCAGCGGTGGCTGCGAATGTGTGGGAGCCGAAGTACCTGCAGTATGTGAGGGAGTACTGAGCCGACCGGCGAGTTCTTCTTTGGAGACATCGAGGACAGCCTCGCCAGACAATCGGGATCTTCAAGTGATTCAGAAGTCGAGGCGGGTCCTCAAAGTAGGAAGATCCGGCCTGAAGAGAAACAAACCGACGACGGCAGCCGGAGAAACTCGCGGCACTTCTGGTGATACTTTGTACCGGACTTTGCTGCTATCCTCTGCATCGCACTGCAACCATAGACACGAATACATGTTGCTGATAATAAATGTATTAAACGATCCAATGCAGCGTACTGCAGCCTCTTGCAATATCGTATGAATCGGACTTAAAATCCGCAGACCTTAACCGGTCGTGGGGGTTCAAGTCCCCCTCCGGGCACCATAAAATCAATAACTTACGAGAAAATCCAGAAAGAAACCAAATCACACTTTTGTCGCTGGAGATACTTACGGCGATGTTTTGTGCCTGAGTATGTCTCGGGGAAAGAATGCCAGGGAAAGATCAAACAAAGGTGCGGGGCGTTTGGGAGAAAGTCCCTGGCAGCGGCATCTGGTGGATCCGGTACCGCGTCGAAGGAAAGCTGAAGCGAGAGATGGCCGGGCGCAAGGGGGATGCCATCGCGCTCTACCAGTTGCGGAAATCAGACACGCGTGCCGATGGCAAGCTACCTAAAAAATATCTAGTCAATGCTGGTCGCAGATCGGGTCCGTGCGATGTCGGGATGTGTCACCTTCCAGCCTTAAGTAGCCCTCTTTAGCAAGGAAGGCGGAGAATCGGAGACTGAGCCAGCTGGCTGTTGAAAAGCTCGATCATCGACGTGAGATCGAAGTGAGAATGAGAGAGTTCAACGAGAGATTGCAGGGGAATCTTATGGCGGATTGAGTACGCAGCGACATATACTACGCTCGATTAAGGGAGGACATGTGAACGAGGACAAGTCAAATCCTACTGATGAAGAGTTCTTTCCTCGAGGCGCAATCATGTTTTTCGCCGTGATGATCGCAGTCTATGGTCTCATCTGGCTGGGAATCTATTTTCTACTCCTGCACCGGCAACTGGGCCTTTAGGGAGGAGCTCGGAAGATGTCGATTAACGTGTTTGAGAAGCGGGCATTCCTGGTGTCGGTTGCGTCGGTTGTGGTGAGCCTGGGATTGATTGCATATGCCACCTGGGGAATGGGCATCAATGTGCCCACTTGTATCCCCCTCGGGTCTAAGCCCTTTGCGCAAGCCTCCGTAACGAAGCACGAAGGCGGGAATTACGAAGTTCACTATGTTGCACGGATGTGGGCCTTCGAGCCGAGCGTGCTGCGCGTTCCTACCGGCTCCACACTGGACATTTACGCGGTGACCAAGGACGTGACCCACGGAATGCTGATTGCGGGAACCAATGTAAACCTGATGCTTGTGCCGGGTGCGGTTGCCAACAGCCGAGTGCATTTTGCCAAGCCGGGAATCTACACCATCGTGTGCCACGAGTACTGCGGCAAAAACCACCAGAGCATGAATGCGCGGATAGAAGTCAGCGACCAAATTACCGACTATTCTGTCGAAGGACTCCCGGCGTCGGAAGGTATGAAACTACTGGATGCGAAAGGCTGTCTCGCCTGCCATAGTGTCGATGGCAGCGCTGGAGTGGGTCCCACTTTCAAAGGCGCATGGGGCGCGCCGCTGCAGTTGGCCGACGGCAGCACCCGCTCTTTTGATGATGCATTGTTCCGCCAAAAGATAGGTCATCCCGACACGATTGCAATCAAGGACTATCCGCCTGTGATGCCGGCAATACCGTTGACCGACGACGAGATCACGCAGATGGAAGTGTACCTGGAGGGTCTACAGAAATAATGGAACTCCAAACGAACTTGCGCAGAATTATTCTGGCAGAACTGCTGGTTCCGCTTGCCCTTTTCATTTTCGGCGCCTATCACGGCGTACTCCAGGTGATGTACCTCTCCGGAGTAATTCGAGCCACTTCCGTGGCTGGAATCGACTATTACCAAGGCCTGACCGCTCACGGAGTAATCAATGCAATTGTCCTGACCACGTTCTTCGCCGTTGCATTCGGATATACAGTGGTCTGCCAGGAGTTGAAGTCGCAGGTCTCCATCGCCGGGGCAGCACTATCGCTGGCACTCATGTTGTCAGGAGCCGTGATGACGGCGACCATGATTTTCCTGGGCAAGGCCTCCGTGCTCTACACGTTCTATCCGCCGCTGATGGCGCACCCATTGTTCTACGTCGGGCTGGTCTTGTTCATCGTCGGCTCCTGGGTGCCGCTGTGTACCTGGATTCCCGTTTATCTGCGCTGGCGGAAAGAGAATCGGGGCCGGAAGACACCCCTGGGAGTAGTTGGAATCCTTTCCACCTTCATCGTGTGGCAGATGGCAACGCTGCCGGTAGCGTTTGAGGTGCTTGTACAGCTCTTGCCGTGGTCGCTGGGATGGACCACCGGCATCAACGTGATGCTAAGCCGAACGCTGTTCTGGTTTTTTGGTCACCCGCTGGTCTACTTCTGGCTGCTTCCTACTTACGTGATGTATTACACGATGTTGCCCAAATTGGCTGGCGGAAAGCTGTTCAGCGATTTTGCCGGGCGCTTCACCTTCATGGCACTCATCCTGCTTTCCTGTCCGCTAGGCCTGCACCACCAGTTCGCCGATCCGGGAATCTCCACTACTTCGAAAGGAATCCAGGGCGTTCTCACACTTCTTGTCACGATTCCGAGTCTGCTCACTGCCTTTACCTTGGCTGCGTCGCTGGAATACGGGGCGCGCCGTCGCGGAGGAAAGGGACTCTTCGGGTGGTGGAACAAGCTGCCCTATTTCAATCCTGAAAACTGGTTGTTCCCTTATCTTTTCTGCGGATTGCTGATCTTCCTTTTTGGCGGCATCACCGGCATCGTCAACGCTTCTTACAGCATGAATAACGTGGTACATAACACCGCGTGGATTCCCGCTCACTTTCACCTCACGGTAGGCGGACCGATCTTTCTTGGAATCTTGGGCGGAAGCTTGCTCATCGTCACTGGCTTGCTGAAAAAGCCGGTAGTTTCGGGCACAATGGCGATGGTCGTACCTTATCTATGGATGGCGGGCACCTTCATTTTTTCGGCTGGCCTCTTTATGGGCGGTTTGCGCGGAGAGCCGCGCCGGACCAACCTCGGTCTTACCTATATGAATCCCAGTTCACCAAGCTACCGCGCCGACTGGTGGGTTCCTGCCCATTTGGGTCTGCTGGGCGGATGCATCATGGGACTCGCCGTGCTGCTTTACTTTATCGTTCTGATTCGTAGCCTGGCGGCCGCGCCCGATCCGGCGCTTGCGCGGGAACCGTTTTCGTTACCGACCAGCGAGGCATATCACGATGAAGATGTTCCGGCGGTCAGAAACTTCACGCCCTGGGTAGCGGCTGCGGTCCTTTTGTGCGTAGTGGCCTACTACGGACCCGTCCGTGACATCGCAACCAACGGTGTCTCGACTGCGCCCGGCTTCAGCCCAGACAGCCCGGCCACAGTGAATAGGGCTCATTAAAGCATGGATCTCAAACGTCTTTTTCTTCTGCCGGCACTGGCGCTGGCCCTGGCCTTAGGTGTCAGAGCGGTCGCAGTGGTGCCGGCGGGGATCAACGCAGGGAAAATCCCGGACATCACCGTCTGGGATGAAGCCAATGCTCAACACCGATTGTGGGAGGAATTGGGGTCCGCCGGGACGGGCCCTGTCATCGTTCTTCCGGTCTATACGCGCTGCACAATGAGCTGTCCCATACTCGCTCGAATGCTTGTTCAGCAAACCTCGCAAATCAACGGCGGCAGGCCCTATCGGGTGCTGATCTTCTCCTTCGACGCAGGCGATGATGCCGAGGCACTGCGCCAGTTTCGCGCGCAAATGAATCTGCCGCACTCATGGGTAATCGTGCGTTCGCGCCCCGCGGACATTCGACGCTTCTGCGATTTCTTTCATTTCACGGTCCTGACCGAGGGACCGGTCATGATCCACACCAACCAGATGTTTTTGTTGGATCACAGTCTTCAATGGCGCGCGACGTTTATTGATCAGAGTTGGAATGCAGCGGATTTGCGGACCTGGATGGGTCGGGCGGAGTCACCCAGCCTCTTCGGGTGGTTGGCGATGAACCCGGAAGTGCTCGTCTTTGTGGGCTTCGGTGGACTGTTGCTCAGCCTCATTCTGATTCTGGGAGCTTTCATCTTGCGGCCCCAACCTCTGTCCAGCTCAGCTACCTCCAATATCCGGCCGTAAGGATTCTCACTCCTGCTCATCCCGTTCTATCGAAGCTGCAAGTATCTTCCCTGATTGTCATTTCGGTTTATCTCTCCGTGGTGGAATTAAACCAGCGATGATCCTTGCAATGCGTGCGAGATGGCTGAATTGCGCTGGCATCCCTCTCTGCCATTTCGGTCGCCGATGCGTAATTTAAAACGTGGTCCCGACTGAATGAATTCGATCATCTTCATTTAAAGACTTTCCGATGCAGTTCTTCCCGCGAAGCAATTTGCAACGGTAGCGCTCATGCCAGGTTGAGCAGTTTGTTGTGCACCAGACTGCGAAGCCTCAGCATGAGTGGATTGCTCACGCCTTCGCAGAGAAACTGGCCGTTAGTCTGGCGCGTGATGATCCGCGTCGATGCCGGCAGCGAAAGGTACCAGAACACGCGCGACGCCAGAGCAATGAAATGAACTCGACGCATTTTGTAACGGATCGCCCACTTCGTGACTTTAATCCTCTGAAAGCACTACCCAAGGACATTTAATCCAATGAACTCACGCGTTTGTCGATCTCTGGGTCTATTTCTCCTCCTCTCGATGGGGAGATGGACAGCCGGTGCGCAGGAGCCTCTGACGCTGCGGGAAGCCATCAATGAGGCCCTGGGGCAAAGCCCGGAGGCGGAAACTGCGCGTGCCGGCACTGTCGAAGCCAAGGTGGTGGCCGGCATGGCGCGTACGCAGCTTCTGCCGCAGCTTGGATTGACTGAAGAGATCACGCGTGGCAACGACCCCGTCTATGCGTTTGGAACGCGGCTGCGACAGAAGCAATTCACGCAAGCGGATTTTGCACTGAATGCTCTGAACTTCCCGCAGCCGATTGGCAACTTCTCCACGCGACTTTCGGGGCAGTGGTTGGCCTTCGACTCGTTTAAGACGCAGAAGGAGATTCACCGCGCCGATCTTCTCAAGCAGAGCGCAATCTTATCCGCCCAGGCGGTAAATCAGCAGATCGTTTTTCGTGTTGTTGGAGCATACCAGCAAGTGCTCTACGCGCAGCGTGAGATTGCCGTAGCCCAGCACGAGCAGGAGACTGCGGCGGCGCTCGGAGACTCCGTGGACGAGCATGTAAAGGCCGGCCTTGCGGTTGAGTCGGACAGGATGTCGGCCGAGGTGAATGTGGCCGCGCGCAAAGAGGAGTTGATTGAGGCGCAGGGCGATCTGGAATTGGCCTGGGCGGCGCTGAGTGAGGCGATGGGCGGCCCGCCGCTCAAGGCGACCGAGTTGAAGCCGATTGAGCCGCACACATTTCCGTACGGAGCGCTGGAAGAAGAGATGGCAACGGCCCAAAAGATGCGTCCGGACCTCCAGGCACTCGGACAGGCTCAATCGGCGCAGGCATCGGCGCTGGGAGTGGCAAAGTCCGACTTTGGCCCGCGCGTGAGCACGTATGGCAACTGGGAGAACGACCGCACGTCGTTTGCCGGCTCAGGCGGCAATAGCTGGGTGGCCGGGGTGCAGATCAGCGTGGATATTCTGCCATTCGCCAAGCGCGGGCAACTAGCGCGCGAAAACGCGGCAAAGGAAAAGATCGATGCGCGGGTGGCTGCAAACGAGCAGCATCTACGGTTAGAAGTGAGCCAGGCGCATATTCATCGACAGACGGCCCAACTGCTCCTGGAGACGGCGCAGGCAGCAATGGTCCAATCCGCGGAGAGCCTGCGCATTCTGAAGAATCGTTACCTCGCAGGTCTTGCCACAATCACCGATCTGCTGCGGGCCGAGGATGCCGAACGGCAGAGCCAATCCAGTTACTGGCATGCCGTTTACGGAAATGCCATGGCCTATAGCGAACTTTTATACGCGACCGGGACCTTAACTCCGGATGCTGCGGAGGAACTTCAATGAAGGATCTTTTATGTGCGAGTTTGTTTGCCGCTTGCGCGGTGATGATTGCCGGCTGCCATGGGGGCGAATCTGCTGTAACAACCGGAACTGTTCAAAGCGCGCAGGCGCCGATAGTTGAAAGCCAACAACAACGGTTAGCCGTGACTGTCCGTTCCACGGGCACTGTTCACTCCCGGGAGAGCGCGGTGGTCTCAGCGCAGGTGATGGGCCGCATTCAGCAAGTGCTGGTGCGAGAGGGAGACAACGTACGCGCGGGACAGACGCTGGTCGTTCTGGATGATGCTGCGCTGCGAGCCCAGTCGGAGCAGGCACAGGCCGGTGTGAGGGCCGCCGAAAACGCGCAAGCCGTCGCGCAGAGCAGCGCCGCACTGGCGGCCAGTACGTTAAGCCGGTACAAGCAGCTTGAGTCGCAAAAGAGTGTAAGCCCCCAGGAGATGGATGAAGTGTCCAGACGGGCCGAAGCGGCCGCGGCGGGCCTTGAGGCAGCGCGAGCGCAGACTGACGCGGCGAGGGCCCAGGAAAACGGAGCGCGCACTCTGCTTGGCTATACGCACATGGTTGCCCCATTTGCGGGAATCGTGACTGCAAGAATGGCCGATCCGGGGACGATGGCCGCGCCGGGCGTACCCCTGCTTCAGGTTGACCAGGCAGCGGCTTTGCAGCTTCAGGCCTCGGTTGATGAGTCCCTGATCGGCGCGATTCACAAGGGGATGAAGGTGCCGGTGGCAATCGACGACGGTTCGTCCACAAGTGGAACTCCGGAAAACCTTGCCGGCACGATTGCCGAAATTGTTCCCACGGCTGATCCATCAAGCCACAGTTTTATGGTCAAGATCGATCTGCCGTCCTCAAGCCAGATCCACGCGGGCATGTATGGAACCGCTGAGTTCGCCAATGGCGTAAGGCAGGCAATCCGCATTCCGCGTTCCGCGGTCGTCGTGCGAGGTTCCCTCAACTGCGCCTATGTTGTCGACGCCCAGGGCATTGCACGACTGCGCTACATCACGGTTGGCGCGATACAAGGCGATCTCGTTGAAGTGCTTTCGGGAGTTTCTGGCGGTGAGAAGCTTGTCGATATGCCTGCTGACCGCGAACTTGCCGGGAAGCGTATCGAGGTCCGGCCATGAATCAGGACCTTGGAATAGCGGGGAGGCTGGCCCACACATTTATCAACTCCAAGCTGACACTGCTGTTCATTGTCGCGTCGCTGGCTATCGGAAGCTTCGCCATCGCCATCATTCCCCGCGAAGAAGAGCCTCAGATTCTGGTTCCCATGCTCGACATTGTTACTGCCATGCCGGGTGCGTCGCCCGCTGAAGTGGAAGAGCGGGTCACGCTGCCTATCGAGAACCTGGTGCATCAGATATCTGGCGTCGAATATGTATATTCGACATCTGCGCCTGGGCGGAGCCTGGTGATTGTGCGCTTTCTTGTCGGGACGCCGCAGGAAGACGCGCTCATCAAGGTCTACAGCAAACTTTATTCAAACTTTGATCGCATGCCGCCAGGAGTCTCGCAGCCGTTGATCAAGGCTCGCTCCATCGACGATGTCCCAATCCTTGCCATGACGCTGTGGGGCGCGCATTACGACGGTTATCAGCTGCGCGCCATTGCGGACGAGATGCAGCAGAATATCGCGAAGATCGGCGATGTATCGGAGACGGCGATTATCGGCGGGCTCCCACGCACCATGCGCGTAGTGCTGAGCACGGAAAAGCTGAGCGCCTACGGGCTGTCGCCCACAGCGATCGCCGGACACCTGCAAGCAGCAAATGCCAACGTGCAGGCTGGAAATTTCTCCGATAACAACCGGGAGGTCCGCGTTGACGCCGGCAACCTCTTCACTTGCCGTGAAGACCTTGAAGCTGTCGTCGTCGGCGTCGTCCACGGGCGGCCTGTGTATCTGCGAGACGTGGCCGAGAAGATTGTGGATGGCCCAGCGGAGCCCGCGGACTATGTAGTCTACGGCACGACGAGCGCCAGTGCGCAGGGAGCAAGTCAGTACCCCGCCGTGACAATTACCGTGGCCAAGCGGAAAGGGACAAACGCGACCGATATTTCGAACTCCGTGCTCAAGCGTGTGCGTGAGATGCAGGGCGTCAGCATTCCCAACGACGTAACAGTTACAACCACGCGGAATTACGGGGAAACGGCGAAGAACAAGTCGGACGAGCTGCTGGAACATCTACTGCTGGCAACGTTGTCCGTGGCGCTTCTCGTCGCCTCTGTTTCTGGGGTGGCGTGAATCCGGTGTTGTGCTGCTGGCCATTCCGGTCACGCTGGCGCTCACCATGTCGGTATTTTATTTCCTGGGCTACACCATCAACCGCGTCACGCTCTTCGCCTTAATCTTCTCCATCGGAATTCTCGTCGACGACGCGATCGTCGTTGTGGAGAATATGGTGCGGCACTTCCGGCTGCCGGCGAACCACGGCCGGCCGATGAGCAACGTCGCGGTCGAAGCAGTTGCCGAGGTCGGCAACCCCACGATCCTTGCCACGTTCGCCGTGATCGCCGCGGTGCTCCCCATGGCTTTCGTGCGCGGATTGATGGGTCCGTACATGCGGCCCATACCTGTCGGTGCTTCGGCGGCAATGCTTTTCTCGCTGGTGGTTGCCTTTGTAGTTTCCCCGTGGGCCGCACTTCGCCTCTTGAGCAAGCATCTTACAGGCGCCAAGCTACTGGAGCCGGAAACTGAGAACTGGCGGACCAGGCTCTATCGACGCATCATGACACCACTGATTAGTTCCCCACGCAATCGCATTCTGTTTTTCATTGGAGTAGCAATATTGCTTCTCGTCTCGGTGGCTCTGGTGCCGCTGGGGCTCGTGAAAGTGAAGATGCTGCCGTTTGACAACAAGAGCGAACTTCAGGTGGTCATCAACATGCCCGACGGCACGCCGCTGGAACAGACTGCGCGCGTTGCTCAGGCGCTCGGCGATGAGCTCGCGCGGCAACCAGACGTGCTGAACTACCAAACCTACACGGGGACATCGGGCCCCTACAATTTCAACGGGCTTGTGCGCCATTACTACATGCGCAGCCAGTCGAACCAGGCCGACATCCAGGTAAACCTGCTGCCGGCCAACCAACGCACTGTGCAGAGCCACGCAATCGCAAAGCGGCTTCGCCCGGTTCTCGACGCAATCGGCAACCAGTTTGGCGCACGAATCCAGGTCAGCGAAGTGCCGCCGGGGCCGCCGGTCATCCAGACGCTGGTGGCAGAGGTTTACGGGCCGGACCTCGATGGTCAGACTCAGGTTGCGCAACAGATCAAGTTCATTTTCCAGCACACACCCGGCGTGGTGGACACGGACTGGTATGTCGAAGATCCTCAACCCAGGCTGCAAATCCGTGTGGATGAGTCAAAGGCCGCGCAACGCGGCATCGCGGTCGCAGACGTCGCGCATGCGCTGGCTCTGGCCATCTCAGGGACTCAGGTGGGACTGATCCACGATCAATCGGCACGGGAGCCTGTGCCTGCAATTGTCGAGATCGATCGTGCTGACCGCTCCTCTGAGCAAGCGCTCGACAATATTCGCCTGCCCGGTGCCGACGGCGTCATGGTGTCGTTGCGGGAACTGGTGATCGTTGAGCACAAAACGATCGAGCGCAGCATTTATCACAAGAATCTGCGCCGCGTGGTGTACGTGACCGGCGATGTGGCGGGCGAGATTGAAAGTCCCGTCTATGCCATCCTGAAGATGAACAAGGAACTCGATCATTTGACCCTTCCCGCCGGGTACACACTGACCCGGTATAACGCGTCGCTGCCGGAGTCCACGGACCACTATTCAATGAAATGGGACGGCGAGTGGCACATCACGATCGAGGTCTTCCGCGACATGGGCCTCGCGTTTGTTGCGGTGCTCGTGCTCATCTATGTTCTTGTCGTGGGCTGGTTCCGGTCCTTTATCGTTCCGCTGATCATCATGGCTCCGATTCCCCTCACGCTGGTAGGCATTATGCCTGCGCATGCGATGATGGGCGCATTCTTTACGGCGACCTCCATGATCGGGTTCATCGCCGGAGCTGGCATCATCGTCCGAAATTCAATCATCCTGGTGGATTTCATCGAACTCCGTATTCGAGAGGGGATGCCGCTGGCCGATGCAGTGATCGATGCGGGCGCAACGCGCTTCCGTCCGATGCTGTTGACGGCGGCGGCGGTGGTGGTCGGCGCGAGCGTAATTCTCACAGACCCCATCTTCCAGGGACTGGCTCTGTCGCTGATTGCGGGCGCGGTCGCTTCAACATTCCTCTCCTGGCCCACAATTCCAGTGCTCTATTACATGGCTCACTCGAGGCGCCAGGCGGGGCCTGGAGGTCCATCGGAAATCAATCAAGGAGAATCATCTCTATGACAGTTGAACGCGTTTTGCGCCTGATGGCCGGCGCAATGGTTCTGATCTCACTGTTGCTTGCACATTTTGTGTCGCTCTATTGGTTGTGGCTGACCGTGTTTGTGGGGCTTAATCTGCTACAGTCCGCCTTCACCAACTGGTGCCCGGCCATGCTCGTGCTGCGCAAGATGGGGTTGAAAGACGCTGATTTCAGTCCGAAGATCTAAGGTCGTGAGGCACAATGACGGCTCGAAAGATTGCAACCCGGTCCAGCGGCTCCCGGCAAAACCGCGGCGAGCGGATCACGGATGAAGTGTACCGCCAGATGTTCCTTCTTGAAGAGAGCCGCCCAGGTGCCGAGCTGGGGCTCGCTCTGGCGTTGCTGCGTGCATGGCTCTTTGCCAACCAAAGACCCGCACGCGACGAGGGACGAGAATGGCTTAGGAAGATATCTCCGATCTGTTTGAATATGATCGAAGCCGCGATGCGAGCCGCGGACCCCGCTCACCCCAAAATGAAATGAGCAGGTTTCAGACTGGGATGAGTTGCGGAGCGAAGCCTCAGGACGTGCGCCTCAAGGACACGCACGCAGGAATATACTGACATTGATCTCGATCAAATCTTGCGATGCGGCCAGAACTCAAAAAAGCGGTTGAATTATTGCGCCTTAATACGCCTCAAGCGGTTGAAGAGGCAATCGGGTTGCTGCAAAACACGGTCTATTCCTTCAGCATGAAGGTCTGCGGGCATTCTCAAGATGCTGAAGACACCATGCAGGAAGTGCTTTACCGTTCCCTTGGACACCTGGCGAGGATCGAGGATCCGCAGCGGCTGGCCGTCTGGCTTTACACCGTTACCAGAAACAGGTGCTGGCGGATGAGACGCAAGACTGCAGGTGCCCCGGCACATATGCTTTCGCTCGATGAGTTGATGCCAAGCGACGAGGAACTGGGGCTGCTGCTTCAGGACGCCGGCAATGGCCCGGAATCGAATCTGCTCCACGCTGAACAGCACCATCTTCTGCACCAGGCCATCCTGCACATTCCCGCGCCATTGCGCATTGTTCTTGTGCTCTACGACATGGAAGAGTTAACCACTGAGCAGGTTTCGCAGGTCCTGCGAACTACAGCCGGGAACGGTCAGAATTCGGCTTCATCGGGCGCGCCTGAGTGTTCGCAAAGAAATGAGCCGGCTTCTCAGCGGCAAGTCAGAGGCCGCGGTCAACCAGCATCGTCGGACAAAAGGTTCCAGAAGGGCGCGATCCAAAAGCCGTCGTCCCGATGATTGCCGCACTCTTTTCGCTAACCTGTCCGATTATCTCGATGGCAAAGTCGAGCCCACGACCTGCGAAAAGATGCAGGAACACATCGAGGCATGTCCCGCGTGCGTGGCATTTCTGCGCGATCTGCGGTCCGCAATCGACCGCTGCCGCTCTCTGGCTATCCCCTGCGAATCGGCCATTGCATCTCGCCTCCGCGCCATCCTTACCAGGGAATATCTCCGCATGTTGATGATCCCGGCAGCAAAATAAACATTTGCGGACTCGTAACAAAGCGCACCCTTCGTGTCTTTCTTTTAGTGAAGAGGAGAACTACGATGGAAGTGAAAGTTACGCATCTCGACCAGGTGAAATTCGCCATTCAAGCGAGGTCGCACTCAATCCTTTGCGACCAGCCCGCGGAGAATGGCGGCCAGGACGGTGGAATGACGCCTCCTGAGTTCCTGCTCGCATCCTTGGGCTCCTGCGCGGCCTTCTATGCGGTGCAGTACTTGAAGACCCGCAATCTCGACGATCGTGGCGTTGAAGTTTCCGTGACTGCCGACAAACTGAAACAGCCTGCCAGGCTTGGCAATTTCCGGGTACAGGTTGTGTGTCCCGTTCCTCTTACTTCAGACCAGACCGAAGGGCTCATGCGTTCGGTGCACCACTGCCTGGTTCACAACACTCTGCTGTCGCCGCCCGAGATCAAGATCGAGCTGGCAATCGCCGAGTTATCCCAGACGCAAAGCTGACTTGGGTTGCAGGTTTTGGCCTGACTCTTAGCGCATCGCACATTGGCCGGTGCGAGCCGGTATTCTACTCATCCTATGGCAAGTTTGGAAAATTTCCGTGTCGTGGTCTTTCGGGCAGTTTCGGAGCAACTCAGCTTCAGGAAGGCCGCAGAAGAGTTGTACCTCACGCAGCCCGCGGTGAGCCTCCAGATAAAGGCCCTTGAGGAGGACCTGGGCGTTCAACTGTTCGATCGCTCCGGCTCGCACATCTCGCTGACAGATGCCGGCAAAATCCTGCTCGGCTATCTACGGCAGTCGAGCGCGCTCCTCGCCCAGGCAGAACACGACATAGCCGCCCTCAGCGGGGAACATGCCGGCAATTTGGCACTTGGTGCTTCCACCACCATCGCACAGTATGTGTTGCCTCGCCTCTTGGCCGAGTTTAAGCGCGAGCATCCCCGCGTTCACCCAACCCTTCTCAGCGGCAATACTGAAAACATCGTAGAGGCCGTGGAGGCGCAGAAGATCGCGCTGGGATTCATCGAGGGGCCGGCACGAAGCCGCGATGTGAAGACTGAGCCATTCCTTGAAGATGAGTTGGTCCTGATCGCATCCAGCGCAAATGAATTTGCAGAGCGAAATCTGATCTCCGGTTCGGAATTGGCCGCCACTCCATTGCTCATGCGGGAGCGCGGATCGGGGACACGCCAGGTCATTGAAGCAGCGCTTGAGCGGCTAGGCGTCAAGCGGAATTCGTTGCGGATTGTAATGGAACTCGATTCCACCGAAGCCATCAAATCCGCCGTGGAAGCAGGGCTTGGCATTGGTTTCGTCTCTCGATGGGCAATCGCGAAGGATCTCCGGCTCAATCAGAGTTTCAAGATTGTGGACGTGGAAGGATTCCGGGTCAGGCGCCAATTTCTTATCGCAAAGGCATCCGGTCCTGAGCCCCAGGGCCTTGCCCGTGAGTTTCGCAGATTCCTTCTGGCGCGCGCAGGAGCCGGAAGAACCCTGCACAGATCCAAACGGCCGGATACTCCCCCAGCCGATTAGAAAAGTAAATGCGGCATCATTCCTTCTGCTTGGACGCGCTCTTATCTTTCAGAAATAGTTGATGTGTGTCCAAAAACATATTTTTTGCCGGCTTGATTCTAGCCGCCAGCGGCTATCTGTCGCCCCCATTCGCGCTTGCCACGGGGCTTATCTACGGTTTTACCTTCGTTCACCCCTACCATCTCGATGCCAAGCGGCTGTCGAAGCTTCTGCTTCAGCTCTCGGTGGTCGGCCTTGGGTTTGGAATGAATCTGCAGCAGGTAATGGACGCAGGACGTTCCGGGTTCCTTTACACCGCGGCCAGCATCACTTTTGCAATGCTGCTGGGATGGGGGCTGGGAAGAATCTTGAATGTGAAGAAGAGAATCTCGTTTCTGATCTCTGCAGGTACGGCCATCTGCGGGGGCAGCGCAATCGCCGCTGTCGCTCCCATTTCAGGGGCAAGCGAAGAGGAGATTGCCGTCTCCCTGGGTGCAGTGTTTGTGCTGAATTCTGTGGCCTTGCTGACGTTCCCGGCAATTGGCTCGGCGTTGCACTTGACGCAAACGCAATTTGGCCTGTGGGCCGCGCTCGCCATTCATGACACCAGCTCCGTCGTCGGCGCGGGGGCCAAATTCGGCGCCGTAGCCCTTGTCGTTGCAACTACCGTCAAGCTGGCCCGCGCCTTGTGGATCGTGCCTATGTCTATTGGGACTGCATTTACGTATAAGAGCAAGGCGCGCATTCACTGGCCTTGGTTTATCCTCTACTTCTGCCTGGCCGCGGTTGCCAACACTTACCTTCCTATTCTTGAGCCTGTGTACCCGGCGCTCAAACACCTGGGAGTCATCGGTCTCACAGTAACCTTGTTCCTGATTGGAACCGGATTGTCAATGAAGACACTGCGCGAAGTGGGAATTCGCCCGCTTCTGCAAGGGGTGCTGTTGTGGATTGTCGTTGCCGTTGGCTCGCTGGCATTGATCCGCAACGGCTGGATTCACTTGTAATGCACCGAAGCAGCTTCGCGATCGGCTTATGGCGCAAGCGAATTTCGGGTTGCTGTCGGAATCCGATAAATCTTAATTCGCCGAGCCCTTCATCTGAATCAACAGCATCTTCATTGGAGTTTTTGCCATGATCCCGTGGGGTAACATCGGAGGCATATAGGCAAACGAGCCCGGCTGGGCGTTGATCTTGTCCTCCCCGAGTTGGACCTCGGCTTCTCCCTCAAGGAAATAGAGAATCGCAGGCGTTGGGGCTGAATGTGCAGAGAGCTCCTCACCCATTGCGAAGCCGAAAAGAGTGACGTTCACCTTATCGTCCTTCTTGAGGATCTGGCTCAAGATCCCCTTTCCCGGTGGGGCTATCTCCTGCTGCAGATTTGCGAAGAATGTATAGTCCATGTCCCGCTCCATCAAGTTTCTCCTGTTCATCATAGTGGTTGTAAGCGGCGCCGTTGGTCCTGGTCGGGCCATCAAAGACGCCGCATGGGATGTTCAGCAAATTGTTCAGCGAACCGCGAGTTCAAGGAGATTTGCGGAGGTTCGCGGGCGCGTGCCTACGCGCTCAACGGCAATCCATACGCAGAATAGCCTTGCTGCACGTACATACCCAAGGGGTATGTTTCGCATCCTTCGAGCATTAAACGGGCAGCGCATCTGCATGTTCTTCGGGGCGCATGACAGAAATGCCACAATGAATTGCAGGGGATGACGCCCAACGTGCAAATTAATGATGATGATGTTTCGGATGCTGCGGAGGTGATTCAATGGCGGTACAAATAGGAGCGAAGCCGGATAGCGGATTCGACGACCCGATCGGAATGCTGATTGACTGCCATCGAAGGATTGAAAGCTTCCTTCACATCCTTTGCGTCGTGGGCGCGCGCGCGGCGAACCGGTCCTTGACGGATGAAGAGATAAAAGCCGTGCAGTCTGCGCTCCAATACTTTCGCGTGGGCGGACAGCGGCACACGGCGGACGAAGAGGAATCCCTGTTTCCCAGGCTTCGAGCAGAATTCGCCGGCGGCGCACAGGATGAACTGGGCGGGCTTGAGAACGACCATCGCCTTGCCAACGAACTCCACCGGTCCGTCGAGGCTCTCTACTCGACGTGGATCGCGGAAGGCTCGTTGAGCCCGGTAGACGCGCGGCAGCTGCAATCCAATACAGAGCAGCTCAAACACCTTTATGAAGAGCACATTCAGGTCGAAGAGCACGTCGTGTTCCCACGCGCGGCCGACAAGCTCGACAGCCGCTCCACCGCGGAGATGGGCCGGGAATTTCACGCTAGAAGGAAGTAACTCCGTGCCGTCCCTGAGCGGCGGCAGGAGCATCTAATGGAAGACTTTCGTCGACCGAGCGAAAATGCCACAGCAAGCCCGGCGGATTTCGAAATCCCTACATGCCGGGATGGGAAACTTTGTTCGCCTGCGGCACAAGGTCCAGGTAAACCGCGCGGGGCATGTTGGTTTGCCAGTGGTTCGTGGCTCTGGCAAAAAGAGTCAGGCCGATGAAAATGTACATGAGAATGCCCGCGACCGCGAGAGGCCCGAGGGCTCTTCGATACCAGCGCTGTGCAGGCTCTGCTGCCCGTCTTGGAGGCAGTGAGAAATGAAGCGCATCCTGAGCCGAACAGGCCGCGATGCAGACCATGCACGCGGTGCATTCGGCAGATCGGATCTGGACCAGCTTGTCCACCGGCAAACCTGCAGGACAAGCGCGTGCGCATTTGCCACAATCGATGCAGGCTTCCGTGTCACGCCGAATCTTCACAGGGCTCAGCAATGACACCAGACCCATGAGCGCCCCGTAGGGACATAAATAGCGGCACCAGAAATTCTGCACCAACATAGAGCCGAGAACCAGAAGAACCATGACGATGATCGCTGTATGCCCCATGTCGCGGAAGAAATTCAGCATTTTTACGTCTGCAATCAAGCCGTAGGGCGTATCCATGAAAGCTTGCAGTGCTTCGGCAGACATGGTGCCGATGACAAACAGGAAAAAGCCGAGCAACAGGTATTTCAGGCCTCGAAGCGGAATATCTGCCCAACGTGGCAGACGCAGATTACGCCCAAAGACCCTGCGGCCCAGCTTCCATAGATTCTCTGACAGAGTTCCAATCGGGCATAACCAGGCGCAGAAAGCTTTCTTCAGCAACAGGCTCATGAGCAGGAACGCCATGAACAAGAACATGGCCGCCGGATGGATGGCCGGCACATGTCCGGTCAGCAGCAGGTATTTGGAGTTCATCAGGCCCGCGATCGGCAGCCATCCCTCGACCCCGGCGGGACGAGGCACATTGAGGCCTGCTCCACCGCGCTCGAAGTAGAGGACCCAAAGATAGAACTGCACGCCCAGCCAGGCATTCAAAGCTACAAACATCCATTGAACAACGAACCGGATCCGCTGCGAGCGGTCCTGACCCGACCGGCGGATCAGGGTCTTTTTCTCTTTTTGCGGATCGATACTTCCTGACTGCGCTGCCATCGCCAATGATTCCTTCTCATTCGGAGACTAGCGCAAAGGGGAAGGGCATTCAGCGACTTTGGTCACAGCTGTTTTTGAGACTGAAGAATGAATTGCTGAGGCTTGAGGAGATTCGAATTCGACTATGGCGTTCGTGATACGTTTGATGAAATCGTGTTACGTGATCTTCCGATCCTTTCCGCGCATCGCTGCGACTTTGGGCATAAATTAAAGTGATTGATAATAAACACGTTAGGTGAGTTTCCGCGACCTGCTACATCTTCCTTCCAGGGTACGAGAATCGGCTTTGGATGTGGTTGGCTTGCCATTCTCTGAGCGAGCGGGCCACCGGTCGACCGCAAATCCGGCTTCAATAACTTCAACTCACAATTCGTCCCAGGGACTCGCTCGTCTTGAATTCGTCATGAAGAAGTCTCACTGATTCACGCACGTCGCACTCAAGCAAGGCCAGTGTGTTCACTGTGATGTAGCCGTTGTGTGCAGAGTCATGCTTGGCTTTGCCGTTGCCCGAATCTCTGCGGTTGAGCGATCCATGCAACTGGCGAACCCCTGTCCGGCGGACAACCTCCACCAGATTGGTCAGTTGAAGCCCGCCGCCAGCCATGATATCCAGCCGGTTACCAGCCTGCCGGCAGAGTCGTGCAATTGACTCAGCCCCTGTGAGCACATCTGGTGCGCCACCTGAAGTCAGCAGGCAGTCCGCCCCCGTTTCAATGACCGACTCGAGTGCTTCGCTCAGATCGGAGGTCGTGTCAAAAGCCCTGTTAAAAATCACGCGCATGGGGTGGGCAAGGGTCACTAATTCGCGAGTTCGTTTCACATCCACGTGCCCATGCGGTAGCAGGACTCCCACCGCAACTCCCGCTGCACCGGCCTGTTTGGCCTGTTCAATCTGCCTTTTCAACAGACTGAACTCCTCCGAGGAATATTCGAAATCTCCGCCGCGTGGACGGATCAGCACATTCACGGGAATCGAAATCGCCCGGATCGCCGCTGCCGTCAAAGCAATCTCCGGTGTAATCCCGCCAATCGTTAATTGTGAACACAGTTCAATCCGGTCGGCACCTCCGGACTCGGCTGCCTGTGCAGCCTCGACGCTCTCGGCGCACACCTCAAAAAGAAAAGGCTTCATAGGATATCCGGGGCTAACTCCGTTCCGTCTGGAATTGCATCCCACCAGTCCGCATCTTTATGACGGAAAAATGGACTTCAGTTAGACGCTACGCTTGCATACTGCCTGCGTCGGGTAAGTCTCAACAGACTCAAAACCTACATAAGAAGTGTTGACGCTCCGTCACAGATTTATTTCCTTCAATCAATAACTGTCAGAATCTCGATTTGAGAACCCCCATTCTAAGACACTGAATTATGGAACCCGCGCACACTACCTCTGCACCCATTCGCATGCGTCTAAGCGAAGGCTGTGTTGAGATTGGATGGAAACGACTGCAGCGCGCACGTTTCCATTTACGATACCAGTGCGACTTTCTTTAAGGGATCGGTTCCATGGATTCAGGCGAAGAAGATCCCGCGATCTGGACATTCGTTCCCTGTCGTCAATGCGAGAGAGCGGAGCGCCTCCAGTGGAAACCGGAAAGCGGCTTCCACTGGACAGACGCCGTGCTGGCTAGAAGTTCAGCTTCAGAGAGAGCTCGACTTCGCGTCCGGGATTCGACCCATCCAACAAGCCGAATAACCCGACCGTACCCGCGCCGCCCCCATAGTAGCCGGTGGTGCGAACACCGTTGCACGCTCCGCATGAGCTGTATTGGCCCCACCAGCTTGCCGGTACGCTGAAGATCGGCGTATTGGTCAAGTTGATAAACTGCGCCGACAGCGCCATGTTTACGCGTTCCGTGACCGGAATTCTCTTGGTCACGTTCATGTCGGCCGTCTTCAGGCTCGGACCGCGGAGCGCGCCCGTCTGGCAGTTGCCAAACGTGCCACCGTCCGCCACATCGGCAACCTCACTTACCGAAGCCGGGTTGAGATTCGTTTTTCCAATGCTGCCGCCGATCTGCGCCGTCTGCAGACTCTGAGAGCTCAACTGGCCAGCCACACAATCAGGACGAGGTTCATACGATCCGGTCAGTGTCGACGCAGAGTTCGCATTCTGGTCACCCATGTAGGCGCCCGCGAACGGAGTGATGCCGAACCCGGAGCGAAGGGTCAAGTCTGCCGCAACCTGCCAACCGCCGATCACTGCATCCACGCCCCTGTTGACGTTATTGGCAAACTGCTTGCCTCTGCCGAATGGAAGATTGTACACACCGAAGGCGCCGAAGTCCTGCGCCGTGTCGATGGTGCACCGCCCGTAGTCGCCCTTCGGGTCGTACTCGTTTTGGAAGAAGTTCTGCGTGGCCTGGGTCTGCGATTCCCCGGCGCCTTCTTCATCGCCGTACGATCCAAAGTAGCCCAGCGAGTTCGCGAGACACTTTGACCATGTATAGCTGGCGTGGAAATCGAGGCCGTGGAAGTTGTTTTGCGCCAGCGTTGCTTCCAACGCACTGTAGCGCGACACGCCGTCAGATGCGTTGTAGCGGGCCTGCGCGCCGGCTTGCACAATCGGCTGCATGTACGGGCCTGGAACCACGGTGCCAGCCGAGTTGATCTGCTTCTGGTTGTAGAGATAAATGTCCGACATGTGGTCGTCTTTGTTGCCCACAAAGCCGACAGAGGCCGTTGTATTGGCTTTGAACTGGTGCTGCACAACCAGGCTGAACTGCTGATCGACCGCTGGTTGCAGGTTGGGATTGGTGGCGTGCACCTGGCCGCTTGCGAAGCACGCTGAGGCAAATGCCAACAGCTGGCTTGGCGTGCAGGCAGCCGAAAACGGCGTATAGCCCTGGTCCAGCGTGGTCAATGGATAAAGCAGCGCATCACCGGAATTGTTCAGCTCATTATGCAGCTCCACAAACGGCGGATTTACAACGGCCATATTGTTCACGCCGTTGCCTTCCATGTAGCTGGAGATGTCATACGCACCGCGCAGAACTGTACCCGGCGCCCAGTCGGGCTGATAGGCAAATCCGATGCGCGGCTGGAAGTTATCCCACCCCGTATAGGTGTTGTAGTTGGTACCGATCTCTGGCGCTCCAGTCAGCAAGTTGAAATTGACATTGTTGGTCGAATTCTTGTCGCCGCGGGGTGTGTTGAGTTCATAGCGCATGCCGACATTCAGACTCAGGTTGTGCGCAACCTGCCAGTTGTCTTGCACGTAACCCGCGAACAGGCTGTTGCGCAGGTTGAAGGAGAACGGTACGCCTTGTTGCACTTCTTCCGGCAAGCCCAGCAAAAAGTCAGCAAACGCATTGCCGATAGTTCCGTTGCCCGTGTACTGGCCTGAGAAGGTGAAGGAACCGGCCGCTCCCTGGTTGCCCGCGTACACATCATCCATGATGTAGTGGTAGAGTTCGAAGCCGGCGTGTAGAGAATGCTTGCCGTGCGTCCATGTCACCGAATCTTCAGCTTCGATCGTGGTGTCATGGAAGATCTCCACGCCGTCGCTGCTGCCTACCGTCCCGTAGCCGAAACTCATGGCCGGAAGAATTGGCTCTTGCACACCGGGAAGACCGAACTCTTGCGGCAAATCGCCCCCGGCCGCGTTGGTGTAGATCTGGTCGTTGGCCGGGAACAATTGAGCACCGATGCGCAGATCGTTTACCAGTGAAGGTGTGAACGTGTGTACGTAGTCGCCGACAAAGTTCTTCAGCGGATACTCCCTGGTTAGGTTCGGAGTCAGCACATTGGTCCCGTTGCTGCTGGTGTTGATGGTGTACATCTGAGAGTAACGGCCTGTTACGTGATCATTCTGGCTCGCCTGCCAGTCGATCTTCACATCGCCCTGGTAGTTGTGAACGTAGCCGCTCGTGTAGAAGGTCTGTTGCTCAAACTGCTGGGTGAAAAGCTTTGATGCAACCATGGCGCCCGCCACCGTGCTGCTGATCGGCACAAGGTTGTTCTGGAAAGGCTGGCGGCTTCCAAGAGGAGCCACTTGTCCGGCGTCGGGTCCCGTGAGATAGGTCGGGCTGTAAAGCTGATACGCCGGGTTCGTGCATAGGCCGTTTACAAACGACGCGCCCTGGCTGGTGCAAAGCGCACTCAGGTCGCCGGTAAGGAATGCCGACGGAATGATGCTGTTCGTGTTGGCGGTCCTCGGCGTGTTGTTGAGCTCAGTCTGCTCGTCGGCAAAGAAGAACAGCTTGTTCTTGATGATCGGGCCGCCCACCGTGCCGCCGAATTCGTTCCACTGCAGCACCGGCCTGGGCAAGGTTGACGAGGTGGTGTCAGGAATCTGAAGCAGGGCATTCGCCTTATCCTGCCAGGTGTTCGCGTCCAGATCCGTGTTCCGGATGTACTCGAAGACATCCCCATGAAACTGGTTCGTCCCCGACTTCGTCGACTCCACAATCACGCCGCCGATATAGTTGCCAAAATCCGCAGGCGCGTTGCTGGTAATGATGTTGAACTCCTGAATTGCGTCGGGGCTGGGTACATACGCGACATCGTTGTTATCAGGCTGGTTCACGTCCATGCCGTCGAGCGAAAAGTTATTGTCCTGCTCTCTCGCGCCATTTACGTAGGGGCGGCCCGTGCCAAATGTATTTTGCGATGACTCAAATGCAAAAATGTTGGGGCTTATCACGCCCGGCGCCAAAAGAGTGAGTTGGTTGATGTCGCGTGTCGCCAGCGGCAGAGATGTAACTGCGCTGCTCGGAATCAGCGTCCCGATCTCCGTTGAACCGGTTTGCAGCAGCGGAGGAGCCGTGGTTACATTGACCGTCTCGTTCACTCTGCCCAGTTGCATTCTGAAATCCACGCGCGCAACTTGATTCAAGATCAGGTTGAACGCGTTCTGAACCTGAGCGGAGAAGCCTGTCGCTTCGGCTTTCACAACGACGTTCCCAACTGGAATCTGGGGGAACTCGTAGAGACCGGCATCGCTCGTCTTGGTGACCCAGGTCGTGCCGCGATCTACGTCGCGCACGGTTACGGTCGCATTGTCCACCGGGGAACCTGATGGATCCATCACGGTACCGGTAATCGAGCCAGCAGCCTGTTGGGCCCACAGCGCCGGCGATGCCCCCAGAATCATGATGAGGCTACACGCTGCGCCAGCCGCAATCCGCAACATACGATTCATTCGTTTCACTGGAATTTCCTCCAATACAGGTTCAGGTTGAATGCTTGCTTTCTTCGGACAGCTATAGCAAGGTCGTGAAGTACTATATAGCGGTAAGAAAAGTGTAAGTCAAGAAAAAAAGCTGGGAAAGCCTCCCACTTTTATCGTCGCTCTGTGGAAAAGAGCTTCTCGTATCCTAAAATCAATGACTTATACCCTATAATCTGGCTCATTATTGCGAAGCTGAAGGGGGGTGCGACAGATCTCTTGATTTCTCTCAAGGTGCTATGCAATCTCGATAGGATTCGATTTCGGCGCCCTTTATACTCCTCAGACATCTCAAACCGCTCTATAGCGTTATTTTCCCTATAATCCGCCGCGTTGAGGTATCTTTGTTGCAGACCATCTGAGACATTTGTTAGTACGGTGCCGATTCGGTTATGAAATCAGCAGTTTCGATATTGAGCCCTCGCAAGGACGAGCCGGCATACAAGCGGATTCAGAGAGCTATCCGTGAACGAATCGACGCCGGCGAGCTCAAGACAGGAGATGTTGTTGATTCCGAGCGAGAGCTGGCACGCGTTCATGGCGTCAGCCTCATGACGGCACGCCACGCCCTGGCAGACCTTGCCCAGGAAGGAATCGTCGAGCGCCGCCATGGCGCCGGAACCTTTGTCGCACCGCCCCAGGTTCACTTCAACAAGCTGCACAGCTACACGGAACAGATGGCAAACCTGGGCCTGGTGATCCATTCCAAGGTTGTGTCTTCAGGCATCGTGAATCGCGAGCCGGAGATTGCGGCTCGCTTTGGCCTGTCGCCAACCAGTCCTTTGGTGCGCGTTGAGCGCGTCCGCTCCGCCGGCGATGAACCGGTCGCTCTCGAGATTTGCTTTCTGCCGGCCGAGGAGTACTCGGCTGTATTGAGTGTTCCACTCGATAAGACTTCACTATTCGCGGCGCTCGAACGCGAATGTGGAGTGGAGCTTGCTTACGCTGACGAGGAGATCGACGCTACTCATGCGGATCACCGGATTGCCAAGCTTCTTGACATCCCCAACGGCGCGCCCTTGTTGAGAATCCGTCAGTTGATCTTTTCTGCGAATGGGCGGGCAACCATCTATGTGACCGGTCTCTATCGTTCCGGCCGGCATACTTTGCGGATTCGGCGCTTTCGCTAGATGGCTGGCTCGATATCGTGAAGCTTGCCGGCTTGGTTTAAATCGAGAGCTTGTTGGTGCGCGTCAGGCCGGGCATCAGCACCAGCGTCGGTTGGGCTCCCGAGTACGGACCTTCCAGAAACCACGCAAAGTCGCTGACATCGGGGAGTTCTGAGCCTGGCATTTTGCGAGGGCTCACTCTCACCCAAATCGTTCGGCTCGCTGCCTGCTCATGAGTTGTGTAAAACGCGCGAATCGGGAGCTGCTTTGTCTCCCCGTACCAATATGGATTGGCGTTGTACCAGCGCTGGACCGCTTTAGGTTCCACCGACGCAACGAAAATCCTGGGAGCTTCCTTCACGCATTGGCTGGTCCCTGCGCTCTTGTCCAATTGGTTGGCAAGCTCTATGCGAAGCAATGTGACAGATGGATCGTTGAAAGTGAATCGCAAATTAAGGGGATTGCTCATTCTGTCCTGCGCAGCCACGATCATCGACAACCGCCCGGCCGGAAGCGAAATCATTCCTTGTTCAACCCCTGAAGGGCCTCTATTTTCTTGGAGGGCAGTCTTGATTAATGCGACTACACCGACCGCGGTCGCAATCGCGCCAATCGCACACAAAAGCAGTTCCTCTATAACGACTGGGTCGATGCTGACCGCGAAAAGTGCCATCAACTTCCCCCGCCCCACCCGCGCCCTGGTGCGACGCCTTTATCATAGCGGTGATTCAGCGTCGAGTGCCCGAGAAAGCTGGTCGATCCAAGGGCTATTTTCCCTGGCGCGTGTCTGGGGACATTTCAAAGAACAAGCCGCTCGGCGACTAGTCTATTCAAATCAGTGCCTTCGGCCACTCTTCGCCGGTTGCAGCCTGCTCCCGGATTTGCTGTCGGGCCGGCGACAACAGCCGTTTCAAGCTGACGGCTCGCCAAGGTTTTGCAACCTCTTGAGAACCAGCACTCGAATTTGACGTGCCGTCGATTCCAGAGCCTGAGCGCTCAGATCCTCAAACCTCTTGTCACAGTCAATCTCAATCGGAGGCTATTTCAGTAGTCGCATTCCAATTCAACGGCAGCTCATGATTTCAACCCGGAATGGGAGAATAGTCCTGAGGTTATTCATGAGGCTGTGGTTTGCCCCCAGCAGTGAAGTCCCAATCTATCGCCAGTTGGTCACCCAGGTCGTCCTCGCAATTCTTAGCGGCGACCTCCACCCCGGTGACCGGCTTCCGAGTACTCGTGAACTGGCTCGCCGGTTTGCGATCAATCCTAATACCGTGAGCGCCGGTTACAGGCAATTGGAAAGGGAAGGCTGGACCGAACGGCGTCACGGGAGCGGCGTCTACGTGCGTGCCAACGCTGATCCGCCGACCACCCCCGAACAGATTCTCGATCAGCATATAGCAGGCTTCTTCCGCGCAGTCCGCGAACTCAGCATGCCTGCGCCCGCCATTCGCGCCCGGGTTGCCGATTGGCTGGTCGCTCCGCCTCCGGATCACTTGCTTCTCATTGAATCCGATCTGGAACTGCGGCAGATTCTGCTTACCGAGATTCGGGAGATGTCCACGTTTTCGGTTGAAGGCATAGCGCT
This sequence comes from uncultured Acidobacteriota bacterium, assembly GCA_963725945.1. GTDB lineage: Bacteria > Acidobacteriota > Terriglobia > Terriglobales > Acidobacteriaceae > Telmatobacter. Next base: position 109,296 of record CAVSAW010000017.1, on the reverse strand, counting down.
TGGTGAATGTGCCCGACCCGAAATTCTGATGGCCGCTATTCCTTTGTGCCGCCCCAGCAAGGTCCAGGTAACTCGTGATGTGTTGCCCGCCGGCATTGAACTTGTACCGTTGCAGATCCGGTCTGCGAACGCTTGGCTCGGCCCGTGGTTGCCCAGTCTGGAAGGGAAGCTTATCGGGGTTGCCTCAGCATGGCCGGAGTTCATTACCACCGCACGCACCATGCTGATCGCCGCCGGTTTGGATTCGGAGACGATCATCTATCGAGATGTCCGCAAGCCGCGCTGGAATCGAGGCCTGGAACAGTCTGGCGCCATCATTTGTGACGCCCATACGGCTACACTTCCCGCCCTCCCAAAACAGGCGAAGTGCATTGTGTTTCAATTGCTTGCAGACACAATGCGCGTCGAACTGAGCCGCCTCTCGAATACCCCCTGAGTTTTACGACACTCACGAAACTGTATTAGGCGCTCAATATGGGGTCATATACATACGTATGCTCACCCTCGAACGCTACTCCAATCGGGGGTCTGATATATGGATAGCTCAGCCAACGAAAATCCAATTACCGAAATCGATTCGCCATTGCGCCCGGAACCACCCTCGCAGAGTCGCGGCTTCTGGTCGCTGATCGCCACTCAGTTTCAGGGTGCTTTCAGCGACAACATCCTGCGCAACCTGCTGCTTTCAATCATCGTAGGAATGGGTCTGGCGAGGGACCAGCGAGAGACATTCGTTTCTGTCGTCACCTTGGTCTTCTCGGTGCCATTCCTGCTCTTCAGCATGCTCGGAGGATGGCTCGCTGACCGCTACAGCAAGCGTCAGGTCACGATTTGGACGAAATTGATGGAAGTGTCGTCCATGGTGCTTGCAACGGTTGGACTGGCGACACACATTCTGCCACTCTCACTTGCTGCGCTGACCCTCGTTGCCACCCAGGCGGCTCTCTTCGGGCCCTCCAAATATGGCCTCTTGCCGGAACTGCTTCCCGCGAAACGCCTTTCCTGGGGAAATGGAGTGATCGAACTTGGGACGTTCCTCGCCATCATTCTGGGTACCGTCACCGGGGCCACGATGGCAGAGAAACTTCATGGGCACGAGGTATATGCCGGCTACACACTGTTAGCTCTGTCGTTTATTGGTCTGTTGACAAGCTTCAACATCGACAAGGTTTCCGCAGCTGCTCCGAACAAGAAATTTCAGTTCAATTTGCTTGGCGACCTTTGGCAGCAGATCGGTTTCATGCGTCGAGACCGCGCGCTGTTTCTGGCTGTTGCCGGAAACACCTACTTCTGGTTCCTGGGTTCGCTGCTGTTTTCGACCATCGTTGTCTATGGCCCGGACGTATTGCATATCGGACAGGCAAAAACGGGCTACCTCAATGCCACTCTTGCCGTGGGAATTGGTATTGGCAGCATGGTCGCTGGATGGCTGAGTGGCAACAAGATTGAGTATGGCCTCATTCCTCTTGGTTCCATCGGCATGACCTGTACCGGCCTGATCTTGGGAACCACGCATCATGGCCTGCTGGGATCTGCATTACTGCTGGGATCGCTCGGCTTCTGGGCCGGGTTCTATGCGGTGCCAGTCAACGCGCTCATCCAGCATCGTCCACCTGAGAAAGACAGGGGCGGCATCATTGCCGCATCAAACCTGCTTTCTTTTGTGGGCATCGCGCTCTCTGCGGGTGTGTATTACATCTTCACAACCTTCATTCACCTTGATCCTCGCGGTGTGATCCTTGCTGCATCCGTCATCACGGGCGCAGGCACCGTGTATGTGCTGATGTTGTTACCGGAGTGGTTTGGCCGCCTGCTTCTTTTCTTCATCACCCACACCGTTTATCGAGTCAAAGTGATTGGCCGCGAAAACTTCCCTGACAAGACTGGCGCTCTGCTCGTTTGCAACCACATGTCTTTCGTGGATGCCGCGTTACTGATTGCCTCGACTGACAGGCCCATACGCTTTCTCATGTATCAGGGCATCTACGATAACCCCATCGTCAAGCCCTTCGCCAGAATGATCAAGGCAATCCCGATCTCGGATGAACAGCGCCCGCGTGACATGATCCGGTCGCTGCATACGGCGAGTGAGGCGCTGCGCCAGGATGACATCGTGTGCATCTTTGCCGAAGGGCAAATCACTCGCACCGGCCAATTATTGCCGTTCCGGCGCGGCCTTGAGCGCATCATGAAAGACGTCGATGTTCCCATCATTCCTGTAAACCTTGATGGAATCTGGGGCAGCATCTTTAGTTTCGAGCGCGGCCGATTCTTATGGAAGAGGCCTCGGCACATTCCCTATCCGGTTACCGTCACTTTCGGCAAGCATATGCCGTCCACGTCCACCGCCATTGAAGTCAGGAGCGCAGTTCAGGAACTGCAGGCCACTGCATTCGAGCGTCGCAGGCAGGGAATGATGACCCTCGATCGAGCCTTTGTACGCTCCGCGAGACTCCATCCTTTGCGATTCATGATGGCCGACGCCAAGTATCCAAAGCTTTCGTTTGGTTCGGCACTTATCAAGTCCATGTTCATCGCCCGCAGGCTGAGAAGCCAGATCGGCCGGCAGCCTATGGTGGGGATGCTCCTGCCGCCGTCTGTGGGAGGGGCGCTCACCAACTATGCCCTGATGCTGCTGGGTCGTGTACCCGTGAATCTCAACTACACCTCGTCCAGCGAAATCATTGCGGCCTGTGCCGGCCAGTGCGAGCTTGACGTGGTCATCACATCCAGGGCCTTTGTTGAACGCTTTCCCAACCTTGTCATCCCGGGGCGAACGCTCTTCCTTGAAGACACCTTGGGTTCTCCACGCATTGGCGAAAAGCTGGCTGCACTCGCTCTTGCCTGGCTCGTGCCCGGGGCATTGTTGAGAAAAGTCCTGGCCGGCAGCACCACAACTTCCCACCCGGAGGTTGATGCGGATGCTAAGGGCACGTCAGCGGTCGACACATTGGCAACGATCATCTTCTCCAGTGGCAGCACCGGCGATCCGAAGGGAGTGATGCTGACACATTTCAACATCGTCTCAAACATCCAGCAGGTGTCGCAGGTGTTCATGCTTGGTCGACGCGACAAAATACTGGGCATCTTGCCATTCTTCCATTCGTTTGGATTCATGGCCGCCCTGTGGCTCCCCGCCGTAAATGGCGTAGGCGTTGTGTATCACCCCAATCCGCTGGACGCGCAGGTAATCGGTGAGCTGGTAAAGAGGTACAGAGTCACGTTCATGGTCGCCACACCCACCTTCCTGCAGGCGTATATGCGTCGATGCCCTCCAGAAAGTTTCGGCTCATTGCAGTTTGTGCTTGTAGGTGCAGAAAAGCTGCCCGAGCGAGTTGCGCAGGCATTCGAAGATACGTTTGGTATTCGCGCCCTCGAAGGTTACGGATGCACGGAATGTTCCCCCGTCGTGACGGTCAACGGTCGCGATTTCCGCGCTCCCGGGTTTATGCAGGTTGCTGCAAAGCGCGGCAAAATCGGCCATCCATTGCCCGGCGTCACGGTCAAAGTGGTCGACATTGAAACCGGCAAACCGCTCGCGCTGGGAAATCCAGGAATGCTTCTCGTCAAGGGACCGAATGTGATGAAGGGATATCTTGGCAAGCCCGAGAAGACCTCGGAAGTACTGAACAATGGCTGGTACACCACGGGCGATGTCGCCACGATTGACGAGGACGGCTTCGTTACGATCACGGATCGCCTCTCGCGCTTCAGCAAGATTGGCGGCGAAATGGTTCCACACATCAGGATCGAAGAGAAGCTGCACGACCTGGCGGATTCCACCGAGCAAGTCTTCGCGGTTACGTCGCTGCCTGATGAGAAAAAAGGCGAACGCATTGCCGTCGTCACCACTCTTTCGGACGAATTGCTGACCCAGGTTTTGGAAAAGCTGTCTCGGTGCGACCTGCCTGCTCTCTGGAAGCCCAAGGCGAACCTTTTCTTTCGCGCAGAGAAACTACCCATGCTCGGAACCGGAAAGACCGACCTTCGCGGAGTGCGCCAACTGGCATCATCCATGGCCCAGGAAGCCGGCGTGTAATGCGTTATGACGGGAGAGGCTCCACGCGCCACATCCGTTTTTGTAGGCAGGTGAGAGGATTTGTCCGTATTCGAGGGTACGTGTCGCATTCGGCGGATTACGAGCAGAGCGTGGGTTGCCACAGTCGATCGTCTTCTCGGTCGAAGCCACATCGAGCAGCAGTTGCAGTGAATTCGCGTCGCGCACCACATCATTTGCCTTGATACCCCCTTGACTTCGGAGGTGAGCAGTGGTGTCATCGCTCCAATGTTCGGGTCATTTTTAGCAACAGCCTTTTTGAGAGGGGAATAATGCACGCTCGGTCACTGAAGATTCCTGCTATTTGTCTCTTACTCTTTGTTGCCGCATTGGATGGCGGTATATCCGGGGCACAAACGGTTACCGTGGACGCTAGTCCGGAAAAGGCGATCGCGTTCGACCCCGATAAAGCGCTGGGAACATCGATGGATATTCTGCCGGCAAAGGACTTCGATGCGGTGTACTCAGAGCCGATCGTGAAAGCAGGTCTGTCGGCCGGATGGGGACCAATCTCGTACCGGCAGAACACTGAACTCACCTATGATGCCTGGCACTGGAATCCTGACGGAAAATGGAGCGACGAGTCGCACAAAAGCGGCTACTTTGTAGGGAGTGCGGAACCAAAGGAATTCTTGCGCGCGTCTTTCGGCTATCGTCTGCCGCACCGCGGCACCACACGCAGCGATTCGGGGCAAAGTGAGTATTCGCGCATGACGGATGGCGATGCCGCCAGCTACTGGAAGAGCAATCCTTATTTGACAGAAAAATACACCGGGGAGCCGGACTCGGAGCATCCCCAGTGGGTGGTCATTGAGTTCGGGCTGCCGCAAGAGATCGACTCAATTCAAATTGATTGGGCGAGCCCGTATGCGACCCACTATGTCGTGGAGTACTGGACGGGAAAAGAAGATGCGCTCAACAAGCCGGTCGACGGAGTCTGGACGCAGTTCCCCTACGGTTCAGTCTCCGGTGGACAGGGTGGAGGCAAGGTGCAGCGGCTCGCGGATCAACCCGTCATGACTCGGTTTCTGCGGATTCTGATGACGGAATCTTCGAATACCTGTGACAGCCACGGAAGTGATGATCCCCGAAATTGCGTAGGATATGCCATTCACGAAATCGGCGCCGGCAACTTCAACTCGCTCGGTCAGTTTGTTGACCTGGTGTCGCACGCTCCAAACCAGACGCAAACCATCACCCAGGCTTCGTCGGTAGATCCGTGGCACACTTCAGACGGCGTTATATCTTCGCGCATCCAGACGGGCTTCGACCTGTTCTTTACAAGTGGGTACACAAATCATTTGCCCGCAATGATTCCAATCGCAATGATCTATACGACTCCCGAAGACAGCGCTGCAGAGCTCGCGTTCATCGAGAAACGAGGCTATGCAGTTTCTTATGTCGAGATGGGAGAGGAGCCCGATGGAGCCTACATGGTGCCCGAAGACTACGCCGCACTTTACGTGCAGTGGGCGCGTGCGTTACATCAGGTCGACCCCAGGCTGAAACTGGGAGGGCCCGTCTTTACAGGCGAAAATGACGACATTAAAATGTGGCCGGATGCCCAGGGCCGAACCTCGTGGCTCGGACGGTTCATTGATTATCTCAAGGCACATGGAAGAATGGACGACCTGTCGTTTGTGTCGTTCGAGCACTATCCTCTGGATCCGTGCATCGTGAATTGGTCTGACTTGTTCCGAGAGCCGCAATTTGAGAAGACGATCTTGAGTGCGTGGCGCGAAGACGGAGTTCCTGTAAGTGTTCCTCTCATCAACTCTGAAAGCAACGTCTCATGGTCATTGACCGATCCGATGCAGGATATCTTTTCAGGACTATGGTTGGCCGATAGCGTCGGCGCATTTTTAACCTATGCCGGACCCGGCGCGGCTTACTATCACTCGCCCATCCAACCGGAACCATTGCAGTCGGGATGCCATGCGTGGAGCACCTATGGCAATTTCGTAGCCAACAAGAAGCTCGAAATCCAGCAGTTCACAGCGCAGTTCTTCGCCAGCCAGATATTGAATCGGGACTGGGTAAAGCACGGCGGCGGAGTCCACGAGTTATTCCCCGCATGGGCGGACCTGCATGACGGCGCGAATCGAGATTTGATCACGGCTTACCCGGTCAAGAAACCCGATGGAGACTGGTCCTTGTTGGTTATCAATAAGGACCCCAGCAATGCTCACCAAGTGAAAATCAATTTCCAAATGAGCGGCGTCGAAACGAAAGCGCAATTTGAAGGGACGGTGAAGTTCGTAACCTTTGGTGCCGCGCAATATGTCTGGCATTCATCGGAAGAGACCAGTCATGCCGACCCCGATGGTCCTCCAGTGCGAGGAGAGTTGCAATGGAAGGAAGGACAGAGTTTTCTACTTCCGAAGGCATCGCTGACGGTATTGGCCGGAAAGGTCAAGGGATTGTGAGCCCTTTATTCGGATTGAGCGAGACTCGCTGCGTGCTCCGATGCCGAGGACGATTCGGCCCGAAAACAGGCGCGAACCCTCAGCTCGGTGGGCACAACCTCACGATTCCGCTGAATTCAAGTCGTGGAATGGACCTTCAGCGCGCGAGTCCTTATCGCTGCTCAGCGCCGACAGGTGCAAGGGAAGGCTTTGTGAGATAGAACTCCTTTGGCTCGCCCGGCTGGCCGTTGCAACGCGCAAACATCTGGAGCGCGAAACTGGTGGGAGTTACCAGTGCTTGCTCACTCGACATCATCATTTGGGTTTTGTGGCTGCCCTTTTCGATCAATCCAAGCGTTGCCAGGCGCTCAATATCGCACTTGATCTGGAAGTCTTTCGCCCCGGTGATCGCCCTCATCTCCGCCATATCGCATGCGAGCGGTTTCGCAGAGAGAGCGCCGGTTTCTGATATGAATTTGATTGCCCTGGTGCAGACGACCGTCAGAATGCGAACAGGAATTGAAGGAAGTTGGGCGAGGACTTCGACGAAATGTAGATTGGAGTCTTCCTTACCGTCCGGCGTGCAGGAAGTCGCAAGCAGGCCACCCCAGTATTTCAACAGCCAATCCTCGTCGGTACAGGATCCTTCTTCCAGAACCCGGATGACAAACGGCGTCCGCGCGCGCACATTGTCAGCCGCGGGTGGAGGGGCCACCATGTTCTCGGCATGCAGGGCAATCGCCATCGCATTTGCGACCTTGTGATTGCTCAGTCTTCCGCGAACCAAATGTCCTACTTCCTGCGCCGAACCGGGACAGATACGACTCAGAAATCCGATGGCCTCCGCCATTCTCACCAGGCTCAGCATTTCTTCCGGCTTCGTCTGCTGGACCAGGCTTTCAAAGAGAATCTCCCATTGCCGCGAATCCGGGTCTTTCGCGCCGACAAACCAAAAGCCAACTCCGTCGTCTCCGTGGCGAACCACCTTCGCAAGTGCGGTGATGCGCCGCTCAGGACTCTTCTCCAGAGGACCAACCCGCTGTAGCGTGAGCGACAGGTATACTCCGAGGGGCCAGCGTTCACTTGTATATAAGTACACCCCGGTCGAGCTGATATCCCGAACCGGATCCTGCTTTACGGTAGAACCTGTCCAGCGGTACGCAGCAAATTTCTCCGTGGAGCGCCGCTCAGCACGGTCACTGTCAAAGGTGAGGAGTTTTCCAAACCAGCCTTTGGATCCCGGCATGCCGCCTCCTCTTCGATCGGATTCTCCCGATTCGGGACTGATTCGCTCCAATTCTACTTGCAGTCGAGGAGAACCGATAGACTCGAACCGACTCGATGACCCAAGAGAGATATAGGCTTATCTCGATCTCGCTCAAGAGTGCGAACTGAAATCGGAGACTGCGGCCCTTTTTGAGAAACAGGGGCAGCTTGCGTGAAATGGGCTCTCAAAATAGGCAGGGAACTGCGCGAGGAACTTAAATCAACTGCCGGTTAATCTGTGACTTAGAGAATCTCTCGTCGAACGCGACCCTGGCTTGGGGCAAACAAGCGTTCCCCGCCGGCAGTCTGCACTGGGGCTTTGAATCTCCAGCTTGCAGACGAACTAAAATTCGCCCAAAGGCAGCGGGTGGCTATAAAGAAAGCCTTGGAATGAATGGCAGCCGAGGAGGGCGAGCAGGGCCCGCTGCTCTTCAGTCTCCACACCCTCAGCGATGACCGACAGGCCCATGGCCTTGCTGAAAGAGATGATGGCCTGAGCGACAGCGCTGCTTACGGGATCTGCCAGCATCCCACCGACAAATGACCGGTCAATCTTCAATTGGTCCAATGGCAGGCGCTTCAGATAAGCAAGTGAAGAATAGCCAGTGCCAAAGCCATCAAGAGAGAACCGAACGCCATGCGATCTGAGTTCAGTCATTTTGGCGATTGTGTCCTCGGCATGGTTCAGGAAAATTCGCTCTTTGAGCTCAAGCTTGAGGCTTTCCGGGTTGGCTCCGGTACGCCCCAGCACTGACAGGACTGAATCGACAAATCTGGGTTGGCGAAACTCCCGGGCGCTCACATTCACGGTGACGGTTAGATGCGATCCTTCCTTACGCTTTGTCCACGCGGCGATTTGATTGCAGGCCGTTTCAAGCACCCAGCCTCCCAACGGAAGAATCAAGCCCGTCTCCTCGGCCAGGGGCACGAACTCGCCGGGAAGTACCACTCCGCGCTTTGGATGCTTCCAGCGCACCAGTGCCTCGGCGCCGACCAGCAATCCGCGGTCGACCTGCGGTTGATAGTAGAGCGCGAACTGGTCTTTATTGATTGCCTGGCGCAGGTCTTCTTCCATCGCCGCACGCGCGTTGACCGATGCTTGCAATGCAGGCTCGAAAAACAGCAGGGTGTTGCGCCCCGCTGCCTTGGCCTGATACATCGCGGTATCTGCTTGCTGCACCACCTCGTTGGCCGTTTCGCTCCGGTCGCCGAAGACCGTAATTCCCATGCTGAATGTGCTGTTGCATTCGCGACCGTCGAGAGTGTATGGCTGATCGAGAGATGAGAGGATCTTCCCCCCGACCGTTTTTGCCTGGGCCGCGGCGACCTCGGGGGTCTGGCTCAGGTCTTCAAGGATCACCACGAATTCGTCCCCGCCGAGGCGCGCCACGGTGTCGACCTCGCGTACGCAACTTGAAATCCGGCGTGCAGCTTCCTGCAGCATCAAGTCGCCGATATGATGGCCGAACGTATCATTGAGCGTCTTGAAATCATCCAGATCGACAAACAGAAGGGCGTGCTTGCAGCGCGTTCTATTGCTTGCAACCAGGGCCTGCTGCAGGCGTTCCCAGAGCAGGCGGCGATTGGGCAGGCCGGTCAGCGGGTCGTAAAACGCGAGATTCTTGATCTTCTCTTCGGCGACTTTGGCCGCGGAGACATCGCGGATGAAGGAGAGGATGCTGGGCGCGCCTTCGATTTCGGTAAAAAACGCCGACAATTTGGCCCAAAGCACCTCGCCGTTCTTCTTCTTCAGTCGAACTTCCACATCCCGGCAGCCGGTGCCTTCTTCCAGCGCTTCGGCGACCTTCTGGCGGTCGGAGGCATCCGCCCACATACCGATTTCCACTGAGGATCGCCCGAGGACCTCTCTGCTTTCAAATCCCATCACATCGAGAAAGGCCTGATTGGCGTCAGTAATCTTGCCGTCGCTCATCCGAGCGATGAGTACTGCATCAGGGCAAGTCTGGAACACGTTGCGGTAACGTGCTTCCTTCGCCGGCGCAGGCGCTGGCTCTGCTTTCTTCACCATGCCCGCTTCAAATGCCTTGCGGCCGTTAATGTCCTCGGCGAAGAGGAGCAGATGAAACACCGGCCCTTCACCATTGCGCTGCAGCGAGACGGTCAGCTTGAGCCAGGTGAAGCTGCCGTCTTTGCGGATAAATCGTGTTTCAAAGCTCACCGAGTCGGCGGCATCGCTCGATAATTTGTGAAATGCTTCGTTGTTCGAGGCGAGATCCTCAGGAATCGTTATCTCCTGTAGAGTCAAACCCGGGACTTCCTCCAGCGCGTACCCAATAATGTCTGCGAATGCCGCATTACATCGGAGAATTTGACCTTCGGGCGTGGCGTGGAGGATGCCTACGCCTACCTTTTCGATCAAATCTCGGCGCTCCAATCTAGGGTTATCAGACATCAGGAAACGTTCCTTTAGAATTCTTGTATGTCGAATTGTACCGCTACTGGCAGGGTTTTAAACGATTTAACGACGTTTGAGAGGTGCGGAAACGAGTCAATCGTCACCAGTTTTGATGCGCCCTCGTAATCGAGTTCGGTGGATATTAGTGTTAGTTAACGAAAAAAGGCCCCCGTGCCGGCCTCTCGCGGAGGAATGGGGACCGCGAAAGCCTCGAAGCGACGAAATAGCCTCGGGCCTCCCAGGGCAGCAAGTGAATCCCACGGTCATTGAGTTGCCCGCCGGAAGGCCCTTTCGCCTCCGTTCGGGACAGCGGGGAACGCCACTCGTGGCTATGAAGACCTGGAAGCTCTCCGTGACTCACGAGGAGGCAGCAATTAGAATTCGATTGCTCTCGAGTGTGCGCGCGCAAATCGGATTTGACGCAATTCCTTGTCTGCGCGCTTTTGCAATGAACCGGCGAATGTCGGTCCTCGCAACACCTTGTTGCTCAGATTGAGAAGGATGGCCTCATGAGTGGTTTCAATTCGATGCGGCGCGATTTTCTGCGCACTGGCAGCATTGGAATCGCGGCAGCCGCGATTCCCGGAGTAGCGGTGGCTCGATCGTCTCAGGGCGACGCCGGCATGGCGTCGCAGGCAATCTTCGACGTGCGGAAATTCGGCGCCGTGGGCGACGGCAAAACCTTGGATACAGCGGCGGTAAATGCAGCCATCGATGCGGCAGCAAATGCGGGCGGCGGGATGGTGCTATTTCCCGCCGGGGCCTACCTCTGCTTTTCAATTCACCTCAAGAGCCAGGTCCAGTTATACCTTCAGCAGGGAAGCGCCATTGTCGCTGCCGATTCGCCGCTGCCCGGCGAAGAGACCGGCTATCGCGGCGGAATCTACGACATCGCGGAGCCAAAGACCGATTGGGATGCCTACCAGGACTACGGCCATAATCACTGGCACAATTCGCTGCTGTGGGGCGAGGATCTTCACGACATAAGCATCACTGGGCCGGGCCTGATCTGGGGAAAAGGGCTGTCCAATGGGCGCGGGCGCAAGGGCGATGGAGCACCGTTCATTGCCGAGCAGCGCGGTGTGGCCAACAAGGCGATTGCTCTCAAGAATTGCCGCAACGTGGTGTTACGCGATTTTTCAATTCTCAAGGCCGGACATTTTGGCCTGCTGCTCACCGGCATCGACAACGTGACCATCGACAATCTCAAAATCGATACCGATCGCGATGGAATGGACCTCGACTGCTGCCAGAATGCGCGGGTGTCGAACTGCACAGTCAATTCGCCATGGGATGACGGCATCTGCCCCAAGTCAAGTTTCGCGCTGGGCTATGCGCGCCCAACAAGAAACCTGACGATTACCAATTGCTGGGTGACGGGTACCTACGAGATGGGAACAGTGCTCGACGGAACCTTCAAGAAATTCGCGCCTGACTATGCGGGGCCGCGGACCGGACGCATCAAGTGCGGAACGGAGTCGAACGGGGGGTTCATCAACATCACCATTTCGAATTGTGTCTTCGAGGGCTGTCAGGGCTACGCGCTGGAGACGGTTGATGGCGCCCTGTTTGAAGACATCACGATTACAAATACGACCATGCGTGATCTCGTATCGGGGCCGATTTTCATGCGCCTTGGTTCGCGGCTCCGCGGGCCAAAGGAAAGCACGAAAGTGGGAACACTGAAGCGCGTGCTGATCAGCAATCTTGAGTGCTACAACGCGCCGATGAAGTACAGTTCGATTCTCAGCGGGATTCCCGGCTACTGCATCGAGGACGTGAAGCTTTCCAATATCTATATCGAGACCGCGGGTGGCGCAGCCGCTGAGGCAGCCGCTTTGCAACTTCCCGACGCCGAGAGCAAATACCCCGAACCCACAATGTTCGGAACCACGCCCGCGAGTGGCTTCTTCCTGCGGCATCTCCGCAATCTCGAGATGAGTCACGTCGAAATTGCCAACTCAACCGGGGATGCGCGTCCTGCGTTCCATCTGAGCGAGGTGCAGCGCGCCGATTTCTTCGCCATCACGGCTCCTCGCGGAGACGAAGGCGCGTTTTCACTGCATAATGTGAAGGATCTGCGTATTGGCTGGAGCCGCGCGGCGGCCGATATAACCCTCAACAGCGTCGACGACAAAATGCTCTGAGTGCGTGGATAATCGCTCGACCGCGAATTCGGCCTTTGCCTGCGAGAGAATTCTCATGCAGCGAAGTGCACTTTTCTGAGTCCCGGGGCAAGCAGGCAGAGAATCGCAAGGGCCACGATGTACGCGCTCGCCGCGATGGCGAAAAGGCTCGCGTAGCTGTGCGTGAGTTGCAGAATGTAGCCAGCGTAGTTCATCAGCAGCGCACCACCGGCCGCTCCGGCCATGCCGCCGATTCCAGTCACTGAGCCGACCGCGCTGCGCGGAAACATATCTGAGGCCGTTGTAAAAAGGTTGGCCGACCAGCCCTGGTGCGCGGCGGCTGCCAGGCTCAGCAACCCGATTGCAGCCCACTCCGATTGAAGATAATTCACCATGAAAATCGGAACCACCATGCAGGCGCAAAGAAGCATCGCGAATAGGCGCGCATGCGTGGCCGAAAGCCCCAGACGCCGGAAAGGCGCGGGCAGCCATCCGCCTGCGACGCTGCCGATTGTCGAGGCGCTATAGACGATGATCAGCGGCAGCCCGAGATGCGATAGGTCAAGATGGAATCGCGCGCTGAAGTAGGAAGGCAGATAAAAGAGAAAGAACCACCAGATTGGATCAGTGAGAAATTTTGGAATAGAGAAAGCCCAGGTCTGGCGCAGGCCCAGAAGCTTCGCCCAGCGTGCAGATGGGCCCATTTGTTCCGCGGCCTCCTGGTAGATGTAACGGAGTTCTGACCCAGTGAGCGTGGGATGGTTGGCGGGCTTGCGATAATTGCGGAACCACCACAAAATCCAAAGCACGCTAAATCCGCCGGTGGCGAGAAACGCCGCATGCCATCCGTAGTGAATTGTTACCCAGGGAACAATGATGGGCGCAAGGATCGCTCCCATGGTCGCTCCCGAGTTGAAGATGCCGGTTGCAAGCGACCGTTCGCTCTGCGGAAACCATTCGGCTACCGTCTTGATCGCGGCAGGGAAGTTGCCTGACTCGCCAAGTCCCAGCGAAAAACGCGCTACGCCGAACTCCAGCACCGTGTTGGCAAGAGCATGCCCCATCGCTGAGAGGCTCCAGAGAGCCATGATGACCATGTACCCGACGCGGGTGCCGACCCTGTCAACGAACCGCCCCGCAGCCAGAAGACCGATCGCGTAGGCGATCATGAACACGGCCGTGATGTGCCCATAACCCGCCTCTGTCATGCCGATGCTGTGCTGCAGGGTGGGCTTGAGGATGGCGATCACTTGGCGGTCCATGTAGTTGATGGACGTCGCGACAAACAGCATGGCGCAGATGGTCCAGCGCACGCGGCCTGTACGGGCGCCGGGCACGATTTCCTGCTCATCCTGCTTTTCGAGGGATGCCTTGCTGTTCATTCCCGCCATCTACAAACGATACGCCTCATCCGCCGCACTTCGTTCGATGCAGTGAATTGACCGGCACGTTTCTTCATAACAGAGTTGGCGGCATCTGGCTGGACCCGCAGAAAGCCCCGCCCGAGCAAAGACAAAAGCACGCTTCTGCAAGTGCTCGGCGGGATGCTCTCATGATTTTGCCTCGCCTCGCAGCGCCAGTCAGTTTCTTCTCAGGCCCGCCCGCGAAGCACCTGCACAGGCGCGGCCTTGTGCGCAAGGTATCGGTCCACCGAGGCTGCGGCCTTGCGCCCTTCTGCAATGGCCCAGACCACGAGCGATTGGCCACGGCGCATATCGCCCGCCGCAAAGATGCCGTCGACCGAGGACATATAGTCTGTTGTGGCCACGTTTCCGCGCTGGTCAAGCGCGACCCCAAGTTGCTCGATCATGCCGTTGCGCACCGGACCGAGAAAGCCCATGGCCAGCAGGACAAGATCGACGTCGAGGATGAATTCGCTTTCCGGTATGGTCTCGAACTTCGGCGGCGGACCGACGCGGAGCGCATGCAGTTGTTTCACATTGCCGTTTTCATCGCCGGTAAACCTGATGCTGTTGATGCTCCAGTCGCGGAAGCCCCCTTCTTCGTGGGCGCTTTCAGTGCGCAACTGAAGCGGCCACATCGGCCATGGCGTTGAGGCGGCGCGCGTCTCGGGCGGCTTGGGCATGATCTCAAATTGATGAACGCTCTTCGCTCCCTGGCGATGGCTGGTGCCGAGGCAGTCCGCGCCCGTGTCGCCGCCGCCGATGATCAGCACGCGCTTGCCTTCTGCACTGATGGCGCTGGCCGGATCGACAATGTCCCCTTCGCAGCGGCGATTTTGCTGCGGAAGGAACTCCATTGCGTAGTGAATACCCTTGAGTTCGCGGCCGGGAATCTTGAGGTCACGCGGTTGTTCCGCGCCGCCGCAAAGAAGAATTGCGTCGTGGTGGCCAGTAAGGGCTTCAACAGGGACATTGACGCCCACGTGCGCGTTGGTGAGGAAAGTGACGCCCTCGGCGCGCATCTGCTGAATGCGGCGATCGATGACGTGCTTTTCCAATTTGAAGTTGGGAATGCCGTAACGCAGCAGGCCGCCGATGCGGTCGGCCTTTTCATAGACGGTGACGGAGTGTCCCGCGCGGCGCAATTGCTGCGCGGCAGCCAGGCCCGCGGGTCCGCTGCCGACAACGGCGACGCGCTTGCCGGTGTTGTGCTCGGGCGGCTCAGGATGGATCAATCCATCGTCCCATGCGCGTTCAACAATGCTGCGCTCGATCAACTTGATTGAAACCGCCGGCTGATTGATTGCCAGCACGCAAGAAGCTTCGCAGGGCGCGGGGCAAATGCGGCCCGTGAACTCAGGAAAGTTGTTGGTGGCGTGGAGGCGGCGAATCGCGCTCTCCCATCGACCGTTGTAAACCAGGTCGTTCCAATCGGGAATAAGGTTGTTGACCGGGCAGCCGGTGTGGCAGAAGGGAACGCCGCAGTCCATGCAGCGGGCGCCCTGTTCACGCTGCTTTTCCTCAGGAAAGGGCTCGTAAATCTCCTGCCAGTCGTGCACGCGCTCTTCTACCTTGCGGCGGACGGGCTGTTCGCGTTCGATTTCAAGAAACCCGGTGACCTTACCCATGCTGCACCTCTTCGGCTGCCGCCACGGCGGGCGACGAAGTTGTTGGGGCCACAGGGGCCGCGCCGGATGTCTCTTCGTGGCGCGCGACGCCGAGAACGCGCTTGTACTCGTGCGGGAATACTTTGATGAATCGCTGTTGCGCGTCGGCCCAGTGCTCGAGGATCCACGCCGCGCGCGGGCTGCCGGTCAGGTCGCGATGACGTTCGAGCAAGCCTCGGACCTCGGCCACGTCCGCTTCTCTGACGAGCGGTTCGAGATCCACGCTGGCCTTGTTGCAGCGCCGCGTCCCGAAGTCGCCCTGGTCGTCGTAAACATAGGCGATGCCGCCGCTCATGCCGGCGGCGAAGTTGCGCCCTGTAGCGCCGATGACGACCACCCGGCCGTTGGTCATGTACTCGCAGCCATGGTCGCCCACACCTTCAACCACTGCTGTGGCGCCGGAATTCCGCACCGCGAATCGCTCGCCGGCGATCCCGTTGAGAAAGACTTCGCCAGAGGTCGCACCGTAGAGGACTACGTTGCCGACCAGAATGCTCTCCTCCGGCAGAAAGCTCGATGTCTTGGGTGGATAGGCTATGATGCGACCGCCGGAAAGACCCTTTCCGAGGTAATCGTTTGTGTCACCTTCGAGTTCCAGCGTGACTCCGTTGGGAACAAACGCGCCGAAACTCTGTCCGGCCGAGCCATGGAAACGGAAGTGAATCGTATCGTCAGGCAATCCCTCGGAACCGTAGCGGCGCGCTATCTCACCGCCCAGCATGCCGCCCACCGTACGGTGCACGTTGCGAATGGCGAAACTGCCAGTAACCGGTGTTTTGGATTCAAGCGCCGGTCGCAGCCTGTGCAATGAGGGTGTGATCAAGTGCCTGTTCGAGCCCGTGATCCTGGGCCTGCATCTTGCGGCGGGCAACGCGCGAGGGCAGTGTGGGAACGTAAAGAATCGAAGAGAGGTCAATGCCCTTGGCTTTCCAGTGTGCGTCGGCGAGGGATGCATCGAGACGCTCAACGCGTCCCACCATCTCGTCGACGGTGCGGAAGCCCAGCTTGGCCATGTGCTCGCGAACCTGTTCGGCAATAAAGAAGAAGAAGTTGACCACGTGTTCCGGCTGGCCTGTAAAACGCGCGCGCAGAACCGGGTCCTGGGTCGCAATGCCGACTGAACAAGTATTCAAGTGACACTTGCGCATCATGATACAACCCATAGTAATAAGAGGGGTTGTCGCGAAACCAAACTCCTCCGCGCCGAGCAGAGCTGCGATCACAACATCGCGGCCGGTCTGGAGCTTCCCGTCCGTCTGGACCTTGATGCGGCTCCGCAAATCGTTCAGCAGCAGCACTTGTTGGGTCTCGGCGAGGCCCAGCTCCCAGGGCAAGCCCGCGTGCTTGATCGAGCTCAGTGGCGATGCGCCGGTGCCGCCATTGTCGCCAGAGATGAGCACCACGTCCGCATGTGCCTTCGAAACGCCCGCAGCAACTGTCCCGACGCCGACTTCAGAAACCAGCTTCACGGCGATGCGCGCCTGTGGGTTGACATTCTTCAGGTCGTAGATCAGCTGCGCCAGGTCTTCAATGGAATAAATATCGTGATGCGGCGGCGGCGAAATCAGACCCTACGCCGGGAATCGAGTGGCGCGTCTTGGCGATGATCTCGTCAACTTTGTGGCCCGGAAGTTGTCCACCTTCACCGGGCTTCGCTCCCTGTGCCATCTTGATTTGAAGCTCGTCCGCGTTCACAAGATAATTCGTGGTCACGCCGAAGCGGCCTGATGCAACCTGCTTCACGGCACTGCGACGGAAATCGCCATTGGCATCGCGCTTGAAGCGCTCTTCCTCCTCTCCGCCTTCACCGGTGTTCGACATGCCGCCCAGCCGGTTCATCGCGATCGCCAGCGTCTCGTGGGCTTCCTTGCTGATTGACCCAAAGCTCATAGCGCCAGTGGTGAAGCGCTTGACGATCTCCTTGGCCGGTTCCACTTCTTCAATCGGTATGGGAGCTTCTGCATACTTGAGCTTGAGCAGTCCGCGGAGTGTACAGAGATTGCGGTTCTGATCGTCGAGCAGGTCGGTATATTCCTGGAAAGTCGCAGGGTTGTTTTGCCGCACAGCGAATTGCAGCTTGCTGATCGTCTGCGGATTCAGCAGGTGATACTCCCCGCCCTCGCGATATTGATAATGGCCGCCAACGACGAGTTCAGTTTCTGATTCCGTGAAGGGGCGCGACGCATAAGCATGCTTGAGTTGAGCCTCGCGCGCCAGCACGCCCAGCCCCACGCCCTCGATGCGCGATGCGGTGCCTGGGAAGTAGGTCTGGATCAGCGACTGGTTCAATCCAACCGCCTCAAACACCTGCGCTCCGCGATAGCTTTGCAGCGTGCTGATACCCATTTTCGAGAAAGTCTTCAGCAGGCCTTTGTTGATGGCCTTGATGAAGTTCTTCTCCGCGTGATTGCCTGAAACGTTGTGGGGCAACAGTCCGCGGCGTTTCAAATCGTGCAGGGATTCAATCGCCAGATAGGGATTGATGGCGCTTGCTCCGTAGCCAATAAGCAGCGCAAAGTGCATCACCTCGCGCGGTTCACCGCTCTCGATGATGAGCGCCACCTGCGTGCGTGTCTTTTCGCGGACGAGCCGATTGTGCACGGCAGCCATGGCCAGCAGGCTGGGTATGGGAGCATAGGTCGCATCAACTCCGCGATCGGAAATGATCAGCAGCGTATAGCCGGAATTGACAGCGAGCGCGGCGCGCGAACTGAGATCGTCGAGCGCATGCTTCAGGCCGGCCTCGCCATCTTCGGCGCGAAAGAGCGCGGGCAGCGTAGTCGCGAGCAGATCGCCTGACGAAACGCGGCGCAATTTTTCAAGATCGCGATTGGTGAGAATCGGATGAGGCAGCTTGAGCGTGTGGCAGTTTTCGGGCGCTTCATCCAGAATGTTGCGCTCGGTCCCGATGTAGCTGATGAGAGACATCACCAGCTCTTCGCGAATGGGGTCGATGGGTGGATTGGTGACCTGCGCGAAAAGCTGCTTGAAGTAGTTGAATAGCGGCTGCGGCCGGTCAGAGAGGCAGGCCAGCGGCACATCGGTTCCCATGGAGCCGACGGGCTCTTCGCCCCGTGCGCCCATAGGTCCAAGCAGTATGCGCAGGTCTTCTTCGCTATAGCCGTAGGCGCGCTGCCGCCGAAGCAGCGTTTCGGGATTCGACGCGATGACGCGCGAAGGCTCGGGCAGCATGTCGAGTGTGACTTGTTGCTGCTGCAGCCACGCGGCGTAGGGCTGGCGCGCCGCCAGTTCCTTCTTGATCTCCGCATCCGAGATAATGCGCTTCTGCACCGTATCGACCAGGAACATGCGGCCGGGCTGAAGCGGCCCTTCTTGCGGACATCTTCGGCAGGCACTTCGAGCACCCCGGCTTCTGAGGCCAGCACCACCAGGTCGTCCTTGGTCACGATGTAGCGGCCAGGACGCAGTCCGTTGCGGTCGAGCGTCGCGCCGATCACGCGGCCGTCGGTGAAGGCGATGGCGGCAGGTCCGTCCCACGGCTCCATCAACGATGCGTGGTACTCGTAGAAAGCGCGCTTGTCTTCATCCATGTCCGGATTGCCGGCCCAGGCTTCAGGGATGAGCATGGCCATGACGTGGGGCAGGGAACGGCCCGACTGGTAAAGAAACTCGACTGCATTATCGAGCGAAGCGGAGTCGCTACCCTCGGGCATGATGACGGGATAGAGGTCGTCGATCTTGCCGTCGTAGACAGGGCTCTCCAGTACGGACTGTCGCGCATTCATCCAGCTGATGTTGCCGCGGATGGTGTTGATCTCGCCGTTGTGCGCCACGTAGTGATAAGGATGGGCCAGCTTCCAGCTGGGAAACGTGTTGGTAGAGAAGCGCTGATGCACAAGACAAAGCGCGCTGGTCACGAGCGGATTGGCAAGCTCGAAGTAAAACTTCTCAATCTGCGGGGCCAGCATCAGGCCCTTGTAGATGATGGTGCGGCACGAGAAGGAAGGGACGTAGAAATCGTCCTTGCCTTCGATGTCGGAGGCGGCCATCTCGTTCTCAGTTCGGCGGCGCACGCGGTAGAGCAGGCGCTCGAAGGCTTCCTCGTCCAGCCCCTTTGGCTTGGCCGACAAAGAGCTGTTCGATATAAGGCTGCGAGGCGCGGGCTTCGCGGCCGATGGCGTCGCCGTTCACTGGGGTATCGCGCCAGCCGAGAACGGTGAGGCCTTCAGCCTGGGCGATGCGCTCGAATACACCCTCGCATTGCAGGCGGCTGTGCTTGTCCACGGGCAGAAAACACATGGCAACGCCGTACTGCGCCGGGCGCGGGCAGCTGCATACCAAGCTCGCCGCACTCGCGCGCAAAAAAGACATGAGGAATCTGGATCAGGATGCCTGCGCCGTCACCCGTCTCCGGGTCGCAACCTGCCGCCCCGCGATGAGTGAGGTTGATGAGAACCTCGAGGCCCTTGCGGATAATATCGTGGCTCTTTTCGCCGCGAATGCTGGCGACGAGCCCCATGCCGCAGGCATCGTGCTCATTGCGCGGATGATAGAGACCTTGCGAGTCAGGGATGCGGCGACGATCCGATGTTTGCATGGCAACCTTCTCGATGAAGATTCTTTCGCGTGACTCGATCCTGCAGGTGTGAAAGACACAGCCACGGCAGCGATTCCTTTGAGAATCGCAATGATTTTCAGATGAGGTCTGGCGCAGCAGACCCGGCCGCAAGTTGGGTTATGCTGAACACTTTAATATAACTGAAAAATATTGAGATCGGCAGAAGTTCTTTGGAATCAGTCCCGCATTCCGATAGCTAAAGCCGGCAAATCAGCAGCTCGCGCTCGTAGATCATCTCCGGCGGCAATTGGTCGTGCAGGTTGATGAAGAGCTCTTCGTGCGAAATCACCTCTTTGCGCCATGCGGCGCGGTCCACGGCCATCAGCGCGTCGAATTGCTCACGCGGAAAATCGAGCCCCGTCCAGTCGATATCCTCGTAACGAGGCACCCAGCCGATGGGTGTTTCGCGGCCATGACCGTGGCCTTGAACGCGCTCCACAATCCAGCGCAGCACGCGCATGTTCTCGCTGAATCCAGGCCAGAGGAATTTTCCGTTCTCATCCTTGCGAAACCAGTTCACATGGAAGATGCGCGGAGTAACTTCCAAGCTCCCGCTGCATTCTGATCCAGTGACGGATGTAGTCGCCCATGTGGTAGCCGCAGAAGGGCAGCATGGCCATCGGATCGCGGCGCACCTGGCCCACGGCGCCGGTTGCAGCAGCCGTCGTTTCAGAACCCATTGTGGCGCCGATGTAAACGCCGCTCGACCAGTTGAATGCCTGGTAGACAAGGGGCAGCGTGGCCGAGCGGCGGCCACCGAAGATGATCGCGCTGATGGGCACGCCCTCGGCGACTCCCATCCGGGATCGATCGTGGGGCATTGCGAGGCGGGCGCGGTAAAGCGGCCGTTGGGGTGCGCGGCGGTGCGGCCCGTCTCCTTGCCGATCGCCGGCGTCCAGCGCTCGCCGCGCCAGTCCAGGCACTCCGCCGGCGGCTTGTCCGTCATGCCTTCCCACCACACGCCACCCTCGGGGGTGAGCGCGACGTTGGTGAAGATGGAGTTCCGCGCCAGCGTCGCCATGGCTACACGGTTGGTCTTCACGCTGGTGCCGGGCGCAACGCCGAAGAAGCCCGCCTCAGGATTGATGGCGCGCAGTCGGCCCTCGGCATCGGGACGAATCCATGCAATGTCATCGCCGACAGTCCACACCTTCCAGCCGTCCATGGCCTTGGGCGGAATCAGCATGGCGAAATTGGTTTTGCCGCAGGCCGAAGGAAACGCCGCGGCTACATAGGTTTTCTCGCCTTCGGGGCTTTCGACGCCGAGGATAAGCATGTGCTCGGCCATCCAGCCCTCGTCGCGCGCGATGTTGCTGGCAATGCGCAGGGCGAAGCATTTCTTGCTCAGCAGGGCATTGCCGCCATAACCGGAGCCGTAGGACCAGATCTCGCGCGTTTCAGGAAAGTGCACGATGTACTTTGTCTCGTTGCAGGGCCACGGGACATCCGGCTCGACCGGGCTTCAGCGGCATGCCGACGGAGTGCATGCAAGGCACGACGCGCTTCTCATCCTTGTCGATTTCGGCAAAGACCGGCGCGCCGATGCGGGCCATGATGCGCATCTGGGCCACGACGTAAGCCGAATCAGTGAGCTGCACGCCGATGCCCGACATGGGCGAGCCGACCGGACCCATGCTGAAGGGCAGCACATACATGGTGCGCCCCGCCATGCAGCCGCGAAAGAGCTGCTTGAGGCGCCGCCGCATCACGTAGGGGTCTTCCCAATTGTTGGTGGGGCCGGCGCCATCGCGCGAGAGCGAGCAGATGAAGGTGCGGTCTTCACGCGCGCCACATCGCCGGGCGCCGAGCGAGCATAGAAGCAGCCGGGCCAACGCTCCTGATTGAGACGGACGTAGGTACCGGCGGCGACCAGGCGGTCGCAAAGGAATTCGTACTCGGCCTGCGAGCCGTCAACCCAATGAATCGATTCGGGCCGGCAAAGATCGGCCATCTTCTCCACCCAGCGAATCAGGTGCTTATTGGTGGTCGGCGGGGTGCTATTGGTCAGGCTCACTGCGGCGGCGATGGAGGTCTTCATGCTGCTCGATCTTCCCCTGCTTTGTTGTCTGCTTGCGAGTGTCGAATTCGAGGAACTCTAAGCCGCGTCGCGGACAGGTGGTTGAGGCCGGGATTCCGCCCCCGCCCGAAATGCACTGAAGCTGTTTCTTATCAGGTTGAACTACATGCGCACTGCAATGAACGCAGCCATCCAGCACGGGCGAAGTATATCAGTAATCCGCCCGCGATTAAACCCGGCGCAATTCGGCTCCGCGCTCAATCAACCACCCCTGTCAGGGAATTCTGTGCCGAGTCCTAGAGCTGGATCTTCACCGGCCAGGTCTTCCATATATCTGCGCAATAATCTCGAATGGAGCGGTCGGAAGAGAATTTGCCGATTCGGGCGACATTGAGAATGGACATGCGGGTCCAGTCATCAGGGCTCCGGTAGGCTTGGCTCACGCAGTCCTGGCAATCGATATAGGACTGGTAATCGGCCAGCAGCATATAGTCGTCGCCGTTGAGAAGGGAATTGATAAGCGGCGCAAACAATCCTTTATCACCGCGGGAGAATTCGCCGCTTGAAAGAGAGTCCAGCACTTCGCGGAGGTTGGTATTTGCCTCGTAGAACGCGCGTGGATAGTAGCCTTCGCGCTTTTTCGCTTCGACCTCCGCCGCGGTTAGCCCGAAAAGGAAGAAGTTTTCCGCGCCGACTTCTTCGCGAATCTCAATGTTGGCTCCATCGAGGGTGCCGATGGTGAGCGCGCCATTCATGGCGAACTTCATGTTTCCCGTGCCGGATGCCTCCTTGCCTGCAAGTGAGATCTGCTCTGACAAGTCAGCGGCGGGATAAACTCGCTGCCCAAGTTTCACGCTGAAATCGGGCAGGAACGCAACCTTCAGACGTCCACGCACCAGGGGATCGGAGTTGATAGCCTCGCCCACGGAATGGATGAGTTTGATGATCAGTTTTGCCGTGCGATAGCCGGGCGCAGCCTTGCCCCCGAAGATAAAGGTGCGGGGAACAATATCAATGTCCGGGGCGCGCTGGATGCGCTTGTAAAGGGTGAGAATATGGAGAATTTGCAGATGCTGCCGCTTGTACTCATGCAAACGCTTCACCAGCACATCGAAAATGGATTCCGGATCGGTAGGGAGACCAAGACGATCGTGGATGTAGGCCGAAAGTTGCAGCTTGTTGTGGCGCTTGATGGCCCGCCATTCTTCTTGAAGATCAGGGTCGTCTGCCAGCGGTTCAAGGCGGCGCAGAATGGCGAGATCGCGTACCCAGCCGGACCCGAGCCGCGCCGTCAGCAACTGCGCAAGACGCGGGTTGGCAAGAACCATCCACCGCCGCGGCGTCACTCCGTTGGTCTTGTTGGAGAATTTCTCCGGGGTCAGCGCATAAAAATCTTTCAGAATGCTGGTCTTGAGCAGCTCAGTATGCAGTGCCGCCACCCCGTTGATGGCATGACTGCCGAGCGCCGCAAGATGGGCCATGCGCACAAATTTTCCGTTGTTTTCATCGATCAACGAGAGACGTTGTACGCGATCTTCATCGGCGGGAAATTTCTGGCGCACGTTGTCGAGGTGGCGTCGATTGATCTCCTCCACAATCTCCAGATGACGCGGCAGCAGGGTGCCGAAGAGCCCCCGCGGCCACTGTTCGAGAGCCTCCGGAAGCAGAGTGTGATTCGTGTAAGAGAGGGCGTGTTGGGTTACATGCCAGGCGGCGTCCCATTCCATTGCGTGTTCATCGATGAGCAGGCGCATCAACTCTGCCACCGCAATCGCGGGATGCGTGTCGTTCATCTGGATGGCGAAGTTGCGATGCAGTTCTGCAAGAGGCCGATTCTGCGTGGCCTGGATGCGCAGAATGTGTTGCAGGCTGCAGGACACGAAGAAAAACTGCTGCGCGAGCCGGAGCTGCTTGCCCTGTATCTCCTCATCATTTGGATAAAGGATCTTGGAAATGTTTTCTGAAGAGAATTTGTCGGCGACAGCGCCGAAAAAGTCGCCGTGGTTAAAGGTCCCAAAGTCGAAGGACTCGACTGCTTGCGCGGACCACAATCGCATCGTGTTGGCGGTATTGGTGCGATAGCCCAGGATGGGCGTGTCATGCGGAATGCCGCGCACCACTTTATCCGGAATCCAATTGACGCGGATTCGGCCGTTCGCGTCGGTGCGGGACTCAGTGTACCCCCCCATCTTCACTTCAAAGGCGTCTTCCGGTCGCTCCAGGGCCCAGGGATTGCCGAGACGCAGCCATTTGTCTGTCGACTCCACCTGCCATCCGTCGCGAATCTGCTGATCGAATATTCCATATTCATAGCGGATCCCATAACCGATAGCGGGAATGTCGAGCGTGGCGAGCGAATCCATGAAGCACGCGGCCAGGCGTCCCAGCCCTCCGTTGCCCAGACCAGGTTCTTCTTCCTGCTCGATCAAGGCATTCAGATCGATGCCGAGTTGGCGCATGGCTTGCTCGGTTTCGTCGTATATACCCAGGTTGATCAGATTGTTCGCAAGATGCGGGCCGGTGAGGAACTCCGCGGAGAGATAGCAGACAACGCGCACGTCCTGGGCCTGGTAATTCGTAACCGTTGAAATCCAGCGCTCGACGAGCCGGTCGCGCACCGTGTGTGCCAGTGCCATGTACAAATCGTTGACCGTCGCGCGCTCGGTCGATCGGCCTTGCACAAAGAAGAGGTTGTCGAGAAACGACTGGGCGAGGGCATCGACACCGAGTGCGGTGCGTTGGCCTTTTTGCGGTCCCATTTCAGAAGCTTTGGCGGTATGAGATTCGGGCATGAGCGTCCTCTCCCTTCAGCTCCGGCGGGGAAAGGCCTCGATTGGAAGGATGCCTCCAAGGTAAACCTCGATGTGACGAGGAATGAGTGAAGAACGCATGAAAACGGGAGAGGGAAAATGCATTTGCCCATTCCGGTTGGGGCAGGCCGTTTTGGAACAGCCATTATCGAGCCAATTGCAGAGATCCGGCTCCAATCGAGGCCGAGTTAACTTATTAGAGTCTGGTCCTGCCCGTAGTTCGTCACAGCTCAGACTTCTTCGCTCGGGCGCCGCGCCAATAGAGGGTCAGGCCGAGGAGGATGGCGGCGAGCGTTCCGCCGACAAGCCGTATCTCGAAACCCAATTTGCTGCTGTAGTCGCCGGGAGGCACGAGCGAAACAAAAATTCCGACGAGGACCACGAGGAAGCCGAGGCATCCGCAGACCCACACGCCGGGAATGCCGCCGGGAACCAGGATGGCGTGCGGATTCTCGCTGCGATCTTTGCGATGGGCGAGCTTGATGACCGCGGCGAACATGTAGAGAAACGGAATGAAGTAGAGGATGATGGCGGCGTCGATAAGAAACTGATAGGCCTCCACCACGGTGCGGCTCCTGATCTGGCTCAGGAGCAGGATTGCTGCAGAGGCAGTGGCCTGCACGAGGATGGATACCCAGGGTGTTTTCCAGCGCGGATGGATTTTGCCGAAGGCGGCGGGAAGATAGCGGTCGATGCCGACGACGAAGGGGACACGTGCAATCCCAGCCACAGTGGAGCCCACGCCGCCGGCGTTGCCGATGGTGACGAGGATGGCGGCGACGATGCCCAGGAAGCCGACGCCGAGAGCGATGGAGCCCGCGGTGACAGCATGAAAGACGCCACTCTGTGGATCGATATCGGACGCGGGCAGGAGAGCGAGAATGGCGAAGGTGCCGGCGATGTACATCAGGGCGATGAGCGCGCCTGCTCCGAAGACTGCGCGCGGCAGGGTGCGGCGCGGATCACGCACTTCTTCGCTCATTGCCGAAACAAGTTCGAGGCCGGTGAAGGCGAAGGCGATCTGCGACCAAAAATTGACGGTGTCCCAGTTCCATGTGGGCAGCATGTTGGCGACAGTGAAGTGTGTGGCGGAACCGTGGCGGAAGCAGACGAGGACCGCGACGCCGGCAAGAATCACGAGCGGAAGATAGGTGCCGACGCCGCCTGCGTTCTGCAGCCACTTGCCGATGTTCAGCCCGATGATATTCAGCACCACCGCCACCAGCAGAAGCGCGAGCGAGACGGTGAGCTGGAAGGTGCGGTCCTGCGCGAGGGCGGAGCCGCGGCCGCCGATGATGTATGCCGCCATCGAGGCGCTGGCGAGAAGCAGTCCGGGAAAATAGAACACGGTGTAGATCCAATAGGTCCACCCGGCGACGAATCCGTGAAAGGGTCCGAACGCTTCCCGAGACCAGACGTACAAGCCGCCTTCCTCAGGAAAGCGCGACGAAAGTTCGTTGATGACCAGCGCCCCAGGCACAAAAAAGAATACCGCCGCAAGAACCCACAAGCTGATCGACGAAGTGCCGTTATGTCCCGCTGCCGCAATCCATCGCGGCCCAAGCACCGTTGCGATGTTGAACAGAAGCACGTCCCAGAAGCCCATCGACTTGCGCAACTGTGCTTTGGGGTCGAGCGCGCTCGGCGTGGAAATGGTCATCGGTTCTCCTGGGCCTGGCGAGGGTCCACTCACTGCATTGGGAAATCATTGGAATCATAATGGACCGAGCACTGGGGGTTCTCGCATTTCGTGCGCAACCCAGGCCCTGCGCGCATCGGGCGCGGGTTTCCCCGAGTATCGTGCCAACCGCATCCCTGGCGATGGCTCCTGAAAGCAGAGCCGCCGCGGTTACCTGCTCGCTGCACGCGGCTTGATCAGCTCGTCGAGAGAGTCCGGCTTGGCCTCATCGCGCACCAGGTGCGGATAACGGTCGCCGCCGTGATAGTCGATGTTGAAGGTCCGGATGTAATCGTCCACAACCACAATCAGCGAAATCGATTGCTTGGTTCCGTCCGCGGCTTTGATCGCGTCGTCGAGCAAATCATGCGTGTAAAGTCGGCCATTCACGCCGATCACTTTCATGCCCGATGAAATGCCTGCAACAAACGCAGGACTGCCGACAATGGCATCATTCACGGCGCCATCTTCTCCAAGCTCAAGCCCGATTGAATAGACGTCGCTCGCGCGGTTGCGGTGCTCCAGGTTCTTCGAAGGCTGGTCGTTGAATGTGACCTTCCAACCGCCGTTCTCAATGCCGCCCATGGGCGGTTGAGAAGAAGTGGAATCGAGACGTGTATTGAGGAATGTGGCCCAGTCAAAAGGCGTCACGGAATTCAAGGCGCTCACCAACTCTTCGAACGTATAGGTCTTCACCTCCGCGCCGTTGTTGGGCCCGCCGTGAAATGCCTGGCAGAAATCGTCGATCGATTTCTTGCCGTGGCTTTCGCGCTGCAGGATGGTGGCGACCTCGAGCCACAACAGATCGCCTTCGTCGTAGTAATCGGTCCCGCGGCGCCAGTTCACCCAACCGCCCCGTCCGAACCCAAGTCCCGGTTCGCCTACCGCGGTATCAAGCAACGGACGCCATGTGCGCCCTGGGCGTCCCGGTCCGAGCATAGCTGCGATGCTGGCAAGATATTCGTGGTACTGTTCGGCGGTCCAAAGGCCGCTGCGCGCGGCCAGCAACGGGCCAAGATAATCCGTAAGTCCTTCGTAGCCCCATAACAAGTCTGTCTTCATCGGCTCTTCGAAGTAGGGAACCGTCAAATCGGCGGGCCGGCGAAACTTGCCGTTCCACGAATGAACGAATTCGTGTGCCAGCAAGCCGCCAAGCGACATGCCGGAATTCGGTCCCAGCAACTCGCGCTCGGGCAGTCGGCTGTCGTTGGACTCATGATGTTCGAGTCCGAAATGCGCCACATGATCGCTGAGCGCCAGCAGGAAATGGTAGTCGCGATAATGGCGAGCGCCAAAAAGCTTGCCCGATTCCGCAACCAGGCTCGTCATTTCTTTCTGGTTCTCCGGGCTCATGGCCAGCGCAGCCTCGCTGTCAGCCACCATATCGAGCTCATGGTGAATGGGCTCTCCCGGCGGCGTGATATCGATGTTGCGATAAAATTCACCGGCCGCGATCGGCGAATCCACGAGCATGTCAAGGGAGATCGGCTTGAACGATATTTCGTTGCCCGATTGACTCTCGATGGGCAGGGGAGTTCCAAACTTCCAGCCCTCCGGCAGGGTGAGCTTGGCCTCGTAGGTCAACTCCTGAGCAGGGACTCCGGCTGGGTAGAGCACGACGTCATTCCACTCCAGCACCATCAGCTTGTCTGTCGCCGAGTATCCGTTCGGCTCAATGAAGTCGTAGTTGACGTCGAGATGACTCACGCCTGATGGAACGTCGAGGTGAAACGTGAACACATCCAGCAGGTCACGCTTCCAGGGGATGGTCTTGCCATTTGCTTCGAACTTCAGCCCGGTCAGGCTGGCGATAGGGCCTTCTGGACCGTGCTCTCCCGGAATCCACTTTGGATAGTAGAGTGTCAACGGCCCTTCGCTGACCGGGATGGCCAGGTGAGCATGCAGGAGCTTTTGCTGAGTTCTGGTTGCGTCAACGGAAAGGAAAATTGTTTCGTTCGCCAGAGCGGACGGTGCAGATAATGCGGTGGCAATCACTGCGGTCGCCAACACGCGAAGGTGGAACGAATTCATGCGAAAGCTCCTGACGGGGACGGGCTAAACTTCATCACTGCATCATAGTCGAATCAATCGCATGCTCTCCCTGGTCGTGGACAGTGACTCCCATTCTCGACAATTGGGCCGCCGCAGGAATGGGGAAGAAGACAGTCCATGGGAAGGGACAGTCCGGCGCCATGAGTTCGACTTTGGTTTCGAAGCGAAGCCCGTCAGCGAACCTCATTATCCAAAACAGGGCTTGCGCTGCGCTCAAGTCTCAAAATGTTACCCTGTTAATTGCGCGATCTTGACCTTCTCGCATCACGCCGGTTTTTAAAGGCGGCCCCGTAGCTCAGGTGGATAGAGCAGCAGTTTCCTAAACTGCGTGTCGGAAGTTCGAGTCTTCCCGGGGTCACCATTCCACCGCCCCACCTTCGCGACGACCCGCTTGCGAAACCCACAATCCTCCTTTTGACTTGGCTGCGCGTTCAAGCTATAAATATTCATGTCATGGAAATCGATTTCATGACATCACTGCTGCCCTCCGCGAGAGCAGCGCATTTCACAACAATAATCGCCAGGATGCTCGGGAAGGCGGTGAAACTCCGCCACTGCCCCGCAACTGTGAGCGCCTCTGCTTTCAAGGCCGTCCTATTGACCATGACAGCAGCAGACCAGCCAAAGCACTTTCGCACCAGCGGAAGCGCCCAAAAACCACTGAAGGCATGCCCAACAGGCTCGCCTTTGGGAAGGTGGCCGGAACAGGCGCAAGTCAGGAGACCGGTCCTCGGCGCTGGAGCAGGTTCGGAATTAGTGCAGACCGAAAGCATGCAATAAAGTGCCGTTTTCATCCGTGAAACGGCACCTTTCGATGCCCTGATGAAGTCTTCGTGAATTCCGAAACCGTTCCCACTAACCCGCTTGCGTTCCGAGGGGAACGGAGGATCGAATATGCCATTTTCCAATCATCTGCGCGCCCTGCCGGCGTACGCTTTCACCCTGATTCTGCTTCTATTCACGCCCCAGGTCAGCCATGCCGCGGCCATTCACGGCGTTGTGACGGATGCCTCCGGCGCCAAAGTGGCCGGTGCAACCGTTGTGCTCATCAATATGTCTGGAGTCGTGAACACCGCAGTTTCAGGGCCTGATGGCAGCTTTCAAATCATCACCGGCGTCCAGGGCCGTTTCTACCTCGTCGTCTCGGCCCCAAGCTTTCGCCAGTTGCAGACGCCGGGCTTTTACGCCGGCCGCCTCGACAATGTGGAGCGCAACCTGGTTTTGGAGCCCGCGTGGGTGCGCGAATCCATTGTCGTGACGGCGACCGGCACGCCTACTCCACAGCCTCAGACCAGCGTAACTACGGATGTGCTGGGCCCACTTGATCTTTCCTTGCGTACTGACCTTGTCAGCTCCTTGCGGCTGATGCCCGGCATGTTTGTTACCCAGTCAGGGCAGCGCGGCGCGCAGAGTTCTCTGTTTATCCGCGGTGGCGATTCTGACTCAAACAAAATTCTCGTCGACGGCGTCAGCGCCGGAGACCTCGGCGGGCGCTTCGATTTTGGGCCTCATTCAACCACCGCCATGGAAAGCGCCGAAGTCTATCGCGGCCCCGATTCGAGCCTATACGGCGCCGATGCGGCCAGCGGCGTCATCAGCCTGACCACCCCGCACGGCACAACCAGCTTTCCCTCGATCCTGTTCCATGGCGATGCGGGCAATCTCTCCACTTCGCAAGAAGATCTAGAGGCGGCCGGAACGCTGAATAAACTGGACTACCTGGGAGAATTCAGTTGGCTGCAAACGGCAAACAACTTGCCCAATGACGAATTCCATGTAGCCACTACCGCGGCCAATCTGGGATGGCAACCCACAGGCAGCACGCAAATTCGCGCCACGCTCCATTACGGAGTGGATGCAACCGGCGTTCCCGGCACCTGGTCGTTCTATGACATCGCCAACAATGCCACCGAGAAGGATCAGGACGTCTTTCTGAGTGCGTCGATCGACAACCAGACCACCGCCGACTTTCACAACAGCGTGCGTTACGGC
Organism: uncultured Acidobacteriota bacterium; assembly: GCA_963725945.1. Lineage (GTDB taxonomy): Bacteria > Acidobacteriota > Terriglobia > Terriglobales > Acidobacteriaceae > Telmatobacter. Next base: position 78,828 of record CAVSAW010000017.1, on the reverse strand, counting down.
CTGGCGCGCAAGCGTGAGCAATACAACCTGTGGACGCAGAACGGCGCGGGTGTCTTCGACGCCTATGGCGACAGCTTTCGGCGACCTGGTGACGATTACCGGAGCGAACGGCTATTCGGTCACCGGGCGTGCGCTGATGGACTATTCCGGAATCTATCCCCAGGGCTATCAGCTCGTTTCAAATCGCGATCAGCTCGTCTATCAGGGCGACTACAACTTCACACCTCACCTTGCCGCGCAGATCGGCTTTCAATTCGAAGACGAGCGCGGCGCAGAGCCCGGTAGCGGCTATTACGCGCCCGTCGAGCGCACCAACTACGACTACCGCGCGGCCGTGCATGGCGACTTCAAAAGCCGCTTCTTCTATAACCTCGGCGGCGATCTCGAGCGCTACTCCCTCTTCGGAACCCAGACCTCGCCACGCGCCGGGTTTTCGTTCTACGCTCTGCGTCCGCGAAAAGGCATCTTCAGCGGGACACGCATCCGCTTCAACTACGGCGACGGCGTGCGTGAGCCTTCGCTTACTGACCAGTTCTACTCCCTCTACAATTTTCTTCAGACTACCGGTGGACAATCCACCGCGCAGCAATTGCACATCACGCCCCTCGCCGCGCCGGCCACGCGCACATACGACGGCGGAGTCGAACAGGCATTCTTCGGCCAGCGTCTCGTATTTCGTACCAGCTTCTTTCACAACGAATTCGGCCGCCAGATCGAATACGTCGGCCTCGACCTGATTCCTCAGCTGCTGCCCGGCCTGTCACCCACCCAGCAGAACCAATTGGAGCAGTTGCTGCAAGCCAATGGAGCCTACGAACTGAGCCTCAATACCCAGGCCTACCGCGCTCTCGGCGTCGAAACCACCGTGGAGAGCGGCATCGGGCGCGATATTTTTCTCCGTGGCGGCTACACCTACCTCGACGCGGTCGTCCAGCGCTCCTACACTAATGACGATGTGGCGCTGCTCGGCCCCGTCCCCACCTATAACGGAATCCCCATCGGATCCGACTCGCCGCTCCAGGGCGCTCGTCCCTTCCGCCGCCCGCCGCATACGGGATTCTTCACTGCCAGCTATTCCCACAAAGGTCTGGCCGCCCAGTTCACTTCAGCCTTTGTCAGCCGCTCCGACGATTCCGACTTCCTCGGCGGTTACGACATCAATGGCGGAAACAGCCTCCTGTTGCCCAATCGCAATCTCGATCCTGGGTACGCCAAGTTGGACCTCGGAGCCAGCTATCAATTGCGAACCTGGCTGGGCATCTATGGCCAGGCTGAGAACCTCACCGGCAATCAGCACATCGCGCCTATCGGCTATGTCAGCCTGCCCGTCACCCTGCGAACCGGGCTCAGGTTGCAGTGGGGCAAGACCGCCAGTCACTGAAAATTTTATTTCGCCATAACGACCCGCGGTGTACCATGGTCCAACCGTGGTGCATTTCGGGCCCCAATCCCCCCTCTGGGCACCTCAATACGCCGCGATGTGGTACACGCTGTGAACGCACGGCAATCATGCTGATTTTGTACTCCTTTTCCACATTTCATTGCTGAAAGTCAAAGAAAAAAAAGAGTTTCTCCTTTGGGAAACATACCCCGGTGTCACAAACTATTTACATGCGTGTCGCCGGCTCTTAACAGTCTCTGCAGGGACACCATTCAATCTAGATGTTGGGGCAGCGGTATCCCGATTTCCTTTGGACCACAGCCCCGCAACCGAAGTTTTCAGCATTCTGTGAGGAGAATATGAATCGACCTTTTTGGAGGAGTGTCGCGCAGTGCAGCCTGGTGCTTTTGGTTGCGCTTTTCTTTTCCGGCCCCAGTGTTGCGCAACAAACGCTGGGTTCGATTAACGGGACGGTGGTGGATTCATCCGGCGCTGCGGTGCCAGGGGCTACCATCACTGCAACCAATCCTGCCATCAACGTGACCGCGACCACGACTACGCAAGGGACCGGGTTCTTTCAAATCTTCAACCTGCCGATCGGGACCTACGTCGTGAAGGTGAGCCGCCAGGGATTTGAGACCACTCAACTCACGTCGATCCCGGTTCAGGAAGCCCGTGCGACCACCGTCAATGCGACCTTGAAAGTGGGTCAGGCCACGGAATCGGTGACAGTCACCGCGACTCCTCTGCTCAACGCCACTGACACCACAAACGGCTATACGCTCGACTCCTCGCAGATTGCGATCACCCCACTGGCTACCGGCAGTTTCACTCAGATGGCGGTTCTGTCGCCCGGCGTCAATGCCGAACTGCTCTCGAATCTTGATTCCAACGCCGGCCTCGGCAACCAGCCGATCTGGGCCAACGGTCAGCGTGACACATCCAACACGTTCCAGGTGAACGGCGTGGACTCCACCAACCTCTTCAACGGCAAGAGTTCCTCGGGCGAAAGCTCGCAGCGCTACAACTTCAACATTGGCAGCGCGCCCACCGCGGGCGGTTCCTTCTCCGTCGGGACATCGGTTTATGGATCAAACGGCAACAGCCTGCCTTCGCCCCCACCTGAATTCACCCAGGAACTGCGCGTCAACGCATCCATGTACGATGCGCAACAGGGAGCAACGAGCGGCGCGCAGATCGACGTCAACACCAGCACCGGCACCAACACCTGGCATGCCCAACTCTACGGGAACTACGCCAACAACATGATGAATGCGTCGCCCTTCTTCTTCAATCAGGCCTATGGACTGGCCCAGGAGGGAATCGGAGTTTTCCCGCAGTCGATGGTCAATCCCTGGCTTCGTCGCTGGACTTCGGGTGCAACCGTCGGTGGCCCGGTCAAGACCAACAAGCTCTTCTTTTTCGGCGGCTATCAACGCAGCTTCAATGAAGACAGTGCCACAGGGCTTACCGAGATGACCGTTCCTTCCGGTCTATCCAATGACCGTAGTGCCTCTGGCCTTGAAAATGCCGATGCGTTGTGGGGAGGCAGCGGCGCCGCCACTATCGATCCGGAAGCTTTCGCGCTGTTGAATGCCAAGCTGCCAAATGGTCAATTCATCATTCCTTCGGCTCAAGCCCCGGCGAATGCGACCTACGAATATGGTGTGCCGAATGTGTACCTGCTCGGGACCTCGCGCTTGATAACTGACCAGGCCAACGCTTCGATCGACTATGACGCCACCACGAATGATCGGGTCTCGGCGAAGTATTTCTATCAAAACGCGCCGGTGACTCGCCCATATGGCTTTTCGAATACGGCTGGCTTCCCGGTTACGGCACATAATGGTGCGCAGGTTGTCTCGATTGGCAACACCATCGCCATCGGTCAGAGGCTGAACTGGGAGCAGCGCCTCGGATTTGTCCGCGAAGGCACGTTCAGCAACTATGCGCAGACGTTCGCTGGCGGAAACCTGGGCGTTTCAGGCGACCAGACAACCAACCTGACCCCGGATACGATGCCCGGCATTCAGATCAAGAACTTCGCCAGCATTTACTCCTCGTCGCCAGACCTCTACTTTGGCCCTGCCGGAGTCCCCGGCGCGTTCGTGGATATGGGCTATTACCAGAACCGTCTGAATCCTTCAACGAACGTCATCTTTACGGCTGGCAAGCACACGATTGTAGCCGGCGGTGGATACAGTTACACGCAACTGAACATCACCAATAACCGCACCGGGCACGCCCAGGCCGAAGTAAGCGGCTTTGACAGTTTCCTCCAGGGGATCGTGAAGACTTCAAGTGTCGTTGAGAGTATCGATCCCGCCACAGGTCGCAACAATGCAGATCGCTACTATCGCACCAACGAATTCAACGGCTATGTGCAGGACAAGTGGCAGGCTCTTACCAACCTCAGCATTACGGCCGGAGTTCGTTATGACTACCATGGGGGCATGACCGAAAAGTACGGCGACATGTTCAACTTCGAACCGTCGCTGTTCGACGTAACCGGTACCTCAATGACGGGATTCACGGTGAACAATGCCGGGTTCGTCATCGCCGGCAACAACAAGCAGAACCCCACCGCGGGCGTTTCGGCGTCAACCCTGGACGGACGCCAGTGGGGCATCTCGCCTCGCGTCGGCTTTGCCTGGTCTCCCAGGGCCTTCCACAGCAACCTCGTCATTAGCGGCGGAGGCGGTCTCTATTATGACCGCGGCGAACTCTTTACTTATCTCTCACAACCTGCGGGTAGTTCCATTGGCGGGCCTTTCGGTGTCTCGGAGTCCGCTCCGTTGGTGAGTCTCGCCACCGGCCTCTCGGATCAAGGTACTGAGGGGAATTCAAACGGTCTGACACTGGAAAATCCAATGGGAGATCTGGCTTTTAACACTCAAACACAGGGTGGCATCTACACGCCGCCAAGTTCAAACCCGGGTGTCATTACGCAAGCATTGCAGGCCCAGTTGAACGAGATGACCGGATACCCGGCCACAACATCCTACGACTATCAATTCGGCAAAAACTGCAGTGGCTGGCAGGCTGAGGAGGGATACACCCTCTGCACTTCACCGTTGAACTTCGGCACGTACGACAAGAACAACGTCCTGCCCTACACGATCAACTACACGTTGAATGTGCAGTGGCAGCCAAGAAATGACCTTGCGGTGACTCTCGGCTATACCGGAAATCGTGGCCGTCACGCAGTGATTCCGATTCCATTTAACGAACCGGGCATCGCGACCTCGTCCAATCCAATCTGGGGCGAAACGTCATCGTACGGCATGGCGGTCATGGATCAGAATTCGGAGAACTGCGATTATGATTATTGCCCGATCCCGTCTGAGCCATGGAGCACATTCGATGCCGGCAATACGGACTTCAGAACCCCGTATGTCGGGTTTAGCCCCAACGCTGCGGACTTCAAGACCGTTGGTATTTCGGCTTATGATGCCCTGGAAGCGCACGTCGAGAAGCGGCTGTCGCACAACTTCCAGGCGGGCGGAAGCTACACATACAGCCACGCTCTCGACGAACAAAGCGATATCGGCCTGTTCTTCACTGGCGACAATCCGAAGCGCCTGCGCGACTCCTGGGCCTCTTCGGACTTTGACCGTACGCAGGTGTTCACCGTCAACTTCCAGGTGGATGTGCCCAACGCGGTCAAGAGCAGCAACTTCGTTTCCTACATCACCAACGACTGGCACTTCACCGGAATGGGGACCTTGCAGAGCGGCGAACCCTTCTCGCTCTATGAGTTCTACGGCGCGGTGGGCAGCATCAACTTCGGAAACTTCCCGACGCTGATGAACCCGGTTTTAGGCATCAAGGACCCGAAGAATCCGAAATCCGCGTTGACGGGCAACAAGGGCTCCTTCCGCGGAACGGGCGGCAGCTACATTCCATCTGTTGACCCGTCCCAGGTTGCCATCGACTATCTCGCGCCCGGCACGGACGGCATTCCGGTTTCAACAGGCGACGATCCGTCGGATATCTACGAGACGGATTTCAATGTGGGCCAACGCAACATCTTCCGCCAGGCAGCTCAAAAGCGTCTTGATCTGTCCTTCCGCAAGGGATTCAAGATTACCGAAAAGATCAAGGCTCAATATGAGCTCAACGCCTTCAACCTGACCAACACAACCAGCCTGGACGTCCCTCAGAATCAGGCACAGATTCGCCAGAACAACGGATGCTCGGCTACCGCCATAGCTGCTTACGACGGTTACAACGATTGCAACAAGTACCGTTTATATCTCGGTTACGGTCAGATTGTGACGTCAAACGATCCGACGGATCAGCAGACCGCCTTGGCCAATCTGGATCAAGTGCCCTTCTCGAGTGGCACAGGAAAATCAACGCAGCTCTCGCCGTTTCTTCAGATTGGCCAGGGTACATGTACTGCGGCCCTGACTATTCCAGGTACGACTACCTGCCCGAACAACGCAGCGAACTTCGGTTCGGTGACGGGGGCGATCGGCGGTTCGCGTGCCTTCACCATGGGCTTCCACATCATGTTTTAATGGATGCCTTCAGAGCAGCACAAAACGGGAGCCCTTCAGGGCTCCCGTTTTTCTTGGCCTCGTAGACAAGAAGGGAAGCTTTACAACCGCAAGTTCAACGGGTTCCCAGTGGCAGGTCTAAGTCGTCGAGATGCGTTGACCCTTGCCGAATGGGTCGCAGATCGTACGGGGGGCCTTACAGACTGCGGAGAAGCTCACGACAAACCGCTGTTTTGAAAGGGCACGAATTCATTCGTGCCTCTAAATGTCCCGGAATGGACCCGGCTTTAGCCGCGGAGGTGCACCCTTCTGGTCTTTCCGACTTGATGAAGAGCCTTCTCCGCAGCCCGTTGAGCCTCTGAGAAATGAATTCCCTCCAACTGAGCCGCTTACGAAGAGTCTAGGGCATCACAGAACCGCTCCTGGCTGTCCTCGGACGATCGCATTTCTGCATCCTGGGAAAGCACGAATCCCCATGAAACTCATCCATGCGCCTTGCAGATTAATTCGCCCACCCGAGTACAGTGGAGTTAAGCCAGGCTCTCGCTTGGACTTTCTCTCCTCACCTCAGAAGGGGGGACCCCACCCCCCCTGAATATTTTCGTTTTCCACAAAAACCTTGCAGATTATATCGCCCGCCCGCTTGCTCGCGAGCGACTAACAGCAGCTCAGTTTCAAGTTGTACTTAAATGAGCGCGAGTTGACTCCGGCCGTAATTGCCGTGAATTGAGCGATGTTTTGATTTTCAGACGGATGACTTCTCTCAAACTGACCCACAAATAAAAGGGCCTCCAGCCGAAGCTGGAGGCCCTTTTGCTCTTGCGCTGAAAGCGCGTCCGCCCGGAGGAGCAAGTCTTAGTACATGCCGTCCATGCCGCCGCCATGACCGCCGCCCGCCGGAGCCGCCTTCGCTTCTGGAATTTCGACAACCAGAGCTTCGGTGGTCAGCAGGAGACCGGCGATGGAAGCCGCATTCTGCAAAGCAGTGCGAGTGACCTTGGTGGGGTCGATGACGCCGGCCTTCACCAGGTTCTCAAAGACGCCTGTGGCTGCGTTGTAGCCGAAATGCTGATCCTTCGACTCCAGCACCTTGGCCACTACAACCGCACCCTCTTCGCCTGCATTGGCGACAATCTGGCGCAGTGGCTCTTCGAGCGAGCGGCGAACGATCTGCGCGCCGATCTTCTCGTCGCCTTCGAGGGTCTTGATCAGTGCATCCACCGCGGGAATGGCGCGAACCAGTGCCACGCCGCCTCCGGGAACGATGCCTTCCTCGACCGCCGCACGGGTTGCGTGCAGAGCATCCTCAACGCGAGCCTTCTTCTCCTTCAGCTCGGTCTCGGTTGCCGCACCCACCTTGATGATGGCAACGCCGCCCACCAGCTTGGCCAGGCGCTCCTGGAGCTTCTCCTTGTCGTAGTCCGAGGTGGTCTTCTCGATCTGCGAACGAATCTCCTTCACGCGGCCTTCGATATCTGAAGACTTGCCTGCACCGTCCACGATGGTTGTGTTGTCCTTGTCGATGGTGATCCTCTTGGCCTTGCCCAGGTCCTCGAGCTTCACGCCTTCCAGTTTGATGCCAAGATCCTCGGTGATGGCTTTGCCGCCAGTGAGAATCGCGATATCGCCCAGGATTGCCTTGCGGCGATCGCCAAAGCCGGGAGCCTTGACGGCAGCCACGTTCAGCGTACCGCGCAGCTTGTTCACCACCAGGGTCGCCAGGGCTTCGCCTTCAACGTCCTCGGCAATGATCAGCAGCGGCTTGCCGCCACGCGCAACCTGCTCGAGCAAAGGCAGCAGATCCTTCATGGCGCTGATCTTCTTCTCATAGATCAGGATGTAGGGATCGTCCAGCGCAACTTCAAGGCGCTCGGCGTCCGTCACGAAATAGGGACTCAAGTACCCGCGGTCAAACTGCATGCCGTCGACCGTCTCCAGACCCGTGTGCATGGTCTTGGACTCCTCGATGGTGATTACGCCATCCTTGCCCACAACCTTCACGGCGTGTGCGATGATGTCGCCGATCTCCTGGTCGCCATTGGCCGAGATCGCGCCAACCTGCGCCACGGAGCCTTCGTCCACGGGCTTCGACAGCTTGCCCAGTGCGCCGCCCTCGGTCCACTTGCCGTCCTTGTCGCGAGTGCCGATGATTGCGGTCACGGCCTTGTCGATGCCGCGCTTCAGTGCGGTCGGATTGGCGCCGGCTGCAACTGTCTTGACGCCTTCCTTGAAAATGGATTGAGCCAGAACCGTTGCGGTCGTCGTTCCGTCGCCGGCCACGTCCGAGGTCTTGGATGCAACTTCGCGCACCAACTGCGCGCCCACGTTTTCCAGCGGGTCCTTCAGGTCGATCTCTTTGGCCACCGTCACACCGTCCTTGGTGATGGTGGGCGAACCGAACTTCTTCTCAATTACAACGTTCCGGCCTTTGGGACCGAGCGTCGCCTTCACGGCGTCCGCAAGGACGTTTACGCCCCGCAGAATCGCCTGACGGGAGTCTTCACCGTGCAGAATTTGCTTTGCCATGCTTGTATCTCTCCAATTCAGTTGTCTGTGTTAAGGGATCAGAGGTCAGCGTTGAATCTGCCCAACTCCGCAAACCACGCGAAAGCGCGGAGCGCCTACTTCTTCACGATGCCGAGTACTTCTTCCTCGCGCATGATCAGGAACTCTTCGCCATCGAGCTTGATTTCGGTGCCGGAATATTTGCCGAAAAGCACGCGGTCACCCGCCTTCACATCCAGGGGGAAGACCTTGCCTTCGTCGTTCGACTTGCCCTTGCCCACGGAGATGACTTCGCCCTCCTGGGGCTTTTCCTTGGCGCTGTCGGGAATGATGATGCCGCCGCGGACTGTCTCGCCCTCTTCCAGACGGCGAACCAGAATCCGGTCGTGGAGCGGTGTGAATGTAGTGGTCTTCACAGATGTTGATGCCATTGCTCTGCTTCTCCTTCGCGCGAGCAGGGTTGAGCCCTGGTCGCGGGTTTTCAGTGTTTCTTTTGAGAAACTCACTGCCGAGGCCGTGGAGTGTGGCTCCGGGATTCCGGAGCATACCCCCCTGGACAAGCAGTTCGACCAGGGGCTTGCTAGCACTCTCGCCTTCCAATTGCTAACGATAGGCAAGCATATCTGCTTTGTCAAGAGGGAGAACGGTTAAATCTGAGTGAATTACACTAAGATTTCCATAGACTTTTCAGTTTGAGGCAATCGACAGGATCAAAAGATCAGTTCTCTCTTATTTTCTTGAATTTGCGGCAGATATCTCGATCTCCCTTTGAGCCTTATCGTCCCCAGCCAGAGCCAGATTCCTGCCCAGCCGGCCTTCAAATACATGCACCATCCACTATTGACAATCTCGCCAGGCCCCTGAGGGTCGCGCGGCGATCTCAGCTTCTTGCGCCGCAGGCGCCGAAGCGGAAGATGCAAAAGGTTGAGTCGATGAGCTGGAAACTCGCAGAAAAGCAGGAGCCAGTATGCGAACGAAGCAGAGACTTCCAGTTCGATGTCCCTCGGCCTCAAGGGATGATTCACAACCGCAGACGGAACATGGACGGCTCGGTAGCCGTGCGAATCCGCAAGCTATTTCATCGCCCCCGAAATTTTCAGCAGTGCTGGGTCATTTTGAAATCGCAAACAAATTGCCGGCGCAGACATTCGTCAAACGAATTTGCAATTCATCTCATTCGAAGCGTCGTCTGAGGCAGTCAAGGTTCGGTTCGTCTCCGGTTGCTGATGTTGATTCCTTGATGAACGTGGTTCGGTTATATCCCCATCACCCGCAGAGAACTCAGGCGGCGCGGATAATCGAATCTGTGGACTCCTCCGGCAATACTTCGCTCCTGAACGACTACCAGGTCTACCTGCGCGTGGAGAAGGGGCTGCGCCCGCTCACCTGCGAAGCATACGACGGCGACTTGAAGACGTTTTCCGAATTCATTGAAACCCGCCACGGGGTTCTGCTCACTGCGACGCAGCAGGATGTTGCAGCCTTTCTCGAACACCTGCGAGCGCACAGCGTTGAGTCCCGTTCGGCAGCACGCAAGCTGAGCTGCATGCGCGGCTTCTATAAGTGGCTGTTGCTTGACCGCCGCATTCATCACGACCCAACCGTCAATATTGAGTCGCCCAAGGCATGGAAAGTCCTGCCGAAATCGCTCGCAGAACCTGAAGTGACGGAGATGCTGGAGCGCGCAGCGCTGGCTGCGTCGCATCCGCAGGCGAAGGCCACAGCGCTGCGTGACCGCGCCATTCTGGAATTGCTCTACGCGGGTGGCCTGCGCGTGTCCGAAGTGACCGCGCTCTCAACCGGCGACTTGGGACTCGATGCAGGTCGAGTACAGGTCAGGGGCAAAGGCGACAAGGAGCGGATTGTTCCGCTGGGCCGCACTGCGATCTCCGCGCTTGAAGTTTACCTTCGCGAAGGACGTCCGCACCTGGCCCGCATCAGTTCATCGCGCAAGCCAATCGCGGCGCGCCCAGCATCGCGACACGAATCCCGACAAGATGCCACGCGGCTTTTCCTTTCCTTACGCGGAATGCCCCTAACCCGGCAGTGGGTCTGGCACCTGGTCAAGACTTCCAACGTCAAAGCGAGTCCGCACCGCCTGCGCCATAGTTGTGCAACCCACATGGTGGAGCACGGCGCCGATCTTCGCAGCGTGCAGCTTCTGCTTGGACACGCAGATATTTCTACGACCCAGGTCTATACCTACCTGGCGTTGGGAGGCTCAAAGCAGTCGTCCGCCAACACCATCCACGGGCTGCGGCCAGGCCGATGGCAGATGAATCGAGGCAGGCCGAAGAATCTGGCACCCACTCTCTGCAACTCGTTTCTGGGGGAAGGTCGAAAAGCCGCAAGACCGAGACCACGTCCGCTCCGGCGGATTCTACAAAGGAGCCGGCATGAGCAGGCCTCCCCTGGCTTCCGAAAGTGGATTGCACCCGCTCGTCAGCGACTACTTGCGCATGTTGGCCAACGAGCGCGCTGCTTCCAGCCATACTCTGCGCGCGTATGCGCGCGAGTTGCGCGGATTCACGACATATCTTGCAGACAAGCAAAGCAACGCCGCAAACCCCGGTGATATCGAACACACACATATTCGCGCTTATCTCGGGACACTTTACGATCGCGGCCTCTCCAAGACCTCGGCAGCTCGCTCACTTGCGGCTATTCGCAGTTGGTTCAAATGGCTGGCTCGCGCTGGCCACGTCGAGCAGAATGTGGCCTCGCTGGTCTCCACGCCGCGTCTGCCCAAGCATCTACCCCGCGTGCCCTCCATCGAGCAGATGAACCGCGTGGTGGACACGGTGAAGGAAGAAGCTGCAAGCTGGCCGGCGCGCGACAAAGCGATCATGGAACTGCTCTATGGATGCGGAATCCGCAACGCGGAGCTTGTCGGGCTGAATCTTGACGATCTTCATTGGGCCAACGAGGCGATCCTTGTCCGGGGCAAAGGTCAAAAGGAACGCTATGTACCCCTGGGCGATGCCGCCGCCGTGGCACTGCGCGCTTACCTCGCCGAGCGCTCGGCTCGCCTTGCAGCCTACGGCGCGACGACCCCGCAGACTCCAGCGCTCTTCATCAGTTTGCAGTTGCGCGGTCTCGCTAAAGTCGGAGGACAGGCGCGCCTCACCACCCGCAGCGTGGGCCGCATCGTCAAGCGCATTGCCATTCTCGGCGGATTGTCTGCCGACGTCCATCCTCACACGTTGCGCCACGCATTCGGTACCCATCTATTGGAGGAGGGCGCCGATCTACGCGCCATTCAGGAGTTGTTGGGCCACGAGAGGCTCTCCACAACCCAGCGTTACACGCAGCTCACCACCGCTCAATTGACCCAGGTCTACGACCGCACCCATCCGCGCGCCCGCTGAATCATCGCGTGATTTAGAAGCTCACCTTCCGCTCAGGGAACCATGTCAGTTGAATCGTTGTGGTCGTCACTGTCTGTTGTGTGGCTGGATATACAGGTACTCCAGAGTTATAAATCGGTGCCTTCCAGTGTTCGAATGTGAAGTTACCGTTGATCTCAAACTCGTGGCCGATGCGCTTCACAGCCTGAAAGTTGATATCGTTCAGAGTCGTTCCGCCAGGAACGAAATCCTTCGCCACTTTCTGGTTTCGTACCCCGACCTGAACCCATTCGTTGCCACTCAGGTGATAGGTAAGCCAGCCCTGCCCGCCTTTGCCCTCGCGCCCGATCCAATCTCCGAATATTTGTCCGCTATTGGTGTAGGCCTGTCTCTGGATAGCTTCGTAATACATGAACCTGCCGTCCTCGCTGGTCGCGATGGGAGGATCGGTGGATACTGCTTCAACACGCACATCGAGTTTGGGAACGCCGGGCACATGCGAGAGATACAAGCCTGGACGCCAGGCCGCGCGACGCGGAGCATCAATGGGCGACACGTCGTCATGCACTTCCGAATCGGAATACAGTGTGAGCCAGTTGCGCACGAATGGCAGCCGGTAAGAGAAGTCGAAGGCGCCGAAGCGGGCGCCGGGGTCATCGCGGCTGTTTTTTACCGCAGCGCTGGGAGAGGAAAGACTGAAAAAGCTTTTCAGGAACGTGTGCAACGTGACAGGCTCGTGACCTTTGCCGCCCCAGACCACAGAGCGCTCGAAGCCAAACTCCAGGTTCTCCGTGGGGCGAAAGCTGATCTTCTCAACATGAACCCAGGGATCGATTGGAAAGGAATGGCCTTTCAGCGGTCCGACTATGAAGTCATAGCGAAACGGCCCGGTGAGATAGGAAAGCCCTGGAATATGCAGCGGTTCAATTCGGTTGATCCGGAATGAGTAAATGTTCTCGGCATTGTTGGAATAGGCCATACCGCCTCCCATTCCAGGCCCGAGCCAATCGTCCTGCTTGCCAAACGATATCTCGTGGTTCAGCAAGTGAGCCGAAACATAGGCCTCCAAGAGCCGTCCATCTATCGCCGAGGAGATGGGTCCTGCGGGAATCGTGGCTTGGCCGTTATACGGGATGGGTGTCATTGAGTTGAAATAGTCGGTCGTCCCATCTATCGAAGCCAGTTCCTCAGCCAGCGCAGGCGAGTAGCCAGTTGTAGATGGCGCTCCTTGAAATTCTCCCCGCACATAGAGCAGGAACCGCCCTGCGGATGCGTAACCTCTGGCGCCGGAGTAGTTGTTGAATCCGGTGGCGTAAGGCCGGCCGTAGTCGTTCACAATTGTTTGGCCCAGGTGAAAGCTGTCCCGCAGCGGCGTCCCGCTTATCGCGCGCGCGACCGTGTAAACCGACTCCACCCGGGTCTTGCCCCGATACACTCCGCAGGGCCCTTGCATGTCCTCAGTCAGTTCCTCGTTCAGCGCCTCATAAATCCCCTGCGCCTCATCGGTGGCCGGTCCCGCATCGGCATCGTCAATGCGCGCACCGGCTTCCTCGAGCATGTGGCTCACGCTGGCACGCGTCCATGGGCGCATTCCCAAAAAGACGTTGTCGACAAAACCCAGCGAGTAAAGCCGCAGGATCGCCGGATACATCCAGCTATCGACAGGTATATAAGGCGAATCCAAAGTTGAGGGTTCGCACACCGGCTCGGGGCGGCTGGGGTCGCGGCCCATTTTTCCGGCGCCTTCCGGCGTTCCCGGCATCTCGGCCATGAGTGGGCTGGCGGTCAAAAAAAGAGCTCCTGCCAGCAAAGCCTTGCGCTGCATAACAGGAAAGATGGCCACACATCTGCTCACCTTCATACCCTCACTTTACCATTCGGATTTTTGGGCCCGATGACTCACGGGATTGCCCATCCCGTGTTGGATGCGGCTAAGCCGAGCCCGGGGATAGGTCTTGGACTAATTCTCTAGGAATCTGGTAGCTGCATCCAGTTCCCGCCTGAATCCGGCGACAGTCTGCCGCTTTAGTCTCTCGCTGAAAAGCCCCTTGCGAGCGAGGTGGATTTCCATTGCGGAAATGGGGTCGTGAGCCTCCAGCCGCCGGCCATTTTTCCGATGATTGCCCGCGGGTCCATGCAGCGGATAAACCCCACACTCGATGAGCGTCGGTCCGCGACCCAACCTTGCCCGTGCTATCGACTCGCTGGCCACCCGATAGACTGCAACCGCGTCATTCCCATCCACCGTGATTGCAGGTACACCCCACGCCTGCGTTTTGTGTCCGCCTCCCTCACCAAGCTCCAGGTCCGAATCGTCCTCCTGCCGCCGCCTGGCGTCGCTCCGGTGAACGAACAGAATCGGCAAATCGTGGCGCCCTGCGAAAGCCAGCGTATCGCGCCAACCATCGAGCGATTCCGCTCCATCGTCGCAAAATGCCACGGCAATGCCGCGATTCTTTGCAACCTTGCACGCGAGAGCCACGCCGCAGGCGATGTGCAGTTGCGCTGCATGGTTCACCGCCGCAGGAATCACGTGTACCGCGCTATTGCCCTCGTCGTTCTTCGTGGCTCGCGCGGGGCCGTGACCATTGGCTGTCGTCACCAGGCCTGAAAACGCGTCCTTCAGCGGCAGGCCCTTGATGAATCCCGATATCGAGTAGGGCCGCGCAACGCTCAATGTGTCTCCCGGCAAAAGGTCAACTGTGAGGCCCGCAACCGCGGCTTCGCGGCCCACTCCGGCCTCAAGATCGCTGGCAAGTCTGCCCTGCCTCTTTAAGAAAGCCGCCCGCTTTGCGAGCATACGGGACTTCACCATCGCGGCATAAATTTCGATCAGCTTCTCACCTGAAATCATTGAGATTCCATTCCCGCCAGCGAAAACCTCGCGTCTTCACGGTCACTATCTCTGCGCCTCTTACTGACATCGTCGCTGGGTCCTCATTTGCTTCGGATTCTAGTTCTGAGTGTGAATTCAATCCATCCGGTGATTCGTTTTTCCTCGGAGTATGCCATCCATCGTGTCCCGAGTCTGTTCTTCCTCTACGTCGAATAGTCTGCGTTAATGTGGATGTATTCCTGGGTCAGATCGGTTGTCCAGAAGACGCACGAGCCTTCGCCCTGGTTGAGATGGATGGCAATTGAAAACTCGCGCCGCTTCAAATAGGCGTGAGCCGCCACCTCATCAAACTCCTTCGCCCGACCCCCATCTCGGCAAATGCGAAGTTCGCCAAACCAGATGTCGATGCGCTCCGGGTCGATCACCGCGCCGGAATAGCCGATGGCCGCGACCAGGCGTCCCCAATTTGGATCGCACCCCGCCCAGGCCGTCTTCACCAGCGGCGAATGCGCAATAGCCTTGGCCGCGCGCAACGCATCGGCGTCTGTCGCCGCACCTGAAATCCGCAACTCCACGACATGCGTCACGCCCTCGCCGTCGGCCACAATCTGGTGAGCCAGCGATGAGCAAACCTTCGTCAGGGCAGCTGCAAACGCCGCATTTTCTTCGCCGATGGTCGCTCCGCTCGACCCCGATGCCATGGCCAGCACAGTGTCGTTTGTCGATGTATCGCCATCCACAGAGATGCGATTGAAACTCACCTCGATCGCGCGTTGGAGGTAATGGTCCAGCGCTGCAGGTTCAACCGCTGCGTCGGTCAACACGTAAACCAGCATCGTTGCATGCGGCACTAGCTGGGGATGAATCATTCCTGAACCCTTGCACAAACCCGCGATGCGCACTTCTTCGCCATCCACCGCAAGACGCGCAAACGCGGTCTTCTCTACAGTGTCCGTGGTAAGAATCGCTTGCGCCACCCGCTCAAAGTGCTCCGCATCGGCACCCAGCGATGCCGCCAAACCGGGCAGGGAAGCGATTAGCTTCTCCGCCGGCAACGGCATTCCAATGATTCCCGTCGACGAGGGAAACACCTCCTCGGTGCGGCAGCCGAATTTCTCTGCGACGGCCACGCAGGTTGCGCGCGCTGCATCCAATCCGGCTTGGCCTGCGGCACAGTTGGCATTTCCGGCGTTGACGGCAACCACGCGCACGCGGCCCCTCGTGGCTCGCAAATGCTCCTTGTCCACAATCAGCGGCGCCGCCGTCACGCGGTTGGCCGTGAATGCCGCCGCTGCGCTCGCCGGCGTGTCGGCCACAATCAGTGCGAAATCGGTTTTGCCACTTTGCTTAAGCCCAGCCTTCGCAGCGCCGAAGCGAAATCCAAGCGGAATGATGAAAGATGAAGCGTCGCTCATGCAATCTCGAGAAGAGGGAATCAACCCATTTAATCTAGCAGGTGAGGGTTGGATGACTGAGAACACAGGACTGGAAAACGAGTGCGAATTTCTTGCCTTCCGGCAGGTTAATGTGGCACGTGGCGACCGCATCGTGCTCCACGATATAGACCTCACCGTTCGCGCCGGAGAGCACGTGGCGATTCTAGGCCCCAACGGCTGTGGCAAGTCCACACTCATTCTCACCATGACCTGCCAGATTTACCCTATCGTGCAGCCGGGCATGAGTGTCCGAATCTTTGGTCGCGACCGCTGGGACCTGACCCAGTTGCGCAAGCACTTTGGCGTGGTCGGCGCGGGCCTGATGGGCACGGAGTTGCCCGGCGAGCGCACCGCCGTGACCTCCGGGCTCGACGCCGTCATCGCCGGGTTCTTCTCGGCGTCGACGCTGTGGCCCAACCTGCACGTCACGCCGGAGATGCGCAATCGTGCCGCTGAAGCACTCGAACGCATCGAAGCCTCGCACCTTGCCGCGCAGCTTGTCGGAGAAATGTCCGCGGGCGAGAAGCGCCGCATCCTCATCGCCCGCGCCCTCGTCCATCGGCCCCGTCAGTTGCTGCTTGACGAGCCCTCCAACGCCCTCGACCTGGCGGCCCAGCGCGAACTGCGCGATACCCTCCGCCGCCTCGCCGCCGAAGGCACCGGCCTCGTCCTCGTCACTCATCATTTGGGCGATATTCTTCCTGAGATTGAGCGGGTGATCCTCATGCGCGCCGGCCGCATCGTCGGCGACGGCCCCCGCGAAGAACTCCTCACCGCGCCAAGGCTTAGCGAACTTTTCAATACCCCAATCCGCATCGGCCATGACGAGGAGTGGCTACATAGCTGGTAAGTGCTTCATCGATTTACCCGCTGCCTGCCCCGCCTCTTCCTTTGTGATTCGCAGCCTCCTTTTGTGCTAGTATTCCCGCAACTGGCCTGCTTTTCGGCCAACCGCTGAGGTCAACATGTCCCCACTCTCCAGAAGAGATTTGCTGAAAGCCGGAATCGTTGCCGGCGCGGTCGCCGGCGTCGGAAGCCTTAACCTCACCGCTGATCAGAATGGCGCCACGTCTCTGGTCACCCTCGGGCGCTCCAATTTGAAAGTCACGCGCCTCGCATTCGGCACCGGAACCAGGAACGGCTATGTGCAGGCTGCACTTGGCCAGCAGGAATTCACCCGCCTCGTTCACTACGCCTACGACCGCGGCATCCGCTTCTTTGAAACTTCGGAGTCCTACGCCACCCCCGCCATGCTGGGCGAAGCTCTTAAGAGCTTCCCGCGCGAGAGCTACCAACTCATGAGCAAGGTCACCACCGATGAGGGCGTCGATCCGCAGGTCCGCTTCGATCAGATGCGGCGCACTTCCAACACTGAGTACTTCGACATCATGCTGCTGCACTGGCAGCACACTTCCGATTGGGTGTCTGAAACGGCCCGATGGCAGGACGGCGTCCTCCATGCGCAGTCGAAACAGCAGATTCGCGCGCGCGGCGCATCCTTCCATGGGCTTCCCGCACTCCGCCAGGCTCCCGGCAACAAGTGGCTTGAAATCGCGATGATCCGCATGAACCACAAGGGGGTCATCATGGACGCTGAAGTTCATGACACCGATGAACTCGGCAACGTCAATGAAGTGGTCGCCCACACCAGGCAGGTAAAAAAAGAGGGCATGGGCGTCATCAGCATGAAGCTCGTTGGCGAAGGCCGGTTCACCCAGCACAGTGACCGCCAGGCCGCCATGCGCTTTGCCTTCCAGAATGCCGGCGTCGATTGCGTCACGGTAGGCTTCAAAAACACCCAGGAGATCGACGAAGCCATCGACAACCTGAATCTCGCACTCGCCTGAGACACAAAGCGGAGAAGTGCCGAATGTTAAATAAGCGGTTCACCGCAAGGCTCGAAAAGAGTCCCAGCAAAGGCGGCTGGACCTATGTCGTGTGGCCCGATTCGGTCGATTTTTTCAAGACCCGTGGCCTCGTCAAAGTCCGCGGCAAAATTGACGGAGTCCCGTTTCAAAGCTCGTTCATGGCTCTGGGAGATGGCAGGCACAAGCTGCCCGTGAAATCGGATATCCGTCAGCGAATCAAGAAAGACACGGGCGATACCGTTTCCATCCTGCTGGAAGAGCGACTTTAATCTTTTCAGACGGCTGACGACGCGGCGCCAACTTCCAAATCTGAAAGCGGCCTGCGCGTCCCTTTTGACCTCGTCGGGCAGCTGCCGTAGACTTGGCGCAACCGAGGAGGCGCCTCATGGTTTGGCGCAGAAATCTCACAGTGGCTGCAATTCTCTTGTGCTGCGTGGCCGCATCCGCAAAAAACAAAAAGAAAATTCTTCTTCCAGCCGATGTCCTTCAGGCGCGAACGGTCTACGTCTTGATTGATCCGGACGCGGGCATGAGCGTCGACGCGCCCAACGCCAACCGCATTGCGCGCGAGGATGTGGAGAAAGCTCTTCAAAGATGGGGTCGCTTCTCTCTGACGATGGAGGAATCAACCGCCGACCTGATCATCACCGTGCGCAAGGGCGGTGACAAAATTGCACAGTCCACCATCGGCGGAATTCCGAACGATCGTCCCGTCGTGATCCAGCCCACCGATTCAACCACCCGTATTGGTGGACGCTCAGGAAATCCGGCCTACCCCGGCGCGCCCGAGGATAGCTCAGGCCCCACGGCAGGTCCCCATCCGCAGGAAGAGATTGGCCAGTCTCAGGACATGTTCGTGGTTTATCGAGGCAACCAGGATCGCCCGCTCGATTTGCCGCCCGTTTGGCGCTATGCCGCAAAAAACGCGCTTGAATCACCGGATGTGCCCGCCGTTGATCAGTTTGCAAAACTGGTCGCCGAGGCAGAGAAGCAGCAAGCTGCGTCGAAACCGTAAATCCGCGACCGCTTCAATCTGCGGCGCACTCCCTAGCCCGCATCCGGCTTGGCTCCTGGCAGCCGTTTGCGTAATAACGCAATTTGCCCCGTGTGATGCGCCTCGTGCTCGCACACGTGGAACCACTTGCAAAGATTGTTTACAGGCCCCCAATCGGTGTCCTTCGTTTCGTTCAGCAGCCACGCATCGTCGCGCCTCTTGAATTCTGCCAACGTCTTTTCGCGCACGTCATGCAGAATTCCCACGTAGTAGTCGCGGTCATGCCCCTTGATGGTCTTCCTACCCGCATCGCCCAGGTCCATCGCGGGGTCCCATTGCTTCTTGATATCGTCAGACCAGCTGCCCCATTTCATCCCCCCGAACGTATTCATTCCGTAATACGTTTCCGTGGCCGCAAGGTGCAGCATCAGCGCGCCTATGCTGTTGGCATTCGCATCAAACAGGAAGTCCAGATCCGTCTGCGTCAGCCCTTTCGTGGCGGCCAGTACTCCGTTGGCTTCACGCATCCAGGTCAGCATCGAGACGAAAGTTCCGACTTGCGGTGAATAGCCGGGCCTCGGTCCGAGCACATCAAGCTTAGGTCCCTCGTCTGCGGCGCCGGCTTCCAGCGCGAGTCCGCCGCATATTCCCGCGGTCAGCGCGGCTGCCGTCCCGCCAAGAAAGCCCCTCCGCGTATGCAGAGGATGACTGCTGTAACTCATCCACTTGTACATTTGTCTTGTTGACCTCGGGGAATGGGGTCTGCCCGGGTTCTTCAACCCTGGCCGTGTCAGGGCGCAAGTATACCTCGGCAAAGCCTGTGCAAGGCGTATAACCTCATTTTTGAGGATCCGAAGCGCATGACCACCATCGATCTCCCCAAGCCTGCGCGATCCGAGGCGATCGCATCCATCCAGCGCTACTTTGAGCAGGAGATGCCTGAACCCATTGGCGATCTGCCCGCGGGCCTGTTGCTCAACTTTTTCCTTGAAGAGATCGGACCCGCCATTTATAACCAGGCAATCGCCGATGCCCAGGCACGCTTGATTCAGCGCGCCGCGGATCTCACTGGCGAACTTTACTCCGACGAGTTCCAGTACTGGCCCCGCATCGAAAGCAAACGCAAGGCTCGCCGCTGACTGCCAACATTCAGTCGTCTAAGGCGATGTCTCAGTGGGTGCGACATCAACGCCATCCCTCTTGAACTGAAACTTCAAGTTCCAAACACTAGGCGCTGCACGGCCATCCACTTGTGCCGGCTTGAATCGCCAATGCTGCGCCGCCTCCATCGCGACGCGCGCGAAATACCGGCTCGGCCCCCCCGCATCCAAGGTCGCATTCGCAACCTTCCCACTCGCATCCACATCGAGCCGGATCCGCACGTTCACCTGGCCATGAATTGAGGCGCTCGCGCTCGGCAACACGTCCGGCATAACCCGCTCTGCCACTTCTCCTTTGGCTGTCGTCGCTCCTAAGTCCGGCGTCGCCGGTGCCGAAGCCGCAGAATCCGCCGGGGCCGCGTTCATCGCAGGCGCTGATGGCTGATTAGTGTTGGGCGTCGAAGTGTGCGTCTTGTGGGATCTCACTTCAAATGTCACGACAACTGCAATCAACACAAGCACCACGGCTGCCAGTGTCAACTCGCGCGATTTGCCTGGAGCTGCGCTCGCCATCTCTTCCGGCGTTTCTGAAATGGACGCAACCGGCGGCATCGGTGGCGCAGTGCGAACTGGCGAAGCTTCAGGCGCACATGCCGCCGGATTCAGCCTCGTCCGGATGTCTGCGAGCGAGCACCGACGAGCCCGCTCTGCGCGTAGGGATTCTCGCGCGATTTGAGCAAACGGTTGCGGAACAGTCGCTGCCACGCGTGGGTCACTCCGCAGGTCGCCATCCCAAACAGGAGCATGCTGCGTTAGCGCTTCGACCAGCATCACGCCTAGCGACCACACATCCGAGGCCTCTGAAACCGCCCCATGCGACCGCTCCGGCGCATCGTACGCACTCAGATTTGTCAGGCTGTCCCGCGGTCCTCCCGCGGCCAGAAGGCTATCGCATGACAGCTTCACCTGGTCACCTGCCACCAGAATGTTCGAAGGCTTCAAGCGGCCATGTGCGAAGCCTTTTCCGTGCAGATACGCAAGCGCATCAAGGACTGGCTCAAGCATCTCTTTCGCCTCAGCCGGCGTCAACGGCCGCTCCGGAAGAACCTGCGAAAGGTCCTCCTCGGCATACTCCGTCACGACGTAAAGCACGTCCGCTCCATCGACTCTGCTGCGTCCCGAATAAAACAGTCGCAACAGGTGAGGATGAGTCAGCGTCACGGTCGCTGCCCAGCCCGCAATCCGAACCTCGGCATCCCCATCCTTCGCCGGAATCAGCTTGATGGCAGCTTTCTGCGCTCCATCACCTGGCAGCTCCGTCAGGAAGACGCCGCTATCTCCTGAACCGCCCAGCCATTGCAGCAGTGGGAAACGCTCGTCAACAATGCGCCCCACCCAATCGGTTCGATTTGCAGTTGAGTTCATGGCCGCCACCATTCTATAACTGCACTCCTTTGGTGCACCGCCGCAAATTCTTGTCGAGCGAAGGTTGACCACGGCGCGCGACCACTCCGCTCTTGACGCAACGCACTTGGCGATTTAGTTTAGCCCTACACGGGAAAGGAGGTTGATCCAGCTGATGACAAAAGATTGTTCCAGATGTTTCGTACGTGAGGTGACTGAGGCCTAGGGCATCGCGCCCAAGACCCCAGGCTTGCCCCGGCGGAAGAGATCTTGCCGGCCGGGTCACTGGCACTCGCGGCAGCGCGATGGCCTTAGTCCAATCCCAACAGTTCACCGGCAACGGCCTGGGAACCTTCCCAGGCCGTTGCTGCGTCTCGTGCCCTCTGTCGCAAGTACGGCAAACAGGCCCCTGAAAACATCTCAGTTGTGAGCCTGACCACCTCCCCTCTAAATTGCCGGAGAGAGGGGCCTCTCGTCGCGGTGCACTGCCCTTGCCCAAGTCTCACGAGCTCAATCGATGATGAACCCTCGATGCCTCGGGTCAGCGATGGAACTCCAGCTTTTGATACCTGGAATCGCACGCTGAGCTTCTGACTTGCTGCATCGCCACTTCCGCGGCGTTTCTACTGGCTTTTCCTGCGGCGACTTTTGCAGATAATTAACTCCCGTTTCCGCATACTGGACATATGAGCCGCAAAGCCACACCATCGCAAACAGGAATCCAACCCGACTTCAACGTCGGAGAGGATCCCAGTCTAATATGCTATGTCAGCCATCTCCCCGGTTCATACCGGCAGAGCGAACCCACCCCCCCTCGCATATTTTCGTTTTCCACAAAACCCTTGCAGATTATTTCAGCGGTCAACTCGGACCATCTTTGTCTCCTCGGCAGTCAGTGACCGCATGAAACCCAGTTCAACCTCATCCATCTTCCGCAGCTGCTGCCTCCGCATTTCCTTGCTCATGATCGCCATTTCGGTCCTGTTTTCCCGTCTCTCTTGTTTCGTGCCGTATCCATTTCTTTAGAAACTCTCGTAATTGTTTGCGCTCGTCCTGCCTTCGCCGGCGCACACTTCCGTCTGTCTGTTGTGCCCCTGGGTCCAATCAGCCAAAGGGATGTGCCCGCGAGCGCGGCACTGCGTTAGACTTGGTGCCAATGCGGGTCTTCGGCATCGATTGCGGCACAGAAATGACGGGCTTCGGCGTCGTGGAGTCCGACGACTCGGGACGGCAGCCTCGCCTCATCTGCCTTGCTCTCGGCGCCATCCGGCTTGACAGGACCAAACCGCAGTCCCAACGGCTGGCCCAGGTCTTTCGAGAACTAACTGTCGGAATTGGAGCGCTGGCAGCCGGAGATTGTTGCGATTGAGGAAGTCTTCTATTCGGTAAACGCCAAGTCGGCTTTGAAACTTGGGCAGGTCAGGGGAGTGGCGCTCCTGGCGGCGGCAACACAGAGCCTCACAGTCGCCGAATATGCCCCCTTGAAGATCAAATCAAGCGTGGTAGGATACGGTTTGGCAAAAAAGGAACAGGTTCAGTTCATGGTTGCCAGGCTGCTTGATCTGAAGGAGTTACCCGAACCACCGGACGCCGCAGACGCCCTCGCAATCGCCATTTGCCACATTCACACGGCACAGACCATGCTGCAACAGGGGTCGCCGCGATGAAAGCAGCTGTCATCGTTATCTTCGCCGCGGTTTTGGCGTTCCCATCGCAAGGCCAGACGAATACCGAGCTCCGGATCGATTTCTCTAATCCCGGTCTCACTCCTTCGAATTGGACCTTGGTCATTCACCCCGATGGCAGCGGGCACTTTCACGCTGATCGCGGCGGTGATTCAACCGACCCTGTTGCAACCATGGAGCCCATCGCAGTGGATCGCGACATTCAGGTGAGTCAGCGTTTTGCCGACAGCGTCTTTCGCACCGTCCACTCCCACCAGCTCTTGAATGAAAAATGCGAAAGCCATCTGAAGGTGGCTTTCCAGGGATGGAAGAAGATTTCCTATTTTGGGCCCGATGGCCAGGGAGCCTGTGCTTTCAACTTCGCAAAAGAAAGGGAAATCCAGTCCCTGGGCGACTCCCTTGTAGCCGTAGCTTCAACTCTGATTGAAGGTGCCAGGTTGCAGCTACTCCTGCAACATGATCCTTTAGGCCTGTCTCAGGAGATCGACTACGTGATAGAAGCTTCAGGCGATGGGAGACTGCAGCAGATTTGCGCGATTCGGGACATTTTGGAGAGGCTTCAAGACGACCCGGGAGTCATGGATCGGGTAAGAAAGCGAGCCAGGATTCTGGCTCAATCTGAGAAATAAATGCCAACCGAGCAACATTTTAGCGCGACTTTCTCATCGCTCAGGGTGTCAAATATATGTTGACCTTCTCTTAGCGCTGGTTGACGGGCGCCTGGAGGGGTGAAAGGCGAGGGGCGCCATGAAAATCGGGCGAAGGTATGGGTTAATGGGGGCTGCCACTTCGATCCTGGCGGCTGGAGCGCTATTCGTAGGATCGTCACTGATTGCCGAGGACTCCGGACCTGCAGCTCGGGCGGTAAGGTTAAGCAGCGTTGAAGGGCAGGTGCAGTTGTCCCAGGGGAATACGGTGCTGGCGGCGCAAGCCTTGGCCAATGCGCCTCTCTTTGAGGGGACCCAGGTCACGACGGCGGACGATGGCCGGGCGGAGATTCAATTCGAAGACGGCAGTGTGGCGCGCATTTCACCCAACAGCTCCCTCACGCTGTCGGTGTTACGCCAACAGGGGAGCTCGACAGATACAGAATTAAAGCTCGACAATGGGCTCGGGTACTTCGAAATTCAAGGGGAAGAGCCCAACGGTCGGATCCGCGTTAAATTCGCAGACAGCGCGATTACGGCGAACGGATTCACGGTGCTCCGAGTCAACCTCGACAATCCTCCCGGCGAGGTCGCCGTCTTCTCTGGTAACGCACATCTTGAAAGCGGCAATGCGCTTGCACTGGACTTGCATGGCGGAGAAAGCGTGCGGCTCAATGCCAGCGATTCCGGCAATTATGCATTGAACGAGTCGATCGAACCGAATTCATGGGACGCGTGGAACTCTGATCGAGACCAGACTTTGACCTCGGAGGAGGCAGCCAAAACTGCTGCGACAACGACGGTCCCGAACAACAATAACCCCGCATGGAGCGACCTGGATGCCAACGGAAACTGGTATAACGTGCCCGGGCAGGGTTACGTCTGGTCACCCTACGAAGCCCAAGGGACTGGTTGGGATCCCTATGGTTGCGGAAGTTGGATGTGGACACCACAATTTGGCTACATTTGGGTCTCCTGTGAATCTTGGGGCTTCATGCCTTATCAGTCCGGCATGTGGAGCTACTACGACGGATTCGGATGGGGCTGGGCCCCCGGCATGGGCGGATATTGGTGGGGCGGCGGAGGCTGGGCTTCAAATATAGGAAATGCACCGTACCGGTATCAGCCACCTCACCGGCCGCATGGTGGGCCTGTGAGGCCGGGAGAGGGCAGCCCGATAAGGGCCGGAGGAAGGTATGAACCTTACCCTGTCATCGCGGTCGGCCGTCTACACGATTCTGACTCGGGAAGCTCATTGCGGCCCAGGAGTGGACCTGTAACCCTGGCTGGAACCACTGTGGAGCCGCTACGGCCACTTGCACCTCGGCCGGTGTATAACTACGCGAGTGCGGGCAGCGCAAGTCACGCGATCGTTTATCCAGGATCCGGTTTCGGCGCGCGCTATGGTTACGCGCCGAATCCGAACGCCGGCGGGAATTCTCGCCAAGGCTATTGGGGTGTTACGCGGCCTGCTGGTGGTCCATCGCGCGCGCCTGGGTACAACGGGAACTACGGTGCTCGGCCTGCGGCTCCGGCGAATAGCGGAGCGTACCGCGGCGGTGGAAGTTCGGGCGGAAGTGCGCCGCGTGCGAGTAGCGGCGGCGGTGGAGGCGCCTACAGCGGAGGTGGCAGCGCAGGTGGTGGCGGCGCCTCACACGCGGGTGGCGGTGGCGGGGGTGGATCCCACCACTAGAATTACGATTTCGTCATCGGGAGGGCCGCGTCGCATAGCGAAGCGGCCCTTTCAGTTTCGAGACTGCGCCAGAGCGCAGCCAATATATCAAGAGTCAAAGTCTCAGCTCGCGCCTTGGGGTCAACGTTTGCGTCTGAAAGACCCGCCTTGATGCATTCAGGAGTGAAGCCGGCAGCACGGAGATTGTTGGAGAGCGTCTTGCGCTTTTGAGCGAAGGCCAGGCGGAGGAACCTCAGGAAGCTTTCCTCATCGATCTGAAGCTCAGCTATGCGCGGGGCAAACCGCCAGCGAAAGACCGTGCTGTACACGTCCGGTGAAGGAGTGAAGGCCGAGGGGGGCAAAGTGAAGAGCTTTTCGATTGGCCCATAGAGCTGCATTGTTACTGATAACAATCCGTAGTCGCGTGAGCCGGGGGTTGCGGCTACTCTGTCGGCCACTTCTTTCTGCACCATGAGAACGGCGCGATCTAGAGCGGCATGGCTGGCTGCTAGCTTGAGCAAAATCGGTGAAGTGATGTAGTAAGGCAGATTGCCAACGGCCAACAAGCGCTTGCCGGCCGACGTTGAGGCTGCGGCAAAGTCGAATTTCAGCACATCATTTTCGACGATAGTCACTTGCTCGGGACGAAATTGCGCTCGAAGCTGCGATGCAAGGTTCGGGTCTAATTCGATTGCCAACACGCGACCGGCTCGCCCTGCGAGAATGCGAGTGATTGCGCCTTTCCCAGGACCGATTTCGACCACGTCGCGATCGGAGAAGTCTCCCAATGCCGCCGCGATACGTTCCACGGCCTGCACGTCGTGGAGAAAATTCTGACCGAGCTTGGGTTTGTTGGGCATGTGCTCATTTGATGGTAGACGAACACGCGCGGAACCGCTCATTTCGATTGCTCAAGCTTCGGCTTCGTTCTTTATCACAGCCAAATTCAAGGTTCTGCGCAACGTGAAGCCAAGAGACTCATACACGCGAATCGCCGGGTAATTATCTGCAAATGAGTGCAAAAAAGGGATTTTTGCGCGCTGTAAAATCTCCTCGACAACAAGCGACATGAGTGAACGGGCATACCCACGGCCACGCGCGTCAGGGTGCGTGCAGACCGCACTTATTTCGACGAAATGGTTCAAATGGAGACGTTGGCCCGCCATCGATACCAGACGGCCGGAGTCGAAGATGCCATGGAATTCACCAAGTTCAATCGTTCGCTGTCGGAATGGGCCGGGCTCGGTGAGAGTGGCTAGTTCGAGCATCGCGGGGACATCTTCGGGCGTAAGTTTTCGAGACGTTATGTGGGTTCGTCGCACCGAAGGTTCCTGGCTTGTCGGAGACATCAGGATCATCTGGCTCAGGAGGCCGACTCGAACCAATGTCCAACCGGGCTTGGATGTATGCGGTTCGTCAAGAAACAAAACGACGGCCCCGCCGGGGTTTGCAAGGAGCCGCAGCGCCTCGTAGTTTGCAGCCACCTCGTCCGCGATTCCGCTCAGGGGACCAATCTCGGTTGGATAGCGTTTTGCGAGTTTGTTACCGAGCGCAAGTTCGCTATGCTCGGTGTTCAGTGCGTTCCAAATTGGATTGTCGAGCGGGTGTGAGTTCGGCATGGTCATTGAGATGAATGAGTTCACAAGTCGGATGCGGAATTCATCGATCAGGAAGGTTGGCGGCGTTCGACAAAGAGGCTGAGATCATCGACCGTGACTTTCCACCGTTGGGACCGACGCACCGCAACACCGGCGCACCAGCCAAAGAACGGGAAGGCCGAGCAAGATGAGCACTGTGCCAAAAATTGATCCCGCAAGGTTGCCGGCGTAGCTGTAGACCAGAACGGCGGCAGCGGAGAGAACGAAGATCGCAGGGAGCAGCGGGTATCCCCAGACGCGGTAAGGGCGGGCTAGGTCAGGGCGCTTGCGGCGATATACGAACACCGTTGTGGCGGTGAGCATATAAAAAAGCCACTCGGCGAAGACAGCGAGTTCGAAATGCTGCTGAAACTGGCTCAAGAAAAGGAGCAGAACAGTAGAGAGCAGTCCCTGCACGATCAGCGAAGTGGATGGGGACTGAAATCGGGAGTTGATATGCGCGAACTGGCGGAAAAACAGCCGGTCGCGCGCGGCGGCAAACGGAATGCGTGCGCCAGACATGACAGTTCCGTTTAGAGTGACAAAGATGCTAAGAGCCATTGCTGCCGCCACAAAGCCCGCTCCTCCGCTCCCTGCAACAACTGTGAGCGCTGCGACTGCCGGCCGCTCACTGGCTGCAATCTGCGCGGCCGGCAGGATGAATTGAATGGCCGCATTAGTGGCCATGAAAAGGACGCCCACGATAAACAATCCACCGATAAGCGCAATGGGCAAACTGCGCTCGGGACGGCGCACTTCACCAGCCACCATGGTCAGGTCGTTCCACCCGTCATAGGCCCAGAGAGTCGCGATAAGTGCGAGCATGAAGCCGCCAAAGCCACCTTTGGCATGCGGAAGCGATGTTGTGAAGTTGGTCCACGAACCGGTCACCGAGGCGAAACAGAAGCCCACGACGATCAGAATAAGTAGACCCTTGAGAATGGTAAAGATCAACTGAAAATCTCCGGCTCTTTTTATGCCGAGACAGTTCAGACCCGTCATGAACCAGGTAACCGCGATGGCGAACAATTGTGACCACAGCAATGGGAGCCCGCCTGGGACATTCGGGATCCGCGTTCCCAGGAAGTGGAAAGCGGGGAAAAACTCGAGGGTGCGTGCCAGGCCGATAGTGACGGCCGCGATGGAGGCGGGTTTAGCGACCGCAAACCACGTCCACATATAAAGGAAGGCTGGTACATCGCCATACGCGCCGCGCAGATAGACATATTCCCCGCCTGCGTAGGGCAGCATGGCGCCTAACTCGGCATAGGTCATGGCGCCAAAGAGCGAAAGCAGACCACCGACTATCCATGCTAGATAAACGAGAATTGATGAGCCTGTGTTCTGAATCATTTCGCGGGGAACAAGAAAAATGCCGCTGCCGATGATAGTGCCGACGACGATGGCGATGGCTTGGCTCGAGCCAAGTACACGCGGCAGGTCGGCTGGGGCTTGCTGTGGGAATAACGGATCGTGCTGGCTCATCGGGTGATGTGAGGTTAGCATGATGAGACGGAAAATCGTCCGACTAACTCCACGAATCGTGGATGCGGAACTCTTAATAGATCGATCTCGCCCGCTGTGAAAGCGGGTCGCAGGGTTCTCGCGGGTGGAAGCAGCATCGTGATTTCGTCCGATCACCATGAGTCAAGAATCTCGCATTAGATGCGGAGATTTGCGGGGGTGTTGCTTCAGATCTCAACGTCGTTCTGGGTCGTGAAACCGTGTACAATTTTTAAATTCGGGCTCAATATTCCCCTCGGAGGTCACGAAAAATGAACCTGGATCCAAAGCAGTTTGTTAGGGCAATCACGGCGAGTGCACTCGTGGCAATGTTCGCGGTTCCACAAAGTCTCGTTGCTGAGGCTACTGAACATCTAGTGAGTCCCGCGGACCTACAAAAGGCTACCGTGGATGCTTCCCACGAAAGACAAAGGAATCTCGATTCCTTAAAGGAGTTCCTTTCGTCGCAGAGGGCGCAGAAAGCTTTGCGATCGGCTCACATGAATCCTGAGCAGGTTAAGACGGCAGTCGCCGGCCTAAGCGATCAAGAGTTGGCTCAACTTGCGTCAAGGGCGAACCATGCACAGTCTGACTTTGCCGCAGGCAACATTGACGATCGGGATCTCTTAATCATCCTGGTTGCGATTGCCGCGCTCATTCTGATCATTGTTGCCGTGCACTGATCGTGTTCCGGATGTTCAATCGAGTCTGCGCTACCTGTTTCGTCATGATGTCGTGCTGCGGCATTCTCGCTGAATCCGGCGTCGCCGGATTGTGGCTCGATGTCCCGTTTGTGAAGCAGGAGAAGAATGGGTGCGGTGCAGCCAGTATCGCGATGGTGATCCAGTATTGGGCCAGACAAGAGGGTCAGCAGGTGACTTTGATTTCCAATGTCGCGCATATTCAGCAAGTCTTGATTTCACGCGCGGCGCACGGAATCTTTGCCTCGGACATGGAGCGATATTTTCAGCAGAACGGGTATGCGACTTTCGCGTTTACCGGAGACTTGGATTTGCTCCATCATCACCTGCAAGAAGGACGTCCGGTCATTGTAGCGGTCAAACCCGGATCGCATCTGCCGCTGCATTACGTGGTAGTCGCCGGACTCGATATCGAGAACAATCTTGTGCTGGTGAATGATCCCGCAGAACGCAAACTAACAAAGGAAGACGAAGTCAAATTCAAGAGGGATTGGATGTCTGCCGGAGGTTGGGCTTTGCTGGCTGTTCCAAAACAACGTCTGAATTGAGTGCTGTGTGCCACAACACCTCGACTAGCAGGTGAAAGCGCTTTCATCGGCTTTTTTACTTCGATTGCTAAGAGAGAATTCTCCGCTTGTTCCCGTTGGCAGACCGTATGGGCATGAGATC
Organism: uncultured Acidobacteriota bacterium; assembly: GCA_963725945.1. Taxonomy (GTDB): domain Bacteria; phylum Acidobacteriota; class Terriglobia; order Terriglobales; family Acidobacteriaceae; genus Telmatobacter. Next base: position 48,941 of record CAVSAW010000017.1, on the reverse strand, counting down.
GCAGGATCGGAATGCAGGCTTCTCTAGAGATCTCGAAGTGGTTTCTGACTCTAATTCTTTTTAGTTGCGGTCTTTGCGCGCCTGCTCAAACTACAGAGCCAAGAGATTCGGCTTTGGACGAAGCGCAGAGGCTAAACGCTGAGCAGCGCTGGCAAGATCTGGAGTTGTTGCTAAAGCCGATTCATCAACGTTCAGCCGACATGGACTTTTATCTTGGCACGGCGTTGGCGCGATTGGGGCGCTGGGCGGAGGCAAAGAGTGCATTTGAAGAAGGGCGCAAGCTTGCGCCACGTGATCCACGTTTCCCGGTCGAGCTCGCTGGAGCGGCTTTCAAGACAAAGCACTACCCCCAGGCCGCCTATCTCTTGCGGCAATCCATCAAGCTAGATCCTCATGACGCCTATGCGAACAACTTTCTGGGAACGGTCTATTTTCTCGAGGGAAATCTTGAAGCCACACTGAAGTACTGGAACCGCGTGGATAAGCCGCAAATCGCTGGAATCGAGGAAGAGCCGGAACCCAAGGTTGCACCCGCTCTGCTTGATCGTGCTTTCACTTTCGCGCCGACCGACATGTTGAAGCTGCGCGAGTTTCTCGACACGGATGCACGCATTCGCGGAATGGAGATCTTTTCGCAATATCGGTGGGAGTTGAAAGCCCGTGACGATGGCCAATTTGATGTTGGGTTTCGCAATCGGGAACGGGACGGTTTTGGAAGCGGCCGCCTGGAAGGCATGATGCTTCTCCTGCGCGGGCTGCCTTTCTCCAGCGTCGATCCCGAGTATTTCAACCTGCACAAGCAAGCGATGAACTTTGTTTCGATGTATCGCTGGGATGCGCAGAAGCGGCGTATTCTCGCCAGGCTATCGAGCCCGTTCGGGCAGAGTGCGAAGTATCGTTACGAGTCCGGGGTCGACCTGAGAAACGAACAGTGGGTGATCAGGAATTCATTTACCGGTCCGGCTCCGGCGCTTGGAAGCTTCGATCTTCGACATGAGGAGTTGCGCTTTGATCTGACTTCGTATTCCGGCGATCGACTGCGCTGGTCAGTCGGGACTGCAGTTTCACATCGCGATTTTCGGAGCGTTGAAATCGGTACCGTCTTAACTCCAGAGCTCCTGGCCAAGGGCTATCAGCTAAAGCAGCGCGCGGAACTCGACGGCGTGCTGTGGCGTATTCCAGAACGCCGCTTCGCAGCCGATGCGAATGTTTCGTCGGAAGCGGCTCGGCTGTGGTCGCAGCACGAGGAATCCTTCGACAAGCTCCAAGGTTCATTGGGCTGGCATTGGTTCCCTAAAGCCGCGGGAGACGATTATGAAATGCAGCAGCAGATTCGAGTTGGAGGAACCTTTGGACAGGCACCTTTTGACGAGCTTTTTATGCTGGGATTGGAACGGGACAACGATCTAACCTTGCGCGCACACATTGGCACTCGGGATGGGCGGAAAGGCAGCGCACCACTGGGACGCGACTATATTCTGTCCAACTGGGAAACGGACAAGAACGTGTGGGGGAATGGCATCGTTGCCTTGAAGTTGGGGCCGTTTTTTGATACGGGCGAGATCACAGATCGAAGCTCAGGCCAAGCCTCGTCATTGGGTTCGCATAAGTGGCTTTGCGATATTGGCGCGCAAGCAAAACTTCGAGTGTTTGGAAGTGGCGTGGTGTTCTCGTACGGCAAAGATCTGCGTTCGGGGAATAACGCGTTCTACGTTACCGTGTTGAAGAGTAACAGAGGCAAAGAGTAGGCACGTGTGTTCCATCTTTCGGATCCCAGCGAATGCAATTTGCAGCGACGCAGATGCGCCGGTTCACCGGCTGGGAATCCGAAAGTATGTTCAGCGAGCGGGACTGAGCGAGCAGCTTGAAGGAATTCCAGAGCGGCCAAGCGATCAGATTGCGGACTGCGTTTCATGCAAATGCCGCCAGATCGTTTCCGCGATTTTACGGGGGACAACGGCTGCCAGCGATTCCGCCGTAGCATGCTGCACGTCGCGCAAACTGCCAAAATGAGTGAGAAGGCGCTGACGAGTTTGCGGACCGACGCCCTTGATGTTCAGTAGCTCTGAGCCGCGGTCACGGATGGCGCGCCGCTGGCGGTGGTAGCCAACGGCAAAGCGATGGCTTTCATTGCGGATGAGCTGGACAAGATGGAGTACGGGCGAGCGACGATCAAGGACAACCGGCTCATCTTCGCTCCCGTAGAGATAGATCACTTCTTCTTTCTTGGCGATTGAGGCCAGCGGCTGCGATGTGAAACCGAGTGACTCAAGCGCTTCGGCGGCGGCGTGAAGCTGGCCGAGCCCGCCGTCGACCAGCACGAGCGAAGGCATGGGCTTGCCCTCATCCTTCAGGCGCCGGTAGCGGCGGTGGACGACTTCACGCATCGAGGCGAAATCGTCCACGCCCAACACTGTCATCACTTTGAACTTGCGGTAAGCCTGTTTGTTCATCTTGCCGTCTTCCCAAACGACAAGCGAGGCAACGGTTTCTGCGCCCTGGATATGGGAGATGTCGAAGCACTCGATGCGCTTGGGCAGCTCCGGAAGCATCAGCGCGTCGACCAGCGCCTCTTGAATAACTTTCTTCGACGGCTCCAAAACGCGGAATCGCTGAATGTAAGACTGTTTTGCATTCTGGCTCGCCAGATCGACAAGTGACCGCTTTTCGCCGCGCTGCGGGACGGTCAGTTCGATACGGTGGCCGGTTCGCTCACTCAATAGGGTGGCGAGGGCTTCACGGTCGTCGAAGTCCACTGGGACGAGGATTCCGCGCGGAACATATTGCTGGTCAATGTAAAGCTGCTTGAGCAAAGCAGAGAAGACCTGGCCGGCATGGAAAGGCGCCTCCGTGCTTTCTGTCTCTGTATTGCTATCGGTACTTGTGAGTTCGAGAATTTCCGGCAAGTCTTCCCAGAAGAACTCGCGGCGGTCCACGATCTTGCCGCCACGGACATGGAAGAGGTTGACGGCCAGGCTGCCGTCCTCGAAGTGGTAGCCGAATACGTCGGAGTCGTCGCTTAACTCTGCGGTTGCAATGCGCTGCTTCTCCTGCAACTGGTGCACAGTGGAGAGCTGATCGCGCAGACGGGCCGCTGCCTCGAACTGCTCAGCTTCAGCGGCAGCCATCATACGAGCGGCAAGCGAACGCTCAAGCTCGGCGTGACGGCCTTCAAGAAACAGCTTCGCGTCGCGAACCGCATCCTGGTAGGCCTCTGGAGTCGTTAGTCCCTCGACACATGGGTCCGAGGCAGCGGTGAATGTAGTACTGCAGGCATGCGCGCGGGTGGTAGCGGGAAAGGTCGACCTTGCAACTGGGGAGAAGAAAGCTGCGGTGGATGAGTTCGACTACGCGGTAGGCAAGATTGCCGGGAAAGTAGGGGCCGTAGTAGGCAGAGCCGTCGTTGCGCAGGCGGCGAGTGACAAAGACTTTGGGAAAACGATCGGCAAGAGTGAGCTTGACGTAAGGGTATGTCTTGTCGTCGCGCAGCAGTATATTGAAGCGCGGCTTGCGCTGTTTGATGAGATTGTTTTCAAGCGCGAGCGCTTCGTGCTCATTGGCCACGAGGATGTAGTCGAGGTCGACCGCCTCGCGCATCAGCGAGCCCGTCTTGGCGTTGGCTTGTGAAGCCTCCAAGAGGTAGGAGCGAACCCGAGCGCGAAGATTGTTGGCCTTGCCCACATAGATGACCTCGCCTTCGGCATTCTTGTAGAGGTACACGCCAGGCTGAGTGGGCAAGGCGCGGATTTTCTCGTGAAGGTCCATGTGCGGATAGGTCTAACAAGAGCCAGTTCATAGGATAGCGGTTGACGATGAATGGCGGATGGAAAGGGAATCCTTACCTGACAAGGTAAGATTTACACGGTCGGGCACGGCTGCCGGGAGCGGTTTTGTTGATATATATTGCACATTCTAAGTGTGTTGCAAATGAACACCCATTTGGCATGCTGGGTGCATTTAGAAGGGCGATGTGAAAAAGGGTATCTGTCCGAAGTGTGGCCGCGTGCCAGACAACGGAGGATGGAGGAGTGAGGCGATGGCGAACTATCGATTTGGCATGTGGATGGGAATGGCGGCTTTGGCGGTGGTGGGTGCGACCGGATGCGCAACCAAGAACTATGTGAAAACCCAGACTGCACCTCTGGTGGAACACACCGATCAACTGGAAGCGAAGACATCGGCGAACGGCCGGGCGATACGCGACACGGACGACCGTGCACAGGCGGGCATCAAGACAGCGCAGGGCGCGGCTGACAGTGCAACGCAGAACGCCCAGAACGCAACCAAGTCAGCCGGCGACGCGCAAACCGCGGCCAATGACGCGGTGCATCGCGCTGACTCGCTGGATAGCGTAGTGAAGGGGCTCGACAACTACAAGTCGATGGCCGACGCGACGGTTAACTTCGGCTTCGACAAAGCTGTGCTGACGAAGGACGACAAGGCACAGTTGGATACCTTTGCCGCTCAGCTCGGTTCGGCCAAGAGCTACATTCTCGAAGTCACCGGCGGCACCGACTCGACCGGGTCGGCAGAGTACAACTACGATTTGAGCCAGCGCCGCGCCGACGCAGTGGTGCAATACCTTGCCTCGAAGTACAATATCGCCGCGCACCGGTTCTATCTGATCGGAATCGGCAAGGACAATGCAGTGGCCGACAACAAGACCGCGGACGGCCGCAAGCAGAACCGCCGTGTGCAGATTCAATTGCTCTCGAATATGAGCGGCGATCAGACCTCTGCCACAGCGACGGCTCCTGGAACAGGGTTGTAAGGCATCGCACTAAAGACCGAGCAGTTCGCTCGCTGATCGCAGCTAAGAATCAAAAGGCCGCCGGGGTTATTCCCCGGCGGCCTTTTGCTGTGCTGACGAAAAGCGAGGTGGATTGCGCTAGCGTTGCGGCGCCGCATCGAGTTGCTTTACATGCTCGGCCCGGACTTGATTTGCGGTGAAAAGGGCCAGGAACGGTGCGCCGTTCGCAGCGGCTTCGACGGCGGGACGGCCATTGGCTTCCTGGCGTTCGACGATGCAGACGACGTGCGGCGACGATCATGCCCGCTTCGCGAGCAGCTTCAATGGCGTTGATGGTGGAGGCACCGGTGGTGCAGACATCATCGACGATGATGACGCGGGCGCCTTCACGGCAGAAGCCTTCGATGCGCCGGCCTGTTCCATGTTGCTTTTCGGCTTTGCGGACAAGGAAGCCGTGAATCAGCGGCGCGCCGGGATGGGAAATCGCACGCCAGGCGCTGGCGGTGGCTACGTTGGAAACGATGGGATCCGCGCCGAGCGTAAGGCCGCCGACGGCTTCTGCTTGAATGTGATTCTGCTGAAGCAAATCAAAGATGGCTTCTCCAGTGAGGCGACCGCCTTCGGCGTGGAGCGTAGTGGTTCGGCAGTCGATGTAGTAGTCACTGGTGCCGCCTGAGGAGAGCTTGAACTGGCCAAGACGGAAGCTGGTTCGAGCGAGTATCTCCAGCAGTTGCTGAGCGTGCGTTGGGGTGGTCATCATTCTGAATTGTATCGGGTGGAGAGCCGGTGAAGGCGCATGCGGAACTGTCGATTGTGGCGCGCGTGGCGCTTCTCTGTTTTGAGAAACTGGTGAATCTGAAGTTTCCGGAGTGGTGCCAGGACGAAGGTTGTAATAATCTGCAAAGTTTTCTGTGGAAAAGAAAATAAACGAGTGGGGGTGGGTTCGCCGTGCTTCCCGCTGCACGGCTTTACTGCTTCCTGCTTCCGCAGGATACCGAGTCCATGTCGCACATATAATCTGCAAGGATTTTGTGGAAAACGAAAATATTGGAGGGGGTGGGGGGTACCTCGTTTCGGCCCCGAGATCGGGCTGAAGCGGACCTCGCCACTACTCTTCCAATCTGATTGTGCGCCGGTGGGCGGTAATTATCGGCAAAGCGGATGAAAGCAATTTGAGGTGAGACAGAACCCTGGCTATAAGGGTGTTTTTCGGGATGAATCCTGCCTGCCGAATGGGAAAAGGCTAGTCTGGGTTCCCGGCTGGGAGACATCCCAGCCGACGCTGGCCCGTCGGATTGATAGTTCATGGCAGGCTATTGCTCGAGTAGTAATTGACGAGTAGGCGACCATCCGACCGGAACCACAGAAAACTGCAGTTCGGACAAAGGTTAAGCAGCTACCCGAAATCAGGGCTTCGGTGTCCCGTTTGTACCAAACTTGTCCCGCGAAATCACCGAACGGGTCCTCCAAGTTTCGGCTTCATCAACATCGTGTTTGCGGCTCGAATCATCGCCACATTCGAGGTCGGCCTTGCGGCGGTATGTCAAATTAAGATATGCCATCGCATCGGAGTAATCCGATTGCAGGTCTACGGCATGCCCCAAGTGCATGATTCCGTCATCCACAAGGGCGGCGTTCACTTCCCGAAGCTTCATGCATGTGACGTTGTCTTTGGCGGTGTTCCCCATACCGTCGTCTTTGAGCCCGACGCCTGCGAGAATGCCCACCGCATTCTTGTAGGACAATTGCCAATCAATAACGCCAATTGTGTATTGGGCTTCGGCATCTTTCGGGTTCCGAGCTAAAACTCGGCTCTGGTAATCCTTCGCTTGATCAAACTTCTGAATGCTGTAATAGACGGATGCTATTTGCTTGAGAGTATTTACGTCTGCGGGATTCTTGAGCAACAGAATCTGAAAGGAGTCAATGGCAGATTGCGCATTTTGTAGATTCTTCGTGGACAGGTCTTCGGGAACAACCAGCTGAGCGTACGCTGTACCTACATAAAGGCGCGCCATGACGCTTGAAGGATCAAGTTCAGTCGACCTTGTGAAGAGCGCAATCGCGTCCTGATAGTGCTCCTTCTTGTATGCCTCCACACCCTGATTCAACAGATCCCTGGACTGAAGCTTCCCAAGCCAAGAGAAATCAATCTTCCCCGCTTCGATAGCGGGCGTACTCCATTGTTGCGCAGTTGCAGAGAGAGAATGTTCGGCCTCCGCACCCGTGTGCGACGGTTGTCGTGCATTCACTCCCGTGGTGGCAGAGCAGCTTGTGAAGTTCATAATCATGAACTTAAGTCCTTCAATGTTGAAGGAAACTTCTTGTGGAACATACGAATCCCCAAGAGCCTGATAATCAACGGTCAGTTCTACTTTTAAAGTTGAGGCCCCGATCCGCTCTGTTAAGTCCATACTCGACACTCGGCGAGGATTGCCGGCGTAATGCGGATCGATCGTTCCCTGCATCGCTGGACTATTTACGGCAAAACGAGTTGGCGTCCACTCTCGGTCCACTGTGATGATCACGCTAACGTTTTGGCTAACGGCGTAGACCCGTGCCCCACCATCTGGTAGAGGTTCGACCCGTGTAATGTCAGCAGCATTTCCAATTGGAGAAGAGGCAAGAAAAAACCAGTACATCTGGTAGAAGCTTCCCACCGTCAGCCTGAGGACTTCCTCAAGATCGGCTGTGGAATCTAAGGAACCGGCCGACCAGTCGAAAGTGACTCCCGGCGCCTCTCCGCGAGTGGTCTTGGACTGAATTTTCAGGCCGTTAAGTTTGGCAAGGAAGTCTGCCGGTGACTGCACACTCAGAGCTGTGAAGATGCCTTGCCAATCAACGGAAACGCGGCAATCAAGACCCGAAATCCCATTGGGATGATAGTAGCTGTCGCGGATATCGCTGGCCACTTTTGCGGGATCATATGGGAGACCCGCAACTGGAGTTGGGGTTATTTCGCTCGGTGGGGCCGTTCCCGGCTGCTGAGCGACGACTAGGTTTGCGCCGAACAGATAAAGCAATAAAAGCGATTGGCGGAGCATGGGATTAGTTTCAATCACCGTGTCTCTCCTGTCCAATGAACCCTTGGGGCTAATGCACACTAGGCCGCATTGCCCGAGTGACCGCCGATGCGGAAGTTACAAAAGGCAACCGCAGATCCTTCCGCTTCGCGTCAGGATGACCGGAAACAGGTCCAGTTGGGGTGCACGGCCTCATATTTTTCCCTCGATGCCGACCAAATTCAAGAGAGAGCCCGAGACTATTGCTCTGTTACTATCAAGCAAACGAGCCAGACAATGACTCCGCTATCCGCCTATATCCTCATGTTCGCCGGCGGCCCAATCACCCGCTTCGAGATCATTTTGATCTCGCTAGCCGTAGGGGCTGTCATGCTCGTGGCCGTCTGCTGGCAGATTATAGATAACTGGATTGAACGCACTCGCGGCCGCAACTGGCCGACGGTCTCGGCCGTCATTGACATTGTGAGTGTTGCCTACATCGAGGATGATACCCCGGGGATGAAAGCCTATCCCGACCTCTCCAACTACCTGGCCACGCTCACCTACATCTACCACAATCCCGAAGAGCAGATGGGCGACTACAGCCGGAGGTTTGGCAGCGAAAGCGATGCCAAGGCCTGGGCGAATTCCTACAAAGGCGAAACCGTCAAGGTCCACGTAGACCCCCGCGACCCGACGCGCTCCGTGCTGCGAAAAGAAGACCTTTAGGCGGCTGGCTGTCGCGCGCCAAGATTTAGCCTGTTCAGGGGCTCCGAGAGAATCACCGCGAAACGGGAAGTTGCACCGTTTTTGGTAAGGTCACGTTTGGCAATCCAGGCGCAACCCTATTGATGCGCACTGAGGCGTTAAGAGGACTCATTCTGCCAATTGTCGATTGGCTGACGGCCAACCTTCCGAGTACAGGCCAACTGACAGTGAATTGAAGGCAGACCTATTCTGTGACCGGTTTGATCATCCAGCAGAGGCATAATAGAGACAATTCTTCGAGATCTTCTATGCCCTCTTCAAACAGAACGCTTCCATTTGCGGTGTGCTGGCTGTTGGCAGTTTTCGTTGCGGCGCCAAGCCAGGCATGGGCCCTGCAGGCCCACGACGAGCATGCAAATGAACGCACGCCGCCGCCTGACTTCATGATGACCAAGGGTCGGCTTGCAATTCTGGCTCCGCAGAACGCGCTGCGTCTGGGCGAGGAGAACGCGTTTGACATCGATTTTAAAGGTCCAGCGCTGAGGGATTTAACCGTGGGCCAAAGTGAGCCGGACGGTTATGGCAACTTTGTGATGATGAGCGACGACAACGGGGAGCAGCCCGACGTGCAGCAGCGCAAGGACGGCAGCTCGTATGTGAACGTGGTGCCGATCGGACTGGGGACGATTCAATTCACTTTCTTTGCAGTTTTTGTTGATGGTGGATTTGAGCGGATAGATGTTACGGGACAGGTAGTGGCTGCGCGGCCGGCGAGAAAGCTGAAGTCCGAACAGACGTTGCAAGGGAAGTCCGGCCGCGGCGACCTATTTATGGCGGTTGGACAAAAGAAGGTGCTATGGCTGGAGGCGGAATTTGATGGGGTACCGCGTCCGATCCTAGTGAAGGCCAAGGACATGCAGTTCAAGGTGCGGCAGACCCGCGGGGACCCCGCAATCCGCTTCGATCCGGCAACCGGCACGATCGATTCGCTACGCCTGGGGGACGCTCTGATCGAGAGTACCTATGCCGGCGCGAAGCAGACGACCTGCGTGATGGTGCGTGAACATGACGGCTACTCTCAGGGAGATTGCGCCGAGCTGGATGAGGGAGGCAACGGCGAACTGCCCACCGAGAAGGATGCAGATGTACCGGGAGCGGACTGGGGATCAACGCTGCCATACACAGCTGACGATGGGCGCCAGGGAAGGTTTTTGGCGGACGACCGAGTGGAGATTGCCGATCCGGAGCATCCCCTCTACGTGGCCGAAGAGAATCCGATCACGATGAAGGTGCACGGTGGAACCGCGGTGCGGGTGGATTGCCTTAGCGTTGATGGCTGCGTTCCCCGAGACGGATATTACAAGCCGACTCCTCCGTTTACATTTGAGACTCAGCCAAATGGGAACATTTCAATGAAGGTGTTTCCCGAGCGGCTGGATGCAGTGCAGTACGATTTTGCCGTTATCTTTGCCGACGGCGGTGTAGCGCATACGACCTTGAAGGCAAGAGTCGAGTTTGGCACGAAGCAACCGAGAGCGATCAATCGTTCATGCGGGAACGACAGTTACGCAAACGCGAATCTGCCGGTCCACCTGGGGGCACCGGCTGCTGGAAAACCGGTTACGCCGGCAAACGACCTCTGGAGCAGTGCGTGTTACGACGGGATTCCGGGGTTTGTGATCATTCCACCCAAGCTGATGAGTTTCAAAGTGTGGAGCGACGAAGGCGATGTGCCGGCAATGAAGGTGGATGCGGAGACGGGACAGGTGACCGCGCTGCGGCCGGGACAGGCGCTGCTGGAAAGAGAGTTCAGAGGACTGAAGAGCGAGACGTGTTTTGTGGTGGAGGCGCTGAGCGAGCCTGGAGTCGCTGATCTTTCGAACTGCCGCGCGTTGCGGGCCGAGTATGGCGCACCGCTACCAGAGTTGCCTCCGGTGCAGCCAACCGGTCCGCCGCTGCCGGAAGTGCAGCTCGGGCAGAAGATCGGCAGGGCGACACTTTCGCCTGATGTGAGGGACAGATTCGAAGCCGATGAGCGGTTGCAGATCTCCACGGAAGGTGTCTCGCTGCCGTTGGGCGAGCCGGACACTTTGGCCCTGCGCCTGACGCGGTTGGACGTGCTGCAGACCGCCGTGCACCAAAAGCTCACGCAGTTTAACGGTTCGCAACCAGTGCCGTACGAGGACTTAGAGACGGACGTGAGGGGAGGGTATGGAACCGTAGTAATCGCGCCGGATGGGAGCGCATCTGTGAGGCTGGTTGCGCAGCGGCTGTGGAAAGCCGAATTTCGAATCGACGTGCTGTTTGCCGACGGCGGCGTAGCAACCCGAGCTTTCGAGGTTGCGGTGAGATTGCCGGAGCACCCTCCGCTGCGGCTCGCGAACGCGATTGACGGATCGCGAATCGACTTCGGGGCTTTGAGGGCGACAACCCTGCACTTATTGCCGACCGCGCCCCGCAATGTGCGAAGGCTCTTTCCGGTTGTATGGTATCGGGAGGACCGGGCACCGATTCTGCTGGATGCGAGCGATGTGAAGTTTGACTTACGGCAGACGGGCGAACGGGTGATCCGGCTGGATAAGGCAACCGGCGAGGTAACGGCGCTTCGTCTTGGCCATGCACTGGTCGAAACTAGCTTTGCCGGGGTGAAGTCGGAGACGTGTGTGGTGGTGATGGCAGACCTGACTAAGGGCGACCCTTCCAACTGCGAAGAGTTGCGTGGACAGAGGTGAAGAACCGTTTTGCATTTTCGCAGAACTGCGAATAATTGGGCGAATACCAGGTTGGCGGATTTCCCGGGAATAACCCTGGCATAACGCCCCATGCGGCGAAGGAAATAAGTCACCAGAGTAGGAATACCTCTTCTATTTCGAGCGCGGAACTGCTCAGACTATTCATATCAGTACAGCTGTGTCAGATTTGCGCGATAGCCACCGAAATGTCGGCCTTCTCAAATGTTTTTCTGGGTCTCAGCGGAGTTCCGGGCCAATCACCGTCTACTCGGAAGTAAGGGTGAGCCAGATCACAGTTATTTCCGAGTAGGCCACAATCCGCGCGGAACCCCCTGACATGAATGGTTCGGCCTCAGGAGCTATGTCGGGTACGGGATGGGAGCTGCCAAGGGCGTGGTCGATGCCTCTCAAACTTCCAGCCGCGTGAGGGTGAGCACGGTGATGTCGTCTTCCTGCCCGAACTGCTGCGCGGCAGCCGCGATCCTGTGCGCCGATTCCCCGCTGATTTGCTGGGATCGTTCGAATCCAAAGAGTTCCTTGGTAACCGGGTTGGTGGCTTCCACGACGCCGTCGGACAGCATTGTGATCCTGTCCCCGGCTTCGAGCTGCAGTGCCGTTTCTGCGTATTCGGTTTGAAGGGTAATGCCGAGCGGGAGCGATGGCTCCAGCGACAGATCTTTGCCGTTGCAATAGGGCGGCGGATGGCCGGCGTTGGCGGCTGTGAAGCGGCCGTCCGGAGTGATATCGGCGCAGAGGCAGGTAGCAAATCCGCCCAGCTTGCAGTCGCAGAGCACGAGATTCAGATGGTCCAGGAGCTTGGCCGGTGAATCGGCATCGCGCCGCTCGGCTGCACCGATGAGCAGCGCTGCGGTCATTGCGGCGGCTGAGCCCTTACCGCTCACATCGCCGAGCAGCAACCTCTGGCGGCCATCTGGAAGGACGCGACAAAGGTAAAAGTCGCCGCCTACTTCACGCGCAGGGAAAAATGCGACCTCCACGTCGCACCCAGGCGCTCGATCGACCTGGGCCGGCGCAAGCATCTGCTGGATGCGGCGAGCTGCTTCCATCTCGCCTTCGAGCGTGGCGCGCTGGCGATTCGTCTCACGTACCCGCTTGATAAGCAGCAGGGTAAGCGTAGCGACGGCGATGAGAATGGCCACCGAGCGGTATTGCTGGGAGAAGAATACGAATTGACCCACTCGGGGAACGCCGGGAAACAGCGAGATTAAGTACGGAACCTCCGTTACCATCCATAGGAAGCAAGCGCAGGCCACGGGAATCTGCGAGCGGCGCAGTTTGGTGATCGGCCAGAAGGCAAAGAGCGGAGCCATGCCGCCGATAACCCAGGTAGTCTGCAGTAATACCCCGACGTGGGGACTGGCATCGACCAGCCAACGCAGCATCGTGGCGGCACGCAGGGGAACAAGAGTGACTGGGATGTACAAGACCCATCCCGCGAAAAGGATGATCAAGACGAGGCGATAGAACCTGCTGACAGGCTTATCTGCGAGCCGGAAGAAAAGCAGGATGCCAGACAACTCAACGAATTGGCCCACTCCGTAAAGAAAAGTCTCAAGCCGTGAGGGATATGGGATGGACGCAAAGTGCAGGAACTCGTTGACACGGAGCTCGGCCAGACATATCCAGCACAGGCCGGCCCAGAGCAGATAACGCTGCGAGCGGTCAAACCAGAAGAGCGAGAAAAAGAAGAGGCCTGCGGCTCCGATCAAACCACTGCAGAGCCAGGTGATCCATCGCTTCTCAACATTGGCGGTGACTTGCTGGCTATATTGTCCGCGCATGAGGGCAGCATCGCCCAGAGACAGTTCAGGCATCGGTTCAATCACCAGCACTTCGGGTGTGAAGGCCATGCGCAGCGCAACGACAACCTCGCCGCCCGGCTCGTTGAGCGCGGGGCTGCGATAATCGCGGAGCGCGCCCACAGTGTGGTCGCCTGTGTGGATGTTGCCGAAGCTGCCAGCCCATTGGCCATCGATGTAAACTTCGTAACTTAGATCGCCGGTGATTTGCAGGGTTCGAGGGACCACTTCAGCAAGCAGCCCCGGCTGGAAGCGGCAGCGCAACCAATAATACGGAGTGCGCGTGGCTACGCCGGACCATGTCGCGATCGGCTGCCAGGCGGATTCGTCGAGATTTGTCGCGGCCCATTGCAGGTCGTCGCCTTCGCGGTAGACGCAGCCGGTTGGGTCAATGGCAAGCGCTGGTTGCGCACGCAAAAGCTCGGCCCCCGAAAGAGACAAGACTCCGAGAATGAAAAGAGCGATTCGCTTACGCATGAGCTACCTTGCTTGAATTTAGTCGAAGCGTGAGCACGGTGATGTCGTCTTCCTGCCCGAACTGCTGCGCTGCAAGCGCGATTGCTTCGGCGGATTGGTTGCTGATGGCGTTTGTTGAGAGGTCGAAGTTGGCGTTGACCCAGCCCAGCTTGCCATCCGGATAGTCTCCGGGATGAAAGCGCCAGGAGCCGTCGAGGACGACCATGGGTTCACGGTCGAGGGCGAGATCGAAGGTGCCGGGAGTGCTCGACTGCGCAGGAAGCCACGCCGTTATGCTCAACAAAACTGCAACTGGAACCGTTAGGGGAAACATGGAGAAAGGATACATTGAGCCAGGGCGCTGTGAACTCCGCTAGATGCGGGTCGTTTGATTTGAGAATTTGGGTTCCGGGTGTGTGACCGCCTACTCGGAAGTAAGGGTGAGCCGGATCACAGTTAGTCATTATGGTGTGACCGGCTCGATGCGCTAGTCGTGGGTTAGGCTGAGTTTGTTAAGAACGCCAGTCCAGAGCCACAAGCGGAGGGAACCGGTCATGAGAGAGAAGTTACGATTTTTGGGCATGGATGTCCATGCCGAAACGATCGCTGTAGCAGTAGCCGAACCGGATGGCGAGGTTCGCAGCCTGGGAACGATCGCTAACCGCGAAGATTCGATTCGCAAGTTCATTAGGAAGCTTGGTTCGCCGGAGCATCTGCGGGCTTGCTATGAAGCCGGACCGACGGGCTTCGTACTCTACTGGCAACTGACGCAGCTAGGAGTCAAGTGCGATGTGATTGCACCATCGCTGGTTCCGAAGAAGCCGGGAGATCGTGTCAAGACGGACCGGCGGGACGCACTGAAGCTGGCGCGCAGTCACCGTTCCGGAGATCTGACGGCGGTGTGGGTTCCCGATGAAGATTCCGAGGCGTTGCGCGATCTTGTCCGGCAACGGGAGGCGGCCAAGCAGGATCAGCTGCGCGCGCGGCATCGGCTAACCAAGTTCCTTCTCCGTACGGGTCAACGTCCTCCGCTGGGGCTGAAGGCGTGGACAGAGCGCTACATGAGGTGGCTCGCTCAGGTTCGCTACACACAGCCGGCGCAGGAAGCCACGCGACTGGATTGCATGAACGAAGTCGAGCACATGGCCGCACGGGTGAAGCGCCTGGAAGAGGCCATCCTGGAAGTAGTGAAGCTGGCTCCAGAGCCGATGCAGGAACTGATCCGGGGTCTGCAGGCTCTGCGCGGTGTGGCGCATATATCGGCCGTCACGATCGCCTCCGAACTGGGCAACATCTCCTCCCGTTTCCAGAGTGCACGGAAGCTGATGGGTTATTGCGGCGTGTTTCCGAGTGAAGACTCCAGCGGCAAGCGCATTCGAAGAGGCGGCATTACCAAGGCCGGCAACGCTCACCTCAGACGAATTGTGGTCGAATCGGCCTGGTGCTATCGACATCTGCCCCGCGTTGGGGAAAAGCTGCGTAAACGACATCAAGGCGTTCCGGCAGAGATCACCGAAATAGCCTGGAAGGCACAGCATCGACTGCACAAGCGCTATATGACGATGATGAACGCGGGCAAGGATCAGAGGAAGGTCATGACGGCGGTCGCACGCGAACTTCTGGGCTTCATCTGGGCCATCGGGATCAAGGCTGAAGCGGCGGCCAACAGGCAACAGCTGGCAGCATGACCAAAACCGAAAGAACAAAAGCAAAGAACCTTCCAAATAAGAAAAAGCAAAAACGAATCAACCAATGAACAACATTACCCAACTCGAGGACAGAGTCAGCCGCAGCCGGAGCAAGCACGAAGGAGAACCCTCGGCGGAAGTATGCGACAGGCTCAGCCGGACTCGCGCAGTTAGTCAGAGGCAGCTCCCGACGGATCATGATTATGCGGTTCCGACCCGCGAATATCAGCTTGATCAATCGTCGCCATTACCTGCCACGGCTGCTGCTGACCCTGTCCTCGAAAAAACAAAAACCACCCCAGCGATTCGAAGATGTTGACGGGGTCACACCATATCATTTCCGAGTAGGCGACGAACCATCCGCGACCCGGAAAGGCTTCTGCGATGCAATCGGGAAATATCACAAAGGGCGACATGAATTCCTGTTATCCTTGCGGCGCAAACCTCTTGGAGGATCATGTTCACTTTCCATCGTAATGCCGTTGCAGCGTTCGCAGCATTGATTTGCCTATGGGCACAACCTTTGCTATCCCAGGATGGGAGCTCGCTTTCAATGGCTCAAGAAGGCCCGCGCTTAACAGCAGAGCAGGCGATCACCGCCGCTCGGCGCAACGCGAAGCCGGACAGCTCGTTCACGGTCCTTCGGGAAATTGTCCCGAATTCGGATACGCGGCGGATCGGCGACCAGGCGCTTGAACAGGCACAGGCGCACAAGATCGAGCTCTACGAGAACGGAATTCTTGTCAATATTCTGAGGTCCGGCGGTTACCTTCTCGCAGAAACTAATCCGCAAACGAACAACATGGTCGCGATGCACCTCGTCTTGATGGAGGCCGGTGGCGCTGTGAAAGACGTACAGACAGAGTGCCACGGTGTTGTCAAACTAGCCGACGCAGGGGAACTGGTCAAGGACACCGCCGAGCTTGTCAAGCAGATGTACTCTACCCCCCCAACAGGTGAATCGTCTCTGGCGAGTAAATTCTACGGTGGCAACTTCCCCGACGCCGACAAGTTCCCGGATTCGTTGTTTACGATCCCTGATTCCTTGCAAAAGTCAGGCGCCAAAGCAAACGAGATTCGGGAAGCGGCAGCGCTGTTTTGGGGGTATCTTTACTGGCCGTCCCGGTCTGCACTTTCCATGGCCGCCTTCTCCGCTAGCCCAGCCGCAGCGGGAGACGCGGCCGAGAAGGAGCGGGATACGCTGAAGGCGGAATTTCTGCAAAGCAACAACATGGACCCCAACATCAACCCTATTGACTTCGACAATATACAAAGTGAGAAGCAGCTCCAGGAACGCATTGAATTGCTTATAAGATTGGATAGGTTCTTGGAAGATTCCCTTAGGAAGAAGGCTGATCCGGCCGTTGTCGGAGCAAATCTCTCATTCCTTACGATGCCGCTAAGGGTAGATATGGACCTAACCCAAGAAGGCCAATATGTGTCTACTTCGCCGCCAAAGTTGCTGTTTCTCTGGCATCGCCTCGAGACGGGTGGCTTCGCGGTCAAAGAGATCACTTGGGATTGGTGATCAGCGTGTAATAGCTTCCCAGCGCCGACCCTCCAGACCCAGGAGGCGAGTGGTGCCGATACCGCGAAGGTGCGAGATAGAGTAGAAAGCAAAGACAATTACAGATTGGAAATGACGGGCAGGTGGCTCATCGAGGGATGGGCTGACTGTTATGTCTGTATCACCGCCTACTCGGCAATTACTACTTGGATAACAAATCGGAGTGTACTCACTCCGTCTGGAGAAGTCAGTCCTTAGTCGACTTTTCTGAAGCTGATGGCGGGGAGCTGTCTTCGGTTGTTGCATACAGACGGAGCCTCTGATTGAGGCGAGTCGAGATTCGCGCTTTCCCATTTCTCAGAGGCGAGACACTCACCCAGCGACGAAGACCCGTCGCTCACTCCATCAAGCAAAGACCGATTGCTGGGACCCCGAATTCGCCGGGGACCCCGAGACTCGGAGCACCGGCCACGCGCCCCGAAACGTAAAACTCAAACCTACAAGAAACACAACACGGAATGTGAAGGTTCTTGGTATCCCACTCATCCACGATGAAACTGCGGATGAATGGGGCACAGCGGTTCTATGACCGCGCCACCTGCCCACGCGCACCGAAACGTAAAACTCAAACCTACATGAAACACAACACGGAATGTGGAGGTTCTTGGTATCCCACTCATCCACGATGAAACTGCGGATGAATGGGGCACAGCGGTTCTGGGTTATTTGATGACCGGGCCACCTGTCGGACGAGGGGGAGTTTTGGTGGAGTGAAGACTTTGAGGAGTGGATTGGGTTTGTGCTTTCCCAGGTCCCCATTCTTCACTGTGCTGCGAAGCTGGACCTGGACCAAACAGATTTCTTAGTCATCCTTCACCTGGGGACCGGGCGACCCGCCCCGAAACGTAAAACTCAAACCTAGAAAAAACACAACGCGGAATATGAAGGTTCTTGGTATCCCACTCATCCACGATAAAACTGTGGATGAATGGGGCACAGCGGTTCTTGGTTATTTTATGACCGGGCCACCTGTCCGCGATCACTTCGGTGCGACGTCATCCCAGCGCCGTGCTGCCAACACCAGGTTGAGGCGAAGATCCGGCATAACGACGTCTGGGCGACAAGCCTCTCGGGATCAGCCCGCTGTACAATTCGTGTTAATCATTGAAATCAGGTTTTGAGTTTTTGAACTCACACCCACGGTCCGATCTTTATGAGTTGGAGATTCTTGCTCTCGATAGGTTTGGCGCTGGCTTATCTTGCGTGGATTTGGAAAGATCGTAGAGGATATGGCCGCGTCGGGACGATTTTAGGCCTGATCGGCTCGGCTGGAATCTTCATCCACTTGACTTGCGCCTATATCTCAACACTCCCATCTCATGCCTCTCTAAGCACGATCACGGGACTTGCCACGAATAGAAGCTTCCTCTGGTTTGATCATTCACATTCGGACTTCATGCTTGTAGAGGCAGGCACTGGCCGTCGCATCTTGTTTACCACTGTGATCGACGGCCCTTGGACAGACCAGCCTGTTCGCGCGACCTACGTGGACGATGGCAGGTATATGGCAAGCGTTGTCAGAATCGAAATCCTAAGCGACGATCAATTTCCTTGGCACGTAGAGAAGGGGCATGCTGGCTGGGTTGGGACTGCCGAACCGAAGAGGAAGGCCCCACTCATTGTGAGCTTTATGGGATTCGCTTTCATCTTAATCGGAGTTTTCGCTCCTACAAGGAGAATAGCCAGCCCCGATCAAGTAAAGGACTCTAGAACGGAAGCATCTGGCGGATGACTGGCAAGCCGGAAGTTACCAGCTCATTAACATTTCGGGGCACGGCCTGAGCGGGAGGCGGCCCACATCGCCAAAGAAAACACCAGTCGTGTCGACATCGGCGATGGTTCTCCCCGCAATCCTTTGGCTTCCAGTCAACTCTCACCACGGGCTCGACCCCGATCTCACATAAGCAAATTGGCAACATAAGCGCAGTTATGTTGTTGACCACATAAGGCGGCGACGTATGGAAATGGGGACGCAAGGTTGGCGGCAGCTCATGGCGAACCACAGGCGATCTTGGGGTGGTGAAGGGCGGCACTCTGCCTGGGTTCTATTCCATCGGGTTTGCCAACGCGAGTCTTGGTGCCTACGCGGGGCTGGGAGGCTGGAACGATCCGGACTACATTTTGATTGGAACGGTTGGCAACGCGCGTGACATCACCATGCCGGCCAAGCCGACGGCGCTGACTGCGGGAGAACAATACAGCTACATGTCGATGTGGTCGCTGATGGCCGCACCGCTTTTCTTTTCCGGTGAGATGACCAAGCTGGACGAATTCACCCTGAATGTTCTTTGCAATTCAGAAGTGATTGATATCGATCAGGACCCGTTAGGGAATCAGGCGAGGATCGTTCGGAAGACGGCAGAGGAGTTTGTTTTGGCGAAGCCGCTCAATGATGGGTCGGTGGCGGTTGGCCTGTTCAACCTTAGCGCGGCGCCACGGACGATTTCGGTGACTTGGAAAGATGTGGGAATGAGTGGGAACGCTCAGGGTTCGCGATGTGTGGCGTCATCGGGATGTGGGTTCGTTTGCGGACGGCTTTACGTCGCAGGTGGGCGGACATGACGTGATGTTGGTGCGGGTATTTCGATCGGGGGTTCAGTAAGAGCAGATCCTTGGCTCAGGATGAATTCGGTTGGGGAAGGGCTTGCTTTCCCATGTCTCAGAGGCGGGACATTCACCCCATCGACATGGACCCGTCGATGGGGACCCCGAGACATGGGCCACCCATTTTCGTGCGGATTGATGTTGCGCCAGAAGCAGGTTCTTCGAATCCTGCGTTTACATCTTGTCGAGGTGTCTGAAGCCGCTGGTGCCGAGGAACATCAGGGTGAAGAGAAGGAAGTTGTAGGAGGCGTGGACGAGGACGCTGGCGGCGAGGGAGCGGGTGCTGAGGCGTGCCCAGCAAAGCACCAGGCTGACACAGACGAGGAGAAGAAATGGGCCGAGCGACCACCCGGTCTGGTCTCCGTGGATGAGCGCGAAGAGGATGCTGGTGACGACGGCAGAAACGCACATGGCGGGAAGGGACCACTGGGGATGGCCGTTCTTGTCGAGCGGGTGGGGCGGCTGGTGATCGGACTTTTCGCCGACCCAATCATAGGCCGTTGCGAGCGCAGGGAGCAGAAAGCCGCGGAAGGCCAACTCCTCGAAGAATGGCGCGAGTGTGACGCCAAAGGCGAAGAGGAGCCAGGCAGCGCCGGGCATGCGGAAGATGCGGTCGATGGGTGCGTCGGTGGGTCCGGGCAAGAGAATGCTGTTGAACAGGGCAAGCACAAAGCAGAGGGCTGCAGCGCTGACAAGGCGCCCGCGGAGTTTCAACGCCGTGGCACCACGCCATTGCACGCCGGCAAAGAATCCCTTATGCCAGAGAAGAGGAAATACGAGCAAGCTGGCGGCGAAGGTGAGGACGTAAAAAAGTCCCTCGGTGCCGAGAGTGTAGTGGATATCGGTTGCCGCCTGCTGCAGGTTGGAGATTCCGAAGAGATGAAAGTGGACAGCGAGGCCAGCGAGGAGGCCGGCACCGAAGATTCCGCAGAGCGCAAGCAGGATGAGGATGCCGAGATGGCCGAGGTTGGGGATGCGCTCCTGGGGGCGCATGTCGGGCAGGAAGTGATCTTTGAAAAGCTGAGGAGTTTCGTCGACGGAGAGTGGTTGCGGGTAATCGCTCAGAGAAGTGTCGGTGTGGGGTTGCAGGTCGGCGGAGTCAGCGATTGGACTGAACGAGTTCGAGCGCAGGTGTTTCGGGGTGCGAGGGCGGGTCTTCCGGCGTGTAGGGTTCCTGCGGGGGCAGGTTGGGGAGATCGCTCACGGAAGGCCCGTTTTCTTTTTGCGGGGGCCGGAGGATTTGGAGGACTTTTTGACGAGCTTGGTCTTCAATCCAGAAGATGCTTCCGTGCTTTCCCAGGTCTCAACTTC
Source organism: uncultured Acidobacteriota bacterium (assembly GCA_963725945.1). GTDB lineage: Bacteria > Acidobacteriota > Terriglobia > Terriglobales > Acidobacteriaceae > Telmatobacter. The sequence goes on along the minus strand of CAVSAW010000017.1, from coordinate 28,303 downwards.
GAGACCTGGGGCACCCATTGTTCTGCGGATTGAAGCTTTGCCAACAGCAACCGCAGGTCCTTCGACTCCCTCCGCTGCGCTCCGGTCGCTCAGGATGACATCGTCCAAAGGGGCGTCGTCGAGAGGGACGGGGGTTAGCTTGCCGTTGCTGGAGGCGTAGTAGCGGGTGAGGAACTGGCCGGTGTAGGAGGCGGGTGTGGCGGCGATTTTCGCGGGGCGGCCTTCGCCGACGAGGCGGCCGCCGTCTTCGCCGCCTTCGGGGCCGAGATCGAGAATCCAGTCGGCGTTGCGGATGACGTCGAGATTGTGCTCGATGATGATGACGGAGTTGCCGAGGTCGGTGAGGCGATGGAGGACCTCGAGGAGCTTGCGGACGTCGTCGAAGTGGAGGCCGGTGGTGGGCTCGTCCAGGAGATAAAGTGTGCGGCCGGTCTGGCGTTTGCTGAGTTCGCGGGCCAGCTTCATGCGCTGGGCTTCGCCGCCGGAGAGCGTGGTGGCGCTCTGGCCGAGATGGACGTAGCCGAGGCCGACATCGACGAGGGTTTGCAGCTTCTGGCGGACCAGGGGCACGTCGGCGAGCACGGTGAGCGCGTCCTCGATGGTGAGGTCGAGGATGTCGGCGATGGAGTGGCCGTGGAACTTGACGGCCAGCGTTTCCTGGTTGTAGCGGCGGCCGTTGCACACCTCGCACTGTACGTAGACGTCGGGCATGAAGTTCATTTCAATGCGGCGCTGGCCGTCGCCCTGGCAGGCTTCGCAGCGGCCGCCGGATGACGTTGAAGCTGAAGCGGCCGGGCTTGTATCCGCGCTCGCGCGCCTCGGGCAGCATGGCGAAGAGATCGCGGATGGGCGAGAAGACCTGGGTATAGGTGGCGGGGTTGGAGCGCGGGGTGCGGCCGATGGGGGACTGGTCGATGCGGATGACCTTGTCGATTTGCTCGGCGCCGCGTGAGCGATTCGTGCGCGCCGGGTTCTTCGCGGGAGCCATAGATGATTTTGGCCAGCGAGCGGTAGAGGATGTCGTTGATGAGGGTGCTTTTTCCGCTGCCGCTGACGCCGGTGACGACGGTCATGACGCCGAGGGGAATGCGGATGGTGATGTCCTGCAGGTTGTGCTCGCGGGCGCCGGTGACGGTGAGCCACTTGCCGGTGAGCGGGCGCGGCTTGGGGCGCTGCAGCATGCCGGCGGCTCCGGAGAGATAGCGGCCGGTGAGCGACTCGGGGCAGGCCATGATCTGCTCGGGCGTGCCTTGGGCGACGACGTGGCCGCCGAGCGTGCCGGCGCCGGGGCCGAGGTCGAGGACGTAGTCGGCGTGGCGGATGGTGTCTTCGTCGTGCTCGACGACGAGGACGGTGTTGCCGAGGTCGCGGAGTTGTTCGAGGGCCTGGATGAGGCGATTGTTGTCGCGCTGATGAAGGCCGATGGAGGGCTCGTCGAGCACGTAGAGAACGCCGCGGAGGCGTGAGCCGATTTGGGTGGCGAGGCGGATGCGCTGGCCTTCGCCGCCGGAGAGCGTGGCGGCGTTGCGATCGAGGGAGAGATAGCTGAGGCCGACGGCGCAGAGGAATTCGAGGCGCTCGACGATTTCGCGGCGGATGCGCTCGGCGACCAGGGCTTCGCGCGCGGTGAAGGTGAGATTGATGGCGGCGGAGAGTGCGCGATTGAGCGGGAGCGCGGTGAAGTCGGCGATGGAGAGGCCGCCGATTTTGACGGCGAGCGATTCGGGACGGAGGCGCTTGCCGCGGCAGACGGGGCAGGGCGTCGCGGACATGAAGCTCATCATGTACTCGCGATAGCCGTCGCTGCGGGCCTCGTCGATGCTGTCGCGGAGGAAGCTGAGGATGCCGTGGAAGCCGGTGCGGGGCGCTTCGCCTTTGGGCGGGCCGTAGACGAGGATGTGCTGCTGTTTGGCGGGCAGGTCTTCGAAGGGGACGCTGAGGTCGATCTTGTAGCGGTCGGCGGCGAGGTGGATGAGCTTGAGCAGGTATTGCGAGGACGAGCCGGGACCGAGGCCGCCGTCGAGCAGGGGCTTGGACCAGTCGGTGATGACCTTGGCGGGGTCGAAATCGTAGAGCGAGCCGAGGCCGTGGCACTCGGGGCAGGCGCCGAAGGTGGAGTTGAAGGAGAAGCTGCGCGGCTCCAGCTTGGGGACGTCGAGGCCGCAGTCGGGGCAGGCCATGGAGGAGGAGAAGAGCTGCTCGTCCTGCTTTGGCCGCCGCCGGCAAAGACGATCAGCACCAGGCCGTTGGCCATCTGCAGGGCCTTGGTGACGGCTGCTTCGAGGCGCTTTTCGACGGAGGGCTTGCCGGGGACTGTTGTAGTCAGTTGAGATTCCTCCCTGGTCCCTGAGTGCGAGGGACCAGGGGCACCCGCTGTCGTCGGGGGTTTGAGGAGGATGCGGTCGACGATGGCTTCGATGGTGTGGTTTTTGCGGCGGTCGAGCGAGGGCGGGCTCGGAGAGGTCCTGCATTTCGCCGTCGACGCGGGCGCGAAATCCTTGCTGGTCAAGCTGATCGAGGAGATCTTTGAATTCACCTTTGCGGCCGCGCACGATGGGCGCCATGACGGTGACGCGCTCGCCGTTGCCGAGCTGGAGGATGCGCTGGACGATCTGGTCGGCGGTCTGGCGGGCGATGGGACGGCCGCAGTTGGGGCAATGGGGCGTGCCGATGGAGGCGTAGAGCAGGCGCAGGTAGTCGTAGATCTCAGTGATGGTGCCGACGGTGGAGCGGGGGCTGCGGCTGGTGGTTTTCTGCTCGATGGAGATGGCGGGCGAGAGGCCTTCGATGGAGTCGACGTCGGGGCGTTCGATCTGGTCGAGGAACTGGCGCGCATAGGCGGAGAGGGTTTCGACGTAGCGGCGCTGGCCCTCGGCGTAGATGGTGTCGAAGGCGAGGGAACTCTTGCCGGAGCCGGAGAGGCCGGTGACCACGGTGAGGGTGTTGCGCGGGATGCGCACGTTGATGTCGCGCAGATTATGCTGGCGCGCCCCGCGCACCGAGATGTGAGTGATAGGCATAGTGGGCGAAAACAAGCTCGGTGGGCGGTGCGAAGGGTTGGGACCAGCCGGCAGCCGGTTTATGCAACCCTCTGGGGGTATTCTATTTGGCAACAGAAACGTGGGTCAACGCATCAAGGTTATCTGAGAGAATCACAGAGACAAAGCTGGATTTGAAGAGAGAGATTTGTAGTCGCCGGGGAAGCGCAACGCATTAGGCAGCAGGACCTTAAGACTCGACAAAGGCGGAACTGATGGCGGATTTGTTCAACCTGGTGATGCTGGTAGGTGCGGCGGTGGGCTCCATGGCGTTTGGAGTTCTAGCGGCCTATGGCATCTTCCGTATCGGCTTCGCAATGATGCGTTCGCCCAAGCGCCCGGCGAGGGTCAAGACGCGGCGAGAGGCTGCGGACGTTCTTTAGGGCAGCGGGTTCGCCCTGGAAATCCAGTTTATTCTTCATGTCTTGTTGTCATGGAAATTGCGCGGCACCGGGCTCAAGAATGTCTCCTGTTTAACCTTCTCAATACCAATTTCCCGATTGCAGCCGGATACCAGGTGCGCGAGGGATGAGTTGCGTCTTCAAGTGAGAGGGTTGGATGGGGGTTGAATTTGAAGTTTCCAGGGATAGGTTGCGGGGTCGACTCAATGTACGGAACTAAGATTTCCACTTATGTCTGTGATGGCCATCACACTTATCGTAGTAACTAAGTAAAAAGGAGTTCAAATGTTACTAAAGGAACACACTTAACCTGCATGAATAGTGGAATATGCACTTATAGGTAAATAACTACGGATGACTAAAGGTACACAGAAAGAGCTATTGTTCAGACCTTCGTGTGCCGATAGAAAGGATGTCGGAAGTGTTTTGCCGTATGCGATGACTTATCGCGCCCAATGAGCCGAGCGGTGCATGCGGGCGTCGCAGACGAATGAGGGAACGGAAATGAAGTTATCAGCGAGCGGTTGTGAAGAGTTTGAAATGTCGAAAAAGGGAAAGGGTGCCGGCGAGCCAACAAAGAAGGAGCATGGAAAGTGCAGGGCATTCCTGGCACAGTCGCGGAGATTTTTGTGCGGTCGCAGCGAGGGTGGATCGCTGGTTGAGTTTGCGCTTGTGGTTCCGATGATGATGGTTCTGATGACGGGGATGTTTTCGATTGGAATTGCACTGAATAACTACATTGTGCTGACGAATGGTGTCTCGGCCGGGGCGCGGGCATTCGCATTGGCCCGGGGACAGAGCGGGGTTACAGATCCGTGCGCTTACGCGGCGCAGATCACGCAGCAAGCGGCATCCAGCCTGAAATCGTCGAGTCTCACCTACAGCATGGCATGGACGACGACCAACAGCGCGGGCGCCTCCGTAACGACCAACTACACGAATACGTGCTCCGGCATCGCGTTGAACTCGGGCGACACGGTTCAGGTGCAAGCGACTTATCCCATACCGATGATTATGTATGGGTTTACACCGGGGACGATTCACATCGAGGGGCAAAGTTTTGAGATGGTTCAGTGAGTCCCTGCGGGCGGCGGTTGGACGATTGCAGGGGGCTTCACCTGTGAGCAGCGAACAGCATCAGACGAAAAGGCAAGAGGAAGTCGCAATGTGTAATCCAGACATCGAATCAGGAATTGAATTCAGGAAAGGCAATCAGCAAGCTTTGACTTATGTTTCGCGGCCTCGGACCGAGAGAGGACGGAAGTTATTCAGCGGATGGCAGGGCCTGGGCGATGAGAGCGGCCAGGTGCTTCCCTGGGCAGTATTTCTAATTTTTCTGTTTATCGGAATCTCTGCGATGGTGGTTGACCTTGGCCACGGCCTCCTGGTGAAGCGGGAGTTGCAGGCATCCGCGGATGCGGCGGCGTTGGCAGCGGCAGCGACGCTGCCAGCCACCAATTATGCCGCGGTGGCGCAGAGTTACAGTGCAGGCACGGGCGGAAAGAATACCTACACTGAGCTTTCGGTGGGTACACCGACGATCAAACCGCTGTGCCTGACGACCGTGGCAGCGTGGGGATATCCATGCACTTCCACGAGCCCCAATGCGGTTCAAGTGACCCAGACGGCAACCGTACCGACGTTTTTTGCCGGAATCCTGGGCATTAAGAACATGACGATCAGCGCGACGTCGATGGCATCAAAAGGCTCCAAGCCGAAGCCCTATAATCTGGCGATTATTCTGGACACCACGCCGTCAATGAATACCAAGGACAAGAACTGCAAGAACTCGAGCGGCACAACCCTGACCCAATTGCAGTGCGCGACACAGGCTTTTCAGGCGCTTTTGCAGGGTCTCGATCCTTCACGAGACCGGATCAGCCTGTTCACGTTCCCCAACATCACCACGACGACGGCCAGCAACGACTATGACTGCACATCGTCCAATCCGACGGTCGGGCCTTACACTTTTCCGTCGTCTACGGCCACCAGTCTTTCCACGATGCCCTACTCGGTGACGACCACGACGGGGTCGGGAAAGAACCAAAAGACGACGACAACCACCGTGCAGGAAACCTACCAAGTTGCGGACTTCGCAACCGACTACCGCACCTCCGATACAGCCGGTTCGTTGAACTCGAATTCCAATCTTGCAAATGCAGTAGGGGGCAGCAGCTGCCAGGGAATTCAAACCAGCAATGAAAATACCTACTATGCCGCATCGATCTACGCGGCGCAGGCGGCCCTGACGGCTGAGCAAGTGGCAAACCCGGGCACTCAGAACGCGATCATCTTTTTGAGTGACGGCAACGCGACGGCCAAGGAACAATACCCGACGAGTTCCTTCACTGAGGGCGGAACGTCCTACGCGGCGGGCGCGTTCTACCCTGGCGTGAACGACATGGCGATTGGCAGCGAAAGCACCACGGTAGCCGGCAGTTCGGGTGCTTATCCATCTTGGCTTGACCAGTGTGCGCAGGGGCTGGGTGCGGCCAATTACGCAAAGAGCCAAGGGACCACTTTCTACACGATCGCTTACGGATCGCCAACGACATCCGATTCAGGTGATTGCGGAAGCGACGTGTACAACAAGACGTCAAACCCGACCGGGACAGGGATCACGCCCTGCCTGACGATGCAGGAAATGTCGTCGGGCTGGACAAGCGGCGATTATTCACATTTCTTCTCAGACTACTTTGGGGGTAACAACGGATGTGCGGCGGCAGGTTCGGCCGAGAGCATCGGAGACTTGCAAAGCATCATTGATGCCATCCTGGGTAGCCTGAGCGGGGCACGGCTGATACCGAACAGTACCCAGTAGGTTATTGAAATAGATAGATTAACGTCGCAAAGGCCGGAGGAGATCCTCCGGCCTTTGCATTTTGCTGCGCTTTTTGAACTATTCAGGCGCGCGGCGGGAGGACGGCCTGGCGGGGAGGGGAACCGTTTTGCAGGTTGAGGGGAGGCCGCGAACCAACGGCGTGCCTTATGGCCGCCTAGCCGAGAAAATGCCGGAAGTCAGCGACCGCGGGGCAAAGGCGTGATTCCGGGGCCGGGGTTCCGTTGGTAACCCAGAACGCGATTACCGATGGCCTTAGGTATTGACTGAAAGGGTAATTGTAACCCACATTAAATGAAGTATTATCAAATTCTCGGCTCCCCAATAGCTAATTTTGAGACCAGCGTGTCTCACAGTTCAGAGTCTTCAAGTAACCGGGTGATGCCGTTCGGATATGTGTGGAGGAATGGACGTATGACGAATTCAAGGTACGATGACGCCACGATGTCGACCAGCATGCACATAGGAAATCGCAAATTGACCTCAAGGGGAATTCGACACATGAACAGATCCTTGCTTTCCGGACTTCGCGCGATGCTAGGTTCCGGCTCCGAAGGCAGTGCACTGGTTGAGACGGCTGTGACGCTGCCGCTGGTGCTCTTTCTGATGACGGGCATTTTTGCATTCTCGATTGCCCTCTACCAAAAGATGGAATTGGAGGAGGCAGTCAGCACGGGCGGGCGCACGATGGCGGCGGATCGCGGAGATACGGATCCGTGCACTACGACCACCAATGCGATTCTGGCGGCGACCCCGAGCCTGAGTCACACCACCTTGACCATCGCCTACACACTGAATGGAACTACGACACCGGCTGTGGCCGGGACGCCGGAGGGGAAGGCGTGCAATGGATTCACTCTGAATTCCGGAGCGAATGCGGTGGTGACTGCAACTTATCCCTGCACCCTGAATATCTACGGTGGAAATTACCTATCTTGTACGATGACGTCGCAAGTGACGGAGGTTATTCAATGAGCGATACTGGCCGAAGTTTTCTATCGAAATTAGTGAGAGATGAAAGCGGGCAGATATTGCCCTGGATGGTGCTGTTGATGGTGCTTTTCCTGGGAATGGCGGGTCTGACATTGGACCTTGGCCATGCCTATGTGTGCTATCGGACGCTCCAAGCCTCGACGGATGCGGCAGCACTTGCCGGCGCGTATGAGATGGGCGTGACGGGAGCCACATCGACGAATGTGACGACTTATGTGAACAATTACAGCTCGAAATCGGGCGGTGCCAACGTCAATCCCAATCTTCCGTCGTCCACAGTGGTTGTGACACCCACGATGGGGTGTGAGGTATTCGCGACTACCGAAGGGACCCCGTGCATTTATGTGGGGTCGAACAACGCCCTTCGTGTGGTTCAGACTGCGACCGTACCGACGATGTTCATCCAGGTCCTGTCGCTGTTTGGCGTGAATTCCGCCAAGTCGATTACGCTGAAGTCGACTGCGATCGCTGCTGTGAAAGGCGCAGCGCCTGCGCAATACAACGTAGCGATGGTTGTGGACACAACGGCATCGATGGGGAGCACGGACAGCGACAAGAACTGCGGCAACACCCGCATCTATTGCGCATTGCAGGGAGTGCAGACGATGCTTGGCCTTCTTCAGCCTTGTGACCCCGGAGCGACTTCTTCTTCCTGCACCCCGTTCGACGAGGTAAGCCTGTTCACGTTTCCTCCCGTGGAGGCGGATACTGCGAAGGACGACACCACGTGCCCCTCGAGCAATCCAACGATTGTGCCGTACACGACGCCCGGGATCGGAGCGACCTGGACACCGATCAACTACAGCACGACGAAAAGCACGGCCGGAAGCTACCAGGTCACAGGATATGACAGCGGTTGGAGCTCAACGAATCAGCCGGGCGGTTCTTTGAATACGAGCGATCCCCTTGCTGTTGCAACCGGCGGCGGTGTGAGCACAAAGAAGAGCCCGTGCGGCGGGATGCAGACGCCGGGCGGCGACGGAACGTACTACGCAGGCGCAATCTATGCGGCAGCTTCATCGCTTGTGTACCAACAGTCGCAGAATCCGGGTTCAGTGAACGCGCTCATCATCCTCAGCGATGGCGACGCGGATAGTTCGGTGATCGCCGGGGCCACAAATAATGGCGCCACCTACGGATCGGCACTGGACCAGTGCGCGCAAGCGGTTGCTGCGGCACAATATGCTTCAAATTTGCCAAACACCACGGTGTACACGATTTCCTATGGATCGCCGAGTTCGGGATGTGCGAGCGACGTGCAATGCACGAACACTAAGGGATGCAAAGTTGGCTCCACAACCAACCCGTACAATCCAAGTGGTACGGGCATCACTCCGTGCCAGGCGATGCAGCAGATGTCGAGCGGTTGGTCTTCGGGCGACTACTCGAATTTCTTCACTGACGCCACCGCGACCGGAGCCGGCGGGTGCACCTCGCCAACTTACTCTACGCTTTCTCTGAATCAGATCTTCACCGCATTAACCAACTCGCTGGGACGAGCACGATTGATTCCCAGCAACATTTCCTGGACATAGCAAACATCTCCACGGGGGTGGTAGTACAAAGATTGCTTCCCAAGCGGGTCAAATTCTGACTCGCAGGGAAGCAATCTTTGTTTTGGGGTGCGGAGATAGAGTTGGATTCGATCCAGTGTTTGAGACGGGTCTCGGCAAGGGCCGAAGCCCGCGCTCAATTGTGCGGCCACTTTGTGGCGCAACGGAGGTCAAACGAGTGACAAAGCCGCGAACTGGCTGCGGAGACGCGGATTTCAGTTATTTGGCGGCTTGTTGTCTGGCGGCTGCGGGGGCTGGGGCTGAGGTTGCTGCTGTTGCTCCTGCATCATCTGTTGCGGCGTGCGGACAGGTTCTTCCTGATTGAAGCCCGGCCGAGTGGCAGGAAGAACTGGCTGCGGTTGAAGCGGTTCGTCGACCTCGTTCTCAGCGGCATCATCGTCGTTGTTGTTGAGGGCGCCACCGTTTGTATGATCAGCGGGATTGCCGCCGCGGCGTGAGCTGAGCACGATCTGGCGCGGCGCACCCTGACCCTGATCCCCAACCATGAGGATGTTGTAGCCGGTTCCCTGCAAGAGCTGGGAGAGTACGTCGCGTGCCTTGCCAGGCCCAAAATCACCAAAGACACGCTGGTCGGGTACCGATCCTTCAACTGCTGCGCCGGTAGCGGTGGCTACGTCGTGCAGAATCTGTTGCAGGCTTGAGTTGGATGCTTCAATGCGCAGGCCCTGGCTGTCCCAAACGACGGATGCCGGCGAGGGATGGCTGTTGATGGGCCATACGGGAGCGGGAGGGGCAGCGGGAGTGACAGGCGCAGTTGCTGCCTGGTCGCGCGCCGTTGATGCGTGGGCCGAAGCGGAATGGGCGCGATGATGAGCGGGTTTGTGAGTCGCAGAGGGCTCGGGAGGGGCTGCTGGGGTCTGCGCGGCAAGCACACAAGAAGCAAACAAAGCGATGGCAAGGAGCGTCTCTATACCAAGCGCGCGGTTGCGAAGGAAGCTCGGCTGGATCGCGGTGTGGCGCGGGATGAATGTGCGCATGAGAATCGGCTTTCCGGGGCCGTTGGGAACACCATAGCGGCGTTTCGGTGCCGCTTCACTGTACTAGACTAGCAGTGGCCCACGTACGCTCACAAATGGTGTTCTGGGCAGAGAGGGAATTGCACCAAATGCGCCTCAGCTGGAAGGTTTTGATCGCGGCGCTGGTATTGGCAGCGCCGGTGACAGGTTTGGCAGCTAGCTGTACCGCACAGGGTGAGCTTTTGCCCCAGGATCGCAACGCGCTTGCATCTGCGGGCGAAAAGATTGCGGTCGCGATCGTGCAGCAAGATGATGCGACGCTGCAGTCTGCGCTGTTTTCTGGCGTGGCCCAGGATTGGCCCGGCATCCACGAAGCCGTGGACGACGGTGCGCCCCTGGTGAAGGGCGGGCAGGCGCAGATTCAGAGTGTCTATCTGCTGGATGACTCGTCGGCAACGGCAGTGGCGGATACGCAATTCTTTTGTTCGAATGCCAGCGGTTCACTGACCGTGACCATTACCATGCATGCGCTGCCGCCGGGCAAATATGCCGTGGTGCTGGCGGACGCGGCCGGTTCGGCGATGGGCGGACATCTGGGCATCATTCTGGTTTGGGACCCGACCGGGCCAGTTGCGGGTTGGAAGCTGGGCGGAATTTCGGTGCGGCAGGGAATCATCGACGGGCATGACGGGGTGTGGTATTGGACGAAGGGCCGTGCGCTGGCCGCAACCAACGATTCGTGGGGCGCCTGGTACAGCTACGAACTGGCACGCTACTTGTTGCTGCCGGTGGATTTCATCTCGTCGCCAAACATGGAGAAGCTTGTTCAGGAACAATCGCTGATTAAAGACTCACCTTCGGGCGCGTTCCCATATTCGCTCACGGAGGGGGTTCGCACATGGAAGATCGACTCAATCCGCGTAGAAACTACTTTGCATGAAGACGATTTGGGCGTGACGTATGAGTCCATTGGGGTGACTGACCCCGCAGCCGCGCGCACTGAGGCGGTGGCTGTGTTGAGCGCGCTGCTCAAGGCGCATCCGGAGCTGAAGGTAAACTTTCACGGACTGTGGGCGTTCGCTTCGCAGGACGGCAAGGTGACTCCGGTGATCGAGTTGCCGATGGCGCAGATACCGTAGAAGCAGGGAATAGGGAACGGGCATCTGCGGCGATCTGGAACTTTGCATTCTTCCGTACTCATTCACCAAGCAGGAAGGATCATTTGATTGGAAACATTGATTGATTTGCGGTCGGATACGGTGACGCGGCCGACGCCGGAGATGCGCGCTGCGATGGCAGTGGCGGAAGTGGGCGACGACGTTTACAGGGAAGACCCCACGGTGAACCTGCTGGAGAAGCGTGCAGCGGAGATGTTTGGCCGCGAGGATGCGCTGTTTGTGCCGACCGGAACGATGGGGAACCAGATCGCGATCCGGGCGTTGACGCAGCCGGGGCAGGAAGTGATTGCCGAATCGCGCTCGCACATTCTGGATTGGGAGATGGCGACGACAGCGGTGTTTTCAGGTTGCCTGGTGCGGGCCGTTTATGCCGAGCGCGGGATTCTGACGTGGAAGCATATTGAGCCGGTGATCACTGAATGGGGAGGATTTCGCGCCGCAACGGGGTTGATCGAAATTGAAAACACCGCAAATTTGGCGGGTGGAGGCGTAACGCCGTTGCCGGTTCTGGAGGAGATTTGGAACGGAGCAAAAGAGCGGAAGCTCCCGGTTCATCTGGATGGGGCGCGCATCTTTAATGCCGCGACGGCGCTGGGCTCGGATGTAAAGACACTGACGCGCGGGTTCGACACGGTGATGTTCTGCTTGTCGAAGGGACTCTGTGCGCCGGTGGGATCGATGCTGACCGGATCGGCAGAGCTGATGAAGAGAGCGCGCACTTTTCGGAAAGCGTTGGGGGGCGGGATGCGCCAGGCGGGCATCCTGGCGGCGGCCGGATTGATTGCGCTGGAGCAGATGCCGGCGCGGCTGCACGAGGACCATGCCAATGCGCGTCTGCTGGCTGAAGCACTGGCGCACATTGAAGGCGTGATCATCGATCTGGAGGCGGTGGAGACAAACATCGTGGTCTTCAGGCTGGCGGAGGGTGCGAGCGCTGCCGAGGTTGTGGCAAGGCTGAAAGTTCGCGGGATACTGGCCAGCGCGGTAGGGCCGGACGCGATTCGCCTGGTGACACACCATGATGTGGATCGTGCCGCGTGCATTGCGGCTACCGAAGCGATGACTGAAGAAATTGATGTAGTTGTGCGGGCCGGGTAATAGCCGTTACCAAAGAACCGGGGGCGGGAAGAATTCGAGCTGGCGCAACTTTTCCTGGGGATATAGGTTGAATCCAACAAGAAGCCGGAAGCAAGGCCGTACTCCGGTAATTCATGCTGAAGGAGTTTTCGACTGTGAAAAAGATTGCAATGGCAGCTTTGCTTGCTTTCACTCTGCTCCCTGCCGCCTCATTTGCGCAGGTCTATGTGCATATAGGGCCGCCGGCTCCGATTGTGGAGCGTCCAGGCCCGCCACCGGATAGAGGCTTCGTCTGGATCGCCGGCTACCACCGTTGGGATGGCGCACATTATGTCTGGGTTCCCGGCCGCTGGGACCGTCCCCCACATCCTCATGCGGTATGGGTTGCTCATCACTGGGTACACCGCCATGATGGCTGGGTTCTGGTCGAGGGACATTGGCGGTAGGTTGAAAATCACCGAAAGTAAATTGAAGGCGGGGCGAAGGCTCCGCTTTCTTTTTTTGCCTGGAAGCGAGGGAAAGCCCGGAGGAGAAGATCCGAAGCTTACCGGCGAGCATCGGTATATGTTTTTTGGTTGGATTGCGGAGGCAACTCTCGTAGTGCAACAGCGTATTCTTACTTCGAGATAGCCGGGGGTACAACGCTTGCGCCGTAGGGGGTGAGCAAGTACACTCATCCGGAGCAAATTCGGTGAGTGATTCATCCAGGCAAGCCAGGTGTTTATTGATGCGCACCTGAAATTCATTTGGAGTCTCGGCGGGGGAGTGGCTCAGGGGGATGAAACTGCATTCTGCCGCAAGGCAGATACGCGGGGACGCTTCATCGAGCTCGACCGGAGGAAGAGTGTTGCGAGTCGGAATCTTCACACGGGAGTATCCCCCACAGGTGTATGGCGGCGCGGGAGTTCACGTGGATTATCTGAGCCGCGAATTAGCCAGGAAGATTGAGGTCGAGGTTCATTGCTGGGGTCCGCAGCAGTGGGACGAGGGCAATCTGCACGTACGCGGCGCAGAACCGTGGGCGGAGATCTCGAACGGTACGGAAGCAAAATTCAAAGGAGCGCTTGAAGCGCTGAGCCTGAACCTAACGCAGGTGAAGGCGCTGACCGGAGTGGATGTTGTCCATACGCACACGTGGTATGTGTCGATGGCGGGCTACCTTGCGAAGAAACTTTACGGCGTGCCCTTTGTGCTGACTACTCACTCATTGGAGCCGCTGCGCGCATGGAAAGCGGAGCAGCTCGGCAGCGGGTATGCGATGAGTTCGTGGATGGAGCGAACGGCGATTCTGGATGCGGACGCGATCATCGCTGTTTCGCAGGGCACGAAGGCGGACATTCTGCGTGCTTATCCGGAGGTCGAGCCGGGACGGATTCACGTTATCTATAACGGAATCGATCTGAATGAATATCAAAAGACCTCGGAGGCAAAGGCGCTGGCTGATTACGGAGTTGACGCGGCGATGCCATACGTTTTGTTTGTAGGGCGCATTACTCGCCAGAAGGGCGTCACGCACCTGGTCGACGCGATCCGGTATCTTCCGGCGGAGACGCAGGTTGTGCTGTGCGCGGGAGCGCCGGACACGCCCGAGATTGCGGCGGAGTTGCGCGGCAAGGTAGAAGAGGCGCGCAAGGCGCATCCGCGGATTGTGTGGATTGAGAAGATGGTGACGAAGCAGGAGGCCATTCAGCTTTACAGCAACGCGCGCGTGTTCTGCTGCCCATCGGTCTATGAGCCGTTTCGGGATCATCAATCTTGAGGCGATGGCCTGTCGCGCACCGGTGGTGGCGAGCGCAACGGGCGGCATCAAGGAAGTTGTGGTGGATGACGAGACGGGCTACCTGGTGCCGTTCGACCAGGACCCTGTAACGAGTTTCCCGCGCGACCCAGAGAAGTTTGCGCGCGATCTTGCGGCGCGGCTGAATGAGATGCTTGAGGATCCTGAAAAGTGCAGGCGTTTTGGAGATGCGGGAAGACGCCGCGTTGAAGAAGTCTTTAGCTGGACGGCGATTGCGCACCAGACCATTGAGCTTTATGAGCGATTAATTGAAGGACGGAGAATGGGCGTGCGCGCTTGACAGGATTTGCAGCGTAGAGACGAGAAGGAAAGTGAAACGGCTATGAAAGCAACGCAAGCGGACGGACGCAAACGGGTCGTGATCGAGGCCGTGTCCCCTGCGGTGGATGGCGGGCGTTTCGCCGCCAAGCGCACAGTGGGCGACCTGGTGCAGGTGGAAGCAGATATTTTTACAGACGGGCACGATTCAATCTCCGCTTCGTTGCTGGCTCACCGGGAGGGGTCAGAGAAGTGGGTTGAGATTCCGATGCACGCGCTGGTGAATGACCGCTGGACGGGCGCGTTCCGCGTGGGGGAATTGGGACGCTACGGATTCAAAGTGCAAGGGTGGGTGGATCATTTCGAGACGTGGCGACTCGCGCTGCTGAAGCGCATCAAGGCGGAGAGCGATGTCGATGTGGATTACCTGATTGGCGCGGATTTGATTGGATGAAGCAGCAGGCCGTGCGTCGGGAAAAGATGCGGTATGGCTTCGCGAGCGGGCAATGGTGCTGCGGTCGAGACAGGAGACGAAGGCGCTCCGCATTTATGCCACCGACCCTACATTGCAGGAGCTGGTGCAGCGTTATCCTGACAAACAATTTGTGACAGAGTCGGAGCGCGAATTTTCGATTGTGGTCGATCCAGTGCGCGCACGATTCAGTTCCTGGTATGAATTGTTTCCGCGGTCGACGTCGGACGAATCGGGTAAGCACGGAACGTTCGCGGATTGCGAGAAGCGGCTGCAGTACATCGCGGAGATGGGATTCAACGTGGTGTACATGCCGCCGATTCATCCGATAGGGCTGCATGTTTCGCAAAGGCCCGAATAACAATCCGGACAGCCAACCGGGCGACCAAGGAAGTCCATGGGCAATTGGTTCAGCGGACGGTGGGCACAAGGCGATTTTGCCGGAGCTGGGGACTCTGAAGGACTTCCGGCAGTTTTGTGAAGAAGGCCGAAGGAGCTTGATCTGCAGGTGGCGCTGGATATCGCATTCCAAGCTGCACCGGATCATCCCTACGTGAAGGAGCATGAATCGTGGTTCCGCAAACGGCCGGACGGAACGATTCAGTATGCGGAGAATCCGCCCAAGAAATATCAGGATATTTATCCCTTCGATTTTGAGAGCGAAGACTGGGCGGGGATGTGGGAGGAGTTGAAGAGCGTCTTCGACTACTGGATCGAGCAGGGCGTGACGATTTTTCGCGTGGATAATCCGCACACGAAGGCGTTCGCATTCTGGGAATGGGTGATTGCCGAGATCAAGCGGGTGCATCCGCAGGTGCTTTTTCTGGCGGAGGCTTTTACACGGCCGAAGATCATGTATCGGTTGGCAAAGTTGGGATTCAGCCAGTCGTACACGTATTTTCCATGGCGCAATGGAAAGGGCGAGATTACGACGTATCTGACTGAGCTGGCGCAGACGCCGGTGCGGGAATTCTTCCGGCCCAACCAGTGGACGAACACGCCGGATATTTTGACGGAGTTTCTGCAAATGGGCGGGCGCGCGGCGTTTTCGATCCGGCTGCTGCTGGCGGCGACGCTGGGCGCGAATTATGGCATGTACGGTCCAGCGTTTGAGCTGCTGGAGCATGTGCCGATTCGCCATGGGAGCGAAGAGTATCTCAACTCAGAAAAGTATGAGATTCGCTACTGGGATTTGGACAAGCCGGATAGCCTGCGACCACTGATTGCGCGCGTGAATGCAATTCGCAATCACAATGAAGCGCTGCAGAGCGACTGGCGGCTCAGGTTTCACTACTGCGAAAACGAGCAATTGATCTGCTATACGAAGGAGTCGGAGGATCGTTCGAATCTAATTCTGACGGTGGTGAATCTTGATCCGAATTACACGCAATCGGGGTTTGTGACCCTGCCGCTGGAGGAGCTTGGGATTCCGCAGGACCGCGGGTTTGAAGCAGAAGACCTGCTGACCGGCGATCGGTACTTATGGCAAGGGGCGCGGAATTATGTGGAGCTGAACCCGGCGCTGAAGTCCGGACATATCTTCAAGATTCACAGGCGCATGAAGGTGGAGACGGACTTCGAGTATTTTCTGTGAGCGAGGGTAGAAAGCAAGGGCCGCGATCGCGAGCGGCCGGCAGCGTCCAGGGGCTCGCCTGTGTGGTTCCCTTTTATCGTATTGGCAGACTCGCTTCAGGGCTTGGCGAAAGAAGTTCCAACCTGGGGCATTGACTGGGTATAGTGCGTGCAGCGGCTCCCCCCTGCATCCGAGGTCAATTCATGCCACGACGCCTTCGCAAACTTCTGCTGTTGTCGTCTATTTCAATGAGCTGTGCAGTTGGCTGGTCCCAGCCGGCAGCGTTGCAGCAGTCATCGCCGGCGACATCGCACGGTGCCTTACATGTCAATCTTGGGCAAGCCGTGGTTCCGCTTTACGGCCCATGGAAGTTCACGATTGGGGACTCGCCCGTCGATGCTGAAACCCACGCGCCGCTCTGGGCGGAGGCGGGCTTTGACGACTCGAATTGGGAGAATGTGGACCTGACGCCGAAGAGCGGCGCATACGATCTAATCTCCGGAATATCAGGCTATGTGCCCGGTTGGGCGGCCAAAGGCCATCCTGGGTACTGGGGCTATGCGTGGTACCGCATTCGGGTGCAGCTCGAAGCGCAACCGGGCGCCAAGCTGGCGCTTGCCGGGCCGTCGGATGTAGACGACGCCTACCAGGCCTTTGATAACGGAAAGCTGGTCGGCCAGTTTGGCGACTTTGCGGGAAAAAAACCGACCATTTACTACACACAACCGATGATGTTTCAGCTTCCCGAATCGAACGGTGCAAGTGCGGGTAAGTCCACGACGGTTCTGGCGTTCCGTGTATGGATGGAACCGGCTACCCTGGCCCAAGACGACACGGTTGGCGGACTTCATACCCCGCCACTGCTCGGCGAAGAGGAAGCAGTGTCTGCCCAGCACCAGTTGCGCTGGAACGAACTGGTTCGGGCCTATACAGGATCTCTTATTGAAGGTCTCTTCTTCTGCCTGCTGGGAGTCGTGGCTCTGAGCCTCGTGCTTTTCGACCGATCTGACAGGGTTTACCTGTGGATAGGGGCTGTGCTGCTGTTGATTGCGACGGATCGATTCGTCAGCGTAATGGGTGTCTGGACGCAGTGGGTTGGCGCAGTTCTTCTTTCGGTGGAATCAAACGTATTCCTCGAAGTACTGATCTTTGCCGGTTGGGTGATGGTTTGGCGTGTCTGGTTCCGGCTTCGCCATCCTGCGTGGATTCCGTGGGTGCTTGGCGCGCTGGCGGCGCTGTTAATGTTGTCGAACTCATTGGGTCAGAATCTGTTTTTCATCATCGTCCCGCCGTCGTTGAGCCATGCCTTTGAAGTAGGTTCTCTTTGGCTTCGAGTAGCTCTGGCAATCCTGATGCTGTTTACTGTCTTCCAGGGGATTCGCGAAGAGGGACTGGAAGGCTGGGTGGTTCTTCCCGCGGTGCTTCTGGCGTGTATCTCCGAGTTCGCAGCGGAGCTTCAATTCCTGCACATCCTGCAATTCTGGTTCCCCTGGGGCATGCAGATTACCTTGCGCGAACTGGCAAACCTGTTGCTGGTGGGCGGTCTGGCTTTGCTTCTGCTGCGCAGGCTGGTTCTGTCCATTCGGCTGCAGCGGCAGATGGCCCTGGATGTGAAGCAGGCGCAGGAGGTGCAGCAGGTCATCCTACCCGAGACGCGGACCGAGTTTCCGGGGCTTGTGGTGGAGAGTGAATACCGGCCCGCTCGCGAGGTGGGCGGTGATTTCTTTCAGATCATTCCCAACAAGAGTGACGGCAGTTTGCTGATTGTGGCGGGAGATGTGACGGGCAAAGGACTGAAAGCCGGCATGCTGGTTGCACTGCTGGTGGGAGCGATCCGCAGCACGGCGGAGTCGAAAGCCGATCCGGAGTTTGTTTTGCGCGCCCTGAACCGCCGCCTCCTGGGTCGCAGCGATGCGCAGGCCACCTGCCTTGTGCTGAACATCGCGGGGAATGGCGAGGTGACGGTAGCCAACGCGGGCCACATCGCACCGTATCTGAATGGAGAACCGATCGCGATGGAGGGCGCGCTGCCCCTGGGGCTGGTCGAGAACGCAGAGTTTTCTCAGATGCATTTTCAACTACGTGGGAATGACAAGCTCGTAGTCATGTCGGACGGCATCGCAGAGGCGACGGATGCGGACGGGCATCTTTTCGGCTTCGAGCGTGTGGAGAAGTTGTTGCGGAGCGAGGGTTCTGCGAGCGCGGTAGCCGACAGTGCACAAAAATTCGGCCAGGAAGACGATATCAGCATTATTACCGTCACGCGCATTGCGGTGCCGGAACCTGCGGCGGCGTAGATTCACTGCCTGGAGAAACCCTCAGGTCGCGCGTTGAGGCCTGAGGGATTTTTCTCTACGAACTTAACTGATCTCGATTACGTCTGAGGCGGCTGCAGCGGCAGCTTCGGCACGTTCCATCACTTTTTGTGCGACAGCGTAAAACTCCGCGGCCTGCGGGCTCTTGGGGCCGGCAAGGGCGACGGGAAGGCCGCGATCGCCCCCTTCGCGAATGGCGGGAATGAGTTCGATGGAGCCGAGGAAGGGAATGTTGAACTGCGTCGCCGTGCGCTCCGCGCCGCCGCGAGAGAAGATGTCGATCTCGTGATGGCAATGGGGGCAGGTGAAGTGGCTCATGTTTTCGACGATGCCAAGGACCTCGACATTGACCTGGGCGAACATCTCCAGAGCCTTGCGCGCGTCCTGCAGGCTGACGTCGCTGGGTGTGGAGACAACGACGGCGCCGGTGAGCGGAACGGTCTGGACGAGGGAGATGACGACATCGCCGGTGCCGGGCGGCAGATCGACGATGAGGTAATCGAGCTCGCCCCATTCGACCTGCTGCAGAAACTGGCGGATGATCTGGTGCAGCATGGGTCCGCGCATGACGAGGGGCTTGTCGCCGGGCGAGATGTAGCCGATGGAGATGGTCTTGATGCCGTGGGTGTCGTTGGGCTGGATCTGGTTGTCGGCGCCGACCCGCGGCTGCTGTGTGGAGCCCATCATGAGGGGAACATTGGGGCCGTAGATGTCGGCGTCGATGAGGCCTACGCGCTGGCCGAGCCGCGAGAGGGCGATGGCGAGGTTGACGGCCACGGTGGTTTTGCCCACTCCGCCTTTGCCGGAACCGATGGCGACGATTTTTGAGACGCCGGGCAAAGCGACAGGCGCGGGCGCGGCATGAGAATGAGCCATGAGGTTTGATTACTCCTTTTGATATGTAACTCGTACAAAGTCTGTTGAGCGACTACTGACTTGCGAGCGGGACGCTTTCTGTGCCCGACTGCGCGTGGCGTTCCTGCTTGCGGCGGGCGGCTTCAGCCTCGCGATGTTCGCGGCGGCGCATCGCATCTGCATAGCGGCGAATTTCGTTGGGTGTTTCGGGCAGCAACTGAGGAACCTTTTGACGTCTGCCATTTTTGTCGATTGCGACAAAGACGAGGTAGGCGCTGGCCACGTGCAGATGCGTGCCGGTCTGCGGTGTTTTCTGCCCAGACCTTTACGCCGACTTCCATTGAAGTGGAGAACGCGCGGTTGACGCTGGACTTGAGGGTGAGCAGGTCGCCGAGGTGCACGGGCTGAATGAAGTCGATGTGGTCCATGGCCGCGGTGACGACGTGAGTGCGCGAGTGACGGTAGGCGGCCATGGCGCCGGTGAGGTCGATGAAGTGCATGAGGCGGCCGCCGAGCAGGTTGCCCAGGGTGTTGGTGTCGTTGGGCAGGATGATCTCAGTCATCTCCGACTGCGTGCTGGCTACAGTGCGCACAATCGGATTGGTTTCAGTGGAACTCATTGGGACTTGCTCCGTTCATTTGTGCGAACCTGGAGTGATGCCGACTTCCGGCTACAATGAAGAAGCGGAAGGCGAAACTGAACGCACTGTTCCAGTTTCGGCAATCCGCGCCAATTACGCAAATCCCTTCAGGGATGACCCTGCGCATGACGAGCACGATGGACAAGATTGCAGGACTGAGAGAGATTCTCGCGCTGGACGCGAAGAACAGCTTTGCGCGCTACGGCATTGCCATGGAATTGGCCAAGCGCGGCGAAACGGACGAGGCGCTGAAGGAATTCGACGTGCTGCTGGTGAACGATCCGGACTATACGGCGGGGTACTTTATGGCGGCGCAAACGCTGGCCAATGCGGGGCGGACGGCGGAAGCCATCGAGCGGTTGAAGGCCGGAGTGGCTGCGCCGCACGCACCGGCAACCGCATGCGCTCAGCGAGATGCAGGGAATGCTGGATGAACTGGACCGGTAGGAGTCCCAGCGCGGATCACGTGTTTGCAAATCGCAGCAGGTTGCAGAAGTACCCATTTCAACAGCATGTTTTTGCGCCCTTTCAAACAAGATCGCGTCTATACTATTGATATGCCGAAATATTCAATCGTCGTTCCTTTTCACAATGAAGAGGAAAACGTGACTGTGCTGTATGCGCGCCTGAAGCAGGTGATGGAGCAGGTGGGCGATAGTTTTGAGCTGGTGCTGGTCGACGACGGCTCCAGTGACCGCACCTACAAGCTGCTGGAAGAGATTGCCGCGGTGGATAGCCGCGTGCTGGTGGTCAAGCTGCGCCGGAATTTCGGCCAGACCTCGGCGCTGGCGGCGGGATTCGACCATGCCTCGGGCGAATTCATCTTGGCGATGGACGGCGATCTGCAGCACGATCCGAACGAGATTCCCAGCTTTATTGAGAAGCTCGAAGAGGGCTACGACGTGGTGTCGGGATGGCGCAAAGAGCGCATCGACAACTTCGTGATGCGGCGCATTCCTTCGCGCTGCGCCAACTGGCTGATGGCCAAGCTTTCGGGCGTGGACATTCACGACTTCGGCACGACTTTCAAGGCCTATCGCCGCGAAGTGATCACCAACATTCCGCTCTATGGCGAGATGCACCGCTTCATTCCGGCGCTGGCGAGCTGGTATGGCGCGTCGATCTGCGAAATTCCCATCAAGAACGTGCATCGCGAGCGGGGCAAGAGCCACTACGGCATCGGGCGCACGTTCCGCGTGTTCTTTGATCTGCTGACGATTCGCTTCCTGCTGAAGTACATGAGCCGGCCGCTGCACTTCTTCGGCAGCTTCGGCGCGCTGGGCATTATGGCCGGCAGCTTTATTTCGGCGCTGCTGCTGGGAATGAAGATCTTGAATCCGCATCATGAACGTGATGGACCAGCATGGGCCGCTGTTTGTGATTGCAGGCGTGCTGATTGTGGCCGGAATTCAGTTGCTGGCGATCGGGCTGCTGGGCGAGTTGCAGGTGCGCCACTACTACACGATCGCAACATCGCGCGCCGTACGCGATTGATCGCATTGTGCGGCTGCGCTCGCCGGAAGAGCCGAGCATGTTGTCGCGGGACAAGGACAACTTCTAAGAACAGTGAAAAAGTGAACTGGTGAAGCAGTGAAATAGTGAAAGAACAGCCCCGTCCGGACGATGTCTGGATGGGGTTTGGTGTTTCTGGGGAAGAGTGCGAGAGTTGGCGCGCAGGCGATATTGATGAACGAAACCCTTGCAGCGAGCCGCCTCCAGGGTGCATTCTTGCCGTTGACATGAAAGCCATTCAGATTCACGAGACTGGCGGGCCGGAGGTTCTTGCAGCTGGCCGAGTTGCCCATTCCCGAGCCGGGACCGGGGCAGGTGTTGATCCGCGTGGAAGCAGTCGGGGTCAACTTCATCGAGATTTATTTCCGCAAGGGCGTGTACAAGGCGACGTTGCCGCTGATCCCGGGCAGCGAGGCGGCGGGCACGGTGGAGAAGCTGGGCCCGGGCGTGACCGGATTTGAAGCGGGCGATGCGGTGGCCTCGGTGAGCGTGCTGGGCAGCTATGCGGAGTATGCGCTGGTGCCGGCGGCGCAACTGGTGAAGGTGCCGATGGCGTTTGACCCGGAGCAGGCCGCGGCGGCGATGCTGCAGGGGATGACGGCGCACTATCTTGCCTATTCCACTTATCCGCTTGAAGGCTGGGGAGACGGCGCTGGTTCATGCGGGGGCGGGCGGCGTGGGGCTGCTGCTGACGCAGATGGCGGCGCGGATCGGCGCGCGGGTGATTACGACGGTGTCGACCGCAGAGAAAGCGGAACTGTCGCGCGAGGCCGGCGCTTCGGACGTGATTCTGTACACCGAGCAGGATTTTGAGGCGGAGGTGAAGCGGCTGACCGGCGGCAAGGGCGTGGACGTGGTGTACGACTCGGTGGGCAAGACGACGTTTGAGAAGAGCCTGAACTGCCTGCGGCCGCGCGGGCTGCTGGCGCTGTTTGGCGCATCGAGCGGGCCGGTGCCGCCGTTCGATCTGATTCAGCTGAGCGGCAAGGGTTCGCTGTTTCGTGACGCGGCCCACGCTGTGGCACTACGTGGCGCACGCGGGCGGAACTGGAGTGGCGCGCGGGCGATGTGCTGGGACTGGGCTGCGAAGGGCGAACTGAAGCTGCGCACGGAGTATATGTATCCGCTGGCCGAAGCGGCGCAGGCGCAGACCGATCTGGAAGCGCGCAAGACGACGGGGAAGATTCTGCTGGAACCGTAAAGGCAGCTTTCAGCTACCAGCTCAGCAATGAATCGCCTGCGGCGCAGGGCCATCGCCGATACCCGAAAGCTAGAGGCTCTTCGCCAGAAGCTAGAAGAGAGAACCATGGCAAGCATTTCCATTTCATCCGATGACCAGGTGTTTGTGCTGACGGGGGCGGGGATCAGCGCGGAGAGCGGGCTGCCCACGTTTCGCGCGGAAGATGGGCTGTGGGCGGGCTATCGGGTTGAAGATGTGTGCACGCCGGATGCGTGGGAGCGGAATCCGGCGGGGGTGTGGGAGTTCTACTCGGCGCGGCGCGCGGCGGGGATGAAGGCAGAGCCGAATCCGGCGCACGTTGCGCTGGCGGAGCTGGAGGCGCAAGCTGGGCGAGCGCTTCTTTCTCTGCACGCAGAATGTGGACGACCTGCATGAGCGGGCCGGATCAGTGCGGCTGGTGCACATGCACGGCGAACTGGACAAAGCGCGCTGCGAGTGGGATTGCGGACGGCCGCCGGTTGAGGATCGAGCCATCTACAAGAGCCTGGCCGAAGTGGGGCGCTGTGCGTGCGGCGGACGGTTGCGGCCGCACATTGTATTCTTCGGCGAGATTCCGCTGGAGATGGAGCGGATTCAGGATGAGATTGCGAAGGCGACGCTGATGGTGGTGGTGGGCACTTCGGGGTCGGTGTATCCGGCGGCGAACTTTGTGCACTGGGCGCGGCAGGGCGGGGCGCGGACGGTGTATGTGGGGCCGGAGGCGCCGCTGAATGCGCAGGCATTTACGAATGTGGTGGAAGGCAAGGCGGGAGAGGTTCTGCCGGGGCTGTTTCTGTTGAAGTGACCCGGCGTTGAAACCGCGTGCGGACCAAATGGGTCTGGGTTGGTTCGCGGAATACTCTGCAACGATTTTGTGGAAAACGAAAATATTGGAGGGGGGTGGGGGGTACCCTCTTCTGTTTCAGGAATAGGCGGTGGTTTTCAGGGTTGAGTTTCCTGAATACTGTCGCCATCAATTCCGATGATAGTCGGATTGCGGAAATAATCGGCAAGTTGCCGGCGGGTATTTTTCGGGGTAATGCTCACCCAGATTCGTGCCTCTGGCTGCGGCCCTAACAACGGCTGCGGATCTTTCGACTTCGCTCAAGATGACAGACGCGTGAAGATTGAGAATCCGTTCCATTAGAAGTGGAAGCGGTAGCGGAGTTGGGCGGAGAACATGCGCGGATCGTTGAAGTGGAATCCGCCGATGGTGACGGAGTTGTCGAGCAAGACGCGGTGATTGGTGACATTGAGGACGTTGGCGGAGACGTTCCAGTTCTCACCGAAGGTGTGGCCCGCAGAGACGTCGAAAGTGGTGTGGACGGGCAGATTGTTCCCTTGGTAGGGTCCTTCGCCGGAATCGGCCAGGCCGTTGGAAAAGCCCGACCCGTAGTAGACGTTGGAGGCGAACCAGGTGCGGAGCGGCAAATTGGCTGTGAAGCCTGTGTTGAGCGTGTTGCGCTGGTCGTGGTCAACCGGCGTGTAATCCGGACCGAGGTCGCAGGCGGGGTCGGTGGGTATGGTGCAGGTAAATCCACCGATGATGTTGCCGCGCTGTTCGGCGATTTGATTCGAGTAAGTCAGGTGGAACTGGCCCAGGTGGGCGAGCTGCGGTGATCTGAGGGTCATCTCCCAGGCGCGAACGAGGGCACCATCGACGGCGATGGGGAAATACATATTCGATTCGCCGAGATTGGAGTGGTCGAGGAAGTTATTGACGCGGTTCTTGAAGGTATCGACGTCGAGCACCCAGCCTCGATAGGGAATCTGAATGCCAAACTGGTGCTCCTCGTCGCGCTCAGAAGGAAGTGGCGTGAAGGTGTCTTCACCGCCTCCCAGACTGCTGGCGTAGTTGAGCACGGAACTGGAAACAGTTTCGATGGGGGCGGGCTGGAAGAAGTGGCCGTAGAAGCCGCGCAGCAACCAGTGGAGACGCGGGATCTCGACGGTGGCGCCGATGCGGGGATAGATGGCGGTCTCATTCAATTCGGCATCGAAAGATAGAGAAGCGTTCGCCGCCGAGCAAGGTTACATACCGGCCCAGGCGAAGGTGGTCGGCCACGTAAAACTCGACCAGCCCGGCGTTGGCATTTCCAGGCGTATTACAAGGAGACGTCGAGGTGACGCATTGGCCGTCCTGATTCGACGCCGAAGAGATCGTTTTCCTTCTGATAGAAGGAGTAAAGCCCGGCGGAGAAGCTGTTTGGGCCTAGCTCTAGATGGGACATCGGCCTGGCCGCCCACGTAGTTCGAGGTCTGGTGCCACGTGGTGGCGACGGGCATATCGCTTGCGAGCGAATCGTAGTCTGCCAAGTTGAAGTGGTAGAAGGGCGCGACGGAGAACAGGGCTTTGGGCGAAATGGTGTGGACCCAGTTGGCAATGACGAAAGAGTCGCGCTCTGTCTGGACATCGCGCAGGTCCGTGGAGCAGTAGTAGCCGGATGCGCATTCGTAGTCGTTGGGGTCGGGGTCGTAGGGGACCTGAAAGAAGTCCTGGCGGTATTGGGCGTCGAGGCGGAGCTGGTCTCTGGGCGTCTGATTGTGAATCAGGGAGAAGAATCCGCTGCCGGAGTTGGTGGCGTCGTGGAGGACGGAGACGACCGGGGTGGCGAGGCCGTAGTTTGAGCGACCGCCGGTGAGGCTGGTGTACCACGCAGTTTTTTCGGAGTGGTCGCCGAGCGAGAGCGCAACCTCGCCGGTGTAGAGATTGCCGGCCGTAGAGAAACAGCTCTCCATCGCGGTTGCGCTCAAAGCCATTGCGAGGTAGTACATTGAAGACGCCATAGGTGCGGTCGCCCACGTCGGAAGCGTAGCTGCCGCGCTGCGTTTCAAGGGAATCGATATCGTTGGGATCAATCTGGGGGCCGACGTTAGAGGCGATCTTGGTGTTGGGGATGGCGATGCCATCGATGAGCCAACTGGTCTGATGTCCGCCGCGCATGTGGAGCATGTCATGGGTCATGTAGGCGCCGGGGACATAGTCGGTAATCATTTCCATGCCAATGGTGCGGCTGGCGCCGGGAGTTTCGTCGATCATCTGGCGGGTAATGAGTGTGGTGGGAGTGGCTGTATCAGCCGAAAGTGATGCGCCATCGACGATGACTGACTGCGTTGCTTCGCCGATGGGGAGTGGGATATGCAATACCGGATTGGTTCCCGAAGCCACGGACAGCGTTTGAGTGACAGCTGCAAAGCCGGGTGAGGAGACGGTCAGACGGTAGACGCCGATGGGGGCCTGGGGCAATTCAAATGCGCCTTCGGCGTTGGTCGTGGTTTGGAGGACAAACGCAGAATCGGAGGCCTGCAGCGTGACTTGAGCGCCGGCGATGGGGCGATGCTCGGGATCGTGGACGACTCCGTGCACGGTGGCAAAGACGGTGCCCTGGGCGGGGATGGAGAACAGGATCAGGGCGATAGATAGCAAATAGGCACGCATGATGGCTATGACCTCCGGAATTAGTACGGCTGAAGCACGTGCAATCGTCGCGTCCGAGACGTGCCGATGCGAGAGATGCACGGGTTCGAAAGAGAACGGTTGAGGAGAGACCCTGACAGTGAAGGAAAAGTCGCTGGTAGAAACAGGGGTCTCCCCGGTCCGGGGAACGGACCGAATCTTCATTCCATGCCT
Source organism: uncultured Acidobacteriota bacterium (assembly GCA_963725945.1). Taxonomy (GTDB): domain Bacteria; phylum Acidobacteriota; class Terriglobia; order Terriglobales; family Acidobacteriaceae; genus Telmatobacter. The sequence goes on along the minus strand of CAVSAW010000017.1, from coordinate 1,973 downwards.
GAAAGGAATGAAGGTCTCGACGAGTCTTTAGCCGGAGATTGGAACGGGAGGGCCGCGCCCGGTATGGGTGCGGATCTGAGCCATGCGGATGGATGCGCGATATGCGTTGCCCGAGTGGGTTTGCACAAGCGGAGATGGGAGGCCGCCCGGAGACGGTGCGAGTGCGAGGTTGGATGCCACGGTTGCAGTCGAATTCGCCGGAAAAGAGGGGCAATGCGCGGGCGCTGTGACGATGGGTTTGCCGGAAGCGGCCTGCATCATGCGCGCCATTATCGCGTCGGACATGGCGCAGTGATGCGCTCCATTGCGGCGGCAGCAGGGGGGCAGGCGCAGGTCGTCGTCGGCTGTGAGCGTGGCCGTGAGCGGCCCCAGCCCGAAGAAAAGCACGAGGAAGATGGAGAGCGCGCGCCGCATCTGGGATTCATGGTACACGAGGTCTTGTTAGTGAGGGTTGGAAAAATCAACGTGGGGCTCAGGTATCATCGACTTATTGTCACTTGTAACTAGCGGATGAGAGGGATTGCTGGTGCCTAAAGAGATTGCTCCCGAAATGAAGGACGATATTTGCGCGCAGGAGTCAGGGGTTCGGGCCCCGCTGCGCATTGCCCTTTTTGGCTTTGGGACTGTGGGAGCGTCTGTCGCCCGAATCCTGGTGGAATCCAAGCCGGACGGGCTGGAACTAACGCATATATTCAATCGGAATGTTGCGCGCAAACGCGTGGACTGGACGCCGCCGGAGATCGTGTGGAGCGAGGACGCGGATGCGGTACTGAGTGCGGACGTCGATGTCGTGGTGGAGCTTGCCGGGGGACTGGATCCCGCTGGAGGATGGGTGCGCCGTGCGCTTGAAGCGGGGAAGAGCGTGGTGACCGCGAACAAGAAGCTGATTGCCTATCACGGCGTGGAGTTGGAGCGGCTGGCCGCGGAGAAGGGCGGCCATCTGAAGTACGGTGCGGCAGTGGCGGGCGGGATTCCCGTGATTCCGGGGCTTGAGCAAGGACTGGCGGGCGATCGCATCGAGCGGATGCAGGGCATTTTGAATGGGACGTGCAACTTCATCCTGAGCAGGATGGAGGCGGGCGCGGAGTATGCAACGGTGCTGGCGACGGCGCAGGCGAAGGGCTATGCCGAGGCGGATCCGACGGAAGATGTGGGTGGATTCGATGCGCGCGCGAAGCTGGCGATCCTGATGCGGCTGGCGTTGCGCGTGGTGGTCGATCCCGAGGAGATTATTCCGCAGCCGATCACCGCAGTAACGGCGGTGGACTTCAGCTATGCACGGGACCTGAGCTGCACGATCCGGCAGGTTGCGCGCGCCGAGGAGCACGACGGCATGGTGGCGGCCACAGTGGGACCGATGCTGGTGGATCAGAATTCGCCGCTGGCGTGGTCGCGGGGCACGGAGAACATGGTGATTCTGACGGGCCGGTATGGCGGAGATGTGGTGTTCTCCGGTCACGGAGCGGGCGGACATCCCACGGCGGTGGCGGTGGTGAGCGACCTGCTGGCACTGGCGCATGGCTCGCGGCGAGTGGCGATTCCGTCGGTTCCGGCGCGGATTGGCGCGGAGTTTGAAGTACCGCATTACATCCGCTTCCTGGTGGCTGATCGGCCGGGAATCGTGGCAGAGATCACGGGCGCACTGGCCAGGGAGCGCATCAATATTCGGGCCATCGTACAGAAGCCGGGCTACCCACAGCACGCGCTGCCGTTCGTGGTTACGGTGGAACCGTGCAAGTCGTCGGCGTTGAAGCGCGCGCTGGCGAGCATTGCGGAGATGGATTGCCTGCTGGAGAAGCCGCTGGATTTGCAGATGCTGGAGTAGAAGAAGCAGGGAACAGGGAACAGAGCCGGTTGCATAAATGATTTCCAGCCGGCCGAGGATTCCCCTCAGGGGCTAAAGCCCGCGTCATTCAGCTGTATCTACGGCACGGCTAAAGCCATGCCCTTTCAAATTGTGGCTTATGCAACCA
>CAVSAW010000016.1:0-71190 GCA_963725945.1 uncultured Acidobacteriota bacterium | reverse complement strand
ATGTATTGCTTGGACGGTTGCAACCGGTGTTCCAAGCGCAGATTGACCGAGATGCGAATCAAGAGCCGGGAGACCATCGGCACCGAAGTCCGGGTTTCGCAATTTGAAGACGAAAGAACCGAGTCAACGTCAAGTCAATTGATGGCGGCGGGATCTCAAAACGATTATTCGACAAGAGCCGATCGAACTAAGTTAAGATAGGAGGACTAGGTGAGTCAAGGGCGAATAAACTGATAAGTGACTTATCCGTCCAGTCTTTTGGGATTAGACCGTTTCAGACGCTATCCGCCCGATTCTACAAGCGGGCAGCCAGGCTGGGAAAGCGAGCATGATCTGGTGGGCCGGGCGAACTAAGTCGTTCCGAATCGCAGGGTTGTGAACGTACCCGATGGTTTCTGTCGGCTAATCGGTGTAATAGAATCCGATGGCGAGCATCACGAAGACCGCGATCAGCATCGCCCCTTCCAGCCAGTCGGACTCGCCGTCTATCGTTATGTTCCTGGTGATGAAGATAGCGATGATGAGCGCGACCAGTTCGAGTCGATTGAAGAGCAAGTCCATTGGTGTGGGCAAGAGAAGGCTGGCGAATACCAGAGCGGGGGAGACCAGGAGCGCATCTGGGTGGCCGCCCCGATGACGCTGCTCACCGCCAGGTCCATCTGGTTCTTCCGAGCGAAGACCACCGCGTTCATGACGCTGGAGATGTTGCTGACCGAAGCCAGCAGGATGATGCCGGCGAATACCTCGTTGATGCCAAGTTGTTTGGTGGCCGGCTCCAGCGCATCGGTGAGGACTTCGCTCATCATCGCAAGCGCGAGGGTTGCCCCCGCCAGACGCCAGGGCGGTCTTCCAGGAGTACGTCTTCGCGACATCCAGCTCGGCCGGCTGGGTGATCTCGAACAACTTGCGGTGGGTGAACAGCGTGTAAACCAGACTCAAGACGTACACGACGAGCAAGTTGGCGGCGATCTGCAGACTGATCTCGTGCTCGGTTGAACGAGAGGAGAAATGAAACAGGGCCGGCACCATCAGCCCTGCAACCGCCAGGAACATCATCGACGTGGAAAGCCGGGCCGATTGGAGATTGAACGTCTGTTTTGATATCGCAGGCCACCGGCGAACATCGCCAGCCCCAGGGTGAGCAGCAAGTTGCCGAGGATCGAACCGGTCAGTGATGCCTTGACGACCGTGATCAGACCGTTCTTGAGGCCGAATACTCCGATGATCAGCTCGGCGCATTGCCCATCGACGCATTCAGCAGCCCCCCGAGCGTCGGCCCGAGGTAGTACCCCAGAGTTTCGGTCGAGCTACCGACAGCCTTCGAGAGCGGCAGGATCGTCAGCGCGGCCACGGAGAATACCAGGAGCGGGTTGTGCCGGTCCAGCTCAGCCCCAGCGCGACCGGGATGAAGATCAAAAGGTAATTCAAGTTCAATCGTCGCATTCGCCTTTCCTCGGATCAATCGTGATTTTGCGGATCAGGTAAAGATTGTGGGTCGCGTTGCCGATTCCTTCTAGATAAGGCTTACGCCAGGCGTACGAAGGCGGGTGTCCTGGACTGACGTGACGTCTCTCGAGTTTTCTATCGCCGGCTATTTCCAACGCGGCATGACGAAGGCCATGGATCATACCGAATGCCCCAACCGCAACGGGAGACGATCTCCGAGACGAAGACGGTCTCGGGGCTCACGTGGGGCCAGGCCGTCGTGACTGCGATTTCGTGGACGGGCAGCCGCCTGGCCGCGGTCGTGAGCAAACCTCGTTGGCGAGGTGGTGCTCGCTGTTTCTGTTCCTGGGGGCTCTGACCGTCTCCGGCTGCATGACGACGGCTGAGTATGCCGGTGAACACCAAGGAAGGCCCCCCGCGCGGTGGCGCGGATGCGATGACCACCCTCCGCGCCAGGCGCGTCGATGATCGAGACGGTCCAGGTTGCCCGGTTGCAGAGCCCCGCGGTCGAGCTTGCGGCGGCGATCGGACGCCGTCTCTGGCTCCCCTTAGCCGCCGCTCCCGACCCGGCTTACCATCGAATGCTCCCGACCCTACCCCATAGCGGTCGCCGCCCCGTCGTCGGTGGATCCGGCGACCAATCCGCCCCCGGTCGCCGCGACGGCCTGCCGACTCCCGCGGCTGGCGGGTCTCAACCGCAATTCGCCGGCGCTCAGGGGCCTCAGCTCGATCGCGCGGAATCGCCGGGCCAATCGAGTGGCCGCGGCTCCGCCGTCGGATTCGGGCGGTGCTGCTGGCTGGCGCCGCCGCCGGACCGGCTCACGCGCGCTCCGGCAGACCGACGGCCGGGCAGCATGAGCTCGATTCTCCGCAACCGCATTCGGGGCGAAGGCCGGAGAGGAACCGCAATTCAACTATCCCGACATCCATGCCGACCCGGCGAAAATCTATCACGACCGCTTCGGGATCGATGAGGAGCACGACCGCTTCCTCTTCCCCTGGCTCATGAACCTGATCTTCGAGGACCGCTGGCTGCTGGCCGAAAAAGACCCCGCCGAGGCCGTCAGGAACCAGTTGCGGCGCCGGATGAAGATCGACATCCGCGACCCTGACCCCGACACCGCCAACTTCCCCAACGGTGCCTACACCCTCCCCAAAGGCCGGCTCTACATCGAGAACTCCCCGGTCGGGTTCTACGGCGCGAGCAAGAACACGCCTCGCGATCTACCAGTGGGAATACCTGCTCCGCTACGGGCTGACCGACAACCTCGAGTTCCGCATCTTCTCCAACGGGCTGACCGCGCAGGCGAGGCAGGGGAAACAGGCCGCCACCACCGGCTATTCGCCGCTGGCCTTCGACTTCAAGGCCAACTTCTGGGAGGAGAACACCAAGTACCACATCCCCGCCATGGGCATCGAGATCTACCTCCAGACGACGTTCGGCTCGCCCGCGTTCAACGGCGGCACGCAGCCCTCGATGAACCTGCTCTTCGACCAGTCGCTGCCGTTGGGGATCGGCTTCGAGTACAACTTCGGGATCACCGGCGTCCAGAACGGGCTGGGCCAGATCAAGTACCAGTTCAGTTACCAGTGGTCGTTCCAGCGCCAGGTCGTCAAGGACTTCGACGTCTTCGTCCATGGCTTCTACAACGCGGCCTCTTGCCCCGCTTGCTCCAGTTCCGATCCCTGCGACATCTTCATCTCGGCCCCGCCGTCGTCACCATCGAGGAGATGCAACGCCTCAAACTCGTCGAGCGCGCTGCCGAACTGGAGCCCTATGTCCGCGCAAAACTCGAAGACATCAAGGCCAGGCATCCGTCCGTCGGCGATGTGCGCGGCCTGGGTCTTTTCTTCGCCGTTGAAATCGTAAAGAACCGCACCACCAAAGAGCCCTTCAATACCATGCTCGACAAGGTGGAAGGCAAGCCGCTCGTTGTCGATCAGATCGCAGCCAAGATGATGGCCGATGGAGTCGCGCAGCAAGCCTGGGTCAGCCACTTCGTCATTGCCCCGCCCCTCATCGTCACTAAAGAGGAACTCGACCTCGGCATCGCCGCACTCGACCAGCACCTGGCCATTGCCGATGCTCTCGTCGAAACGTAGCTTCCACAATTCTGCCCTTACGTGCGCGGGTCAGGATAAGCGACAGTGGTATGGGGACTCTGCAGCCCTCGAATCAGCGGGGCGCCCGCAATTTTCAGGTGCACCCGATACACGCTGGTGCTGGCCGTGATGTAGAGCGTCTTGCGGTCCGGCCCCGCCCAGGCGAGATTGCTGACTTTTTCCGGCATAAGAATCGTCGCCAGCGGTTTGCCCTCCGGAGAGAAGATCCACACGCCCCCGGGCCCTGCGCTGTAGATGTTTCCCAGCCGATCGATCTTCATTCCATCGGGATTGCCTGGACGCGGATCCGATGACGCGTCGTAGAGAAGCTTGCCCTCGGTCAATGAACCGTCCGGTTGCACGCGATAACGCATCCAGATCTTCTTCGGTTCGGAGTTGTTCACGTAGAGATACTTCTCATCGGGAGAGAAGGCGATGCCGTTCGGCCTTGTCAGGTCGCTCACCAGCAGTTGTAAATCGGCGCGCGCCGGCGGGGCGCCGGCCTTGTGTTCCAGCGCATGCGGCAGTCGATAGACCCCGTTTACCTGGAGTTGCTTGTGCGGGTCGTTGTCTTTTTGCGTCGGCAAACCGTATGGCGGATCGGTGAAGTAGAGCGAGCCGTCAGATTTATAGACAAGATCGTTGGGGCTGTTGAGTCGCTTGCCTTCATACGAATCGGCAAGGATTGTAATCGGGGCACCCGGCTGCAGCGTTTCAAACCGATAGATGTCGCGCTGTGCATGCCCGGCAACTGTCAGCCGTCCGCGCACGTCAAGCGTCATCCCGTTCGATCCCGGCTCCGGCCCGTTGTAGGGTTCCGCTTCCTTGTAGCCGCTCGGCTCAAGAAAGGTGCCCACACCCGCCCCCGGTGTCCACTTGAGAATCTTGTTGGCCGGAATATTGGCAAAGTAGAGGCTGTCACCCGCCCACACCGGTCCTTCCGTCCAGGTGAATCCCGTAGCGACGCGTTCCAGCTTCGCGCCGGCGGGAATGATTGCATCAACCGCAGGATCGAGCCTGTCGAACTTGAGTGCCGTGGAGTTCTCAGCTTTGACCGCCCCTGAGTCAGCGGGCTTCGGTCCTGCGGCGTCGGTGACCTTCACCATGCACGTCAAGCACAACGTCGTAACAAGCAGCGACGCAAGTGGGAACGATTTCGTCAGGTTCATTGGGTTCATTCCTGCAAAGCCGGCGGATAGGACCGGCGGGATTTCTCCAGGCGCCTTCGCGATATGCATTGACGGCGGCTGGAGATTTTGACGCCATCCATCAATATCCTCCCTGCAAACTGATGTCAAGGTGAACACTCATCGGCAACGTCCAGTCAGATGGTCAGCAGTTGCGCATTCTAGTCGAAGACCACCGTCTTGTTCCCATAGCAGAGAATGCGCCGGTCGAGGTGCCAGCGCACGGCGCGCGACAATACCAGCCGCTCCAGGTCGCGTCCCCGCGCCACCAGATCCTCAACCTGATCGCGGTGCGAGATGCGCGCCACATCCTGCTCGATGATCGGCCCGTCATCCAGCGCCTCGGTGACGTAGTGGCTGGTGGCCCCGATCAGTTTCACTCCGCGCGCGTGGGCCGCGTGGTAGGGCCGCGCTCCGGTAAACGCCGGCAAAAAGGAGTGGTGCACGTTGATGATCGCCGCGGGGTAGTGCGCGACGAACTCCGGCGAAAGAATCTGCATATAACGCGCCAACACAACCAGCTCAACGCGGTGGCGCTTGAGAATCTCAAGTTGCTGCGCCTCGATCTCGCCGCGCGTCGCTGCTGTCACAGGCATGAGTTCGAAAGGAATCCCATAAAACGCCGCCAGATTCTCGACTGCCGCATGATTTGAGACGATTACCGGAATCGCGCAATCCAGCTCACCGCTGCGCCAGCGATGGAGCAGATCCGCCATGCAGTGCAGGTACTGCGAGCAGAAAAGCGCCACCCTCGGTCTCTCCGGGCCTGCGCTCAGCTTCCAGTGCATCTCCAGTTCCGCTGCCAACGGGGTAAATGCCTGCCTGAACCCCGCCAGATCGAAAGGTCCACCGGTCGGCTGATTCTTGGAGGACGATTGCGCGGAGAATACGGCGTTCTCGGTGCCTGCGTGGGCCCCATCCGAAACACCGCTGTTTGCGAGACCCCACTCCACCCGCATGAAGAACAGCCCCAGCTCGTGGTCCTGGTGCTGGTCGGCGTGCAGAATGTTGGCGCCCCATTCATACAGCAGCCCTGCGACGCGGGCCACAAGGCCCTTGCGATCCGGGCAATCCATCAGCAAAACAGCGGAGTCCTTCATCTTCACTTCAGCTTAAGCCATCGCTCTCCTCGCCTCCGGCCGAATAAAAAAGACGCCGGAGCAGGTTCGCCCCGGCGCTGCGCGTGCAACGCAGTTAATTCTTCAAGCTTCATGGCGTGATCCGCCAGGGCGGTTCATCGCGCTGTCTCACGCGGCGTCCGCTGTGGCCCGCTCAGCTGCCGGCGGAGAGTTCCCGCGAGATCGGCCACCACGCGCAACTTGTCGGCCACCGGTGCGGGCACCTCGCCTGAGAGCGCAAGCTGCGAGTGCAACAGCAAACCGGCGATCGTGGTGTTCATTTCGGATTCGATGGCCACCACTGCGGCCCTGCGCGCCAGTGCCTGCTCCCGCTCGCGACGGTGCAGCGCGGCGCGAATCTCGCGGATGAGTCGAGCCGCCCCTGAGAGCGCAAAGTTGATCTGCAGCGGAATCGCCAGGCCGGAGCGGGCCCAGATGGCCTCCGCAGCGGCGGGGTCGCATTCTGCCAGCGTCTCATCGACCAGCACCGCGTCATACTCCTTGCTGCGCAGCGCCGCCAACGCCGACTTGCGCCCTTCGGCAACCTCCACTTCCATGCCCAGTTGCGTTTCTACCGCAGCGGCGCAGTTCCGTGCGCCCTCGATTCCAGTCACCATCAGAATGCTCATGTCGGTTCCCCAGGATTCGGTTATAGGTTCCTGATTCAAGCTCTAAATTGTCCGCATCCGGCGCGGCCCTGCGGATGCGGCCTGCAGGTTGCGTCGCGATTTCGAACCTGATCGCAGAAAGCTGATGCGTCCTTTACGCGCCTGGCATTGTCTCGGCGATGCCATATTCCTTCAGCTTGCGGTAGAGCGTGGTCTTGCCAATGCCCAGCAGCCTGGCAGCCTGCAGCTTGTCGCCGCGCAAGGTGTGAATGGCTCCAAGAATCGCCTCTCGCTCCATCTCGGCCAGCGATTGCACCTTCGGCGTGTCGACTGTTTCCTCCGCCTCTGCGACTTCGGCAGCCGCGCGATGAGCCGCCAGCCCCTGTTGCTGCAGTTGTGTAGGCAGATCGCCCAGGTGCAGCACCGGCCCCGACGAAAGCGCACACGCACGCTCGACTGCGTTCTCAAGCTCGCGCACATTTCCCGGCCAGTCATGGCGCATCATGGTGCGCAGCGCCTCATCGCTCAAGGTGAACTTGGTGCCGTGTTCGCGGCTGATGCGGTCAAGAAAATGTGCCGCCAGAAGGGGGATGTCTTCGCGGCGGTCGCGCAGCGATGGCAGCCTCAGGTTCACAACGTTGAGCCTGTAAAAGAGATCTTTGCGGAAGGTTCCCTTTTCCACCATGGCCGCCAGGTCGCGATTGGTAGCGGCCACAATGCGCGCCTTGATGGGCACGCGGTGCGTGGCGCCCACCGGTCGCACTTCCTTTTCCTGCAGGGCGCGCAGCAGCTTGGCCTGCAGATCGAGCGTTAGTTCGCCAATCTCATCCAGAAAAACTGTTCCGCCTTCGGCCGAGACCAGCAGCCCGTCTTTGGAGTGATTTGCCCCCGTAAAAGCGCCCTTCACGTAGCCGAACAGTTCGCTTTCAATCAGCGTAGGAACCAGCGATCCGCAGTCCACGGGCAGAAAGGGCTTCTGTGCGCTCGGTCCGAAGGCGTGGATGGTGCGGGCTACAAGTTCCTTGCCCGTGCCACTCTCGCCAAGAATTAGAACCGGATGCGTGCTCTGGGCCACTTTGGAGAGAATGCGGTACATCTTCTCCATCTCCCCCGAACGGCCGATCATGGCCCCCAGCCCCTGTGAAAGCCGAAGCCGCTCCCGCAACTGGCGGGTGGCCGTGTCGGTAGTGAGGATGGAAGCGGCGCGGTCCAGTACCGTCGAAAGCTCATCGATGGCGAAGGGCTTGGTCAGATAATCCGAGGCTCCGCAACGCATCGCTTCCACGGCCGCATTCACAGTTCCCGATGCGGTCATCGCAATCACCGCGGTCTGCGGATAGAGCAGCTTGACCTCGGAGATCATTTCAAGGCCGATGCTGCTGCCGTACGCAAGATTCACCAGCAGGATGTCAGCCGCGTGGCCCCGCAAAAGGCTGCGGGCGTGGTCCAGATCGGCCGTGCTTTCCACCGCATAGCCCAGGCTGGCGGCAATCTCGGCACAGGCCGATCGCACCGCAGGATCCACGTCCACCACCAGCAGGTGAAGTTTTGCCGCCGGCTCCGTAACTGGTGGGATAGACTCCATGGCCCCTGATTGAAGGACTGTTTCGAGCATTGTAGGCGCCCCGTTCTTATTGAATGAATGACGTGTGTCACAGATGAAAGCCCAGCGTGCTTTGGCCGTCTCAACCTTTGCGGACGGGTAATTCAATCTGGAAGCAGGCTCCCGAAGGATCGCGGTTGGCAGCCTGAATCCGTCCCCCCGCACCCTCCACGATGGATCGCGTGATGGAGAGGCCAAGGCCGCGATTTTCACCCTTCCATATGCTCTTTGAACTGGCTATGCCAGTCTTCGTCCGCGTGGTGTAGCCCGATTCGAAGATCCTTTCCAGCGCGTCGGCATCAATTCCCGGCCCGTTGTCTTCAACATTCAAGGTCAACCACTGATCGGCGCCTGGCTCGGTGGGGCTCTGCCGCAGGGTCAGGTGGATTCTTCCCCCTGCGGGCATGGCTTCCACTGAGTTCTTCACCAGGTTCACCAGCATGCGCGTCAGGTCTTCACCGGACATGCGCACCGGCAATTCGGCGCCTGCAGTGTCCACCGTCAGGCAGATTGTGGGTCCAGCCATCGCGGAGAGCAGGTTCCCGTCAGAATTCAGCTCCTTGGCCAGATCGTCGATCTGTGTCGCCGGAAGCAGTTCCCACTTTGTTATCGGATGAGGATGACTGGGGGGCGACTTCGTCCACGACAGCCCGGTCTGTTCGAATGTATTGTCGCCGGCTCGATGGAAGGCGGAATCTTCGCCGCTTTCAATTGCGACCAGCTTCTCCACCAGGCGGCGGCTGGCCGCAGCCACCAGTTTCAGCTCACTCCCGTAGTGCAGAAAGGGCGTTGTCAGCACTCCCGGCTCTTCCAGCAGATCGCAGTAAAGACCCAGCGCCGTCACCATGTTGCGGGCGTCGTGCATCAGCTCCGCCACGCCCTCGCCGTGGCCAACCAGGTTAGCCAATGTCTCCGCTACCACCTCGACGCGCTTCCGATCCGTTCCACTCAATACTGCCTGCTCTAATTGCTGCATCCTCCGCCTCTTTCCTTTCAGCTCCCGTATCTTCAAAACCCTGTTCTCGATATGCTCCGTGCCTTGAACTCCCGTATGTTTCGCAGCCTCGTGCTCGAAAGGCTCTTGGTCTGTCCCGGCTCTCGCTGTTCCCCTTTTCTGCTCTTCAGCCGCAGACTTGTCCTCTTCTAGTACACGTAGCGTGCCAAACCTGGACAGATTGTCTAAGCTGCTGATAAGGAAAGGAATCATTGCCTCCAAAACCTGCAGGTGCAGGATTAGACCGCCTCCCGGCCCGTCCCAAAACAGGACACGTCCCGAGAGCCCCCGCCTCTATCGTCTTTCCTTTCAACAATGTCGGTCTGCATTCCCTTTTAGGGCCCCGCCAAGGCCCGATTCCCATCTTGGAACTCCCCGCCATCCCAGCCCCGTCCGCCGCCCGTCCCGTACAATCCCTCTATGCACGCCCCCGTCTCATCGCCTTTCTTCCGGCCCGGCGGCCGGACGCCCGGCCAGCTTCGCCCCCTCTCCCTCACCCCCGCCTTCGTCCAGACAGCCGAAGGCTCCGTCCTCGTCACCCTCGGCAACACCCGTGTGCTCACCAACGCCACCATCGAGCAGGGAGTTCCCGGCTGGCTTCGCAACTCCGGCCGCGGCTGGGTCACGGCGGAGTACGCCATGCTCCCCCGCTCCACCGTCACCCGCACACCCCGGGAAAGTGAGCGCGGAAAGATCGGTGGCCGCACCCACGAGATTCAGCGCCTGATCGGCCGCAGCCTCCGCTCCGTGGTGGATATGCATGCCCTCGGTGAACGGACCGTGATTCTCGACTGCGACGTCATCCAGGCCGACGGCGGCACGCGCACCGCGGCCATCACCGGTGCGGCGGTGGCTCTGGCTCTCGCGCTTAACGCCTTGGTCGAGGCAGGAACGCTGAAGCAGTCGCCGCTCAAGCAGCTCGTCGCAGCCACGTCTGTCGGTGTCGTAGGGGGAACGGAACTCCTCGACCTTTGCTACGAAGAAGACTCCGCTGCCGAGGTGGACATGAACGTGGTGATGACTGCCGACGGAGGCCTCATCGAGACCCAGGCCACCGCAGAGAAGGGAAGCTTCTCCCGCAGCCAGTTGAACTCGCTCATCGACCTTGCCGAAGCAGGCTTGAAGGAAGTCTTTGCGGCTCAGCGTGCCGTTCTGGTGAAATAGGAAAGCAGGCTTACCGCAGCATCGCGGACAGCCCCATCGTTGCCGCCAGCCCTGTCACCGACAAAACCGTCTCCAGCAGCGACCACGTCGCAAAGGTTTCCTTCATCTCCAGTTTGAAGAAGGACTGAATCATCCAGAACCCCGAGTCGTTTACGTGCGAGAAAATCAACGACCCGGTGCCCGTAGCCAGCACCAGCAGCTCCGGCCGCACCCCGATGTGTCCTGCCATCGGCGCGAGGATGGCCGATGCAACCGCCATCGCCACTGTGGCCGAACCCATCGACACCCGCACCACCGCCGCCAGCAGCCAGGCCAGCACCAGGGGCGGCATGTGCGCGCCCAGCGCCAGGCTCACCGTTGCTTGTGCCGCGCCCGAATCGCGCAGAATGCCGCTCAGGCCTCCGGACGCCGCCAGAATCACCAGCACGTTGGCGATCGGCTCGAAGGCCTCCGCAGTAAGCTTGCGCAGCAACTCCCGTCCATGGTGTTGCCCGGTCTGAATGTGCCCGCCCAGCGTCACCAGCGCCACCAGCACGGCAATCAGCAGCGCCACATCCGGGCTCCCGACGAAGTGCAGCGTCCGATTCGCCATACCTCCCGGCGTAGCCAGTGTGTCTGCCCAGCTGCCCAGAAAAATGATCGCTACCGGCAGCAGAATCGCAGTTGCCGCGCGGATTGGCCCCACAGGATCGGGCACCGCCTCAGCGAGCGACTTCTTGCTGCCAGCCGGAACGGCCGCTTCCAGCCTCTTCTCCGCCGCGACTTCATCTGCAACGATTTCGGCTTCTTCAAAGAGTGCGGGCTCTTCAAACGCTGCTTCGACCCCGGCTCGCTCCCTCCGTTTGCGCCAGCGTCGCATCAGGAACCAGCCCAGAACCGGTCCGGCCATCACTCCGGAGGGAATCCCGACGATGAGTCCCATCAAAATCGTGCGCCCCATGTCGGCGTGATACTGCGCCACCGCCAGCATGGCTGCCGGGTGTGGCGGCAATGTGCCGTGCACAATCGAGAGCCCCGCCAGCAGCGGAATCCCGACCAGGATCGGCGGTCGTCCGCTGCGCCGCGCTGCCGCCGCGATGATCGGCAACATCAGCACCAGGCCCACCTCGAAAAACACCGGCATGCCTACCAGGATGCCCAGCCCCAGCAGCGCCCATGGCAGCCCCTTTTCACCGCAGCGTTCCACCAGTGTTCTGCCCAGCGCGGATGCGCCGCCGGAACTCGCCAGAAGCTGTCCCAGGATCGCTCCCAGCCCGAGCACCATGGCGATGTGTCCCATCAGGTCGCCTACGCCCGCAGTGAAGGACAAAGGCACCCGAAGCAGCGGCATGCGCGCCGCGACACCCAACCCCATCGCGGCCACAGTCAACGCCAGCGCTGGATGCAGCCTCACCTTCGCAATCAGAAAAAGCAGCACCAGCACGGTCCCGCCCACACAAAGCAACAGGTACCAGTTTTGAGGAGTTGCGTCGGTCAAAGGCACGGACGGATTATGCCACACGCAGCCATCAAGCGAGGAGCCGCCGAATCTGCGTCTCCGGAGTCTGCCCAAAAGCCATAGACCCAATGAAGTGAATGAAATCGCGAATCGATTCCGCCTTTTGAACCATTCCACGCCGCTGTACCGTTGTGGAATCTAGGCACGCGCGTGTGCTCTTGGACACACTTTTCGCTTGCGAGTCTCTGCTACGATAAGGACGATTGCAGTTCCCGCCGCCCGGCAGGCTGATTTCCGCCCCTCAGGGCCCGGGCGAACAGGCGGCCAGACCCAATCCCGGTCCAAACCAGGCAGGACCAAACCAAGAAGGAGAATTCCAATGCCCCTAGTCTCCATGCGGCAACTTCTCGACGAGGCCGCCAAGGGCGGTTACGGCGTCGGCGCGTTCAACGTAAACGATATGGAACAGATTCAGGCCATCATGGAGGCCGCGAAGGAAACCCGTTCGCCGGTCATTATCCAGGCCAGCCGTGGCGCGCGCCAGTTCGCGCAGGACCGTTATCTGTATCACCTCATTCTCGCCGCCAGCGAGCTTTATCCCGATATTCCGATCGCCATGCACCAGGATCACGGCAACAGCTTTGAGACCTGCAAAAGCGCAATCGAGTTGGGCTTTACCTCCGTCATGATGGATGGCTCGCTCAAGACCGACGGCAAGACCCCCTCCACGTTTGAAGAGAACGTTGAAGTCACCCGCAAGGTGGTTGACTTTGCCCACGAGCGCGGCATCACCGTCGAAGGCGAAATTGGCGTGCTGGGCGGCGTGGAAGACGGACACGGCGCGGGCGGCTCCGGCCTCGATCACATCACCGACCCCGACCAGGCAGTCGAGTTTGCCGAGCGCACCGGCGTTGACGCGTTGGCCATCGCCATCGGCACCAGCCACGGCGCCTACAAGTTCACCAAGAAGCCCGACGGCTCGGTGCTCAAGATGGACGTGCTCATTGCCATTCACAAGCGCCTGCCCAACACCCACCTCGTCATGCACGGCAGCTCCTCGGTGCCCAAGGATCTGCAGGACATCGTGAACCAATACGGCGGCAAGCTGAAGGAAACCTGGGGCGTGCCGGTCGAAGAGATTCAACTCGGCATCCGCAACGGCGTGCGCAAAATCAACGTCGATACCGACAACCGCCTCGCCATTACCGGCGCCATTCGCAAGGTCCTGTGGGAGACTCCGGAGAAGTTCGATCCCCGCGACTACATGAAGCCCGCCCGCGAGGCCATGCAGAAGGTCGTTGCCCCGCGCATGACCCAGTTCGGCCAGGCCGGCCACGCCGGCGACTACAAGCCCGTCTCGATCGCCGAAATCGCCAAGGGCTACGCCGACGGCAGCCTTGACCACCCAACCGCTGGTCGCCGCCAAGTAACCTCGGCCGTCCGCATCAGCGCCTGCACAAGAGGCCATTTCGCACCCGCGAAATGGCCTCTTCGTTTCCACCACGAAGTCTCTGTTTTGAAAGGGCACGGCTTCAGCCGTGCCGTAAGAGCGACGAAATAAAGCGGGCTTTAGCCGCTGAGGGAAAGTTCGGCAGGTTTGTCAGCAATCTCAGGCCATTTCGCACCCGCGAAATGGCCTCTTCGTTTCCACCACGGATTGCTCCGCGCAAAACACACCAGAGAGCCGGGTTATCCTGTCTAAAGGGCTCAATCCGCGCCCGCAGACAGAGTCACTCGTCGATCCAATGCATCCGGCACCGGCTCAGAATCAAGGACAAATGAAGCAAGCGATCACCAGAAAAGTCGAGTTGTTCGATACAAGTCTTCGCGACGGGATGCAACAGCCAAATATCGATATCTCCGTACCCAATGCAGTTGGCCTTCTTCAGCGCATGGCCAGCTTTGGCGTCCGGTACGCTGAAATTGGATTCGCCGGAGCAAACCGGTTTGTTGCGGACATCACCAACGCTCTCGGGTCGGCTCGATACCGGCTCCATGCGCCTGGCTCTGTTTGGCAGAACGCGCGGCCGTGGCACCAGGATTGAGCATTGGCCCGATGTCCAATTCATCGTCGAACATAAGAAGCGCATCCCTGTCGCAGTCATCGTGGTCAAATCCCGCCTGCTCGATGTGTCCCTGTCGCTCGAAACCACGCCGGAAGAAAACCTCCTGATGGCGCACGAAACCATCGCCTGCCTTCAGGATCATGGCCTCGAAGTCATTGTGGACTTTGAGCACGCCATGGATGCCAATTGCGGCCGCCGCGAAAACGGCAATCCTTGCGATGCCGATTTCAATCAGCGCAGCCTCGATTATTTCCTGCAACTCACAGCCCAATGCGTCCAGCAGAAAGTCGACCGCATCGTAATCTGCGACACCACCGGCGGCGCAAGTCCCGAAGAAGTCAGCGCGGTCATCAGCAGCCTCACCAGCGCCCACCCCGGCTTCAAATTTGGATTTCACGGCCACACCGATCGCGGTCTTGGAATCGCCAACACCCGCGCCGCCATCCTTGCCGGAGCCTGTCAGGTGCAAGGCACCGTGCTCGGAACGGGCGAGCGCTGCGGCAACGTCAACCTGACCACCGTTATCGGCAGCATGCAGCTCCGCGGAGAAGCGGACTTCGTTCCTCCCGAATCACTCAAAGGCCTCACCCGCCTCGCGCACTCCGCCTACGCAGCGTTCTCGCTCGAAGTCCCGCACGGCGCGCCCATTGTTGGCACCGGCGCATTTGGCACTTGGGCCGGCATGCACGGCAGCAGCGAGCGCAAAAATCCCGGCGCTTATCTCTGGTGCGATCCGTCGCAGGTCGGCGCCGGCCCGGTCATCGGCGTCAACCGTCAATCAGGCAAGGCCAACATCATTCTGCTCTCGGAGTCGCTCGGCGTCGCACTCAATTCCCGGCAGGCGCAGGCTTTCATTGACGCCAACCAGGCCATGATTGAAGGCGGAGGCTTCACGGCCAGCGAAATCTCATTCCGCCTCGCCTGCATGAAGATCCTCAAGACTCTGCAGAATCGGTTCAGCATCAAGAGCTGGCGCGTGATCGACGAATCCGACGAAACCCACAACCGGTACGTCCAGGCCTCCATGCTGCTCTCCATCGGCGACTCGTCCGCCACCACAACGCGGGCCGAAGGCGCCGGGCCGGTCGATGCGCTCACCAAAGCCATGCGGCAGGAGCTGGAAAAATGGTATCCGGCCATCAAGCTGATGCGCCTGGGCACCTTCAGCGTCACCGCCATTGACGTTTCCGCGCACGACTCTGCAGCCCACGTCCGCGTTACCGTCAGCTTCCACGCCGACGGCCACGAACCGTGGATCACCGCGGGCGTCAGCAGTGACTTGAACCAGGCCGCGCTCATGGCCATCGTCGACGGCTTCCATTACTGGCTACTGAAAAATCTCGACTGACCTCGGGATCTCTTCGAGTCTCATTGGTCCACGCCGTGACCCGCGCTTCACTTCGACTGCAGCGTCATTCCGGGCACTGAGCCCGGCAGTGTGCATTCATGTGCGCGCGCACCGGATAGAAAGCTGGCGATGGTTTCGGTCACCATGGGTTTCACGCGATCGGCACCCATGCCGCTTCCTGCGAAGTTCATATGCGTGGCGCCCTCGACCACGCCCATCCACTGGCATTTCCCTGCGCCTCCGGGCAACTCGTGCCAGGGAACCTGCCTCGCCTCCGGGCCTCCCTGCAGGGAATCGTCGCGCGTGCCCGTCAGCACCAGCAGCGGTTTGCGAATATTGCTCCATGCGTGCTCCGGAAACACGATCCCGGGCCCCTCAGGCGACAAGGCCACGTAGGCATCGAAACGATCCCGTCCTGCGGGCGGTGAGGTGACGCCGATCATGTTGTGCGCACCGGCTTCCAGCATCACCGTTTCCGCGCCCATTGAGTGACCAAGAAGCACTCTGAAGGGAACGTGGCACTGGCCATCGGCCCACTTGAGAGCAGCGCCAACATCCAGTAGCCGTGCCTGCTCCGCCTGCGGGTCGGCCACGAGCGCCTTGATTCCCGGCCGTATTCCGTTCTTCCGCATATCCGCGCTCAACGCCGACAGGCCGCTCTCGCGATGACCCATCACGACCGTCGTGAATCCGTTCTGAGCCATCGCTTCAGCAAGGTACCGGTAGCCATTCTCCGAACCTCCTGCGCCATGCGAAATTACCGCCAGTGGCGCGCATCCTGTCACCGTACCCGCCGCGCGGTAAACAAGCAGAGGCGTGGTCTGCCCGTCCGCGCGCGGCGCGCTCGCGCGCTCTTGTGCCGTCAACGGCAAAGCCAAGGCCAGAAACACAAATGCAATCCTGGTAAAGAGCCCGCCAAAATCGCGCACAGGTTTTGAATTCATCTCACCTCTCCCCGCTGGAAAATAGAAACCCTTCGCCAACAGAAAACACTCGCGCCGGCAGAGCTGTCCGCCCTGAAAAAGAATGTACAGTGGATGAAGAACCACCATGAAAGATTCCATCCACGTATCGAAAGAGAACTACCTCAAGGCCATTTTGGAGGCCGAAGCGGAAGGCCATCAGGTCATCCCTGCCACACTGGCTCATTGGCTTGAAGTTTCAGCGCCTGCCGTCACCATGGCGCTCAAGCGCCTAAAGCGCGACGGATTTGTCGAAGTGGGTGCCGACGGCATCGTTCGCCTGACTGCCACCGGTCGCGAAACCGCCTATCGCACCGCCCTCCGCCACCACCTCATCGAACGCATGCTCAGCGAAGTCTTCGGCATGGAGTGGTACGAGATCCACGAAGAAGCCGAGCGGCTCGAGCACGCCGTCTCGCCGGCCTTCGAGACCAAGCTGAAGGAGAAACTCGGTGAGGGCGGAGCCTGCCCGCACGGCAACTTCGTCCTGCCTGAGAGTCCAGCCCAGCGCAAACGGCGCGGCGAACTGCCGCTCTCTGAGGCTGCCGAAGGTCAGCGCTACACCGTCACAAGCCTCCATGAACGCGATCCTAAGCTGCTCTTGTTTCTCCATCACATGGGGATAGGCCCCAGTCGGAGCCTGCGCATCGTCAGTCAAAATTACGACCAAACCGTTTCAATTGAGCTACCTGCGGGCGTCTCCATCCTCGGCCGCCCCGCCGCTGAAGCAGTATGGCTTCGCCCCGAGCCCCGCACCTAATCAAAAGTAATCAATAAAATTAACCATAATTAACATACTGTGGCATACTATGGGTTAAGCACGACCATCGGCTTTCCCCCTGCACCTCATGGCCACAGAATTCGCATCCGCCGTCTCGATCGCCGAGCCCTCCCTGCCCGAGGTGCATTCGACCGTCAGCGTCTCGCGCTCCCCGTTCTACTGGCGACGCCTGCTAGGCTTCCTTGGCCCGGGATTCCTCATCTCCGTCGGCTACATGGACCCCGGCAACTGGGCCACCGACATCGCCGGCGGCTCCCGCTTCGGCTACACCCTCCTCTTCGTCATCATGGCTTCGAACCTGATGGCGATTCTGCTCCAGAGCCTGAGCCTCAAGCTGGGCGTTGCCACTGAGCGCGACCTGGCGCAGCTTTGTCACGAGGAATACGGCCGCTGGGTCAGCTTTGGCCTCTGGGTGGGCGCGGAGATCGCCATCGCAGCCTGCGACCTTGCCGAAGTCATCGGCTCCGCCATCGCCCTCGAGCTGCTCTTTCACATCCCGCTCTTTTATGGCGTGCTGATCACCGGCCTCGACGTGCTGATCATTCTCATGCTGCAGCGCTGGGGCTTCCGCTACGTTGAGGCGCTGGTCATCACCCTCATCGGCACCATCATCGCCATGTTCGGCGTCCAGATGTTTCTCTCCAAGCCGGAGTATTGGCCAATCCTGCGCAATCTCTTCATCCCCTCCAAAGCCATCGTCACCAACCCCGACATGCTCTACATCGCCATCGGCATGCTGGGCGCAACGGTCATGCCGCACAATCTTTACCTGCATTCCTCCATCGTGCAAAGCCGCCGTTATCAGCGAACGCCCGAGGGCAAACGCGAAGCCATCCACATGGCCAACATAGACTCCGGGCTCGCGCTCACGCTGGCGCTATTCGTGAATGCGGCCATTCTCATTGTGGCCGCCGCAGTGTTCAATCGCAGCGGACACTATGACGTCGCGGCCATTCAGGACGCCTACCAGCTGCTCAGCCCTCTGCTGGGTGCTGCCGGTGCAAGCACGCTGTTCGCCGTCGCGCTGCTCGCCTCCGGGCAAAACTCCTCCATCACCGGCACTCTGGCCGGACAGGTGGTAATGGAAGGCTTCATCCATCTCCGCCTTTCCCCCTGGTTGCGCCGCCTCATTACGCGCAGCCTGGCAATTATTCCTACCATCATCGTGGTTGCGATTACAGGTGAGCGGGGAACTGAGAAGCTGCTGATTCTCAGCCAGGTGATTCTCTCGCTCCAACTCAGCTTCGCAGTCATTCCCCTCGTACTGTTCACCGGCAGCCGCAAAAAGATGGGCGAATTTGTGAATGCACCCTGGTTGAAAGGGCTTTCCTGGTTCACCGCAATTCTCATCGCCGGGTTGAACGCTTGGCTGCTCATCCAGACCGCCATGGGTCGCTGATCTACCTTTTCCCCGTTCCGCAGGAGGTCCTGCATGACGAACACGCGAACAGTCAGGCTGAGCCTCCTCATTTTTCTGTTGTTAACCGTGATTAATAGTCGCGTTTCTGCCCGCACAAAGCGGCACCTCCTGCGCCATTTCAGGCACGCTAACCGATACGTCGGGAGCAACAGTCTCCGGTGCCGAGGTCACGGCAACCGATTTGAACACCAAGGCCGTGCGCGCAGGGAAGACGAGCGCCGAGGGACGTTTTCTTTTCTCCCAGGTAAATCCCGGAATCTACACCCTGAAGGTGAGCGCGCCGGGTTTTGCAGAACAAACCTCGCAGCCAATTGCCGTCGAAGTCGGCCGGACCGTAACGCTCAACTTTCGTCTCACCGTTTCATCGGCATCGCAGACAGTCGAGGTCACCGCCAACCAGCAGTTGCTGAGCCTCGAAAATCCAAACACCACAACGACGCTGGAATCGAAGACCATCGCGAGCCTGCCCAACCCCGGACAGGACCTGACTTACATTGTGCAGTTCTCCCCTGGAGCTCTCATGAATACAGCCGGTTCCTCCAACGATGCCAAGGCCGCGGGCGGTTACGGCAACGTCGAATTCAACGGCCTGCCCGCGACCTCGAACGGCTACATTCTCGACGGCTACGACAGCAACGACCCTTGGCTGGGGTTGAATATCGGCCTCTCCACCAATCTTGTCATCGGCCTCGACGCGGTCGATCAGGCGACGGTCAATACAAATTCCTACGCCGTCGACCAGGGCAGATACGGTGCTTCGCAGGTGAACTATTTCACGAAGTCAGGAACCAACCGATTTCACGGCGACCTCTACGAGCTGTGGAATGGCTCTCTTTTCAACGCGGAGAATTACTTCCTCCACGCCAACGACACACCGGGCAACACTACAAAGAAGCCGCGCTCCACAGTGAACGAATTTGGCGGCAGCGTGGGAGGGCCAATCCTGCCGGATCGGCTGTTTTTCTTCCTTCATATGGAGGGCATTCGCATTGCGCTGCCGCTCGTGTCGCAGACCGTTGTGCCCTCGCCGGCTTTTCAGCAATATGTTTTAAATCAGCTGCCTTTGGGCGGGACCGACCCCATCACGGGGACCGCATTGCCGCCCGAGCCGCAAGAGATTGCGTTCTATCAGTCGATGTTCAATCTCTATCGCAATACCGCCGGAACTCCGGTCGCGGTGAGTTCGTGTCCGCTGGATGCCAGCGGGGTATTGCTGCCCGGTACCCAGACCAGCGGAAATCTCTTCAATGGTGCTGGCTGCGCGAACCAGCGCCAGGAGTCCTTGAATAACAGCGACTCCGAAAACCTGATCGTGCTGAAAATCGATCACACCATCGACGCCAACAACAGCGTCTGGTACCGCTTCCAGCAGGACACGGGATTGCAGGCCGCATACACAGACCCCATCAATCCCATCTTCAACTCCTACTCCCCGCAGCCGCAGCGCACGCTGGTTGCGGGCTTCACGCATATCTTCAACTCGAATCTCGTTAACCAGTTCAATCCCGGTGCGAGTTGGTATTCCAGCATCTTCGAGCCGAATAGCTTTGCCCAGGTGCAACAAACATTTCCCATCGTGCTTGATGCAGGCACTTCCAACGCGCCGTTCACGAACATCGGCGGCAACGACAACACCTATCCGCAGGGACGCAAGGTCACCCAGTGGCAGATCAACGACAACCTTGATTGGACGCAGGGAAAAGAACGTTACCGTTTCGGCATCAATACGCGGCGCATCGACGTCAGCGACTACGACCTGGGCGAAGGAACGGTCCCCACCGCCACGTTCAACGATCTTGCTCAATTCACATATGGCGCCGCCTACACCGAAAGCCGCACATTTCCCACTGCGTTCAAAGAGCGCGTGGCAGCCGGAAATATCGAGCTGTATGCTATGGACACCTACAAACCCACGGCCCGAGCTACCTTCACAGCCGGGATTCGAGCGTCATCGAATAGCAATCCCGTAAATCAGCAAGGGCTGTTTGCGCGGCCTTCGGGATCGTTTGCCGATCTATCGCATGACACAAGCCAGCCCCTCGATCAGGCCATTCGATCCGGCGTGCGCAACCTTTTTCCCGCCACGCCGCTCGTGATTTGGCAGCCGCGTATTTCGGTTGCGTATCAACTCACTCAGGGCACCGTGGCGCATCTTGGCTTCGGTGTCTTCAGCGACATCATTCCCGCGCAGGTTGCGGATCTCGCAGCCACCAATGCCCCCTACGCGCCAACTTTTGTGGGCGGCCTCGGCGGACAGGTGGGCGGCATCGCGATTGCCCCTGGCGTTGCCGGCAGCGCCGCCGATGCAACCACCGCCGCCAATCAGGACTTCCATTCGATCTTCAGCTCCGGTGCTCCACCGTGCGCCGGAATCTCCGCGAATGCGCCGGTCTGCCCGCTGGCCGTGAGCCTGAATTCCTTCCCAAGTGGCACACTCAAGACGCCCTACTACTACCAATACAATTTCGGGATCGAGCAACAGGCGGGCGCGCATGGATCGGCACGTATCGATTACGTCGGCACGCGCGGCCTGCATGAGCCGTTCCAGGTCCAGTTGAACGGCTACCAAACGGTCTGCGATGGATGCTTCGCTCCCTACTCCTACCAGAAGCCCCTTGACCAACGATTCGGCAGCGTCAACGAATTCCGAACGGACGCAAACAGCACCTATTCCGGATTGCAGTCTACCTTCACCGAACAGCTCAAAAAGCTGACTCTGCGCGCCAACTACACCTTCAGTCATTGCCTCGACGAAGTGTCAAACGGAGGGCTCCTGTCGTTTTCATCGCAGGGGATTCTGTCGCCCCAGCCCGGCGAACTAAACCGGCTGCATGGTGCCTGCGACTACGACGTGCGCCACAACATCTCGGCATTCGGCCTTTATCAGATTCCTTTTCCCTCACATCATTTGCTGGTCCGCGCAGTCCTTGGCGGCTGGTCGTTCTCTCAGACAGCCTTCCTCCATAGCGGATTGCCGTTTACTGTACTGAGCCAGCCCTATACCGCGGGTGGCCACGGTGTCTTTCAGATCAGCGGACCACAGTTTGCCCGCAGAGTCAGCGGCGTAGCGCTCTACCGCAAGAACGCATACTCCGGCGTCACTGTTGCGGGAACCAGGCAGTGGCTCAATCCCGAGGCCTTCGTTTCCGTCGTCGATCCCACCACGGGCGCATGCACAGGCGGTGACTCCGCTGCCAATTGCCAATTCGGCGATGCGGGCCGCAACACGGTGCGTGGGCCGCACTTCACTGACTCAGACATATACATCACCAGGAAATTTCGGATGACCGAAGCAGCCTCAATGCGCTTCGACCTGCAGATGTTCAACGCCTTCAACCATCCGAACTTCGCGCTCCCCAGCAACGTCGAGGCTGGAGTGCCGGGCGAATTCATTCCGGCCAAGTTCGGCACCCTCGAAAGCACCATTTCGCCGCCCACCGGACTGCTCGGCGTAGGCCTCGGCGGAGACAGTTCGCCGCGCATGATCGCTTTTCAGGCCAGAATCGAGTTTTGAGAGACCGGCGTCCGAGACTGCGAACAACAATAAGCCGACGCGCCTAATACGGGATGGTGCGAATGAAATCCTTCGCCGTTCCATAAGAGGGATCGACGAAGGTCACGTCCGATGGATCGCGACGCGGCGTATCGACAGAGAAGACCACTAACGGCTCCTCCACGATCGCAGGAATGCTGTGCACCGTATTGCGCCGGAAAAACAAAAGCTGGCCAGGCCCAAGCTCCACAGGCGCGCCTCCATCAACGGCGAATCTTGCCCGCCCCGAAATCACCTGCAAATACTCATCGCACGTTTTGTGATAGTGCTCGGGAACAGGCCTGTAGATGCGGAACAACCGCGAACTGGCCGCAGCTTCGTCAGTCAGCCGCATATCCAGCAGCATGGTCTCGGCGCTCGGAGGAAACTTTGCAGCCAACGCGAGAAGGTCGAACGTGGCCGTTGTCATTGATGCCGCAGTGCCGCTGTTCTGTGTCATGTGCCAATCCCTTTTGTGATTGATTATCGCTGAAACCAGGCCGCCCGCAAGCGCCCCCCGTGGCACCGCTATACCATAGATGCCATGCAAGTCCTCGCGGCTTCTGAGATGCAGGCGTGCGACCGGGCGACGTCAGAGCGCTTCGGTGTCCCATCGCTGCAATTGATGCGCAACGCATCGGCGGCCGTGGCCGCATTCGCGCGCGCGCAATTTCCCAAGGCGCGCCGGGTAACCGTTCTCTGTGGCCGAGGAAACAACGGCGGCGATGGCTTGATGACCGCGCGTCTGCTTGCTGAATCCGGCCTTGAAGTGACCGCGTTGCTGCTGGGCGCGCCGGGCGAATTAAAGGGCGATGCCGCTGCGGCATGGCGCGAATTGAAAGCCAGTGCCGCAAAGGGACACCTTCACGTAATCAACACGCCGGAAGATCTCGCCCGACATGCCGGCACACTCCAAACCGATCTGCTTGTAGATGCGATTCTCGGCACCGGCTTCAAGCCGCCGTTGAAGAGCCTGGCCCTCGCCGCGCTTGAATGGATGCGAGCCAGCGCCGCACCGGTGCTGGCCATCGACCTGCCTTCGGGCTGGCCCGCCGATGAGACCAGTGCGATGGTTCCCAGCCCTGTTTCTCCCGTCGATGCCGTCATCACTTTTACCGCGCCCAAGCCTGCGCACATCTTCGGCCAACTGACGCGGCACTGGAACCAACCCATCGTCGTGGCGCCGATCGGCTCCCCTGACGCGGCCATCGTCTCATCGTTGCAAATATATTGGGCAGGTTCTGCGCTGGCTCTCGCACAGGCACCGCGAGCCGTCGACAACAACAAGGGGAACTTCGGCCACGTGCTCGTTGTGGGTGGAACGTTTGGCACTGCTGGTGGCAAGTCCGGCGCACCCTCGATGTCCGCATTGGCGGCTTTGCGCTCTGGTGCCGGCCTCGTCACGGCAGCGGTTCCCGCGCCCGCATTGCCGCTCGTTGCGACGATTGCACCCGAATTGATGACGTGGCCGCTGTCCGCCACCGCATCCGGACAAATCGCAGGCAACAGGAATCTTCTCCCAAAGCAGTTGGCAGCCCTCACAACCGGAAAAACAGTTCTGGCTATCGGCCCCGGCATGGGCCAGGAGCCGGAGACAATCAAGTTCTTCTCCGGCCTGCTTTCCGCCACCAGTATGCCCGCTGTCATCGATGCCGACGCCCTCAACATCCTCGCTGCGAAGCCCGCGTTGCTGGCGAAATTGGCAAAGATGGCCAAAGCAGGGCGCACCGTTGTCCTTACACCGCATCCGGGCGAGATGGCGCGGCTGGCCGGGATCCCAATCGCCGATGTACAAGCCAACCGCCTTGAGATCGCGCGCGCATTCGCTCAACGTAATCACCTTATGCTGGTCCTGAAGGGCTGGCGTACGGTCATCGCGCACCCCGATGGCCGCGTAGCGGTCAACACAACCGGCAATCCCGGCATGGCCAAAGGTGGCAGCGGCGATCTACTCACTGGGCTGGTTGCCGGGCTGCTGGCACAATATCCGGCTGACCCTGCACGCGCCGTTGAGGTAGCGGTCTATCTGCATGGGCTGGCCGCGGACATGGCCGTTCGCCAGGGCGACGAGCACACCCTTCTCGCCACCGATACCCTGCCCCAGCTTTCTCCGGCTTTTCACTTTCACTCCGATGGCCAGAACGGTTATGTTTGGTTACAGGGGCTGCCGGAGTCGTCGCCGGCCACGCGCTCCCACGAGGCCGCTGAATGAGCAACGCAGCACCCGCTACCGAAGGCCGCATCCACGAGTTCACCACCCACAGTGGCGCGGACACAGTCGAAGTCGGGCGCAAACTTGTCCGCCTGCTCAAGCCGCCCCAACTGCTCGTGCTCCGCGGTGATCTGGGCACCGGCAAAACCACCCTCGTGAAGGGGATCGCACAGGCACTCGACGCCGCCGAACCAGACGAAGTGACCAGTCCGACCTTCACCCTGCTTCATGAGTACGACGGCACCCGGGAAGGGAAGCCCGTCAAGCTCTTTCACCTCGACGTCTATCGCCTTGAGGGCGAGCGCCAGCTTGAAACGCTCGGCCTGGATGAGTTACTCACTCCAGACGCTTTGGTCCTCGTCGAGTGGGGCGAAAAATTCAAAAGCATTCGCAAAAAGTCCACCGGCGAGATTGTCATCAGCTCCGCTGGCGGCGACGCCCGCAAAATCACCGTGACGCTCAAGGAATAGTCCCTCCAATAACCGGAAATGTCTCTTTCAATGGCCTTTCCAATCAATTAAGAATTGGTACTGTTTACTGCCCACCGTGCTGCGGATATACTCTTGCGCACGGGGTTCCCGCGTATGCCTTCAATCCACGCCCGCACCAGCCTTGCCCTGCTCCTGGCGCCGGTCATGCTGTTTGCCCGGCCTGCGACCGACGAAAATCAACCCGCAACTGCGCATCCAGCCGCGGCAAAAGTGGCTGCCGCAAGACGCGCAAAGCCCGCAGCTCCTCCGCAAAGCGTGGAGGTCTTCAACGGCGATTCCATTCAGACCCAGGAATTCGATGCGCCCCATTCCAGCGCGGTTCCAGCAGGCACAAACCATTCGCCCGCCGCGACCACCGTTGAAATCATCAATGGCAGCGACAGGGAAATCAAAACTCTCAATGAGACCCCCTACGAAACTAACCGGCAGGGCAACGCGCCCCGCAATGCGCGACCGGTCGTTGTGGCGATCGTGTCGAGCGATACAAAGCGAGTCGGCGTGAACAAGCAGACAGTTGTCATCGGAATCGCACCCCGGCCCAAACGGCCTCCGTATCAACCATGACCGCTTAAACTGAATTGAGAGGCACAAGGCGCGGCCGAGGGAACTGGTGTATGCCTGCGATTCGAACCTGCTTCATCCTTCCGTTCATTCTCGCGTCGACTGTGCTCCTGGCGCAGCCCGCGCCATCCGGCACGCCGCAGCCTCCTGTCCAAAAGAAGGTCGTCAAGCGGCATCATCACCACAGGAGAGCAAAAGCCGCGCGTCCTACGCAGAGTGTTGAAGTCATCAACGGCACAAAGTCCCAGACAACGGTCTTCAGCGGAACTTCAAAAGCGTCCGTCGGAAGCTCTGCAGGCGGAGGACATGGGTCGACCGGCTCTAAATCAGCACCTAAATCAACCACCATAGAAGTAACCAATGGCGAAAAAACCCAGACAACCGTCTTCAGTGGGACTCAGCGGAAAGTGACCGGACAGAAAGCGGCAACGAGGCATTCCCCAACAGGTTCCGGCGCCGCGCATTCCCCAATGACCGTGGAAGTGATTAACGGCACATCGGAGCAGACAAAAGTATTTCGTGGAACTCCGCAGCAGCCGGTTCAAAAGCCCGCGACCAAGCCGGCCGATTCCGCAACCGGACCAAAGTGATGCGATTGCCTGGCCGTCATTCATGAATTTGACATTCGTTTCCCGCCGCAGCGTCCTTGAATTGTCCGTTCAAAAGATGAATTGAAAGGGCACGGCTCTAAGAGCCTGCCCTAAGCGGAATCGAAAATTGCAGAAAACGCCGTCCCACAACCACTTGTCATCCTGAGCGAAGTCGAAGGATCTGCGGTTGCTCTTACATTTCTAATCCGGTGCAACACGAAGCGTCGGGGCAAGACTCCACCGGGCCCTGCGTATTGCGCCTTCCTCCTGCGGTGGCTTCACAGCCCGCGGAAAAACTCATTCGGGTGGCGGGCCGGGGTTTCAACCCCGGCTTCAGTGGCGCGGAATCGATCCGGCCTTCAGGCCCCGAGGTATCCTCTTCACCAATCTCCTCCGCGACGCGAGTCTTGAAAGTAATTTGCAGATAATTACCGTCCATTCCCGCACAATCAAAGCTGAGGAGAAACCGCTTTGGCCTTGCTCTCGAGTCAGCATCCGAATCTGTCAGGCATGCGACATTTCCGCACCGGGAGGCGTACCCCCCACCCCCCTCCAATATTTTCGTTTTCCACAAAATCCTTGCAGATTTTATGGTCAACATGTGATCAGCATCGCTGTCGGAACAGAGTTCCGGAAAAATGGTGAAGCTTCCGCGGCGGAAGGGGGAAAAACCCACCCCCCATTGTTTATTTTCGTTTTCCACAAAATCCTTGCAGATTTTATCGCTGCTCTGTCCCCACCATTTTCTGGCGTAGCAAGCCGCGTGCATCGGCGCGCCTGCGTCGGAAACTGCAAGCACAAGCCGCGTCATAAGAGGAGCCGCCGCGACCCGGGCGTTTTCTTGCCGCGCCTTAGTAGCCCATGACGTTGTAGCCGCAGTCCACGTAGAGCACTTCGCCGGTGATGGCGCTCGATAAATCGCTGGCCAGAAACAGCGCCGCTCCGCCAACTTCAAGCTGGTCCACATTGCGATGTAGCGGGGCACGGTCTGCGTGCGACTTCATCATTTCGCCCAGCGCGCCGACTCCGCGTGCCGCCAGCGTCTTGATGGGCCCTGCTGAAATCGCGTTGACACGAATATTTTTGGGGCCAAGATTCCAGGCCAGGTAGCGCACCGTGCATTCCAGCGACGCCTTCGCCACGGCCATCACGTTGTAGTTGGGAACCACCTTTTCGGCGGCGTAGTAGCTCAGCGTCATCACGCTGCCGCTCTCCGTCATCAGCGGCGCAGCCGCGCGCGTCACGGCGATCAGCGAGTACACGCTCACGTCCTGGGCAATGCGGAAACCCTCGCGGCTCGTATTGATGAACTCGCCGCGCAGGTCTTCGGCGGGCGCGTAAGCCACGGCATGAACAAGAATATCGAGCCTGCCGTATTTCTCCTTGAGCGCACCAAACAAGGTCTCAATTTCTTGATCGACGGAGACATCGCACTGGAAGCCGCTGGCGCCCGGCAGCTCGTCGATGAGGCTCTGGGCCTCCATTTTCATGCGTTCGTTCTGGTAACAGATGGCCAGGGTTGCTCCGGCCTCGTGGAGTTTTTGGGCGATGCCCCAGGCGATGGAACGCTTGTTGGCCAGCCCGAAGACCACGGCCGTCTTACCTGCCAAATCGATCATGCTTGCTTTCGTCCTCCATGATCCGTACTCAGGGGTGACGGACCAACCATTTTCTAGAATATCAGCCCGAAACTCAGCCGCCCTGCTTAACCGCCCGAGATCACCCACCCAGATCGACCAGCCCAACCTCGCCCACCGGGCGCCCCAGAAAGCGCGAGCCAAGCCGTTCGAATTTCTCCACCGAGTCCGTCGCAAAAAAACGGAGGACCGGATCATCCGGTGTGGGCCGCGGCGGGTCGCCGAGATCGTTGCAAAGAAGCATGACCAGGTAATCTGCGGCCGATTCCGCCGAATCAATCACCTTCATGCCCGCGGGGATCGCCTGCTCAATGAGAGGCTTCAGCAGCGGATAGTGAGTGCACCCCAGCACCAGCGTGTCCGGATTGAGTCCCTTGGACGCGGCTTCGGCAGAGAGTTCCTCGAGGTAGATTCGAACCACTTCCGCCGTGACAGGATGGTTGGTCCAGCCTTCTTCAACCAGCGGAACAAGCAGCGGGCAGGCTTTCTCCAGCGCGCGCAGGCCTTGTGCCTTGCAAGCTTCGGCATAGGCATGGCTCTGCACCGTGGCATCGGTAGCGATCACCAGAACGTCGCCGGTCTTTGAGGCTCTCCTGGCTGCCCGGGCTCCGGGTTCGATGACGCCAATCACCGAAACTGAAGAAGGAACGGCGTCCTTGATTGCGTCGAGCGCGAGCGCGCTGGCCGTATTGCAGGCGATCACAAGATACTCTGCGCCTTGCTCCTCCACCAGGAAGCGGGCGCTCTGGGCTGCATACTTCGCAATGGTCCGCCGCGACTTGGAGCCGTAGGGAAGTCGGGCCGTGTCGCCGATGAAAGAGTACCGGGCTTGCGGCGCGCGCGCGATCAGCGCCCGCAATACCGTCAGTCCGCCAAAACCGGAATCGAAAACGCCAATTGTCGGGACGGCCGTTTCAGTTGCACTCATTGGCTGGCTCCTTGCTCCGTCCCGGCCGTGGGTTCGGCGTCGGCGGTCAGATACGTGCGCGTAAGGTCGGCGTGGCCGGCAAGCGTGGCGCGTTCCTGGCCGTCCACAAGGAACCTGACTTCGGTCACATGAGGCAGGTTCGCGCGCAGAGTTCCGCAAATCGAGAGCACCGTCAGCGATTCCGTTTCAATCCCCGAGGGGTGGCCGGCAGCGAAACTCCCCGTCAAATTCACAACCGCCAGTTCGCCGTCGGACTTCCCGCCAACCTTCGCGGCCGGCGCCGGCAACAGGAACACCTGCGCCACTCCAGCCGCCCCGCCCTGCACGGGATGAGCCGAGTCCGGAGCCGCATAAAGGTCCAACAGCTTTCCCAGCAAAACGCGCGCGCGCGCGCCGGGATCTGCTGGCAGAGGCAGCGCGCGCGCCTGCGTCAGCAGGGAACCATCCGTATCGTTGGCAACCAGCAAGGTCGCCTGCTCAGCCGGTGCCACCTCCGGCGCCTGCGTGGGCGCGGAGCTTTCACCTGCCAAAAGCCGTTGGTGGGCGCGTTCGCGAAGCTGCCACAGCAAAACTCCCATGGCCAGTGAAGCCAAAAGCAGCACGATGAACAGCACTTTCTGGTACCGGGGAATCACGGCTGGCGAACCTCCGTTCGACCGGCGTCTGTGCGCCACTCAAGCAGCGCGGTGGCGAGTGCTGCGGCCACTCGTGCCTGGTAGTCCGCATCGTTCGGCTCAGCGGTAATTGCATTGTCCGGCCCTCGCTGCGGCGCAATTTCCACGGCCACCGCGGGGCAGGTCATGCTGTCCATCGTTGCCAACCCCGTTCGTCCCAGCGTCACATTCATTCCCGAATGCAGCAGCGCCGCATTAAGTGAGCCCGCAAGCGCGAGGCTCCGCGAAACCCATGCTGCCTGCGCGGTCTTCCACGGCGCAAATCGCACAGCCTGTGCAGGCGCGAGCGAAGAGGCAAACAAATGTACGCCTGCGCCGCTTTCCGTAGCGTGGAGGATAAGGCAGGCCTGGGCGCTCGCGTGGTTGGCGATCTCGGCTCGCTTTTCAGGCAGAATTGTCGCGTCGGACTCGCGCGTTGTGACCACCGCAATTCCGCGCGCCGCCAGCAGCGAACGCAGCCTCACACTCATCGCCAGTGTGGCAGTCTTCTCCACCTGGCCATTTGCCAGCCGGCCGGCCGGGTCGTCGCCGCCATGCGCCGCGTCCAGCACCACCACAAATCTGGCTACAGGGGCAGGCGGAGCAGGCTGCGCGCCGGCATTTAAAACGGCTGCTGAAGCTCCAGCAAATGCCACGATCGCCCAAAGCAATGGGCGCGGCAACCACTCCAACTTATTCCAGTGCATAAATCGTCAGACCGCTCAGCAGCTTCGGAAAGAAGTCGGTGGACTTCTGCGGCATCACCGAGCCCGCAAATGCCACTTCACGCAGTTGCTCCATCGTGACGGGATTGGTAAGGAAAGTGACGTCGGCCTCGCCGCGGCGCACCTGGTCCACGGCCTCGCCCGCGTCGCGCAGATAGCGAATGTTCGTCTGCTCGCGCACCTTCTCAGCATCCAGATCCCAGCAGCCGGTCCAGGACGATCGTGTGCAGGTGGCTCAAATCGAGCTGGCGCTGCTGCTCCGGCAGGCTCGCCAGGGCCGCTGCGGAGGCCGCAGGCCTCGATCGCAAGAGCAACGCGCCTGCACGCGTCACCGCCACAAAGGCCGTTCCTTGCTGGCCGCGCAGCGTTTCAATGTACTCCGATGCGTCGCCCTCGGGCAGCGCCTCCACGGTAAAGAACTCCCCCGCGGCGCGTCCAAACGCCGCGGGGTCGAATCCCTCCAGGCTGTGCACCACCCGATGCGTCGGCAAAATTAACAGCCCATCGGAGTCCATGTTGACGAACGTCATCATCACTGCCGCCTCGGGGTAGGCCGGCTGCGGCAACTGGCTGGTGCTGTGTTCCGTCCGCGCATTCGACCCTGGCGCGTGTTCTTTCGAGTAGTTCAGCGCCGTCTCGTAGCGATGGTGGCCATCAGCAATGATGAGCTTTTTGTCGGCCATTGTCGTGGTCAGCAGGCGGATGGCCGCCGGGTCATTCACACGCCACAGCCGGTGCAGCACACCATACTCGTCCGTCACCTCGGCTTCTGCCGGACCCGCACCTTCATACAGAATCTTCTCTGCGCTGCCCGCAGGGTCTGAGTACAACATGAAAATCTGCCCAAAGTGCGCGCGTGTGGCCTTCAGGAGGTTCAACCGGTCGCTCTTGGGTTTTGACAGGGTGTATTCGTGGCGAAACACTACCTGGTCGGAATAGTCGTGCACCTTGCCCAAGGCGATGAAGCCCCGCCGCTCCCTAACTTCGCTGGTCCCTGGAACCTTGAACTGCTGTGAATACGCAAAGATGCACGGGTCTTTCTCCTGAACCAGGACAGCTTGCTCCCGCCAGGCGCGAAAATCCCGTTCAGCGCGTGAGTAGACGCTTTCGCCTCGCTCAGCGTCAAAGAGTTCAGGCAGTCCGAGAATGATGCGGACCAGGTTGTAAGGGCTGCGCTGGTAATAGGCCTGTTGCATGGCCGGGGAGATCTTGTCGTAAGGCTGCGTCACTACGTCATCCAGCCGGACCGTGGATGGGTTGTAACGCCAGGCGCGAAATGGATAGATGCTGGCCATGCGGTTGGTCTTGCTCCCCATTGAAACGGTTGAATTTGCGCCCGCAACCTCCTCTACGGCCTGCACCGGGGTATGCTGCGCGCTTAGGCTCGATTGTATCCCAGCTCCACGAGCGACTTTGGCGGGCTCAACACCCGATCGCGAGGCGACAATTCGATGACAAGCCATTGACGCCAGCATTTCGCCAGCCGTGCTAATATCGCCATCAATCTCAGGTGTCATGGCATGAGAACGCGACCCATTCGGAACAGGACAGGAAACGGCAGCGGCCGGCTCTTGCGCGTGCTCGGCTATATGCTCGCGGTCACTGCCCTGGCTGCCACCTTCTCTGCGCTTCGTGCCGACGCTCAGGACGATCCCCTCAACAAGGTCCACGTGGATCCACCGGGGTCCGCCGAGCCAGCGGTTGGTGCCCCCAAGGGTGCCGAAGAGCCGGCCCTGACCGGCAACGCCGCGCTCAAGGCACATCCCGGCTCCCTCATCCGCATGAATGTGGACATGGTCCTCGTGCCGATCACAGTCACTGACCCCATGAATCGCCTGGTCACCGGCCTCGAGAAAGAAGACTTCAACATCTTCGAAAACAATGGGGAACAGAAGATCGCCACATTTGCCAGCGAAGATGCTCCCGTCTCCATAGGCATTATCTTCGACCTTTCCGGCTCCATGACCTCAAAGCTCATTCGTGCCCGCGAGTCGATCCTTCAGTTCATCAAAACCGCCAATCCAGAGGACGAATTCTTCGTCATAGGGTTCAACGACCGGCCGGAGCTGATTGAGGACTTTACGAACTCCGTCGAAGATATCGAGGCGCGTCTTGCCACGGTGCGCAGCGGCCACCGAACCGCGCTGCTTGATGCGATTTACTTCGGCGTCGAAAAGATGAAGGAGGCCCGGCATCAGCGCAAGGCCTTGCTCGTCGTCTCTGATGGCGGTGACAACCGCTCCCGCTACACCGAGGGCGAGGTACGCGCGCAGGTGCGTGAGTCCGATACCGAAATCTACTCCATCGGTATTTTCGACGCCTACGCTGCCACGCCCGAAGAACGCACCGGCCCGCAGCTGCTCAACGACCTGTCAGAGGAGACCGGCGGCCGCCTCTACCGTGTCGACGATCTCTCTGAAATGGGCGACATTGCCGAGAAGATTTCCACCGAATTGCGCAACCAATATGTGATCGGCTACACGCCCAAAGACCTACATCGCGACGGCAAGTGGCGTAAAGTGAAGGTGAAGCTAAATCCTCCACCGGGATTGCCTCCTCTCACTGTCCATGCTCGCACCGGCTACTATGCGCCTTTGCAATAACGCGGTTCTCGTCATCCTCTTCTTCGCAGCGGCGCTTTCGGCTTGGGCGCAGCAGAATCCCGCCCAGACTGCCCCAGCCCGGCCTGCCCCCGCCCGGCCTGCCCAAGCCCAGGCTCCTCCGCTCACCGTGGACCGCGACCCTGTGCGCTCTCCCGACCCGAGCCCCCGGCGACCGCCTCCGGTGCACCCTTGAAAAAGGAAGGGCGAGGGATACATTCTCCGCACCGACGTGGAAGAAGTGGTGCTCAATGCCACCGTGCTCGAAGGCACGACCCTGGTTCAGAACCTGACCAAAGACAACTTCGAGGTCTACGAGGACGGAGTAAAACAGAGCATCATCAGCTTCCAGCACACCGACCTTCCTGTCTCCATCGGCCTGGTCGTGGACAACTCCGGCTCCATGTCGAGGAAGCGCCCCGCCGTCAACAAGAGCGCGCTCGACCTGATTGCCGCCTCAAACCCGCAGGACGAGTGCTTCGTCGTGAATTTTTCCGACGAGGCCTTCATCGATCAGGACTTCACCTCCAACGTGAACAAGCTGCGCGACGGCCTGTCGCACATCGAGTCGCGCGGCGGCACTGCCCTCTACGACGCGGTGGTGGCCTCGGCAGACAAGCTCGTCGCCGACGCCAAGCGGCCCAAACAGGTCCTCATCATCATCACCGACGGCGAAGACAACGCCTCGACCCTGACCCTGGAGCAGACCATCCGCCGCGTGCAGCAGCTCTCCGGGCCGGTCATCTACACCATTGGGCTTGCTCTTCGGCGACGAGATGACCCACTCTGAGGTCCGCCATGCCCGCCGCGCGCTGGAGATGCTCTCCACCGAAACCGGCGGCATGGCCTTCTTTCCCAAAGTCCATGGAGCAGGTCGACGATATCGCCGCCGAAGTAGCGCGCGATATCCGCAGCCAGTACACCATCGGCTACCACTCCACCAAGCCCACCACCGAGCCCGGCTTCCGCCGTGTGTCGGTCACCGCCGAAGCAACCGGCAAGGGTAAGCTGACCGTCCGCACCCGTACCGGCTACTTCCCCGTAGTGCGCGTGCCCAAGAAGGCCGCCCCGCCGGCAAAGAAGTAGCCTGCCCCTCGCGCCACGATAATCTAATAGCCAGAAGCTAGGAGCTGAAGCTGAGCATGTCCGCATACAGATACTCAACCCTTGCCGTGCACGCCGGGCAGCACCCTGACCCACTCACCGGCGCTGTGAATGTCCCCCTCTATCTTTCCTCCACCTTTGAACTCACCGGCATAGGCACGGACAAGGGCTGGGACTACTCGCGCGCCGGCAACCCAACCCGCGACCGCCTCGAGACGGCTCTTGCTGCGCTCGAAGGCGGAGTCAGCGGCCACGCGTTCGCCAGCGGCATGGCGGCCATTGCTGGCCTTGTGGGCATGCTGCGCGCGGGCGACCACATGCTCTGTACCCGTCACGCGTATGGCGGCACCTTGCGGCTCTTCGACAAAATCGTGAGCCACTATGGCATTCAGATCGAGTATGTCGACACTGACAAACTCGACGCCGTGGCTGCGGCCATCAAGCCGAATACAAGATTGATACATGTCGAGTCGCCCACCAATCCTCTTATGGTCCTCAGTGACATCGCTGCCGTCAGCGAGCATCGCTCACGCGCACGGTGCTGAAGTCAGCGTCGACAACACCTTTATGTCGCCGGCTCTGCAGAGTCCGCTGGCCCTCGGCGCGGACATCGTCATGCACTCAACTACCAAGTTCCTCAATGGCCACTCGGACGGCATCGGAGGCGCTCTCATCGGCTCCAAACCCGAGCACAAGGAACGCTTCGGATTCGTGCAGAAGGCAGCCGGCGGCATCCTGTCCCCCTTCGAGTGCTACCTCGTCCTGCGCGGCATTCGGACCATGCCCCTGCGCATGAAAGCCCACGAAGAAAACGGCCGCGCAATTGCGGAGTACCTCTCCAAGCATCCTAAGGTCAGCGGTCTCAACTACCCGGGATTGAAAAGCCACCCGCAGCACGAACTGGCCCAACGCCAGCAAAAAGGCTTTGGCTCGATGATGAGCATGGACCTCGGCTCGCGCGAAGCCGCCGGTCGATTCCTTTCTGCCATCAAGCTCTTTCTGAATGCCGAGTCACTGGGCGGCGTCGAGTCGCTTGCCTCGCACTCAGCGACCACCACTCATGGCTCCATGACCGATCCCGAACGTGCTGCGGTTGGAATCACCGAAGGCCGGGTGCGCCTTTCCATGGGCGTCGAAGACAAGGAAGACCTGATCGAAGACCTGGACCAGGCCCTGGCCGCGGTATAGGAAAATGGCGGAAACCATGCTCGTCCTCGCCATCGACACCTGCGGTCCATCCGGCTCCGTGGCGTTGGGGCGTCTGTGCGGCCAATCTGTCGAGATTCTCGCCCAGACTGAGCTCGCAGGACGCAGCTATGCAGCAACCCTGATCGCAGCCATTTCCGAATTGTTGTCCGGCGCCGGCGCCGAATTGAAGCAACTGGGCGCAATCGTCGCCGTCAACGGCCCCGGCAGCTTTACCGGCGTGCGCGTGGGACTCAGCACCGTCAAAGGTCTTGCCGAGCCAGCCGCGATTCCAGTCGTCGCCGTTTCGCGTCTCGCAGTCCTCGCCTTCGGGTCGAGCACCCCGACCGTCGCTTTCGATGCCCACCGGCACGAAGTGTTTCTGCGATTTCATCCCGCAGACTCAGCGCCGTCCGAGCTGCTCGCAGGCACCATAGAATTAGCCACTCTCAATCCCACGCCTGCAAAAATTGCCGTATGTGATGACGCTGCAGCCTCGCTGCTTTCGTCTGCATCGCCAACAACAGAGTTGATTCGAGTCACAGCCCCCACAGCCGCCGACGCGATAGGGCTTGCCGCCCCGCTAATTCTCGCTCGGCAGTTCGTCGATCTGGTCTTGCTGGACGGCCATTACTTGCGCCGCTCCGATGCGGAAATCTTCGGCGACCCAACACCAGCCAGGCCTCGCCGCCCATGAGTTCCTCGCCGGAGCGATGCCAGATTCGTCCGATGACGCCTGGCCGACGTGGAAGTGGTAATGGCGATTGCCCTGAGCCTGCCTCATGCCCCCCAATGGCGCGGCTCTGCCTATCAAGCCGCCCTTGACCCCGAAAATCGACCACAGCGAATCGCCCTCGTGGCTTGGGATGCAGCCAATGTTGTTGCCGGCTTCGTCGTTGCGAGCTTCATCCCGCCCGATGCCGAGCTGGAAACCATCGCTGTGGCCGCGAGATTCCAACGCGAGGGTCTAGCCCGCCGACTGTTTCGGGCTCTCTCGGATGAATTGCGCCTAGCACGGGTCACCAATCTCGTTCTCGAGGTCCGCGCCTCAAACCAGCCCGCGTTGGCTCTCTATCGCGCTTTGGGATTTGCCCAGGCCGGCATCCGCCCCTGCTACTACGCTGACCCGGTTGAGGATGCCATTTTGATGAGCCTGAATATCGAGTGAAGTCGTCAGCGAGGCCCGAGCGTCTCGAATGTGATTTTCCTCACGTCCGGACCGTCGCACCCCCGAAATCCACAGCCCACCTCAAATTTCTCTCTTCTTCCCGCTTGCCGTTTGTCCCGCGAGAGCGCTATATGTAAGTGTTCAACCAAAAAACCGGAGGTGCTTGATGGATGAGATAAAGGACTCCACGCTGAGCGAAGAGATAGATCGTTTGTACGCAGAACATCGTCGCTACGCTCAGCGG
Organism: uncultured Acidobacteriota bacterium; assembly: GCA_963725945.1. Classification (GTDB taxonomy): domain Bacteria; phylum Acidobacteriota; class Terriglobia; order Terriglobales; family Acidobacteriaceae; genus Telmatobacter. The sequence continues at coordinate 35,322 of CAVSAW010000016.1, read as the reverse complement.
TTGGAAGAGTTGCTGCAAAAGCCGTATCTCTCCGGCGATGAGCAACTCGAGGAAGTACGCCTGAAGAAGCTGAAGCTCCATGCCAAAGATCTGATCTTCGCTCTCGAACACCGCTCCGCGGTCGTGGCGTAGGGCTTTCAGGCTTTTCCAAGGATGCGTGCTCGTAGTGGAGCGGCGGCGCAAGCCGTCCTTGCCGCCGAGAGAGTGCGTCGTCTACTCCGCCAGGTGACCCAATCAACCGTATAATCGTTGGGGACGATGGTTCGTGACGGTTACATATACGGTTTGAGCCTTTTGGCGGTAGCAGCGGTGCTGGCATGGGCCACCCGCAACTGGGTGTGGGCTATCGCACCGGTCTTTCTCGCCCTGTTTTTCCTCTGGTTTTTCCGCGATCCACAACGTGAAATCCCGTCAGGTGAAGGCCTAATTGTGTCTCCGGGCGACGGCCTGGTAACCGAAACCGCCTCCATCTCCACCCCCGGAGGCTCCCGCCAGCGCGTCAGCATCTTTCTCAGTGTGTTTGATGTACATGTGAACCGCTCACCCATCGCCGGTGTCCTCACTGCAGTGAACTATCAGAAGGGCCAATATCTCAACGCCATGAATCCCGCTTCCGCGGACCGCAACGAGCAAAACATCGTTACCGTCTGCGGCGAAGGGTTCGAGATTACCTTTAAGCAGATTGCCGGCCTTCTCGCCAGGCGAATCGTCTTCAATCATTCCAAGGGCGAATCGGTCCAGCGCGGGCAGCGTGTTGGGCTTATCAAATTCGGCTCGCGCGTCGATGTCCTCCTCCCCTCCGAGGCTGTTCTCAGGGTGAAAGTGGGACAACGGGTCAAGGGCGGTGCCAGCGTGCTCGCGGCCATGCCCGAGTCCGAGCTGGCATTGGCGGCATCTTCCATCCTCCGCGAAATGAGAACCAGCGCGCTTCCCGACGAATTCGCAGGAGGCCGCGCATGAACCGCCGTGATCCTGCACTCGCGAGAGCCAACGCCCAGGCCCGTCTGCGCCGAGGTATGTACCTTTTGCCCTCGCTGTTCACCATGGGAAACATTGGCGCCGGATTCTTCTCCATCACCGAGACAATGAAGGCCATCAGCAGTGATGCGCAAACGCACCTGAATTTTGCTGCCCTCGCCATCGTCTTCGCCATCCCTTTCGATTCGCTCGACGGGCGAATTGCCCGCATGACAAATACCTGTAGCGACTTCGGCAAGGAACTAGATTCGCTGGCAGACGCCATCACCTTCGGCGTGGCGCCCAGCCTTCTCGCGCTTATCTGGGGATTTCACTTTCTACCCGATTCAATCGACCCCCAATTGCGCACGGACCTGCGCCATGCCGGCGCCTTCGTCTGTTTTCTCTTTCTCATTGGCGGAGTTTCGCGGTTGGCTCGCTTCAATATCAGCCACGATGCCCAGCCCAGGAACCCCGGCCGCTCCGATCGCAAGTACTTTGTCGGTATGCCCATCCCCGCGGCAGCGGGCCTGCTGGCTTCCACTGTCTACTTCTTCAACGCCTATCCGGTCGAGGCGTGGTGGGTCGCTATCCTCTGGCTCCTCCTGGTGGGACTGACCGGCTTCCTCATGGTCAGCACCTGGCGCTTCTGGTCTGGCAAGGAGATCAATCTCTCGCGCCGGCATCCCTTCCAGATTCTCTTTGTCCTGGCGATCTTGATTTACGTTCTGGCGCGTTTCTCCCATGTATTGTTCTTCGCCATCGGCCTCATCTACATGTTTTCAGGAATCTGGGCGCGTGCGGCATATTCCTGGTCGCGCCGCCGTCGTCGTCGCCCCGCAGACGGTCCCGCCGAAACGGCGTCCCCCGGTGAGCAGGAAACGGCCCCCATTATCCATTCGTAGTGTTTTCATTCTTCAGAAAGGTTGCCCGTGTACAAGATCGCGATTGCCGGTGCTTCAACGCTTCTTGGCAAGGAGTTGAAGGAGGCTCTCTCCGATTCAACGCTCGCCGCCGCGAGTTTCGTGCTGCTGGACGAGGCTGAGGGCCTGGGCCAGTTGGACCAGGTGGGCGACGAAATCACGTTCATCCAGGCCATCGGACCAGATACTTTCGAACAGACAGACTTCGCGTTCTTTTGCGGCTCCGAGGACTTGACCCGCAAGCACTGGCGGCAGGCCCTCAGGGCCGGCTGCACCGTCCTCGATCTCTCCGGCGCCCTCGATCAGGAGGCAGGCGTGCTTGTGCGTGCTCCGTGGATTGCCTCCGAAGCAGTCAGCGCTGACCTCTTCACGCCCGCTGTGGTCCCCGCGCACCCCGCTGCACTTGCGTTGGCGTTGGTCATGGAGCGGCTCCAGCAGGCGGTGCCGGTCCGATATGCGGCTGCTACAGTGCTCATGCCGGCCAGTGAGTTTGGCCGCGCCGCCATGGACGAGCTCCACCAGCAGACCGTCAACCTGCTCAGTTTTCAGGGTCTCCCGCGGACCATTTATGACGCGCAGGTCGCCTACAACCTGCTTCCGGGATTCGGTGAAGGCGCCAAGGCGAATCTAGGTGCGGTCGAGGCAAGGATCCGTCGCCACTACTCCTCACTCGCAGGCAATCGCTGGCCCGCACTGGCCCTACAAGCCATCCATGCCCCAGTCTTTCACGGCCACGCCTTCTCAATCGCGATTGAGTTGGAACGACCGGTCGAGATTCCCGTTATCGAGGATGCGCTGAGTGGTGACCATCTCGACCTGGTACTCGAGGATACCGATTCGCCATCCAACCTCGCCGCCACCGGTCAAAACGACCTGCTCGTCCGCATGCGACCCGAGCCGGGCGCTCGCAATCCATCGGAGACATCAAAGCTATGGCTTTGGGCAGCCTCTGACAATCTACGCATGCAGGCGCTTAATGCTGTCGAGTGCGCCCTCGACTTGCGCCGTCTCCGCCCTCAGGGCTCCGTGCAATAGAGTCAGCTAGCGCACGCTGCGGCGCAGCCATAGATGCTCGATAAAACTGTCCGTCATGCCGGCGATATAGTCGGCAACCGTGCGCGCCAGGCCCTCGGTGGGAATCTGTGCCTGGTGATCGGCAGGTAGCAGCGCGGGTTCCTCCATCAGAGCGACGAACAGTCCCTCGACCAACTTCTCCGCGTGAGCGTGTGCCTCTTCCATCCCTGGCGAGTTGTAAAAGTTCGCATACAGGAACTCCTTTGCAACCGCGCGGTCCGATTCCATTGCCGGGCTGAGGGCCGCCAGTCTTTCCGGCGCAAGACGGATTTCCTCCAGCGTGGTGGCCCCCAGCGCCGCCACGCGGGCGTGCACTTCGTTCATGAGGTCGGTGACCAGCGCATTCAGTACCCGCTTGAGCGTTTCGTTCACGGTCAGCTTTGCTCTGGCGGCCGGGTAGTCCTTGAGCACATTTTCGTGGAAGCGGGAAAACAGAGGTACGCCTTGCCGCACCTGCTCCAGCGTGAGAATGCCGGAGTCGAGTCCGTCGTCCAGGTCGGCGGTCAAATACGCGATTTCGTCCGCCAGGTCGATCAACTGCGCTTCCAGAGGAGGATACTGCCCCAGAAAATACTCTGCTAGTTCGGGATGATCTGCGGCAGAGTAGTCGTGCGAGTGCTTTACGATGCCTTCGCGCACTCCAAGGGTCAGGTTCAATCCTCGAAATGCGACATATCTCTCCTCGAACCAAGTGACAATGCGCAGTCCGTGCAGATTGTGGTCAAAGCCCAATCCGTGAGTTCGAAGTGCGTGGTCGAGAGCTTTTTCACCGGCGTGCCCGAAAGGGGGATGGCCAATGTCGTGCGCCAGCGCCAGAGCTTCAGCCAGCTCCGCATTCAGTCCCAGCGTATGCGCCAGCGTGCGGGAGATTTGCGTTACTTCCAGCGTATGCGTCAGGCGGCTGCGGAAATGATCACTCGATGCATCGCCCGGCAGCCGAGTAAAGACCTGCGTCTTTCCGGCCAGCCGCCGAAAGGCGCGCGAATGCAGAATGCGCGCCGCATCCCGGGCAAAGGGCGTGCGATACGGATGAGGGTTCTCTGTATATGTGCGGCGAGCCAACCCACCGCCTTCGTTCCCGGAAACCGCAATCTCCGGCGTCATCGCGACTGGCTGTTTGGTCTCCAGGCTCGTCATTGGCATGCCAATCAGGGTTCACGTTGGTTATACCTCACTCGGCAGCACCCTCGCTGACATTCCGCGTGATGCTATCTTTCATCTGTCCTCGCGTGCGAAGAGGAATCCCGCGATCCGAATCCCGCATCGCGGGGAGCGAAGGCACGTCTCGCATCCATTCGTGCCCTGAATCACCGTTGATCTGTGTGCGCGGTGGTATAACCTTTCTCGTGCGGTGGGGATTGGACAACGCCGGTGATTCGGGAGTACCATCCAGCCGGACTTTTGGAGGGGCGCGCGCAAGGCCTGATTTTCTGGCGAACCCCCTGAAATACTCATGGCATGGACCGGGAGGCAAGTATGAAAACAATTAAGCAGGTTGCGTTGGCAACGCTGGCGCTCGCAGTTGCGTTCACTTCCGGGTGCGAACGGCACTCGCTCAAAGAGGTCTACTACCTCGTTGCGGCAAATGTAAATCTGCCCTATTGGCAGACCGCCGCGGCGGGATTCAACAAGGCCGCCGCGCAGTACAAGGTGACAGCCAAGGTGGTGGGGCCCGATACATATGATCCCCAGGCCGAACTTGCGGAATTTCAAAAGGCCGTGGCTGCCAAACCGGCCGGGATTCTGGTCTCCGTGGCGGATGATGCCGTGTTGCAGCCGGCCATCGATGCGGCGGTTGAAGCTGGGGTTCCCGTCATCACGATGGATTCCGATGCGGCTGACAGCCACCGTCTTTTCTTCATCGGTACCAACAACCTTGAAGCCGGAAGACTAGGCGGCAAGCGCCTGATTGAAAAGCTCGGCGGTGCGGGGAATGTCGTCTTCTTCACGTTGACCGGCCAGCCGAATACCGAAGAGCGGCTGAAGGGCTTCAAGGACGTTCTGGCTACCCGGCCGAACATTCACATTGTCGATGTAGTCGATATCAAGGGCGATGCGCGTGTCGCTTTCGACAAAACCCAGGAATACATGGCGATGACCGGCCCCAAGAAAATCAACGCTTTTGTCTGCCTTGAAGCGTCATCGGGCAAGCAGGTTGCCGAGGTCATCAAGCGCAGCAATGACACCGATCGCGAGGTAATTGCCTGGGATGCAGATCAGGAAACTCTGGATGCCATCAAGGGTGGAACCATTGACTCGACTGTAGCGCAGAAGCCATTCGCGATGGGCTACTTCGGGCTCAAGTCCCTGGACGAGGTCTTCCACTACCCGCCCGCGAACTTGGGCAAGAACTTTAGCACCGATGCGTTTTCGCCTTACCCGGTTTTCGTCGATACTGGCTCCTCGGTGGTGGACAAGAACAACGTCGATACCTATCTCACTGCGGCAGCGCAGGCCAAGTAACCATCCTTCGAGCGCGGTGAACAACAGGTTCTCTGCGCCCGATTTTCCACTCGCGGCAACGCTCCGAATCGGCTTTTCCCACCTTCATGCAGACGAGACGGTTTCCAGCCGCAGACAACAAAACGGCGGCCCAGCTCAATCGAGCAGGCCGCCGTTTCTTCTTTCGTATTGCCTTGTCAAAGCCTCGGTTACGGGTTGGTCGGGCCGGTGATGTTGACTTCCTTCGCCAGCTTCACCCGTGCTCCTTCTAGTTTATGCTGCAACTTCGCCACATCCGAGGGCTCAACGTCCGCGGCTGACGACTTGGAATACTCGGCTAGCGAAAGCTCCCACTGTGCGGCCGCCAGGCGAATGCGTCCCGTCTTCTCGTAGAGATCACCAAGGTGCTCGTGCACCGTGGGGTCGGTCTGGTCACGTTCCACTGCCTGGCGCAGATTCTCTTCTGCCAATTCATACTCGCCCATTTTGAAGTAGGCCCAGCCCAGAGAATCGAGATAGGCCCCGTTCATCGGCTCTTCCTCGACAGCCTTGCGGATCATCTTCAGCGCTTCTGGCAGCTTCGTTCCTTTGTCGGCCAGCATGTAGCCCAGATAGTTGAGCGTCATTGCGTTGGCGGGGTCCAGATCCAGGGCTTGGCGGAATAACTGCTCCGCCGGCTCCAGGTGCTTTTGCCGCTCCGCCAGCGCGCCGCGTAGGAAGAGGAGGTAAACATGATCCTCCTTCTTTGTCGTCAGTGCACCAGCTTTGTCCAGGGCGTCCTCTGCATCTTTCCAGCGATGCAGCCGGGTGTACATCTGGGCCAGCGTCATCCATACAGTGCGGTCTTTGTCCGAGTTGTCCAACAACCCCTTGGCCATTGCCAGGCCTTCATCGGCCTTGCCTGCATCCGCAAGTTCGCCCGCCAGCATCAGTTTCAGATCCTGATTCTTGGGGTCCGATGCAACGGCCTTTTGCGAAATCGCAATTGCCTTGTCAAACATCTTGGCGTCGCGATACGCATCCACCTCGCCCCTGGTAGCCGCGCAGCGCCTGATCGCCGCCCAGGTCAATCATCTTCTGGTAGGCGGCGATCGCCTGGTCAACCTTGTTCTGCTCGTGATAAATCGCGCCCAAACGCTCCAGGAAGATGCCGCGATTGTTCTTCTCCTCCGCCGTATAAGCGCCGTTGGCGTGCGAAGTCAGGTCCACCATGTGCTCGTAGACCTGTGCGGACTCGTCGTACCGCCCCAGCACGTCCAGAAGCAAGCCCTCGTTATAGCCCGCTTCCAGTGAATCCGGATCCTTTTTCAGCGCCTTGCGGATGGTGGCGAGCGCATCTTCATACTTGCCCTGCCGGCGCTGAATCTCGCCGATATGAATCAGCGTGCTCGCATCGTCCGGATCAGCCTCGGCCAGATCGCGGTACTGCTTCAAAGCTGCGTCAAGCTGATCGTCGTTGAGCAGCGCCTGGGCCAATGCGCCCATGGTGTGCACATCGCCCGGCTCCATGTCGGCGGCCCGTTGATACGCTGCGATGGCGTCCTTGTTGCGCTTCAACTGGTCAAAAGCTGCGCCCAATGCGAATTCCATCTTGCTGGTACGGTCCGACTCGGGGACGGCCTCAATCACCTTGGCCGCGTGTTCAACATCGCCGCTCTCCGCGTAAAGGCGGGCTAGGTTAAGCACCACTTCTTCTGAATCGGGCTCCATTGCCTGCGCAATTTTGAACTGTTCCTCGGCCTTCTGCGGCAGATGCTTCACTGTGTAGAGCTGGCCAAGAACCATGCGGTCGTCCACATCCGTTGGCTCCAGCGAAATGATCTTCTCGTACTCCGCAATCGCCTGGTCCAAAGCGTTACCGCTGGGCGACGCAGACGAAACCGCATTCTCCGCTTCGCTAAGCTGGCGCAAATAGATGCGCCCCAGCAGCTTGTGCGCATCCACATCGTTGGGAGAAGTCTTCAACAGACCACGCGCCGTCGCTTCTGCCTCTCTGCACTCGGCCCGTTCGGAAGTAAAGATCGGCCAGCGCATCATTCAAATCCTGTGAGCCGGGATCGGCGTTGAGAGCGTCCTTGTACTCCTCCACAGCGTGTGTCACATATTCAGGCCGGCCCGACTCCACCGCTTGCTCCTCATAAATATCGGCCAGCGCTGCATGGTAATAGGACTTCGCCCGGTCAGGATTCTGCCCGGCAGAATCCTGGGCTGTGCTCGGAGCTGCACTCGGCGGCAAAGCTTTTACAGGATCGGCAGGAGCCTTCACCGGGTTGCCGCTTGGGGCGGCTGTGCTTTGGGCGCGAGCCTCAAGAGCCGGCAACAATGTGAGAGATGCCGCGGCAATCGAAAGCCACAAGGGCGACAAACAGCGTCTAGAAGTCGTCATTCTTTAGAAATCCATGCCTTTCGAACCGGGAAACGTCGTCAAAACTCCCCCCGGAATGTCAAAAGGTCGCGCGAGCAGGGGTCCGGGCCGACCTGCCTGTTGTAAAGACGATTTTACCCGTGATTGGTCGCAATTGCGCGCCATATTGCGGCATTTTGAGGTTACCGCCGGCGCACACCATGACTAAAGCACGCTGCCTACGTGCGTTGCACTGCCGGCGGCGTTTCGCTATCAGAGGGGTCCGCCGGGGAACCAACCATGCTCGCGAAACAAAGTGAGTTGGTGGTGCAGAATCTCAACTTGACGCTCCAGCCTTTCCAACTGCCGCTCGCCAGGATGATCCATGCGCCTGAAGGGCTGCGTTCATTTCCAGGTTGCCCGGCTCAGGCCAGGAAGTCCCGGATGAAGAAGCATGGTCGCCGGTCTGCTCCTCGAGCCATGCAAGCCGGCGCTCCAGAAGTTCCATACGCCCATGCACGGCGGCAGATTGCTTCCACGCCCATTCACCCTCCAGAGATGCGAGTGTCGTCACGCTCTGTCCAAAACGCCTCAGATAAGTCACAAATGTCGTAGCGAATCGCGCAAAGGGTTGACGTCGCGGCCAGCTTTCAGTAAGCAATCTCTCTAGGGATTCTTCGGTATCGTTGTGCGCCAGCCCCGTTGCTCGCCGCGCATTGGCCAGAGCTCGTGACGAGCGTGAGCTCGTTCTCCAGGCATCCGCCAACTGCGCCAGGTAGCGCCGGTCCGCGGACAGGCTGGCGCGTAGAAACTGGGGTGCCCGCTCTCGTTCGTACGCCGGGAACAGAAAAATCATCCCCGCAACGGCGATCACTGCACCGGCGAAGGTGTTCACCGTGCGCACCAGCGCCAGTTGCCAATCGCCGGAGTAGGGCAGCCACGCCAGCACAAAAGCGGGCGTTAGAAAGAAAGCAAATGCGGCATAACTGATCGGAAGAATGGCCAACGCCAGCAGCGCCAGCGGAAACAAGACCGCGGCCGTAGCCAGTTGCGAGTGAAGCGTCACCGCCAGCAGCGCTGCCAGAATGCCTCCGGCCACAGTACCGCCAATCCGCTCCAATCCGCGCTTTAGTGTGCCCGATACGTGGGGCTGCAGCACAATCAGTGACGTCAATAGCAACCAATACCCATGGTCAATGTGGAGAAGAAAAATCAGTGCCACATCCAATCCGCAAACCAGTGCAACCCGCGCAGCATGGCGCAGGATAAGCGACTCCCCGGTGAAGCTGTCCCGTAGCAAATCCAGATTCCACCCTTGGCGCAGTTGCCCCAGCCGCTCATGCACATACGCAAAATGCCCGGTCGACGCTCCGGCCCGGATGGATCCGACCCCCGATGCCTTTCCGATCCGCAGCAACGCCGCTGCTTCTACCGATGCCTCAAGCAGCGAAGCCGCCTCAGTAATCTGCGCCAGCATAAAGCGTCCCGCCGCATCCGCAGTCTCCTGACAGTCGGCCAGATAGTGCGGCAGCCGATTCACCTCGCTGAGCTTGGCGCGCGCGTGGGCCAGCGTCTGCCCGCGACGACGCACCAACAGCGCTGCAACCCATTGCTCGGTGGACCGCAGATCGGCAAGTCCGGAAAGAATACGGTCGTAGCAACGCGTACTTTCCCTGTTGCCGGTGTGAGCCTCAAGATGCTCTGCCATAGCCACCGTGCGCGCGATCAGCAAATCAGCACCCTCTAGCAAAACCACCAGTTGGCCCCCCTGCGCGGTCTCGGCCTGTTGCTCGGCGCGGATGCTCGCCACGGCGTGCCACCCGAGCTCCACCGCGCGGCGAATACGGTACTGGTGATGCTGGGCCAGCCGGTGCCACAGCACCGCGCGTTGCCGCTCGCGGCCAGCGAGGTCGGCAACCGATCCCAGAAAAGATGCCAACTCCTCATAACACGCGCTCACCGCAGCCCTCGCAGGCCGATACGCATCCAGCGGCCACAAGAACAACGACAAAAGCGCCGCCCACGCACCGCCTGCCAGAAGCAACAGGCTGTGGCCGCCCGCTTCGCGCCACGACTGCGTCGGCGCGCCGATACCGCAGATAAAGATCACTTGTACTAGAATCCCTGCCGACGTGAAAGGCTGTCCTAGTACGGCGAGGTAGCTCCAAAGAAAGCACCATACCAACGTGACCGGCAGCGCCCAATGCAGGCTTGCGCCCGCGATGGAGCCCACAAACAGCCCGACGGCTCCGCCCAGTGAAAGTGTTGCCAGGCCGCCCATTCGCGCGCGGTAAGGGCCTCCCGTGTCGGCAAGGATTGCCTCAAACCCGCCCAGCCCAGCCCAACCCAGGTTCGCAATCCTACCCACATCGCCCAGAACCAATGGCGCGCAAAGGGCCACCGCGGCGCGGAGTCCGCGAAACCAGTCCATCTGGCGCAGCAGCGCAATCGCCCTCGTGCGCAAATGTGGCGAGCTCGATCCGTCGTTCTTCATAAATTGGCCGATCCGGCCAGCTTCAATGCCTGAAGTGCCTTATGCCAGTGAAGACCATCGCCATGCCGAGCCTGTCGGCGGCGGCAATCACGTCCTGGTCCTTCACCGAGCCGCCCGGCTGGATCACCGCGGTTGCCCCTGCCGAAGCCACCGCCTCAAGTCCGTCGGGGAAGGGGAAGAATGCGTCCGACGCGGCAACCGTGCCATTCAGCGGCAGCACGGCTTTTTGCGCGCCGAACTTCGCAGCATCCACGCGGCTCATCTGGCCCGCGCCAACCCCCACTGTCTGCCCATCGCGTGCGTACACAATCGCGTTCGACTTTACGTGCTTGCACACACGCCAGGCGAACAGAAGGCTGCGAAGCTCATCCGCCGTCGGCGGACGCCACGTCACCACATCCAGCTCGCCTTCGTGGATACGCCCCGCATCGGCATCCTGCAGCAACAACCCGCCGGAAACATGCTTCAATACTGGCCGCTGCGGTGCGGGGTGAACCTCCACTAGGCGCAGGTTCCTTTTCTTGGCAAACCGCTCTCGCGCTTCGGCAGTAAACGATGGCGCCGCGATGGCCTCTACAAACAGTTTTGCGATCTCCTCTGCCGCGTCCCCATCCACTGCGCGGTTGATGCCGATTACTCCGCCAAAGGCCGAAACGGGATCGCTGGCCAGTGCCTTCGTATAGGCGTCGAGAATTGATGTTCCCGTAGCCGCGCCGCAGGGGTTGGTGTGCTTGATGATCGCCACCATCGGCTCGTCGAACTCCTGCGTCAGCTCCCAGCAGGCTTCGAGATCCACAAGGTTGTTGAAGCTCAGTTCCTTGCCTTGCAATTGCTTTGCCCCGGCCACGCCCAGTCCCGAGCCATCTGCATAAAGCGCGGCCCGCTGGTGCGGATTCTCGCCATAGCGCAGCGTCTGCGCAAGCGGAAAATTGATGCGCAATATAGAAGGCAACGCACCGGTGTCCGGAGTGGCTGGCTCGTCTGGCGCGGGAGCCTCTGCAATCTGCTCCAGCGTGTTCGCGATCGCGCCGTCATAGGACGACGTTAGCGCGAAGGCCTGTTTCGCCAGCCGCCACCGCGTCGCCCGGCTCAGGCAGCCCCGCGTCGATTGCAGCTCCTCAATCAGCGTCGGGTAATCGGTCACGCGGGTCACGATTGCTACGTCTTCAAAATTTTTTGCAGCGGAACGCACCATCGACGGACCGCCGATGTCGATGTTCTCAATCAGGTGACCAAATGCAACGCCGGGCTGCGCCACCGTCTTCTCAAACGCATAAAGGTTCACCACCACCATGTCGATTGGCTGGATTCCATGCGCGGCCACGGCAGCCTCGTGCTCATGGTTACCGCGAATGTAGAGCAGTCCTCCGTGCACCTTCGGATGCAGCGTCTTCACCCGCCCGTCCAGCATCTCAGGAAAGCCGGTTAGGTCGCTGATGTCCTGCACGCCAAGTCCAGCCTCGCGCAGCGCGCGCGCTGTTCCGCCAGTTGAAACCAGTTCCACGCCAAAACCTGCCAAAGCCTTGGCAAAGTCCACCAAACCGGTCTTGTCTGTCACACTCAGCAGCGCCCGGCGAATCCGCTTTTCCGTGCTCACTTTTTCGCTCCTCGCGGTCCCGCGCAGCATTGTTTCGCGGTGACCAAACAACAGACTACAACCCAGGCCCGCTCTCGCACTGTGCGCATTTCCACAAGCGTAACCGCATGTTGGTACGCGCTTTTTCACATGCGTGACGGCGCCATATCTCCCATCCTTTAGGCACAAAATGAAGTACGATGAAGGCTGTATGGGAAGTTATCCCCCGATTCCCGAACCGGAGATTCTGCCTCCAGGCGCTGGTTACGTTCCCGCGCCTTTGCCGCAGCAACCAGTCCGCAGGCGGCCGCGCTCTTCCTGGGCTGCGTCCCCGGCAACCTATCTACTCGTGGGCATCAACTGCGCAGTTTTTCTAGCCATGATGGCGCACCATATCAGCCCCGTGAACCCATCGCCCGATCAACTCTACAACTGGGGTGCCGACCACGCGGGAGCAGTTCTAATCGGCGGTGAGTGGTGGCGCATTGTCACCGCCATGTTTGTTCACGTCGGCATTCTTCATTTGGCCACCAATATGTGGTGTCTCTGGAACCTCGGTCTGCTCGCCGAACCGCTTATGGGATCGACTGGTGTCTTGGCGGTCTACATTCTTACCGGTGCCGCAGGCAATTTGTTATCCACTCTTGTGAACTGGGTCTGGCCCATCCACGATGCGGGCGGCATCGCATTTCCCGTAGGTGCGGGCGCTTCGGGAGCCGTCTTCGGGATTGCCGGCGCTTTAATCATTCTTCTCAAATCACCCCGCCTGCCAGTTCCTGCGTTCGAGTTGGGCAAACTCCGCAAGTCCGTTATTTATTTCGCTGCCATCAATCTGGTTCTCGGCCTCTCCATCAGCGGAGGCACCCGTGTCTTCGGTTCCGGCATTTCCATCGATAATATGGCCCATCTCGGCGGATTCAGCTGCGGCCTCTTGTTCGCCGTGCCGATGGTTCCACGCCTCGGTTCTCCCCGGCCGCTTTTCTATTCCCGCCTGCGCATCGCCATTATGATGATTGTCATCGTGCTCGTACTGTTCGGCGTCTTTATCACGCGCTTCGCCGGCTGAACCACTTCGCCGCCACCCTAAACCGTGCAAGAATAGTTTCCGTACGCGGAACGTTCATTCCAACCCACTGGAGGAACCCCATGGAACGCCGCGAATTCATCAGGCGGGCGGCAATCACGGCTGCCGCCGTTGCTTCTACCAGTCAACTCAAAGCATCGCCCAAGACCCCCGCTGATCCCATCGCCCGTCGCACCCTTGGCAAGACCGGCGAACAGCTTTCCCTTATCGCCTTCGGCGGCATCGTTGTGATGAACGAAACCACTGGCGAAGCCTCCAACATCGTGGCGGAAGCTGTCGATCGCGGCGTCAACTACTTTGATGTGGCCCCCAGTTACGGCAACGCGCAGGAACGCCTCGGCCCGGCGCTCGCGCCCTACAGAAACAACTGCTTCCTGGCCTGCAAGACCGACGGCCGCATGAAAGACGATTCGCGCGCCGACCTCGAGCAATCTCTCAAGCTGCTCAAGACCGATCACGTCGATCTCTACCAGTTCCACGCCCTCACAAAGATGACCGATCTCGACAAGGTGCTCGGCCCCGGCGGCGCCATCGAGACCATGGAAGCCGCAAAGAAAGAGGGAAAGATTCGCTATATTGGCTTTTCCGTCCACTCCGCCGAGACCGCTGTGGCGGCCATGGACCGTTACAACTTCGACACGATCCTTTTCCCGCTTAATTGGGTGCTCTTCACGCAGGCCGGATTTGGCCCCCAGATCCTTAAGAAAGCACGGGAGAAAAACATGGGCGTCCTCGCGCTCAAGAGCATGGCCAAAACCGTGTGGGCGGCGGGCGAGCGCCAGAACCATCCTCAGCCCAAGTGCTGGTATCAGCCGGCTGCATTTCCTGATGAGGCCTCGCTCGGCTTGCGCTGGACATTAGGCCACCCCATCACCGCGGCCATTCCGCCAGGAGACGAGCGCTATTTCCGCCTTGCCATGGACGTCGCGCAGAACTACAAGCCCCTCCAGGCGCACGAAGAACAGGCGCTGCTGGCTGGGGGTCAGGGCGTGGAACCGATCTTTCGTCTGGGAAATGACGTTTAGAACTTAGGTTCGCGCAAGAGCCGAAGCGGGCTCCTACCGCACTGCCGTTGTCGCAAACTTCTTCACCATCGCCAGCAGCAGCTTTCTGTCGCTGTCGTTCAGATTGGTGGAGTAGCGGCGAATCTGGGTGAGAAACCGCAGCTCTTCGTCGGAGAGCCGCTGCGTGTTGAACTGCCTCGCCCCACCGTCATCGGCAAAGAACTGCGCAATTGGTAGATCGAGCGCCAGGGCAATCTTTGACAACGTGTCCAGCGACGGCACCGTGTGGCCGTTCTCCACGCGCGAAAGATAGCAACGCAGGAGGCCTGTCTTCTTTTCGATGTCCCCTTGTGACAGCCCTTTCTGGAGCCGGTGCGCACGAATCGTGGTGCCAATCTTCATCATCAGGGTGGTCCTGTCTGGGTCTCGCGGGGGTTACTTCCGCGGTAGCAACCAGTGAGTTATTGGCTCAAGAGTTAACATGCCCCGCGGACGAATGCAAGGGGAATTCCTTCTCTGGATGAGCTACAGTGCCGACAAAAGCATGGGTTCCGAACACCGCCGCTATGCTCCCGGCTCCCCAAGGCATGCGGGATGGCGCGGCACTCAGAGGTGCTTGACCATGTGCACGATTCCTTCTACCGGATTGTCGTTATAGGCCGCGCATGGAGTGAAGCCAAGCTCAAGATACATACGGTGAGCGACAACCATTGCAGCGGGCGCCGTATCCAGGTAAACGGCCTTGCGTCCGGCCGCAACGGCGTGCTTCAGCACGGCCTCCGTCAGTGCCCTGCCCAATCCAAGACCCCGCGCAACAGGGCGCACCCATAACCGCTTCAGTTCCCACAAATCGGGCATCACGGCATCGGCCAGGATGCGCCAAGCAACAAAACCCGCCGGATGGCCGTTGACCAAGGCCACCATGCACCCGCCACCCTGCTCTGTGTAGCCCTCAGGAAGCCGTTCGGCTTCCTTCTGCAGTGCACCAAAGCAAAAACGCGCCGCCCCCGGCTGCGCAATCACAAAGCGCCCGTACTCCAGCAGAAGCTCCTTCGCCTGCGCTCGCGTTGTGCCGGAAGCAGTTGCGGCAATCTCCTCAAAATGAACGCTTCGCACCGTAGCCCTGCCCGTGGACATGCCTGAGTTTACGATGGATTTGGAGCTGGGGCGTTCGTAAACCTTCACGCCACGGCGAACGTCTGAATCAGTACGGGTTTGAAATGCCAGGGAGCGTGAATGCGGCGGCCAGCAATGCAGCGGGCAATTGCGGTGGGTGTCTTTCTGGTCGGTGGAGTCTTCGCCCCCGCCCAAACCACTCCCCAAACCCCGGCACCAGTACCCTTCACGCAGAACAGTGAAGCTGCCCCCACGCCAGTCGCTCCAACAGTGGCCGGCGGTCGCCTTCACGGCGTCGTCAAAAGCGGCACCATTCCTTTGCCCGGGGTCACGGTCACCGCACAGAACACTCTCACCGGCAAGCGCTACTCCACCACCACCGACATCACCGGCGCTTGGTCCCTCACCATTCCGCAGAATGGCCGCTACGTGATCCGCACCCAGTTCGCAGCCTTTGCTCCCGGCGCGCAGGAAGCTCTGCTCAACGCCGCCAGTCATGACCAGACAGTCACCTTCCAATTGATGCTGGCCTCGCGCGCCGCCGCGCAAGAGCAACAGCAGCAGGGCCAACAAGGCCAGGAAGCGCAGGTGGCACAGGCCATCCGGCAGCTTGCCGGCAACGGAGCGCAAAACCTGAGCCTGATGAGTTCGTTGGCCGCCGACACCGAAACTCAGACCGGCGCATCCGGAGCCAGCGGAGCAGCCTTGCCTTCCATCGCCGGCAACTCAGATTTCAGCGGAGAGTCGGTCGCCATTAGCGGCCAGGCGGGTGCAGTCAGCCCGCTCGCCGGCGTCGACATGGATCGCCTCCGCGACGCAATCGAGACTGCGCGCTCGCAATTCGGCGGCCAGGGTGGGAATTTCGACGGAAGCGGAGGCGGCCTGTTCGGCGGTGGCGGCTTCGGCGGGCCCGGCGCCTTCGGGGGCGGCTTTGGCGGACGTGGCGGGCGTGGCAACTTTCGCGGGTTCAATCCCAGCCAACCTCACGGCTCCATTTTCTGGACTGGCAGCAACTCGTTGCTTAACGCCGAGCCGTTCGCCCTCCGCGGACAGTCCCAGCAGCAGCCTGAATCCGGCACCAACCGTTTCGGCCTTACTTTCATGACTGCTCCGTACCTGCCGCACCTTACCAAGCCCAGCGGGAAAGACTCCATGTTCCTCACCCTCTCCGGCACACGCAGTTCTAACCCGCTTGACGAATACGCAACCGTCCCAACCGACGCCGAGAAAGGAGGCGATTTCTCCGGAGCGGGGCTGTCGGCAATCTATGATCCCGCCTCATTCCAGCAATTCATCTCCAACGGAACACCCAACGTGATTCCCTCCACGCGCATCGTCTCGCAGGCCAGTGCGCTGCTTAAATTCTTCCCCGAGCCCAATCTTCCCGGCACAGTGCAGAACTATCACCTACTCTCCACCGCACAATCCAACTCTACGCAGGCTGGCGCACGTTATATGCGCAGCCTCGGAGCCAACTCAACTCCCTTCGGCTTTGGCGGTCGCGGCGGTGGCGGCAGGCGCAGAGCACAGCAAAATCAGGGACTCCGTCAGAGCATCAACTTCAATTACAGCTGGAGCCACTCCGCCTCTGACGACGTCAATATCTTTCCCGAACTCGGCGGCAAAAACGCTTCCACTTCCAATTCCGTCCAGGCGGGATATACGGTCGGCTATCACAAAGTGACTGACATCCTCAACGTGAGCTGGAACCGCAGTGACAGCCAAGCGACCAACTTCTTCACCAACGGATCTGACATTGCCACTGAAATTGGCATCCTTGGGCCCGACGACGGTCCGTTGAACACCAGCACGATCAACTATGGCCTACCGAACGTGCAGCTCAGCAACATTCAGGGACTCAACGAAGCACAACCAAGCTTCTCACTCGCCCAAACAATTTCCGTCACCGAGACCTTAAGCTGGATTCACAGCAAGCACAACCTGCGCTTCGGCGGCGACTATCGCCGCGTCCATCGGGATTTCCTCGCCGGATCCAACGCCACTGGAAGTTTTATTTTCACCGGTCTGTTCACTGAAGACGCGGCTGGGGACCAGGCAACTGGCTCCTCGCTTGCCGATCTTCTGCTCGGCCTGCCACAAGAAACCACCCTTGACTCCGCCGTAACCAAGAGCTACCTGCGCGATAACGTCTTCGATGCCTACGCACAGGACGACTGGCGCGTGCTGCCTCAGCTCACCCTGAATTACGGCGTGCGCTACGAATTCTTCGCGCCTTATACCGAAAAATACGGCCACCTCGCCGACGTGACCACCAATCCCGACGCTGGATTCACCACTGAATCCGAGGTGCAATCGGGTGCATCATCTGGGCTGCCTGGCTCGCTGGTTTTTCCGTTTCGAAAGGCGTTTGCGCCGCGTATCGGCGTGGCCCTGCGCCTTCCCAAGCAGACGGTTTTGCGTGCCGGCTTCGGCATGAATTACACCGTGGGCCAATATGCAACATTCGCGACCACTATGGCCCACCAGCCGCCGTTCGCCAACGAGCAGATCAATCAGGAAGCCACCGCGGCTGGCCAGGCGACATCCGTCTGCGCCCGCACCTCACCCGCCACTTGCCTCACGTTGGCGCAGGGATTTCCTGCACCCGACGCGAACGGCAACTACGCACTCGACCCGCACTATCAGCTCCCCTACGTCGAGACCTGGAACCTCGATGTGCAGAAGACTCTGCCTCGGGGCATCGTGATGAATGTCGGCTATAACGGTTCGAAAGGCAACCACCTCGACATCACCAGCGCCCCGCGCGCCACGCCAAGCAGCCCCAACACAGACCCCACGAATCTCGTCTTCAACTACGATCAGGCCGTGGCATTTTCAAAATTCACCGCGGGCACGCTGCGCGTCAACAAGCGTCTCTCCAACGGCATCGCCATTGGTGCGAATTATCAGTACTCCCATCTCATCGACAACGCCGGCTCTGAGGGCGGCAGCGAGAACCTGGGTGCGCAGAACTGGCAGGACTTAAACGCTGAAGAGGGCAACGGCAACATCGATCAGCGCCACAAGGTCGGCGGAACCTATCTCTACGAATTGCCTTTCGGTCAGGACAAGCACTGGTTCACCACCGGGCGCGCCGTCGCACATCCTTGAAGGATTCTCGATCTCTGGCAGCTTCACCTTCGCTACCGGCACGCCGCTTCGCCCCTATTACGCGGCCGAAATCAATAGCGTCGCTTGCGGTACGGCGGGTACATTTCGCCCCAATCGCGTGCCTGGCGTCTCATTGACCGCGGGCGGCGGTTCGCTGAAACAGTGGTTCAACACAGCGGCTTTTCAAGCACCTGGTCCGAGCTCAAGCTATCCCTGCGGCGTCTTTGGCAATGCTGCGCGCAACTCAGTTGCTGGGCCGGGAACCGTGCAAAACAACATGTCGCTTTCGAAGACCATGCAACTCGGCGAAACACGTAGCATGGAAATGCGCGCGACCATCGACAACGTGTTCAACACAGTGCAGTACTCGGGCGTCGATACGAATGTAGCCTCGCCAACCTTCGGTGAGGTCACCTCGGTCGGATCGATGCGATCATTCAACTTCATGGCCAGATTCAGGTTCTAACTCGCGTTCAAACAGGCGCAAGATCTGCTTTCAGGCCGCGAGAGTAGGGAAGGGAACTCGGATGTCGGGTCGGATGCAAAAAACGGTTGCGCTCTTTGCCGCATTGCTGCTTGCAATGCCCGGCGCCCCGCCCGCGCGCGCCCAGGACTCCGCGCCGAACGTCAACGGGCAGGTCTCCTCCACGCCACAGGGCGGCTTCGTTCTCAAGGAGAACGCCGAACTCGTGCTGACCAACGTTGTTGTGCGCGATGCGAAGACCGGCGAATTCGTGCACGGACTCACACAGAACGATTTCACCGTCTACGAAAACGGCAAGAAAGAGCAGATATCCACCTTCGACTTCCAAAGCGTCGATATGGCCAAGCCTCTCAACGAGGCAACCGTCACGGGTCTCGCGGCGGGTGTAACCGGTAACGGCACAAAGGCTGTCGTTGTTACCAAACCGGAAGACCTGCTTAATCACCGCCTCATCGTCATGTTCTTTGACCTCACCTCCATGCAGCCCGAAGATCTGGAGCGCAGCGTGGAGGCAGCCCGGGCATTCCTTCGCACTAAAATGCAACCCGCCGACTTGGTCGCGCTCGTTTCCCTCGGAGACACGCTCAACGTCGATCAGGACTTTACTGCCGACAAGAATGCGCTCATCAACGAAGTCGGCGCCTACAACGGCACCGAGAGCCAGGGATTTGCGGCCGGTGCAACCTCCAACACGAACCAGGTCGAAGACACCACCGGCTATACCCCGGATGAGAGTGAATACAACGACATCAACACGGACCGCGAGCTTTTCGCGCTCCGGGCCGTTTCCAAGTCGCTCGAAAAAATCACCGAGAAAAAGTCCCTGCTCTATTTCTCCGGCGGCATCTCCCGTGACGGCATTGAAAATCAAGCGTCGCTGCGTGCGGCCATCAACTCCGCGGTCCGCGCCAATCTATCCATCTACAGCATCGACACCCGCGGCCTGCAGGCCATCTCTCCTTTGGGCGACGCCTCAACCGGCAGCCTGCGCGGTTCGGGTGCCTACAACGGCGGCGCGTTGCTGAATAACATGAACGCCAACTTCGCCAGCCAGGAAGTCATGGCCACGCTCAGTTCCGACACCGGTGGCAAGGCGTTCTTTGACTCCAACGACTTCGCTCCCGCCTTCGCGCAGGTCCAGCGCGACACCTCCGCCTACTACGCCATCGGATTCCACTCCACCGACCCCGCGCGAGACGGCAAGTATCGCAAGCTCACCATCAAAATCAACCGCCCCGGCGTGAAACTGGAATATCGCCCCGGCTACTACGCCCCCGCGGACTTCAAACACTCCGGCCGCGAAGACCGCGAGCGCGAGCTTGATGAAGAGTTGGCAAGCGACCTGCCCTCCACCGACATGGCTGTCTATCTCGACGCCATGTATTTCCGTCTCGACGACAATCGATTCTATGTCCCGGTTTCCATCATCGTGCCCGGCTCGCAGGTTCCCTTTGTCAAAGGCGGCGAGAAGGATAAGGCCACGCTCGACATCATTGGCGAAGTCATCGACGAGGCCAAGCGCCCCATTGGCAATGCGCGCGAAACGGTCAAGCTGAATCTTGATCCGTCCCTGCAAGCGCGGCAGAAAAATATTGAATACACCACCAGCTTCAAACTGCCGCCAGGCAAATATCACCTCAAATTCGTGGTTCGCGAAAACCAGACCGGCCGCATGGGTTCTTTCGAAGCAGATATCTCGCTCCCCGAGATGAAAAAAATCCCGCTCAAGATGAGCTCCATCGTCCTGGCCTCCCAGCGCACGCCCAGCAAAAAGGATTCCCCGCTCGTCCGCGAAGGCGAAGAGTACGTGCCCAACATTAGCCACGTCTTCCGTCAGGACCAGCACCTTTACCTGCTCTACGAAATCTACGACCCCACGCGCGAAAAGCCCGCTGAAAATCAGCCAAGGGGAACCAAGCCCGGCGTTGACTTGCTCAGCAGCCTTGAGCTCATTCAGGGGTCGACAAAGGTGTACGAGACACCGCTCGTGCAGGCTCGAACCATCAACCTTGAAGGCCGTGACGCAGTGTCGATTGAGCTCGATGTGCCCCTGGCCGGCCTCAAGCCCGGCCCCTATCTCTGCCAGTTGAACGTGATCGACGACGCCGGTGGTAGTTTTGCTTTTCCGCGCTTTGCCGTGCTGTTGCGGGAACCGGCGGCGCCCGCTCAGGCCCCGGTTCCGCCTTTGCCGGCATCCGGGGCCCCGGGCGCGGGCGCGGGCGCGGGCGCGGGCGCGGGCAATTTGGCTTCCGTTCCGCGATAAGGGCAGTGGCGGCAACCCGAGCTCGCAACAACTTCCGCGCTTCAGATGATAAGCCGCCGTAAACACCAGGTTTGGCCCTTCGAAATAATAATCCTCAGGCCCGAGTACCTGGCGTGTGCGGTCGTCGGCCAGTTGCGGTCCATCTTTCTATTCTCGCGGAATTCAATTCGAAATTGTCGGAGATTCATCGGTAAAATCGAATCATGACATTGACCGCGCAAGATCGAGCCCGCCGCATCAAAATCATCCTCTTCGACGTCGATGGCGTTTTGACCGACGGCACCATCTGGCTCGTTCCCGCGCCCAAGCCCGCTTCCACCAGCCCCGAGACTCAGGCCCACCTCTCCAAATACGACGGGCAAATCGGCTTCGGCGTACACTCCTCCACCATGATGGAAGCCAAGGGTTACAGCGCGCACGATGGCACTGCGATCTCGCTCGCGCGGCTTGCCGGAATGAAATGCGGCGTCATCACCAAGCGCGTCAGCGAAACAGTGGCCACCCGGGCCCGCGACCTGAAGCTTGAATTCGTTTACATGGGCCAGGCCTTCAAAATGCAGGCCGTCCGCGAAATCATGCAGAAGGAATCCGTGACCCTCGACGAGATCGCCTACGTGGGCGATGACGTCATTGATCTTGCCCGTGATGCGCGAGTGCGGATTTGCGGTTGCCGTGGCCAATGCCCGCGAGCAGGTGAAAGCTGAAGCGCACTATGTCACGCCCAATGCCGGCGGCTACGGCGCCGGACGCGACGCCGTCGAGTTCATCCTTGAAGCCAAAGGCCTGCTCGACAAAGTGATTGCCGAATACATCGACGAGCGCAATCCCATCTCCCCCTCAATGGACATCGGCAAGGGGCGGAGATCTCTCCTAGCACTTTCCGGTTCGAAACTCGGCGCATTGCGGAGTACTCCATTTCACATCGCGTGCATCAGGCTGAACACAAGAATCACCAGCACCAATCAGGCTCACGACTGCGTACATGCGGTCCCGCTCGAGCACAAAGCCCGCCGACCGCCAGCGCCACGCGCGCCACCGGGCGTAGCAATCAGCAGCAGCAACCCGAATTGGATCAATCCCTCGCTCTGCAAATGCCCTGCAGACTTCACAATCCCCGCCAGCGTCCGCAAATCCGCGCCTTCCACCACAAATGTTCGAAAGCTGATCCGGTCCGCGTGATGCTGCGCAAGGTAAAACGCGCCGCCCGCAAACACTACCGCGGCCGCCAGCAGGACGCCGGTCCGCAGCAGATTGCCGATGATGGTTTCCAGGCGCTGGTCATCCATCTCCGTTACACCTTTCCCAGTGATGCCGTTGACGATCATCTCAATCGCCAGCAGCAGAATCACGCTGCCGAACACAAGCCTCAACGTCTTCACCCGCGCGCGCACCAGTACCTTGGTTCCCAGAAACGCGCCGCCCAGCACCCCCAGCATCACCGGCATGGCAACGCGCGGATCGATGTAGCCGCGGCTCAGGTACACGCCGGCGCTTGCCGCAGCGGTCACGCCAATCATGAAGTTGCTCGTCGTCGCCGACACCTTGAACGGAATCTTCATCGCCCGATCCATCGCGAATACCTTCACCGCGCCGGAGCCAATTCCCAGCAACCCCGAAAGCGCGCCCGCGCCGAACATCAAGCCAAATCCCGTGGGAACATTGCGCACTCCGTATTCCTGCCGCTGCCCGTTCACGGATACGTCCCGCCCAGTCTCAATCGCTTGCCGAGCGAGTCGGATTCGATCGGCGTCCCATTTTCCGGCTCCGCATTGAAAAGGACTGATAGGCCGCCTGCAGCAGCACCAACCCAAAGATGATCGCGATGACGTGGGTGCTGACGTATCCGGTCAGAAACGCACCGAAGTACAGCGCCCAGTGTCGTGGCAATCTCCAGAAACATGCCGATGCGAATGTTGGAATAGCCTTCCTTGACGTAGGCCGCTGCCGCGCCAGATGAAGTCGCGATCACCGAGACAAGCGACGCGCCGATGGCATACTTGATGTCCACGCCCAGCGCCAGCGCCAGCACCGGCACCACCACCACGCCGCCGCCCAGGCCCGTCAGCGCGCCCAGAAAGCCGGCGGCCGTCGCCATGGCGAATACCACGAGAGTGAATGTCAATGCTGTCATCAGGAGTCAAATCAATGCGTAGATGTCTTGCTGTGTCGGCTTGCTGTTCGGCGAAGTCTTTCCCCTGCATCTCGAATACCGCCGTATCGAACTCATTCTATTTCTTCGCGAGTGCCACACGCCTTCGATTCTGCTGGCAAGCTGTGAGAGTCCTGATCGGCGACATGACCAACCGTCTCGATTGCCGCCTGAACCAGTCTCGCGAATTATTCCGCTATGGCCCAGGGTTGTGCCAACCGCCGTCCGCAGCGATCAGCGCATCCGCCAATTTCGGCCCCCAGCTCCCGCGCTTGTACGGGCGAACCCGGTGATGCCTTTTGAGAACGCGGTCCACCACCGCCCATGCGGCCTCCACCGCATCCTCCCGCGTGAACAGTGCCCCGTCGCCTTTCATGGCGTCTCCCAGCAGCCGTTCGTACGGTGATCTCCTCGCCGGTCTGTTCCTCCAGCAGATAAAGCTCCTCCTGCTTGCCGATGAATTCTTGCCCCGGCGAGCTTGACGCGAGCCGCAATCGCCACCGCCGAGTTGGGAGAGAGCCGAAATCGGATGTAGTTCGACCGCTCTTTCGCCTGAAACGCATCGGCAAACAGTCTCTGCGGAGGCTGGCTTCAATTCCACCAGAATCTCGGTTGCGGTGTCGGGTAGATACTTCCCTGAACGCAGATACCACGGCACGCCGTCCCAACGCCATGAATCGATGAACAGGCGCAGAGCGCAAAAAGTTTCCACGTCCGATCGCTTCGCCACGTCCGGCTCCTGCCGATAGCCGACGTATTGGCCGCGCACCACGTCGTCGGCTTTCAGCGGGCGCATGGACTTCGAAGACCTTGGCCTTCTCGTTGTGCACAGCTCCATAGTCCTGACCCGCGGGCGGCTCCATGGCCAGCAGGGCAACCACCTGGAAGAGATGATTCTGAATCACGTCGCGCAGGCAGCCGGCAGTTTCATAAAAAGCGCCGCGCTTTCCCACGCCAAAATCTTCAGACAAAGTGATCTGAACGCTGGCCACGTAGTTGCGATTCCAGATCGGCTCGAGAAATGAATTCGCGAATCGAAAATACAAAATATTCATGATCGCTTCCTTGCCCAGAAAGTGATCGATGCGAAAAATAGAGTCCTCAGGAAACACGGAATGCGCAACTTGGTTCAATTCGCGCGCCGAAGCTAGGTCGCGGCCAAACGGCTTTTCAACGATCACGCGCGCATTCCTCGCCAAGCCGGCGTCGCCCAGTCCCCTGATGACCGTTTCAAACAACACAGGCGGAATGGCGAGATAATATGCCGGACGCCGCGCACTTCCCAGCGCCTCTTTGATCGCTGTGAAAGTGTTGCTGTCTTTGTAATCGCCGCTTACATACCTCACCAGTGAAAGAAGTTTTTGCAGCGCGCGTTTGTTATCGACCCCGCCCGAGCGCTCAATGCTGTCGATCGCACGCCTGTGCAGGCGCTCCAGGCTCCAATTGGGAAAGGCAACGCCGATCACTGGCACGTTGAGCATCCCCGTTTGACCATCGCGTACAGCGCCGGGAAAATCATCTTGTGGGCCAGATCGCCCGTTACGCCGAAAATCACCAGCGCGTCCGATTTGGAAATTGCCATCCGCCACCTTCCTTATCGATTGAGGTTATTACTCTGCAGCCGTCATTTGCGGTTTAGATGCGGGGAAAGCGCGATACGATCGCGCTTCTTCTGTCCTTGTCGCTTTTCAACGGCCAGGCTCCGTGGAACCCATGATAAATCGCCGCTCAGCACATTGATCGCGAGAGCCGAAGACATCAAGAGAACGCCCACCCAGGAGCGCCAGTCGCGGTGCATGCACTGCCAGTAGGGGCCGGGGCACGGATCCCCGTGGTCGCTACTTTCTCCAGCGTGGTTACGTTTATTTCCTGTCGTCTTCTCCTCGAGTGATCGACTAGCCGTTTTTACTAAAGTTCTAAATCGACGGCCACGGAAGGAGCAGGGGATTTTAACCCTCTGAAAGATTGCGGATTTTCGTGGCCTTTAGGCCGGGGCCTTGGTGCTTTCCAGGAAATGAGTGAAATACAACGGCAGTATTTTCTGCGCATGCGCTCGCCATTCAACCTTTATGGTTTTTCCGTCGCAGCAGAAGTTACCTGGTTCGGCCGTTCGGCATCCTTCCCGAAACTCGCCGCCGGCGCCGGCTTGTCGGGTGGCATTCGTACCCGCCGGGAAGATGAGAATCTGGATCGAGCCCCAATCCGCGTCCACGCCTGCGCCCGTCTGCTTGCCCATTCCCAGTGTCTTGAGCTGCCTGTCGTCGAATCCAAAATTCTCCACCAGGTACGTCGCGCACCACCATGGCCCTGGCTTCGGTGAGAACCAGGTCCTTCTGCGCATCGCCATCCATGCCGGTGGAAGCCACGACGACCGCAACTCCGAATTGATTCTGCGCCAGAAATTCGCCGCCAGCATTGAGAGATTTCTGATTCTTCAGTTTGGCCGAATCGCGGCCGTCGAAGAGCTCCTTTGCTGTGTAGGTAAACGCCTTCAACGGCGTGCCCAGCGGAAGCCCGCCGATCCTGTTCGCTCCCAGTTCGGCAGAGTCTTCGTATCCGCGCTTTTTGAAGTAGCCGCTCAACAGGAAGTTGTGCTTCAACGCCTCCATATTCTCCTGGAAGTCCGTTACCCCGGCCTGCGCCTGGAGCATCGTCGCGTGCAGCGTCGTCGTGGTCTGTTCGCAGATTGGTATAGAGTTGCTTGTCGTTCACCAGCGCTCCCACTGTTCCCTGGCCCGCGTCGATCTTGGCGCTCACTGAGTTAAGATGCGCCGTCGCCATCGCTGCGTTCTGGATCGCCTCCTGGCTACTGTCCAAAATGCCGTTCGTCTTCTTCAGCAGGTCCGCCATCTGGAGCGGCGGCTCGCTTTGGATGATCTCGCCGTCCTTTACCTCGGCTTGCCCGGCGGATCCAAACGAAATAGCAATGTACTGATTCCCCAACAGTCCCTCGGTTTCGATCGAGGCCACGGAGTCCCGCTTGATAATCTCGTGCGTGGATCTGTGCAAGCTCCATGACCACCGTGACCTTGTCGCCCGGCTTTCGCGGCAAATCGATGCCGGTCACGGTTCCGCTGTGAACTCCGCCCACCTGCACGTCGGCTCCCTCAGCCAGCCCCGCCACATTGTCGAATTGCGCTCTCAATTGGTAGGTGGAGCGAAACAGATACTCCTTGCTTCCAATAATGAAGACTCCGGCCGCCAGAACCGCCAATGTCACAACGATGAATGCGCCTAACCGCGCCACTCTCGACATATTTCCCCCTACGACTGCTTTAGAAATTCCTTCACAAACCCGATGTCGCTTTTCTGAAGGTCCTCAAAGCTGCCTTCAATCACCACATCGCCCTCATTCAAAATCGCCAGGCGATTGGCAATTGTTCTCGCACTGTGCAGATTATGCGTCACAACGACGGATGCCATCTGGCGCTCCCGCTGGAGCTTGAGAATCAATTCGTCGATCTCCCCTGAACTGATGGGGTCGAGGCCGGCTGTCGGCTCGTCGAGCAGCAGAATCTCCGGCTCCAGCGCGAGCGCGCGCGCCAGGCCCACGCGCTTCTGCATTCCTCCTGAGATATCGGAAGGCATCTTTCGAGAGCGCCTTCCATGCCCACTTCTGCCAGCAGATTGCTTCACCGGTTCAGCCGCGCTCCGGCTTCGACATCTCTCTCCGGTGGTGTTCCAGGGGAAACGCCACATTCTCCCCGACGGTCAGCGAATCGTAGAGCGCTGCATGCTGAAACAGAAATCCCATCTTCTTTCTGATCTCGCCCATCAGATCGAGAGCCAGGCCGGCGATGTCCTGGCCATGAATGCGCACCGAACCTGAGTCCGGTTTCTCGAGGCCGATAATCAGCCGCAGCAGCACGCTTTTTCCCGTGCCGCTGCGTCCCAGCACGGCCAGGGTCTCTCCACGGCTCACGCTCAAATTGATCCCGTTCAGAACCTTGTGACCTGCGAAGGCCTTCTCGCAAGTTTTCAACGGCAACAACCGGCACACTGCCTCTCGTCTTCGAGGTTCGCCTTGCTTCGTCGGATTGTCGTAGGCTGTGGCCATTTTTATTTCAAGCGCGCCTCAAGCAGCGATTACGGAAAGAAAACGAGAATGAATTTCACCAGCACCACGTCCGCCAGAATCAGGAAGAGCGAGCCCAGCACCACCGAGTTCGTCGCCGCGCGGCCCACGCCCGAAGCGCCTCCGCGCGTGCGCATTCCTTGGAAGCACGCAATCAACCCGATAATCAGTCCGTACACAGCAGTCTTGAATGTCGGAGGCAGAAACGAATTGAAGGTGGAGCCCCTGAAGCCGTTTTCGATGAACTGATGAAACGAGAGCGGCTCAACGAGAGACTGCGCAAACCATCCTGTCAACAGTCCGCATGCGTCCGCGCCAAGAGTCAACAGCGGCAGCATCAGAATGCAGGCCAGGATCCGTGTCGCCGCCAGCAGCCTGTAAGGATTGATCGCCGATGCCTCGATGGCGTCAATCTGCTCGGTCACTTTCATCGACGCAAGTTCCGCGCCAATGCCTGCGCCCACGCGGCCGCTCACCACAAGGCCCGTGATCACCGGGCCCATTACCTGGATCACCGAATACACGAGAGTGGCGGGAAACATCGACTTCGCGCCGAATCGACTCAGGCTGTAGCGGGCCTCCAGCGAAATCACGACGCCCATCGCTGCGCCGGCCAATGCGACCAGCGGCAACGACTTCGATCCAACCTCGTCAAGCTGTCGAATCAGTTCGCGCCATTCAAATGGCGGCGTCACTGCTGCCTTCAGGACTTGCCATGAAAAGATACCGAGGCTTCCGAACCACTCA
The DNA here is from genome assembly GCA_963725945.1 of uncultured Acidobacteriota bacterium. Taxonomy (GTDB): domain Bacteria; phylum Acidobacteriota; class Terriglobia; order Terriglobales; family Acidobacteriaceae; genus Telmatobacter. Next base: position 7,479 of record CAVSAW010000016.1, on the reverse strand, counting down.
AAGAAGCCGTTAAACATCCCCACGACAAAGTTCGCATCAGAAGGCATGCGCGCCTCATCCCGCTCCGGGGTCGGCTCGTGGGTGCCGGCAACCGCAGGATAGCCGCGGTCACTCAATTGTTCGGGCCTTGAACGCTCGACCCGTGCGGATTGTTCAGGTGCATCTGTGAAAGCAGCGAATGGGGACCGCTATAGACGAACTCCAGCGAAATGCTCTCGCCGACATAGGCGAGCAAGCCGTAGTTACCCATCCTGAATGCATCCTTCGCGCCGAATCGGCTCGGATACCACCCGTAGACTGCGACCATCGAGCCCGCATACGGCGCCACAATTGCAGGAATCGAAAAGACCCGATGGCCGTCTTCGCCATGGCGACCGGTAAAAGTTGAGATCACAGCATGTCGCAGCCGCGGATACACAGCCCGAGCATTCGCAGCGGTAGTACAACGTATCTTCCTTGAAAGCTGCCGCCAGTCCGTAACGCGTCGTTGTTCCGACGACCGCAATGCCAAGGTTTGACCCGAATCGTCTGCTGTATCCCGCGGCCCCTTGATTCCACTCTGGCGGCGAATTCGTCAGCTGGTTAATGCCGGCCGCGAATGCAGCCCCGGTAATCGGATAAGGCCCATACGTGTCGAAAACGTAGTTGACCAGCTTCGTTCTCGATGTCGGCGGAATGTATGTCAGGTCCGGAGTCCTGTCGACCGTGATTTCCGCGCTCCCGGAGGAGTCCGCTAAGGAAGCAAGCGATTGCGCTCTTGCCCGCACCGAAAGCGTCGTCAGGCCAAAACCGAGCAACAGCAGCAGAGTCGCCCGCTGCAATTTCGGCAAGCGCAACAATCCCAGCCTACACGCACCGCCTTCACAGGCCCGAATCCCGTGCCGGCCGTGCAAGTGCCGCGAAGTCAATGTCATCACCAAAGTCGTCAACGCCTTTCCTCCGGCCGGCTTTGCCGCCTGACTGCAAAGGCTCTCGTCGGGATTGAACAATGCCCCTGTTTGGCTATGCTCTTAGAGATGTTGTCAGCTAGCAGACCTCCGGGGATGGTCAAATATGCACGGAACCGACATTCGCCGCCTTCGCGCGGGTACGCGAACAGCCAACGATCGGATTCTGTCATTAAGCTTTTTCGGGGTTTACCAGCGAAGACGAAGAAGCACGTTAAGGATTGAGATGATTTGGTGGACCTGACCGGGATCGAACCGGTGACCTCTTCCATGCCATGGAAGCGCGCTCCCAGCTGCGCCACAGGCCCACGTTCTGCGGGGATGCAACTTTCCTATTGTCTCCGCTTGGGCCTCATTCGTCAAACTTCCCCGAGCCCGATTGGATACCGCCAAAAACCAACGCCACTGCTGTTCCGCGCGGCAATACCAACTTCGCGCGCAAGCATTAAATTGGAGTTGCCGGCGATTCACCCCAGGAGGCCAGTCCATGCAGGCTGCCGTTGTCTCAGTTCTCGGTCAATCACCCGCCTATCAGTCGTTTCCCGAGCCGGTAGCCGGTGAAGGCGAAGTCATCATCAGCGTGCGCGCCGCAGGATTGCACCCCATCGTCAAGGCTCTGGCCAGCGGTTCACACTATGCCGCCGGTGGCGAGCTCCCCGCCGTTCCCGGCGTCGATGGAGTCGGCATCCTCGCAGACGGTAGCCGCGTCTACTTCACTTTTGCGCGCAAGCCCTGGGGCTCCATGTGCGAACGCACCGTGGTACCTCTTACCGGGTGTCTACCGCTGCCGGACGGACTCGACAATGTGCAAGCCGCAGCCATTGCCAATCCCGGCATGTCGGCATGGCTCTCGCTGAAAGAACGGGCCGCCATCAAGCCTGGCGAAACAGTCCTCGTCATGGGTGCCACCGGCGTCGCTGGCCAACTCGCCATGCAGGTCGCGCGGCAACTCGGCGCAAAACGCGTCGTCGCCGCCGGCCGCAATGTGGCCGCCATCGCCGGCGAAGATGTCGATGGTGTCATCGCCCTCGCTCAGCCTGAAGATGCCATCCGCGACGCATTCACAGCCGAAGCGGTAAAAGGGATTGACGTGGTGATCGACTACCTTTGGGGCAGGCCGACCGAACTCCTCCTTGAAGCCCTCGCCAAGGGTTTCAAGGCCAGTGCCACCCGGCCTACGCGTCTCGTCGAAGTCGGCTCGAGCGCGGGCCAAACAATCACCCTTCCCGGCGCCACCCTGCGCAGCATCGATCTGAAGTTGCTCGGCAGTGGTTTCGGTTCCGTGCCTTTGGATCAGGTGCTCCTCGCCATCCCCACCCTCTTCTCAATGGCTGCGGCAGGTCGCCTCCGCGTCGACACCGAGCCAGTTCCCCTTGCCGCCGTTGAGGCCGCCTGGACCCGTGTCGAAAAAGGCCGCAGGATCGTTTTTACCGTTTAGGAAATGGCGGAAATGATGAGAAAAGCAGGAATTTACGACCGTGACCGGGAACACTTTAGGGGTGTGCTGGTGTCTAAGACAATAGTGCGCGGGACTTCAGAATCGCAGTAAAGGAGTCCCGTCTCCCGCGCGCAGCATCGAATTGGGGATCTCCGGCGGCTGGTCAACGCCAAACCGGGTATTCGTCAGCGGAAACCGGCGTCAGACCGGCGCAAAACGCAAAATTGGCTGATGCCAAAGAGGCGCAAGTTGCGGTAAGGTGGGAGGCACTGAATTGCAGGCGGACCTCACCATGGGCAATCTTGCCAGCGCGATTACCCTCCAGTCCGAGGAAGCGGCTCTTGTTGCTGAACTTCGAGCCGGCTCGGAAGAGGCATTCTCGTGGCTCATCGCGCACTACCACCAGCCCATCTACTCGCTTCTCGCGCGCATTCTCTATGACCGCGCCGATGCCGCCGATCTCACCCAGGAAGTCTTCGTAAAGGTCTTCCGCGGGGTCGCCGGTTTTCATGGAGAGTCGTCGTTGCGCACTTGGATTTACCGCATCGCACTGCGCGAAGCTTCCAATCAGAGACGCTGGTGGATGCGGCACAAGTATCAGGAGATCCCCATTGAGCTGGAAATGACCGATGGGAACTCCGGAACCTCGGCAAAGTTGAAAGATACGCTGGTTGACGCCGGCGAATCGCCTTTTGAAATGGCGGTGCACGAGGAGAATCGAGAGCGGGTAGAGACAGCATTGAAACAGGTGCCGGAACCCTACCGAACGACTCTTATCCTTCGCGATATTGAAGGCTTTATGTATGAGCAGGTTGCAGAGATGCAGGGCGTGAATCTGGGCACCGTCAAGTCGCGGCTGGTGCGCGGACGAGCCTGCCTCAAGGCGATTCTTATGGCGCCCACACCGGCTCAGCTTTCCTCCACGCGATCGGAATTTGAAATGCCTTTGGGAGAGGAGGCGCGATGAACGGATGCAGTGCAATTCAGGAGAAGTTTTCTGACTACGTTGACGGCAGGATGACCGGACGTGAGATGCAACGCGTCACCGCCCACCTCGACTTATGCCCCAAGTGCGCCGGCGAGTTTTCCATGTTGCGCCAGAATCAGGCTGTGCTGGCATCCCTCGGTCCCGTGCCCGAGCCGGAAGACTTGCTTCTCCGCATCCGTGTTGCCGTCAGTCGCGAGCGGGCCCGCCGCCGCAAGAGTGTCTTTGAGGGCTGGGGCTTGGCCTGGAAGAACACAGTCGGTCCCTTTCTGCTCCAGGCCGGTGCCGGCTTTGCCAGCGCCGTCGTCCTGCTCGGCACGGTTACAGTGCTGGTCGGTATGATTGCCCAACCTGAAATCGCGCAGGCCAAGGGTGATGAGCCACTTGGAATGGCCACCGCACCCCGCTTGATGTATCTCTCCAGCGGCTCCGGTAGCAGTGACCAGATGGGCGAGCTTTCCGCTCCGGTTGTCGTCGAGGCCTATGTCAATGGACAGGGCGAAGTCTACGACTACCGCATCGTCTCCGGCCCCACTGACGCCACCACCCGGGCGCAGGTTGAAAACATGCTCGTGCTCAGCCGCTTTGAACCAGCACGCTTCTTCGGTCAGCCGGTCCGTGGTCTGGCCGTTCTGTCCTTTGCCGGCGTTTCCGTGCGCGGATAGCTTTTGCTCCCTTTTTCCTCTCGTTTGACCCTGCTTATGCGTCCAACTATAAAAACAATCGCTGGAAGGAAGATCACACCAAGAGAGATCATCTTCACGCACGGAGCCTGGGTTGTTAATGTCGCCAACTCGATTGCAAACACTCATCCATGGACTGTTGCCTATTGGGATAAAAAGGGGAATGGAAAGCTGGACCCAGGCGATGTGACAGCGATGAGTGGGGTCATCGCCAGCTGGAGATGCGCAAAAGATGGTACTCACAGATTCAAGGTGCCAATAAATGCTTTCTGTGAAAGCAACGGTGAATGCCCATTGTGTGCCGAAGAGCTAGCATGGACACGCATAAGTCTGGCAGGATTGTATCCTGAACTGGCGAAGGAGTATGACCAGGCAGACAACGGGTGTTCGGCTCAAGATATTGTTGTCCGTGAGGTAAGGTCGCGGCAGTGCTTCTGGTGGACATGTGTTACTTGCGGGTGGCACTGGTCGGAACGATTGAAAACAAGATTGGCCGGATCGCTCTGTCCAAACTGCGGTCATATGGCAGCGACCGCCTGATGTAGTTGGAGGGCAGCCTGAGAGTGTGATAAGCGAACGCAGAACGCCAAAGTCAATTGGCTTTGTTTACAAAAGGTCGTGCTGTTACAGAGAGCGATTTACGTATGGCGGTGAATTCGATTGGGAGAGCATTAATCTGTCGAGTGTCAACGTTCAACTGGAGATTCTGCCAGACAGCTCAAGCTGTCGATAGGCTACTGGTACCGTTTTCTATGACTGCGTCGAGAGAATCTGCTCTCTGATGCTGTTAAGCTCCTGACTTTGAGAGCCGTAGATGACCGCCACGCGAAGCTTACCTTGGCATAGCTCAATCCAATTGCCGTGCAGGGTCAGTGCCACTTCAGTTTGAACTAGAGCTGCCGTTTTAACCTGGAGCAGCTCAAATCATCCGCTCTCTTCATCAGAGCAAAGAAGGACAAAGACTCCGGGAGAATCCTTCAGCTCGTCCAATCTTGAGAACGGTCCATCCAGCTCTATGCTTCCGTACTTTACGGTCATGTCATGTTTGGATCGTAACCCTGATCGAGCAGCGCCTTTGCATCGATCTTCCAAAAGCGATTTGCATCTATCCCTTTGCTGTCGAGTAGCAAGGTGGTCGAATCAGGCAAGAGAGTGTCGTCTAAGTCGAAAACCAGAGCTATAACGTTAGACACTTGTGCTCAGTAGCTTCGGCCAACCGCTCCTCTTTGTCGAAATCTTCAGATTGATCTCGTTCGGGTCCCAGCGTACTTTGTTGGCAGCAGCATACACCTGCAGCAGCGTCTTGGTAATATTGCGCCAATCTTCGGAATTTGTATGACGATCCATTCCTGATTTCTGTTGTTCCATGGGAAAACGTGTCTCGCTGACGTAACTTGACGTTAGGATAACGCCCAAGCGCGTTTGAGACAAGAGATGGTGGGCTCCAGAATCTTGACGTTCGGCTCTTCACGCGCCTTGGCGGGATCTTAAGCCTCAATATGAATCAAGGTGAATCGTCACAATGTGAAAGACGCGAGGCGGTTTCCAAGCGGTACAATTCGTAGTTGCTGACGGTCTGAGCCGACGCTGTTATGACCGTGGCCTATTAGAGTCGCGCACCGACCGAAACAGCCGGCTAGGTTCGATAATCGGGCGGTCAATAGTTATGTACCTCAGGAGGTGCGTCAATCGGTTCGGGCTAAACTAGCTTAATTGCCGGGACTGCTGGAGTCACCGTGACTTTTTGCTCGAGCCGATCAATGCGGCCATGGCGCGCTCGAGCGTGACAAGAGCCTGTCGCCGGAGTTCGTTCGAATCGGGAGGAGGCTGTTCCCGGGTCGGCATTTTGCTCAAGACCGGACTAGCCCTTCGCAGTCGGCGACTCTTTTTCTCCATCTTCGCAAAGGCTGATAGGGTATCGTCCGTAGTGAAGTGTTTTAGAATCTCCAGCGCGCTTGCAGCGCTGCTTGTGCAGCTTTATGCCTGGCGATCAACACCTGTTTTTTGGTGTAGGCTCTTTGCACATCTCCTTCGACGTCGGTCAAGCGCTGTCTGAGCTTACTGGTTGCGTCCCGTTGTGCTTAGGAAGCTGCTCTTCGAGAGAGTCAGTGCTGTCCACGTATTGTCTTCGGCGCGCCGAAGCCTGGTCGGCTAGTTCCTGATTGCGCTTCTGTACAGCCATGGCTGCTCGTGACAGCCAGGTGTCGGCTTGTTGGCGAGATTTCTCGACTTGCAGCTCTAACTGCTTTTCGGTGGCGATTGCTCGAGCAACTGCTTGCCTCACGGAAATCAGATTTGACTGGAGGTCTTGGTAGAGCTCCTCCAATGCCACCTCCGGATCTTCCGAGCCGCCTGACGCCGTCCTCTGGCTCTTCGTGCAGGTGACAGCTTCGCACAGCGACACTACTGACTTCAAAACGCTCTCCACCGTTTTGGCAGAGGCTGCCCCTTACTTCTTCATCCAGCTCGCCGGACTCCACTCGCTGTGTGAAGCCCTGCCAGGCTTTTGCAGCAGATTGCCCTATGTCCAAAATGGGCGAGCTTCAGTCCAAAGCCCGGCTCCGACGCATTCCTTCGAGCTTGCGCCTGAGCGTCTCCTGATCGGAGTCGCTCAATTGATCTAACCAGCGGAGCATTTCCTCGAGAGGCTGACCTTTGTTGGATTGTCTCTCAACCATGTTGGCTCCTCCAGACAGTGGCAATATCCAATATTCTCTATATCCAGCATTATGCACTGTAATCGTCCCTGATGCACTAATGCCAGGCGCACTCATGATGCGCCCGGCACTGGGCTCTGCGGGCACAATAATTGCCGATATTTTTTCTTTAGTATTTTACCCAGTGTCTTCGACCGAAACTCTCCTGGGCGGCTCAGTCGAGCTCGATGGGGTGGCTCATCAGGGGTTTCGTCTTGGAAAAATCGGCGCCTGTTTTTTTCGGGGGCTCGGCAATTATGCAGACCCCAGGTTTTGGCAGATCTGGAATTGGCAGATCCGGAAGTGGCTGATTTGGAATTGGCGGTGACTGTGCTGAGCGGGCAGGTGCCAGGTGTACTGGCCGGATGCGTCGGCTTTGACGCCGGTCTGGATTATTTTTGGGCTTTCCACAGGAGCCGGTATCGAATTGAAGACGGATTCAGCGCCTTCGCCGGAGCCTGCGATCAGGGTGAGTTTAGACCGAGGCGCGACACCTTTTACTGAGAAGGTTCTTTCAGCGCCTTTGCCCGTGACCGTGAGGAGTTCTGCTGTTACTGGCACTATGCGTGATGGCGCCTGCGGCGTCACTACTTTGTGGTGGTGCAAATATCGGTCGAGTGCCACGGCGATGCGATCGCCCGTGATTTCTTTGTTGGTCGCCGTTGAAAAGTCGAAGCCCTCGCCGCCGCCGAAGGAATAATTGTTGATCACGATTTTGTACTGAGCGTGC
>CAVSAW010000015.1:0-110428 GCA_963725945.1 uncultured Acidobacteriota bacterium | reverse complement strand
TGCTCATAGGCGAGGATCGCTTCGCTGTCCGCATGGCGCTCCGCGCGGCCCGGCCGATGGTCGCATAGGCGACTGCCAGCGAGAACTGGGCCGGGCTGGGCGTCAGGTTCCCCCGTCACCGGTCGCTCTGGCGGTTCCCGGCCCTCTGCGGTAGGTGGCTAGGTTGGCGAACCGGCCGGGGTCCAGCGAGCTCGTCCCTGAGGTGTTAACCGGGCAGCCCGCGAGGTCGAGCCGGTCAAGTACCTTCCTGACCGCAATGGCGGAACCGTCGAAACGGATCACGTTCAGGCCAGCTAGATCGGCGATCGGCCGCATCAACCAACTTCAACGATGATGGTCCGCTCGGGATAGGCCATGAACGCAAGCCCGAGCTCAAACAAGACGTTGGGACGAGCCTGGCCCGACAGAACCCGTTCATAAAGGAGTGGTCGTTTTCCTGGCGAGGTCGGGGTGGAGTTCCACGATATCGTCCGGGCTTAGCAGGACCAGCGTCGCCTGCGCCAGATGTGGCGCCTTCCTCACCACATCCCCGAGGTACGGGCGGCCATGCCCGTGGGCCTGACGAGTCTCTCCCATTCCAGCGGCTCCAGACCGACCGCGTACAGCAGGTCGAAGAACTCGTGGCCAGCGCACCGTCCCGGCCGTATACCACGAACACCCGCCGAACGGCGTCAGGGTGATCGCCAGACGCACTGTTACGGTGATCCGGCGATGTGACCGCCTGTCTGGGTTCTGCGCTTTGCCCGCGCACCTGTCCTAGTTCCTCAGTCACGTATTCACGGACGCTCCTGGTGCGGTCCAGTTGGAGTGGAGATAATCACGGTCGCTTTTGATCTGTCCGGTCAGCCAGCGCGCCAGTGACTGGTCTACCGCGAACAGCCCTAGGGGTCGCTCGTCGGCACCGCAATCAGGCTGGGCGGCGAGATTGCCCTGTGCAATCGAGACAGTCTGCCCAAGGTGCGCAAAGTCTGTCTCCAGGAGTTTCAGCCGTGCCTCTTCGGCCCGCAGGCGGCTGCGCAGGGAGCTGAGCAACTCCGCACTGCCCGGGACCGGCTTCCCCGGTTCCAAGACGGCGTTCAGCTCTGCGACTAGCCCATCGATGTCCTGGCTTGGAGACGCCGCGCTGTGCCAGTTGTCGAGAAGGCGGGCCTCGAAACGCAGCTTCGCGGCGTGCATCAGGTACCGCGCGAACGGCGGCATGGCTGGTGTCCGATCGGACCAGGCCCATGCGCTCAGCTCGTCGTCCTGATCTGCCGCCGCGACCAGTATGATCTCGCGGACGGCCCCGGTGTCCGCAACTGCCAGCCCTGTGTCCCACAGCGCATAGCCTGCCGACGTGGTAATTCCCCATTGCCGCCATTGCGGGGGCCGATCATCCCGGTAGGGGAGCAGAAAGTCGAGAGCCTGACCGAGCTCGGCGGTAGCCGCGACCCTTCCGCTCCTCCCTGGCGGCGTCCTGGCCAGGAACAGCTGCGCTTCGCCGAGCAACGTATCGGTCTGCGGCTGGCTTGCCCTCGCCCACATCGCAGCGTAGTCCGCCCAGCCCAGCCTGCGCTGCGACGGCAGGGCTGTAGGTCTGATCGCCGCGAGCTGCCGTCCCCGCGGTGAAATTCAATTACTTGGCCCTTGCGCCCGACTCCGCACAATTGGCAGCTAAATTGCTCATAATGCGGCAATAGAACCACTTCCGGAGGCAACCATGGCGTATTTTGAACGGATGCGCGACGCAATCTCTCAGCCCTTCAGCCCCGAAATGATCCGGCAGCGTACCGCTGCAGGTTGGCAAATGGTCTCCATCGAGTGGCGGCGTGAGCTGCCCGATTCCGAGGCTCCCCCCGAAGGTGGCTTCGCTGAAGATATTCCTTACGGTCTTCGCATCTCCGACGACTGCCAGCGCCTTGAAGTCGATCCTCACGAGAATCAGGTACTTCTGCTCATGATGGACCTCCTGGCGCAGGACTTTTCCTACTCCAGCATTGTCAGCGACCTCAACGAAAAGGGCTTCCGCACCCGCGAAGGAAAGCCTTGGAGCCGCGTCGCTGTCTTCAACATGATGCCCCGCCTCATTGAGGCTGGGCCGCGCATTTTCTCCAGTGCCGAATGGGAAAAACGCCGCGTGAAAATCGCTCGTCGCGAAGCGCCTGAAAGGATGTAAGGTCTCCGGTGTTAGCTACTTCACAATCGGCCCCAGCGATGCGGGGTTGTCGCCAAGGCTGGGGTCGACTCGGAAATCCCATACCGATTGATTGATGTCCGATGCGGAGAGAATCTCCACCAGCGCGTACTCACCCACAACCAGCGGCTTTTCCGGTGTCAGTTTCAGCCAGTGTTTTCCAGGCAAGACCTCAACCTTTGTCGGAATCACGTCTTCATTCTGAGTCGTAGTTCCGTTCAGATTCGTCTTTAAGTCGCCAACGATTCGCACCGCCCGGCGCTCGTCCACATGCACAATTGCGAAGCCCGATGACGCGGAGTGCGCGCCATGCTTGCCGTTGCCAAGCTCCTTGTTGCCCGTCGTTTGCACTGTAATGGCATGGGTGGTCACGGGTTCCACGTCGCGTGTACCCGCATCGAGCGAAAGATAGAACGCCGGATCGTTCACATGCAGATGCACCTTGGCGTGCGCGCCTTCAAGTTCCAGATTGGCCTTTGACGCTGCCAACGGATTCAGCGTGCCCAGCCCATGCTTCGTTTTCGCATTCATATCCAGCTCCGCCGGGGTCAGTTCCACCAGCTCCGGCGTCCCCTGAAAGGTATCGAGCGCAAAAACGCCGTCCTGGTCCGGCAGCTCCAGTCCTGTCGCTACCTCCGGCATTCGCGCCTTGCTGTCCGCACGTTCAGCCGCCTCTTCCTTGTCCAATTCTTCCGCTTCCTTCATCGCTGGCGACGCCTCTTCGGGCTGGCCCGAGTGGTCGTTCTCCCACTTGCGTGTCGCGTCCCAATCCACAAGATTCGCAGGCAGTTCTTCCCATTCGCCTCGCTCCTGCGAGAGGTAGCGCACCCGGTCGCCCACAACCTGGTACTGGCGCACCATCTGGTAGGTGCCGTCTTTCAGAATCAAGCGATGATTTGAGCCCACGCCAGGGACACCGGGCTTTAGGGGAACCGGCTTCCGGTCCTGCGCAGCGGCACAGATCGGCACCAACAGGGTCCCCACTAGGACCGCTCGCAGCAGCCGCCGCAATTTAGGTAAATCCTTCATTGGCCCCCAGTTTAGACGAGCCGGCAGGGGAGTGGTTGGCCAACGGTAACGCCGAAAATATGCGGAACGTTACATAACCCAACAAAATGCATCTAATTCTCTGTATTCTGGGGTCAGAGGACTGTTTGTTCAACGCATTCCGGACGCGTTCACGAAATGATCGCCGCGCAAGGCCCGGTGCCTTTGCGGCCATGGCATTGGTGTGCGTGGCCCTGCTCGCCCTGCTGACCGTGGCACAGGTGGCGCATGAACATGCGGTCACCAGCGACGCCGATCATTGTCCCCTCTGCATCGTAATGCACACCGCGGCGCCTGTCGCTGCCGCAGCGCCAGTCGTTACGCTGGTGCAGGTAGCAGCTCCCGCTCCGATTTTCGAAGTGCGCCAGGTTTCGCGCTACTGGCACCCGCAGCTCTTTATCCGTCCCCCGCCTCCCGGCTGCTAGACGTCCTTCCGTTTACAGTTTTTGGCCGATTCACTCCACTTCGCCCCTGATCTTCCGGGCGAAGGGCAGGTGCATCCCCAAAGGCCTTTTCAGAAAGCGGAATGATGTCCTGATCGCACTGAAGACCCCGTGGCGAAACCGCCCCGGTTCACTTCTCGCATCATAGCCATCATTAGGAGGCACATTATGCCGTTCATTCGCGGCACGGTTTATCGCATTCTTCTTGTAGTTGCCGTTCTTTTCTCAGCTCTATTCGCATCTGCGCAAAGTGGCAATGCCGGCGCTGTGCGCGGTTCGCTCACCGACCCCTCGGGCGCCGTGGTTCCCAACGTAGTGGTTCACCTAGTCAACGACGTAAGCGGGTTCGACCAGACCACGACAACCTCTGCGAACGGCCAATTCGTGTTTTCCAATGTGCCTTTCAACCCTTACCGAATCAGCGTGTCCGCCCCTGGATTTGCCCCGTTGAGCCAGAACGTCGAGATTCGTTCGTCAGTAGGTACAAACGTAAAGTTGACCCTTCAGATTACGGGAGGGAGCCAGACGGTTACGGTCGAAGCGACCGGCGATCTAGTTGAAGATGATCCAACATTCCACACTGATGTGGACCGCGACCTCTTCAATAAAGTGCCGTTAGAAAGCGCGTCCTCTACGCTTAGTTCACTGGTAACGCTTTCTACGCCGGGCGTTGCCGCAGACTCGAACGGACTGTTTCACGGCCTGGGCGACCACGCGTCGAATTCGTTCTCCATCGATGGTCAGTCGATCACAGACCAACAAAGCAAGAGTATTTTCCAATCAACTTCCCGCAGACTCGATCCAATCCATCGAGGTCATCTCCGGCGCGCCGCCGGCTGAATACGGCGACAAAACGAGCCTTGTCATCGTGGCCACAACGCGGTCGGGTCAGGGGTAACCAAGCCCACCGGTGAGATCAGTAGCTCCTATGGCTCTTTTGGTTCGGCGACGGCAGGCTTCGATCTCTCCTACGGCGGCCAGAACTGGGGGAACTTTGCAGAGGTCGACGGCCTGAACACGGGACGCTTCCTCGATCCTCCCGAGTTCACGGTGTTTCATGACAAGGGGAACGAGCAGAACATCTTCGATCGCGTGGACTACAGCTTCACTCAGGCTGACTCAGTTCATCTGGACCTCAACTACAGCCGCTCCTGGTTTCAGACGCCGAACTCCTACGACAACCTGAATGTACAGAACGTGGTCAGTGGAGGGACCAGCGTTTCCCCGGTCTTTGCCAACGTAGGCAACACCGACCAACGCTCGAAGATCGGCACATTCAATATCTCACCAACCTATACGCGGGTCATCAATAACAACTCGGTCTTCAACTTGGGCGCTTACGTGCGCAGAGACAACTACAACTACTACCCCAGTGGCAATCCGCTGGCCGACCTTGGACCAACCAACCTGCAAACATCTTCCATATCCCAGGACCGCACTCTCACCAACGCGGCCGTCCACGCGGACTTCGACTACTCCAAGGGAATCCACAATTTCAAGGCAGGTGCAGTCTACGGGCAGACGTTCCTGCGCGAGAACGACAGCCTGGGGGTTGTCGACGCGACGTATAACTCGCCTTGCGTAGACGGGAGCGGCAATCCGCTGCCCGGATACGCCGATCCATCGGATTGTGACGGCGCGGTTTCGTTCCCCAATGCCGGCTACCTCACGGTCCTCGCGCCCTATGACCTGACCCGGGGCGGCAGCAACTATGCTTACTTTGGCCACACCGATGTGAAGGAGCTTGCTCTCTACATTGAAGACCAGATCAAGGCGGGGAACTGGAATTTCAACATGGGCATTCGCGGCGACCTCTACAACGGCCTCACGGTGGCGCGTCAGGCTGAGCCGCGTGTGGGGATTGCGTATAACATCAAGCCGACGACCACTGTGCTGAGCATCTCCTACGCGCGTACGCTGGAGACGCCATTTAACGAAAACCTTGTGCTCTCAAGCAGCGGCTGTGCGAATGCAGTTCTGGCCCCGCTGCTCCTTTGCGCACCGGGAGTGTCGGGAACCCTGGACCCTGGCTATCGGAACGAGTTCCACGCCAGCTTGCAGCAGGCCTTTGGCAAGAAAGTGGTTGTGAGCGGCGAATACATCTGGAAGTACACCCACAACGCCTTCGACTTCAGCGTGCTGGGTAACACTCCCATCACCTTCCCCATCGACTGGCATAACTCCAAGATTCCCGGCTACGCCCTGCACGTCGACATGCCCGTATACCACAACTTCAGCGCCTATTTTGTTGCATCCTCGGTCGCTGCCCGCTTCTTCCCGCCCCAGTCCGCCGGTGCTGGGGCAGCGCCTGAGACAGGTGGTCAGCCCTTCCGCATCGATCACGACGAAAAGTTCAACCAGACCACGCATTTGCAGTATCAGTTTGGCAAGCGTGGCCCCTGGGCGGGATGGAACTGGCGTTATGACTCGGGCTTGGTGGCAGGCGCAGTACCTTTTGCCACGGACACTACAACACCAGTGGATTTGACCGGCCTTACCTACGATCAGCAGTTCGAAGCGGGTATCACCTGCAATGGAGTCAAAGCAACGGCTACGTCGGGGTTCGCTTCGTGCCTGCCAACGCAGTACAGCTCGTCGCTCGTCAGCATCCCTGCGCCCGGCACGGAAAATGATGACAAGAACCCGCAGCGGATTGCGCCGCGCAATTTGTTCGATGCCACGGTCGGCCAGCAGAACATCTTTCACAAGGAGCGCTTCAAGACGGACTTCGACCTGACCGCGATCAATGTAACCAACAAATACGCACTGTATAACTTCCTGTCCACGTTCAGCGGAACTCACTATGTCACTCCGCGCGCGCTGACAGCGAAAATTACTTTGAACTTCTAAAACTCGTGGCGACGGGGATGGAGAACCCTCCATCCCTGCCGCGTTGCTTTAACTAGCTCTCACTTTTCGCTGTCGAGCACGCGCATCTGATGCTCGTCATAGCGCGTTCCCGCCAAGGCATCGGGTGGAATCATCGCTTCAATGACGGCCACCTCATCCGCGGCGAGTTTCATGTCTAGCGCGGTGAGGACTTCATTCAGTTGAGTCCGCGTCCGCGCGCCCATCACCGGCACAATCAAGCCGCCCTTTGCGCGTATCCAGGCAAGAGCCAATTGAACCGGCGTGACGCCTTTGTCGGCGGCGATCCGTTGCAGCTTGGCGACCGTCTCCTGGTTGCGGGCCAGATTCTCCCCACTGAATCGCGGCAGGCGATTGCGGATGTCCCCGGCCGCAGCGGGCCTAGACGCAGCGAGTAAACCGCGTGACAGCACACCATAAGCTGTGACGCCGATTCCCAACTCATCGAGCACTGGAAAGATCTTCACCTCCGGACTTCGGCTGACGAGCGAGTATTCAATCTGCAAATCCGCGATGGGGTGCACCGCAGCTGCGCGGCGAATCGTCTCCGGTCCCACCTCGGAGAGGCCGATGTACCGCACATAGCCCGCCTTGATCATCTCCGCAATCGCCCCGACGGTTTCCTCGATGGGCACTTTGGGATCGAGCCGCGCCGGCCGGTAGATGTCGATGTATTCCATGCCAAGCCGTTTGAGTGAGTAGGCCAGCGCGGTCTTTACAGCCGCCGGTCGCGCGTCATACCCCAGCCACGCCCCGTCCGGTCCTCGTTGTGCGCCAAACTTGACCGAGAGCAGCACCTGGTCGCGCTGGAAACGCAGCGCGCTGCCCACCAGCATCTCGTTGTGTCCCATGCCATAGAAATCGCCGGTGTCGAGCAGGTTGATTCCCGCATCGATGGCCGCATGAATCGTGGCCAGGCACTCCGGCTCGTCCGCGGGTCCATACATTCCGCTCATGCCCATGCACCCCAGGGCGATGGCAGAAACCTCAGGCCCATGAAGGCCCAATTTGCGGCGCTCGGTGAGGGTCATCGTAGTCATCGTCGGCTCCTTCCAATCCAGCATCCTAGGCCTCACTGCGTCTTCTCGCAAGGCCCCAACTTTGAACGCGTGAGTGCGACGCCTTTTCCACACCAACAAGATGGGTTTGCGCTTGCGGATTAAACTCAGCACGTCCGCAACACATTGAATTAATAATCTTTATGTTGGGTCGATACGGTCGATCTTCGCCGCGTTCCATTTTCCTCTTTCTTCGAGCGCGCATCTCTGCCATACTTGATTGTGCCCACCAGGTACGTCCAAACCCAACAATTCAATGGCGAGGTTGCATCGATGTCGGCAAAGTATGTCTTTGTGACGGGCGGAGTTGTGTCCAGTTTAGGCAAGGGGCTGGCAGCAGCCTCCATCGGCTGCCTGCTTGAGAGCCGCGGTCTGCGCGTGAACATGATGAAATTCGACCCCTATCTCAACGTCGATCCGGGAACCATGTCGCCCTTCCAGCACGGCGAAGTTTTTGTCACCGACGACGGCGCCGAGACCGACCTCGACCTGGGCCACTATGAGCGATTCACCCACGCGCCGCTGTCGCGCGACAACAACCTCACCACCGGCCGCATCTACGAGCAGATCATCTTGAAAGAGCGCCGCGGCGACTACCTCGGCAAGACAGTCCAGGTCATTCCCGCACGTGACCAACGAAATCAAGAACGCCATGCGCAAGGTCTCGGCCAACGGCGCCGACGTGACCATTGTCGAAATCGGCGGCACCGTCGGCGACATCGAGTCGCTGCCGTTCCTTGAGGCCATTCGCCAGATGCGCCAGGAACTGGGCCGCGAGAATACGGTCTTTGTTCACCTCACGCTGGTTCCGTGGATCGCCGCCGCGCAGGAACTGAAGACCAAGCCCACGCAGCACTCGGTGAAGGAACTGCTCGGCATCGGCATTCAGGCCGACATCCTGCTCTGCCGCTCAGACCGCACCCTGAGCCGCGAGATGAAACAGAAAATCGCCCTCTTCTGCAACGTGGAAGAGCGCGCCGTGATTGGCGCCAAGACCGTGCCCTCCATCTATGAAGTTCCGCTGGGCTTTGCGCAGGAGGGCGTCGATTCGCTCATTCTGAAGTATCTGCACAAGGAAGCGCCTGAGGCCGACCTGAGCCAGTGGAAAGCGCTCGTCGAACGCTGCTACAACCCCGTGGATGAAGTCTCCATCGCCATCGTGGGCAAGTATGTGGAGTACGAGGACAGTTATAAGTCGCTGAAAGAAGCGCTGACTCACGGCGCGTTGCTCAAAAGCCTCAAGCTCAATGTCACTTGGATTGAGGCCGAAGGTCTCGAGTCGCAAACTCCCGATGACAAGAGTTATGAATCGCAGTTAGAAGGATTCGACGGCATTCTCGTCCCCGGCGGCTTCGGCAAGCGCGGCATCGAGGGCATGCTCAACGCCATCCGCTACGCGCGCGAAAAGAATGTGCCCTACTTCGGAATCTGCCTGGGAATGCAGACCGCCTGCATTGAGTTCGCGCGCAACGTCTGCGGATTGAAGGATGCGAATTCTAGCGAGTTCGATCCCGCCAGCCAGCACCGCATCATCTATAAGCTGCGCGAACTGCTCGGCGTCGAAGAAATGGGCGGAACCATGCGTCTCGGTGCGTGGACCTGCATCCTGCAGGAGGACTCGCTGGCCGCCAAAGTTTACGGCGTGTCGGAGATCAGCGAGCGCCATCGCCACCGCTATGAATTCAACCGCGAATACGAGGCGCTGCTCACTGGCGGCGGCCTGCGCATCAGCGGCACCACGCCCGACGCGACCTATGTCGAAATTGTCGAGCTGCCCGGGCACCCTTACTTCCTCGGCTGCCAGTTCCATCCCTGAATTCAAGTCCAAGCCCCTCGAGCCGCACCCGCTGTTCCGCGAGTTCATCGCCGCGAGCTACCAGAACCGATTGAAAAAGGGTGCGGAGCAAATGAACTCAATCACAACAGTGCAGTAGGATCAGCTTTACCGCCGATGCACAATTCCACCTCCGTCACCAACCTCTCCCCGGAAAGTTTGGCCTCCGTGTTACCGGAAGCAAAGCGGTGTATCCCCTGCTATTGACAAAGGAATTTCGCCGGGCCTATGGTGACAAGGTTTTTATGGATGCACGGAGGATTAATCACCATGTCTCGTTTTGAGCTGCAACCCGCAGAATCTGAACTACAGCAATTGGCTGATCAGTGTTGGCAGAAGGCCGGCGAAAGGGAACACGAACTTGAAAGAGAGGCGTTCGAAGCTGGGGCAGCCATTCGCAATGGCGAATACTCCCTGGCTAATCTGGAGGCGATCGTCCGCTGGAAATCGGAGCGCGTCGTTCACTTCCTCATAGGAAACAGCGAAGCCAAGATCAGGAAAGTGCTCGAGGTGGCGGCTTCACCTGAGAGTTCAACCCGTAAGGCAGTCGAGGCCCTGATGGAGTTGCGCGGCGTTGACCTCAACATTGCCTCGGCAATCCTTGCCGCAATTGCACCGGAGCGCTACAATGTGCTCGATTTCCGCACCCTTGAGGCGCTGGGACATGCACGCCACGATGTGGACTTCTATGCTGATTACGTCGCCTTCTGCCGCAGATTGGCCGAACGCGAACTGGTAAAACCGCAAAGCGACTTGCCCGGCGCCACACCGCTGCATGCGCTGGAACGCGCACTTTGGGAGTGGTCAAGAAGCCGCGCCGAGCATCGAATTCTGGTTTAGATAAATCGGTCTTGTCGGTTCTCTGGTTGTCGGTTGCTGCTTCAATGCCGGATGCTTCAGGTCCCGGGCCCCAACGAACAGGTCTTCGTTCGTGGGGTGGAGATCCCGAATATGGGACCTGGGAAAGCACAAATCCCCGCACACGGAATCGCGCGAACAGAGGATGCGCGTAATCTGTGTGATGCCGTAGAATCGCACCCGTGAGCCATTCGTTTGAAATTGGGCCGGTGCACGTCGGCACAGGTCAGTTGTTTCTTATCGCCGGGCCATGCGTCATCGAGTCAGAAGCCCATGTGCGCAAAATGGCGGAGGCCATTCAGCGCATCACCAGCGACCTCGCCATTCCGTACATTTTCAAAGCCAGTTATGACAAGGCCAACCGCACCAGCGTGAAAAGCTTCCGCGGACCGGGATTGGTCGAAGGCACGCGCATCCTGGGCCTCCTCGCGAAAGATACCGGGCTGCCAGTTCTGACCGACGTCCATGAACCCGCCCAGTGTGAGATTGCCGCCGAAGCCGTCGACGTCCTGCAGATTCCTGCCTTCCTTTGCCGCCAAACTGATCTCCTTGTCGCCGCGGGCAAAACCGGTCGCGCCGTGAACATCAAGAAGGGCCAATTCGTCGCCCCTTGGGACATGACCCACCCGGTAGAAAAGGTTCGCTCCACAGGCAACGAGCGCGTGTTCCTTACCGAGCGCGGTGCCAGCTTCGGTTACAACACTCTGGTGGTCGACTATCGCTCCCTTCCTGTCATGCGACGCCTCGCCCCGGTAGTGTTTGACGCAACGCATTCCGTCCAGCAACCTTCGGCAGCCAACGGCGTCAGCGGCGGGCAGCCGGAGTTCATTCCCTTGCTGGCGCGCGCCGCAGTTGCTGCGGGCATCGATGGCATCTTCCTCGAAGTCCACGACGATCCCGCCAATGCCAAATCCGACGGCGCGAACGCGCTGGACCTCAAGCTTCTCAAGCCACTGCTCAAAAATCTGCTGGCGATTCATAAGGCGGCAAGCTAGCGAGTCACAGGGGAAGTAAGTCAACAAATCACCGCAACGGGCCGGCATATCAAGCCAGCGGGACATGCAATGGACAGACGCAGATTTCTTTCGGTCAGTGCCGCAGTTGCAGGGACAATCGCTACAACACAGAACGGACTCGCCGCAATGGTCTCTAAGGCCAGCGCAGCCCCTGCGGGGCTTGATACAAGCCGGCATCGCTTCGGCGTCAATTACACTCCCTCGCGCAACTGGTGGTTTTGCTGGAACGACTGGGACCCGGATCCGATCAAGCGGGATCTGGATGCGATTGCCGCTCTCGGCGCCGACCATCTGCGTCTGATGCTTATTTGGCCTTTCTTTCAGCCCAATCCAAACTGGGTGAGCCCATTACACCTCGACAGGCTCGATCAGTTGCTGACGATGATGGGCGAGCGAAAGCTGGATGCCCTCGTCACCGTGTTCACGGGACAGTTGAGCGGCTACTACTTTTTGCCGTCCTTCAATCGCTTGTCTGAGGGTTTCTACACCGACGAAAAGATGTGGGCTGCCGAAGAATTGTTTATTCGTGAACTCGCGCGGATTATGGAGCCGCACGCAAACGTGATCGGCTTCGACATGGGCAACGAAATTGATACGTGCTGGAGCGCACCCACGAACGCGGGAGATGCCTGGATGGCGCGGATGTTCGGGTTAATGGATCGGGTGTCGCCGCATCGCTTGAACGTCAATGGCGTCGATCATGATCCCTGGTTCAAGACCGACACGTTTTCGGCGCAGGCGCTCGCGGCGCAGCGATTCCCGGTGATGCACTGCTATCCCTATTGGACCGGCGCGACCAAATACGGCGGCCCAATGGACCCGCCAAGCGTGAAACTGCTGGCTGCGATGGCAGCGCTCATCCGCTCCTATTCGGGCTCCCAGACAACTCCAGTGTGGGCCGGTGAATTCAACACCTGCATCAAGGAACTGCCCGAAAAAGGTCAGGCCGGGTGGCTTGAAAAAGCGGTGCTTGCTGCGGTTGATGGAGGGGTGAGTTGGTTCAGCTATTGGGATAGCCACGATGTGGACCGGAAATTCGAATTCAACCCTCTGGAATACAGCCTCGGCCTGCTGACCAACGACGGCAAGGTCAAGGAGCAAGGGCGCGTCTTCAAGCAGCTTGCTGAGGCCTATCGAGGCAAGAAGGTCATGTTTCCCTCAGGCAGTATTCCGCAGCCTCCCAAGGACCACACCACCGATGCAACCTGGCTCTGGATTCTCAACTCAATAGGGTGGCGCGCACCCGGCAAGAGTGCCTGAGCGGCCCCATCCTGTCGATCTGCTCGATCGCATACCTGCGCCAACGCACCAATACAGCGGGACATCCTCCGATTCTGAATAGGCATCTCATTGTGATGAACGCCGCTTAGCCCGCCGAGCGAAGTCAGAGGAGGAATCGTGAGAAGACTGCCGCTGTTTCTGTCTGCAATGGTCGTCGTGTGGATGGCCTACTCGATTGCACCAGATGTCCGCCGCTATCTCAGAATGAGGTCGATGTGAAAGAAACGAGGTTAGTGTAAAGGACATGACAGTGCACGATCTTCTCAGTGACTTGCATCGCCGGTCGCGCGGTGTCCAATCCAGTGCGCGCGACGCGTTCTCCGCAACTCTTTCGCAAATATTTCTGAAATAGAATGTCATCTTCCGTGTCCGATCACTCCTGATAGCATGTCCATATGTTTCGGACGACCACCTCTTTCAGAGCCGCCTTCATTGGCAGCGCATTCGTAGCGCTATCCTCTGGCTTCAACCCCATGCACTCCCCCGCACAAAGCGCTCCAGCAGCTTCGGCGACAGATCGCGCCCGCATCGATGCAGTAATGGACGGATTGGCACAGGGCCAATCCATCGGCCAGGTTGCAGTGTCGCCAGATGGCAAGAGGCTGGCTTGGGTTCAAAGCTCTGGGCAGAGCTCGCAAATTCTGGTCGCGCCCATTGATGACCTGAAGAGAAGTGAGCGCGTCACTGCAGCCGCAAAACCGGACCAGCATTGCGACGAGAGCCAGATGGCATGGGAGCCAGATTCGAAAGCACTGGCTTTTTTCTCCGACTGCGCGCAACCCGGCGAGCAGAATGATCTCTATATCTCGCAGCTCGACGACAGTGCATCACGCCGAATAACGGACCTTAAGGGCTATGCGAAGGCGCTGGCTTTCTCCCCCGACGGATCCAAGGTCGGCTTCCTTTATGTGGAAGGCGCGACGCGGCCTTCTGGCGCGCTGGCCGCAATGAAGCCTCCTTCGGGAGTCATTGGCGAGGACGGCTTGGAGATTCAGCGAGTGGCGTTCGCGGAAACAGACAGTGCCGCCCCGAGCGTAGTCCAAGTCACCCCGGCCAAGCTCCACGTGTACGAGTTTGATTGGGCGCCCGACTCCAAATCATTCGCCTACGTAGCGGCCGACCCGCCTGGCGAGAACAACTGGTGGGTGGCCAAGCTCTACACTCAAACGCTCGGCGGCGCGGCAACTGCAATTCTGGCACCCGCCCAGGTTTCGGGTCCCTTGCGTGGGATGCAGATTGCCGTGCCGCGCTGGTCACCCGACGGCAAGGCCATTGCCTTCATCGGCGGCCTGATGAGCGATCAGGGTGCAACGGGCGGCGATGTGTGGGTTGTCTCCGCCGCGGGAGGCCAGCCGCGCGACCTGAGCCAGGGACGTCCCACCTCGTCCGCGTGGATTGAATGGGGTGGCAATGATCATCTATATGTGAGTGAACTGGCCGGCGGCAACTCGCAACTGATCCGCTACAGTTTGCAGGGAGATCGGGTTAGCCCGGCTGGCTTGATCAATTTTGAATCGCCGATCTTCAGCATTCCCGGCAGCGTGGGCGACGGCCGCCTCGAGATGAGTCTTTCGTCCACCGCCGATCATTCCCTTTTCGTCTTCCGCGCCAGCACCTATGACCAACCAGCCGAGATCTTTGGCGCCAAAATGGGTAGCGCCATGAATGCGGGGCTGGATGGGGTCATCCAACTGTCCCATATCAATGAAGGCGTTGTGCCGGCTTGGGGAAAATCTGTTTCCCTTTCCTGGAAGAGCGACAGTTTCCGCGTGCAGGGCTGGCTGATACCACCCAGGAATTACGACCCCCAGAAAAAGTATCCGCTTATCGTCGAGGTCCACGGCGGCCCCGCCGCGGC
Organism: uncultured Acidobacteriota bacterium; assembly: GCA_963725945.1. Classification (GTDB taxonomy): domain Bacteria; phylum Acidobacteriota; class Terriglobia; order Terriglobales; family Acidobacteriaceae; genus Telmatobacter. The sequence goes on along the minus strand of CAVSAW010000015.1, from coordinate 95,992 downwards.
AGAGGAATCCCATTGGAGCACAGGGTGGCTCAGTCCGGCGGCATTTTCAGCCCTGGGGTACTTTGTGCTTGAGCCCAACCCACGCGGCAGCTACGGGCAGGGCGAGGCCTTTACTCAAGCAAACCGCAAAGACTTTGGCTACGGCGACTTGCGTGACATTCTCGCGGGCGTCGATACCATTGAGGCCAAGTACTCCGTGGACCCAAACCGAGTGGGAATCACAGGCTGGAGCTACGGCGGATTTATGACCATGTTTGCTGTCACCCAGACGCAGCGATTCAAAGCGGCAGTTGCGGGGGCCGGCCTGTCAGACTGGCTCAGCTACTATGGCGAGAATTCCATCGACCAGTGGATGATTCCCTACTTTGGCGCGTCGGTATACGACGATCCGGCGGTCTACGCGAAAAGTTCGGCAATCAACTTCATCAAGCAAGCGCACACCCCCACTCTGGTGGTTGTCGGCGACCGCGACGGGGAGTGCCCGGCGCCACAGTCGTACGAATTCTGGCACGGCCTGCGCGACCAACATGTGCCCACCCAACTGGTCGTATATCCCAACGAAGGGCACGGCTTCGTCGACCCGGCCCACCAACGCGACGAAATGGAGCGGACCGTGGAGTGGTTTGAGCGTTATATGCCCCCCTCCTGACTAGGCGCCCGCTTTGCTCGCCATCGAAGGCCTTTGGAGTCTATGGGGTAGGGGGAAGCGATACCCTCCCAGGTCGCGCGACCCCGCCCTGATACACTTTTCTTTGGAGAAAACTTAGCGTGTTTCGTCAACCGGCCGGATGGAAGGATGCGTCTCCAGAGGCCGATTGCCTGAGCGGGCTGCGCGGGTTACCGGTCAGTCCTGGGCATTTTGACGGACCGCTTTCAACCCATATTTTCTGATGTATTCGGAGAGACCGTTCCGCGGTTCGAGAAGGTGGGGCGGGGAGGATTCATGCGGCGGTATTTAACGCTTATTTTCTTGTTGTGCCTGGCCATTCCGGCGGGGATTTCGATCTCCGGCTGCTATCGCAACCCCGCCGGAAACTACTGCAACGGCCTGGGCTATGGATTGAAGGACACAGATGTGTATTCGATCGACCTGGAGCCAAGGACCACCGGGCTCTCGATTGCGTTCGGACAGACCCGCCAGATCGGCGCGCCCTCGGCCAAGACCTGCAAAGGTTCAGCGGCGAGCGTGTCGACCTATTCATATGGCACCACCAACAATCAGTTGGTAGACATTTCACCCTCTGGGAACATTTGCGCCGGAACATGGAACCGCAATTCCGGCGGCGGCATCGCCGACTACACCATCTGCAACTTTCCCAAACCGCTCCCAAGTACAGGCGGCCTCCCCTACGGAACGGCGTTCGTAACGGCTTCGGCGGATTCGGTAACCTCAAATCCGGTCGAGGTTTATGTGCATGCACAGGTAAGCTCCATTGCCCTTGCGCTTTCCGGAACTCCCAGAACCAATGCTATTCGCAAGGCACCACTGCCTCGCTCGATGCGGAAGCGTGCTATGCCGAAGCAACGATTCGCAATATGAGTTCTGCGCGCCCGCCCACTGTCACCAACTACTCCTGCAAGGGCGGTTTGGCGCCCGGCGTGACCTCTGTTCCCGACTGCTCGTCGGCCATCGGCACCTTGACCTATAGTCTCGGCACCGGTTCGGTGGCCCAGATCAACGCTGTGACCAACCAGATCACCGCTGAGTTGCCCGGCACCACGGCGATTACTGCTTCCGTCGCCCTTTCCGGTTCGTCGGCCGGATATTTCTCCACCTGCCCTCCGAAATCGATCTCTGTGACGCTGAATGGCACCACCACCGGAACGGTCACCCAGGGCGTGCAGCAGAACCTGACCACCACCGTGACCGATACCAACGGCAACCCCATTACCGGTCTCACGCTGGACTACCAGTCGACCAACCCGCTGGATATTACGGCGGCTGTGACCGGCGGCATTACGGCTTCTTTTCCCGGCGCGGCTTCGGTTTACGCCATCTGCCAGCCAGCTGTCTGCAATCCGGCTCCCATTAATGAGGTTGGCCTCTACGGGACTGGTCTTTCAATCTCCAGCAATCCCGTCAACATCACCACTCCTGGCACCGCCAGTGCATATATGTGGTTTTCGGCTCCCGGCAAGTCACAATATTTCGTCCCCGTTGAGTTGATCAGCGGAACACTCGGTTCCACTGTGCGCCTGCCATATGTGCCGAATTCGATGGTGATGGACCGGACCGCCACAAACCTCTACTTCGGTTCGGCCCACGAACTTATGGTCTACAGTACTGCCACCAACTCGCTTTCACGGCAGGACACAAATGTCCCTGGCGTAGTGCTGGCAGTTTCTCCAAACAATCAGACTCTCATCATTAACGACCCGGTTCGGCAGATCTTCTATCTATACAGTTCGACGGGCTCCATCGTTTCCACGTTCGGCGGATTGGGACACGCCGCGTCCTGGACCCCTGACTCCAAGACACTCTACGTAACTGACAGCTCTTCGTTGAACAACCCGGGCGAAGGAATCACCGGCCACACCGATACCCTCTACGTGTACAACGCGAACACTGGCTGGACCACTTATCCACTGCCCAGCTCCTCCAGGGTCATGGGATGCGGCCAACACTGGCCGGAATCTGGCCATCACGATTCCCGGCGTGGGCGCATATCTTCAGCGGGAATCCAACCGTGGCTCATACCTGGTGCCCCAGCGGTCAAGTCGGCGCCTATGCCAGCATGGTCTTTTATCCGCAAGGTGATTCGGTCAACGCGCAGACCGACGTGCTGGCCGCAACCACGGATGGCCAGCACATCCTGGGCGCCGGGCTGGTCGGCGGCGGAGTCACGCTCTCCGATATCGGGGTCACCATTCCCGCAACGGCGAGTGCCCGACGCGCAGTGGGCATACACTCTTGCAGCCACTGACTCTGACGCACACTCTCAATCAGGCACCGGTAAACGTGAATGCCACGGCCGTCAATCAGGTCGTCACCTCGCCGGCGGCTGTCAGCTCTGGGCGCGGCGGCAGCCGCATACAGTCTGTCGTTTATCACCTACAACGGGACACGACCGGAGCCACTCTGCCTTACTACAAACAGGTCACTGGAGCAACCAACAGCCTGGGCACGCTGGGTTACATCACACTCACCGGAGCCTCTGCGGTTACGGCCCCTGTTGCTGGCGCTTTCAGCCCCGATAGCACTCTCTTCTTCGTCTCCACGGCGGGCGACAACATGATCCACTACATCGACACAACAACCCTCACCGACACGCAGCAGATCAGCCCTAATCTGCCGGCCTGCGCGCCGGGTTCGGATCCCGATTGCACGATCACCACGCCGTCCACCAACCCGGTGCCGGCCACGGTGATCGTCGTGAAGCCGCGCTCCACCACCTAGCTCGCAGCTACCTGGGTGCAGCAACAGAAGGGCCGGCCTCCAGCCGGCCCTCTTTCTGCGTTTCTTGCCGCGCGCTCACGGCGCAGCTTCGCAGCCGGATAGACGGCGCGTCTGCGCACTTGCCAGCCAACCTCCGCACGATAGAATCAGAGCATGATTAAAGGGATCTCCTTCCTTCGCCCTGCCGGCAGCGCTGCGGTTTATGACCGCCTGCGCAGCTTTTTTTCGGCGCTGGGATTTGCACCGGGCAAAGGCTGGGAAGAAGACCAAAGCCGTGGCGCTTCGTTTCTCGCTCCGCTGGGCAATCTGGAATTTGTCGATGGCCAGTTTCCTTCCACCGCCGATGTCCTGGTGGAGGTGACTGCGCTCGATGCCGTGCATCAGGCGGCCGCTGGCCTGGTTGCGCGCACAGGGCGGCGACGACGCTGCCGCGCGCCTCTCGCCGATTACCGAGACACATTGGAAGTCGCAGCATCTTTACCGTCGAGCCGGAGCCGGGATTTGCTTTCAGCTTCTGGGCCTGGACCGATCCGCAAAGGGGCAAGCCAGTCGCCATTGAAGGCGATCTCTCCGCCGAAGGAATGAAGTTCGCCATTGTCGTCGCGCGCTGGAATGCGGTGATTACCGAGCGCCTGCTGGAGGGCGCGCTGGATGCCTTGCTGCGCAGCGGCGCAATGCGCGGCGACATCGAAGTAGTCCGCGTGCCCGGCGCATGGGAGATTCCCGCGGCCGCGCGCACCCTGGCCAATCTCGGCAATCGTGGACGCGATCGTCACGCTTGGCTGCCTGTCTGCGCGGCGAGACCGCTCACTACGAGGCCATCTACAACGAAGTGTCGCGCGGCATCGGCCAGTCGCAGCAGGAGACCGGCATCCCGCACAGCTTCGGCGTGCTGACCTGCGAGACGCTGGAGCAGGCGCTGAACCGCGCCGGCATTAAGGCCGGCAACAAGGGATTTGAGGCTGCCGTCGCGGCCATTGAGATGGTGAGCCTGCGCCGCAAGCTCGTGAAGATCGAGCCCCCGACGAAAGTCTCTGCCCGAATCGTGGAAGGCGGCCCCGCTTGACCGCCGGCACGCGCCGCAAGTCGCGCGAACTGGCCATGCAGATGCTCTTCCAGGCGGACATCGGCAAGCAGACTCCTGACCAGGTGCGCGCCACCTTCTGGAAGGCCGGCGACGAGGTCGAACCGGAAGTCCGCGGCTTTGCCGAAGACCTCTTCCGCGTGGCCGTCGCCAACCAGGAGAAAGATCGACGAACTCCTCGTGGCCAACTCCAAACACTGGCGGCTTGAGCGCATGCCCGCCGTCGATCGCAACCTGCTGCGCATGGCGGTGGGCGAGATGCTTGGCTTCAAATCCACGCCTTTCCCAATCGTGATCAACGAGGCTCTCGAGATCGGCCGGCGCTATTCCGCGCCGGAGTCCATCAACTTCCTCAACGGCATGCTGGACGCGATCGCCCGCAGTCTTATCCCCAAGTAAACGCACTGCCGCCAGCTATGGCATTGCCGAGAACTCGCTATCTGTCAGCTTTCGCGAGCCGTCCTGCTGGAAGTCGCTTGTTTTCAGACTGTGCGATGGAACTTTACAACCCCGCACTCCGTATCTACCTCTAACCGGGAAGGCTCTTTCTCCGCGCTTTTTTCGGCGGCCCAGATGCCTCTACGGTTTTTCGATCGGGCTGCCAGCCGGCCGCCAATTTGTGGCGTACCATTGAATCTGGTACGCTCAGGCTTTCTTAAGCACGTAGTGGAAGGAGAAATTTCGTTATGGCAGAAGATAGCAAGATCTCAAGGAATCGCATGGTTCCTGGCAGGGCTCGGCGTTGGTGCGCTGATAGGGATTCTGTATGCACCCAAGAGTGGCCGCGAAACCAGAGAAGACATCGCGCAGAGCGCCCGCGAGGGCACGGAATATCTCCGTGTGCGCAGCCGGCAAGCCGCCGAACAGGTTGGCACGCTGGTGGACAAGGGCAAGGAGCGCGCTGGGTGAATATGTTGACCGTGGCCGCGAGGTAGTCGATCGTGGACGGGCGCAGTGGGAAGAGTTTGTGGAGCGGGGCAAGAACATCGTTGGCGACAAGACCACCCGTGTCGCTGCCGCCGTTGAGGCAGGCCGCGAAGCGTATCGGTCGGCAGCCACTACAACCGATTCCGCAGGAGTAGTGTTCTTGCGCCTGAGCCGGTTTTCCGGTTCGGGCGCATCCGTTTTTGACAGTGGGCTTTGCGCGCCACCCAGCCGTCTGCTAGGCTAGTTCCCGGCTCCGAATTGAGCGTCTGCTCCGTTGTCCGCGCGAACGCTCGAACACTATTTGCAAGTCCGCATTCCTTCTGCGCGAGACCACCTCAATGCCGAACGCGAATCATGAAACCCTCATGCTCGTCTTTGTCGCCCTCACAGGATTAGCCGTGCTCCTGCAGGCGATGATTCTCCTCGCCATCTTCGTTGCACTGCGCAAGACGGCGCAGCAGATGCACGATCAGGTAGATGATCTGCGCACCTCCGTCCTGCCGGTCCTCACCGAGTCGCGCGAGTTCCTGGCGCGCGTCGGCCCCAAGCTTGATTCGGTGGCTACCGACCTCGCGGAATTGGCGCACGGACTGCGCGCGCAGTGTGTCGACCTGCAGGCCACTGCCACGGAGATGCTGGAGAAGGTTCGCCACCAGACCAGTCGTCTGGATGCCATGTTCACTAGCGTTCTGGATACCGTTGATCGAGCGGGTGGCGTTGTAACCCAGACAGTCCGCATGCCGCTGCGGCAGCTGTCCGCAATTGCAGCCTCAGTCAAGGCGGTCGTTACCACGTTGCGAAACGGAACGCCATCCCCTGCGCAAACCCACTCGCCTGCCGATAAGGATATGTTCGTTTAGAGCAAGACCTTGGAGGGAAGCCGCCATGACCTTCGGCGACTATCTGCATCTCTCGCATTTTGCTGTAGCACTGGTGGCGATCGCGCCCGCCCAGCCCACCCCAAACCCCGCATTGCTCGCGCTTTCAAAGCAAGACCACACCCTGTCCATCGTCGATCCCGCCACGCTAAACGTTGTTGCGCGCATTCCCGTCGGCGACGATCCGCATGAGGTGATCGCGTCAGACGGATGCCCGCACCGCTTACGTCTCCAACTATGGTTTCGGCGCCTTTCACACCCTCGCTGTGATTGACCTCATCGGGCAGAAACCGCTCACCCCCATCGACCTCGGCGCGCTCCGCGGTCCGCATGGGCTCTCCTTCGTCCAGGGCAAAGTATGGTTCACGGCCGAGGCTGCCAAGGCCATCGGCAGCTACGATCCGGCCTCCGGCAAAATCGACTGGATAATGGGCACCGGGCAGAACCGGACCCACATGGTTTATGTGTTCCCCGACGCCAAGCGCATTCTCACCACCAACGTGAATTCGGCGACTGTCACGATTCTGGACGAGACAGAAGGCTCTGCCAGAATTCCCGCCGGTGCCGCGCCGGGGTCTGCCGGCCAGCCCGGAAGTGGGGAGCGTTCACCGAGTGCACAGCCTCACGGTCCGCCGCCTGCCTCTCCAGGCGGCAATTGGAATGAGACAGTCATCCCAGTGGGCCGCGGCTCAGAGGGCTTCGATGTTTCGCCGAACGGCATGGAAGCATGGGTCGCCAACGCACAGGACGGGACAATCTCGGTCATTGATCTGGCTGCTAAGCGCGTTGTTGCTACCCTTGCCGCCAATGTGCCGCGGTGCCAACCGCCTCAAGTTCACTCCCGATGGCAAGCTGGTGTTCGTTACGCCCGGTTCAGCCCTCGTGATCCTCAACGCCGCCACACGCAAAGAAGTCAAGCGCCTGACGAACGTCCACGGCTCGGGTGGCATCCAGATTCAGCCAGACGGCGCGCGCGCATACGTAGCCTGTGGGCGCGATGACTACGTTGCGGTGATCGACCTCAAGACGCTGGAAATGGTCGGGCACATCGACGTCGCCGGTCCCGATGGGCTTGCTTGGGCCGTGCAACATAGACGGCAGGCTTTTGAAGAGAATCGCAGATATTGAAAGGCTGCTTTCTTGCACTAGGGCACAATTTGGCGAAGGCCATTCTGTCGCGCTGTCAGGAGATCTTAGCGTTGGCGCCCTAATCATCAAGTGCAAGCGTCATCTGAATCTAGATATCCGCGAAATCCCTTAGGGAGTCACTGCGTCACAGTCGGCGCGGAGGGAGCAACGAATGAAAAAAGGGAGCAGCGCAAGGGCCATTCCCGCAGTACCAAACAACCGGCTTCGGAAACGAACCAAATTCGTTTTCACAGTAACTTGCGGCCTCGCGCTCATTGCTCCATGCAGATGGATGATTGGACAGACCCCAGCCCACGCGGCAAATCCGGACGCTGATGACAAGTCAGATGCTCAAACGATGAAGCAACTGATCGATTTGCGCGATTCATTCGTAAAACGCATAGCGACTGAGGGATTCAGTTGCCCAATTGCGCCTCCGAAGATACTGCTGCAGCACGTGCCTTCTTTCGGGAATTACGATCCTGAAACAAACAGCTTGCAGACCCCGGCGTGGCGTCAACTCAGCGATGAAGAGAAAGGCCTGTTTCATCATTTGGCCGGGCCTGAATCTGATGAGGCAGCGGCGCAGCGCATTTTCGAAGTAGGGTCGCATCACTGGGTCTTCGTCCATGAGATGGGCCATTGGTGGCAAGCTTGCAACGATGCAAATCGAAATCGTCAACACTATCAAGTCGAGTACGGCGCGAACCGCATTGCCGCCGCCTATTGGCGTGAAGTGGATTCTCAATTGTTGGCGGAATTTGACTTGAGTTTCAAGAACTTTTTGAAGGACGCTCCGAATCCCGTGCCGGATGGGCAATCCCCGGAGAGGTATTTTAACGAGAACTATGAAGAACTCGGGAAGAGTCCTTCATATGGTTGGTTTCAATCGCTGATGATTGCGCAGGTTAACGCAGAAAAGCCCTTGCCAACTTTTGCAGAAGCGCTTGCACAGGTGAAGAAATGATGTTGACTCCCGCGAGGCACGAACGGGCCGGGGCATTGGCAGCCCCGGTCCTTCTTGCGTGCACTCAGTCGCCCCTTACTCCTCGTTGAACTCGATCACCTGAATCGAGTACCCCGGCAGCGTATGGCGCACGTGGTTGCTTACGTCATTCAACGTGGACTCAACCGGCACAACATGCTCCGGATCGTCGATCGTGTTCGTGGCCTGGGTGTCATGCGCGCTCAGGCTTACCAGCTTTGCCGTCTTCGCCAATTTCGCGCCCGTCAGGTCGATCTCGACCGATTGCGGAGTCGAAGACGCATTCACCAGCTTCAGATAAAGTTGCTTCTTCGCCGTGTTCTCTGGTGATCGAGTAGAAGAACTTTGGGCCTCGCGCCTTTCAACTCCGACTCCAAGTGTATGATCGCCCAGATACGACGCAAACATCACCTGCGCGTAGTAGCTGGGTGAGCCGTAGCTCTTCATCGCGTTGTAGCCGATCAGGTCCGTCTCCCACTGCATGCCGCCGGGATCCACATTGACCAGCAGCGGCGCATAGCTGGCCATCACCACGATGTCGCTGTTGCGCTCCATGCCCGTCATCCAGGCTGCATCGCCCAGCGCCGCGCCAAAGTTGGGCGTGGGGCACCTTCGCGCGTGGCCCATTCGCCGACAAAGATCTTCGGCCCGCTGCGGTCCGTCTTGTCGTAGTGCGTCGCGTCGTGGAAAAACTGCGTGGCGCGCACATAGTAGTGGTCGTCCAGCACGTCGGGCTGCATGCTCTTGACGGGCGTGGTGGCAATGAGCTGCAGGTCGGGATACTTCGCCTTGATGGCCTTGTAGAACTGCGCATAGCGTCCGTCGTAGCTTCCCGACTTGTCGAACCAGTCCTCATTGCCGATCTCGACATAGGTCAGCTTGAACGGCTGCCGGATGGCCGTCCTTGGCGCGCTCGGCGCCCCATTTTGTGTCGGTCCCGCCGGTCACGTATTCCAATCTCGTCCAGCGCGTCCTGCACGTAGGGCTCCAGGTCGGGCCCCGGGTTCACGTGCTCCTGCATCAGCGAGTAGCCGGCATAGACCGCCAGCACCGGATGCATCTTCAGGTCTTCGCACCACTCCAGAAACTCCAGCAGCCCCATGCCATCCGACGACCAATAATGCCATGGGCTCGGATGGGTCGGCCGGTCCACCAGAGGACCAATGGTCTTCTTCCACTGGAGCGTTCGGCAATGTGGTCGCCTTCAAGATAGTTGCCGCCGGGGAAGCGCAGGAACGCCGGATGCATCGCCGCCAGCTTCTCCATCAGGTCGATGCGATTGCCGTTCACGCGGTCGTGGTAGGTGGGCGGGAAGAGCGAGACCAGGCTCAGCCAAAGAGTCCCCGCATGTCCCACTGAGAGGACAAGGTGATTCGCCGACTGAGGCCTCGATCGCGCCCGTCTTCAAGGTGAACTCGTACTGCTTCCATTCCGTGGTCAGCCCCGAAACCGTCGCGGTGGCGACAACCTTGCCGCTGTCGTTCCCGACCAGGCTCACCGTCACCGGGCCCATGTCGGCTGAATCCGCCTTGGCATAGAACGAGCCTTTATAAGTGGTTTCCGGCCTCAGCGCCATGCCCCACCAGCCCACGTTCAGCACCCCTGCCTGGTTGCGCGCGTCGGCCTGCTCCACGTCAATCCGTAGGCTCGTCTTCAGTGCCTCACTCGGCCCGGTCTCCTTGTCCACGCCCATCTTTGCCGCCGCATTGCCGTCTTCCACCAGGTACCAGTACTGCGTCCCATCCCAGCTCCCGCGAAACGTCCGGTTGCGAACCATCTCGGCATACAGCCCCCCGTCGTAGGAGTAGTTGATCTCTTCCGTCATCAGGCCATAAAGCGTTGGACTCACTGCCGAGACTGGCTGGTCCGCGTGGATCGTGAGCACAGCAGGCACCCCCTGCGGGTAGGCCAAACTCCCAGTCAGGACAAGCGCAGCTGCAGTGGCAGCGCGCGCAAACGTTTTCCCATTCATCGAAATTTCTCCCGGAATTCAGTGCCGGGCCAGTATAGCGCGCCACCTGCCGGGTGTGTGGACCTAAATCGCCGCGGCCATTTCGGTCCCGGGATCCGAGCTTTCGCCGCTCGCGGAACCAGACTTGCTCCTCACGGGACGAGGGAAATGGCGGGGCCCCCGGGAATAAAGCAACGGTTGGGCGCTCTGTCAGCTTGAGGTCAGTCGGAGGGGCCGCGCAGTTGTCCTTCGCAAAGCGGCGCGATTTCCAGCCAAATCGCGGTAAAAGTTAGATTAACTTCTACATTGCGTACGCAGCCCGGACCTCGAAAACAAACGCAAAATCAGTCCGATGAGTGCCTCGCCCGATTCTAGTCGAGGTATCGACAACGGATGTCGAATTTATTGTTTAGATGCCGTGTGCTAGTATGTCCTGCACCATTTATGGAGCGAGATTTCCTTGTCGCTGCGTCGTGGTTTGGCAACGTTCGGGCTGTCTCACCGAACCTGGCAGCCTTGCGCGCCAGGTTCGCCTGGCGCAGGAATCTGCTCCATCTAAAATCCGAGAAGCTCTGGGCAGTGCTCTTTTCAAGGGAATCCAAAAGAATCTTGTTTTCTGGAAAGCCGGACTGGACAGACAACATTAAGAGCGGATTTCGGCGCTTGCGGCACCGAGTTGAATTTGGGTCCATAACTGAAGACAGTTACCAACGGTATGACATTGTTGTGCCGCTAAGCCTACCTGCCCTTGAAGAAGCTCGCCGGTATGCTCCTTCGATCAAGAATGCGCTTCCACTTCCGACTGCGGAATCAGTGGACCTTTGCGACGATAAGTATGAGTTTAATCAGGCGCTCATTCAGCGCGGATTTGGCCACCACATACCGAGAGTAGCTCTTGGATCGGCGCTGACGCCGCCGTACATCCTGAAAAAGCGAATTAGCGGAGGGGGAACCGGCTGTTACATCATCCGCAATCGCGGCGACCAAGAGGCGCATCTCGATCGCATCAGCGATCCCAAATACTTCTGTCAGGAATTTGTACCGGGACCCACTGAGTTCGCCACGCACATCCTTTTTGTCGACGGCAGAATCGTTAAGGCTCTAAATATCAAATATGTGTTTTCAAGCGACTCGCCGATTAAAGGACAAACCGCCGATCATTTCAAAGTCATTCATCGTTGCCAATATCTGAATCTATTCGCGCGGGTCCTGCGCACGATCCAATTCGAAGGACTTTGTTGCGTGAACTACAAGGTTGCGAAGGGTCTGCCATTCTTGCTTGAGATCAATCCTCGCTTCGGCGGAAGCCTTGCACCCTATTTCTTTTCCTTCATAAGACACTTGCGCTAGCAGAATTGAGCGTGTATGTTTTCACCGCTCTACCGTACATCAGCTGCGAATGGGCGCAATTGCAGGACTCATTTCCCGTAACCAACCCCGATTCCATCGCGGAGATCAACTCGGTGTTTTGCGAATCGGCAGGAAAAGGTCAAAGAATCCATCCGCCGCCGACCACCTCATCGCCGTCATAGAAGACGGCCGACTGGCCCGGCGTCACCGCGCGCTGCGGCTCGTCAAAGGTGGCGACAACCTCTTCCGCACATGCAGATTCGAGCATTGCCCAGGCGGGCTCATGCCGGTGGCGAATCTTGATCCTCACCCGCATCGGGCCGGTCAGCTCCGGAATGCTGATCCAGTTCAGCCGGTTCGCGCGCAGCTTCGAAGTGGCTAGCTCCGCGTCTGCGCCCACGGTCACGCGGTGGCTCGTAGGGTCAATCTGCAATACATAAAGAGGTGAGGGCGAAACCACACCAAGCCCCTTGCGCTGTCCCACGGTGAAGTTCGAAATGCCCTCGTGCCGCCCTAGCACTTCGCCGTTCGAGGCTACCAGGTCGCCGGCAGTCTCCGGCATCTTCTCGCCCTGCTCTTCCAGATACGCTGTCAAGAACTGCTTGTAGTCGCCGCCGGGAATAAAGCAAATCTCCTGCGAATCGGGCTTCTCGGCCAGTGTCAGCCCACGCCGGCGCGCAACCTCGCGCACCTCCGGCTTGGTCAGCCGGCCCAGCGGAAAAAGCGTGTGCGCCAACTGCGCCTGTGTCAGACCAAAGAGAAAGTAAGTCTGATCCTTGGCCGTGTCAGCTGGCTGCTTCAAAATCCAACGCCCGCGCTTGGGGTCAAATTCGTTCACCGCGTAGTGTCCCGTTGCGATGCGGTCGGCCCCTATGCTCCGCGCCGTCTTCAGCAACTGGTCAAACTTTAGATGGTTGTTACACAGCGAGCACGGAATCGGAGTCCGCCCTGCCAGGTATTCGGCGACGAAAGGCCGCACAACATCCTGCTCGAAGCGCTCTTCCTGCTTCACAACATAGTAGGGAATGCCAAGATGTTCGGCTACCCGGCGCGCGTCATAGACATCATCCAGTGAACAGCAGCGGCCCGCCTTTGGCGCATCCGGAATCCCGTGCTTCCCGGCTAGCCTCGTCTGGTCCCAGAGCTGCAAGGTAAGCCCGACGACAGCGTGACCCGCACCCAGGCTCTCCCTGTCAGAACTATGGGCGAGCATCGCCGCAACCGTCGAGGAGTCGACTCCCCCGGACATGGCTACCGCAATGGTGTTCTGCTCTCGCATCGTGTCTCCTTCAGTGTAAAGCCTTCTTCAATTCCTTTGCCTGAGAGGCCGGCCACCCTGCCAATCGCCAGCTCATCTCACTCTCAAGTGATTCGAACTAAGGTGCTTAGGCTTGCAGATCAGTTCCGAGGCGGTTTGCAATTGGGTATCTAGAGAGCACTTCTGGCATCATTCTGGGCGTGAGATGCGATTCCGGCGCGCGCCTCGCATGAATCAGCCGCGAAAAGGGAGGTTTCAGATGCGACTGTGACGCTGTAAAGTCGTGCGACCCCACATTAGTTAAACCAAATGAACAGCTCGTGCGATCCTCATTCGATGCGCTGAAGAGAATGCGAACCTGTGAAACTGGGCTTTGAGCAAACTAGCCGAGCGTTCCCGCTTCAACCGGCGAGAGCGCGCGCAAATGGTCAACCGCCTCGGGAACGACCCGCAACACATGGTCCACGTCTGCCTCGGTTGCTGTCTTCAGCAGGCTTAAACGCAGGCTCGCACGCGCGCGGTTCTTGTCCAGTCCCATGGCCAGCAGAACATGGCTGGGCTCGGTGGCACCTGAGTGGCATGCCGACCCGCCTGAAACCGCTACGCCCTTCAGGTCAAGTGCGATCACCAGCGCTTCGCCTTCGAGATGGTCAAACCAGATATTGGTCGTGTTGGCTACCCGAGCGACAGGCTTTCCGTCAGGACCCGCTCCATTTAAACCGGTGCTGGGAATGCGAAGAATCTCTGCTTCCAGACGGTCGCGCAGCGCCGCAACTCGTGCAATCGTTCCGTCCGTAAGGCTGTGCATCGCAAGCTCTGCAGCCTTCGCCAGGCCCACGATACTCGCCACGTTCTCAGTCCCGGCGCGCCGCCGCCGCTCGTGGTTGCCGCCCACCAGCAGCGACTCCAGCGGCGTGCCACGGCGCACAAACATTGCCCCTATCCCCTTAGGACCGTGCATCTTATGCGCGCTGATCGAGAGCAGATGGCAGCCAAAACGGCGCACGTCAAACCGCACCTTGCCCGCGCCTTGTACGGCATCAATGTGGAACAAAACCCCCGTGTCGCGGGCAATCTTGCCGATCTCTTCCACTGGCTGCAGCACGCCGGTTTCGTTGTTGGCCAACATGACGCTGATGAGCCGCGTTTCCGGCCGAATGGCCCGCAAAATGACCATCGGATCAATCGTCCCACTCGGCAAGGGCGCGACATAAGTCGTTTCTACTCCGTGATCCGCCATGCGCTTCGCCGCGTGCAGCACTGCCGAATGCTCAATCGACGTCGTAATCAGATGATCGCCCGCATGCAACAGTCCAAACAGCGCCGTATTGTCGCCCTCGGTGCCACCGGAGTTGAAAACAACCTCTGCGTCGTGGCAGTTGAAGAACTCGGCCATGGTCTCTCGGGCCCGATCCAGCGCGGTGCGGGCCTTTTGCCCGTCCAGGTGAATCGACGAGGCATTTCCGAAATCCTCCATCCAATAAGGCCGCATCGCTTCCACCACTTCGGGCAGCAGAGGTGTTGTGGCATTGGCGTCCATGTAAACCCGGACGCCTGTCGAAGACCCTGAATACATGTGCGAAGCCCCTATTTTTGCAGGTTACCACAACGTTGGATCGCCGATCGTCCACTAGAAGCAGCTTGCAAAGGGGCAATATATTACGCCAAGGGCACCATCTCGACGGCAAGTTTACCGCTAGTCATAGCGAGAATATGGGCGTCAGGCAGGGGCCGGATGTGATACTGGACGCAGCCGCGATGAGCTGCGGCGATGCACCGACGTCATATCTATAATTCAGCAATGGCTCGGCAAGGGGACTGGCCGAGCATCGCGTCGCCAAACTGGAGCTGACCAAGATGCAGTTTCTTCCCTCGCTGGATTCGCAAGACTTTCGCGGATTGCCCGCCGCGCGCAGTGTTTGTCCGGTAGCGCAGCGCAAGCCGGCTTCGGATATTGTCTTTCGATCCAAAACCGTGACCGATCTTTCAGCTGGTTGTGCCGTAGTTGCGTCGGTGAAAGCCAATAGCGAGGTTGCCAAAACGATCCATGAGTCCGGCGCAGGGGCGGTTATCGAGCCCGAAAACGCGGATGCCCTCTTGAAAGCCATTCACCCGCTTCGTTCGAATAACCTTGACGAGCGTCGACGCTTCGCCAGGGAATATGCCGGTTTTCGCTGGTCGTCACCGCGAGTACTGGGGTCGATTGAAGAAAGCCTCGTCGCGCTCAATTCAACCGTCCCGCCAGCGCTTGTGAATGAGGAAGCTGGCCGATGAAACGCTCGACTCAACGTCTTCAAATGAAGACGAAAAGAAAGGATTCGATGACTAAACCGATCACGATTGCCATTGTCGGTTCTGGATACGTTGGACTGGTCGCGTCCGCATGCTTTGCGGAGATTGGTCATCGCGTGATTTGCGTGGACAACGATGAGGCCAAAGTGCGCAGGCTCCGGGATGGCGGAATTCCGATCCATGAGGAGTACCTGCCCGAGTTGCTGAGCCGCCACCGCGACAACAAGTTGGAGTTCACTACGGATCTGAGAGCCGCAGCGCAGGCCGCTCAGGCTATCTTCATTGCTGTTGGCACGCCACAAAGCCGCACCGGCAGCGCCGATCTCTCCTTCGTCGATGCGGTCGCCAGTGAGATCGCGCGCTCGATCGACTCCTACAAGGTGATCGTGGAGAAGAGCACCGTACCCGTCTACACCAATGAGTGGATTCGCCGGGTGATTGAGCGTAACGGCGTGTCTAAGGATATGTTCGACGTTGCATCGAACCCGGAGTTCCTGCGCGAGGGAACTGCGGTGGTGGATTTCCTGCACGCGGATCGAATAGTCGTTGGCGCGGCGACCGAGACCGCATCCAACCTACTCAAAGAGATATATCTTCCCCTCACATCAGGCGATTACTACCAGACCGCAAACGCCGTACCGGGTCCGCGCTCCCAGCAAAGTCCCGCGCCAATACTACTCACGTCCACCAAAGCGGCGGAGATTATCAAGCATGCATCGAATGCATTATTGGCCACCAAGATTTCATTCATCAACATTGTTGCGAATATCTGCGAGGCAGCTGGAGCGGACGTAGAAGAAGTGGCGCGCGGCATCGGAATGGACAGCCGTATCGGCCCCAAGTTTCTGCGGGCGGGCGTGGGATATGGCGGTTCCTGTTTTCCGAAAGATGTGGCGGCGTTTCGGCATGTAGCCGAACTCGTTGGTGTTGACTTCGGATTATTGCGCGAAGTCGAGCAGATTAACGAAGAGCAGAAGTTGAGGTTCTTCCAGAAAGTGCGCTCGGCCCTCTGGACATTTCGGGGCAAGAAAATTGGTGTGCTGGGCTTGGCATTCAAAGGCGGAACGGATGATATTCGTGAGTCGCCCGCATTGGACATCGTGCACAGGCTTCTCAATGAAGGATGCATCGTCAGTGCGTACGATCCTGCAGCCGAGGAGCGGGCGAAAGAGGCGATCCCTCCAGGTCCGCAAATGCGCTATGTAAGTGACCCGTACGCTGCCGCACAGGACGCAGATGCGCTGCTCATATTGAACGACTGGCAGGAATTTGCAGAACTTGATCTGGCGCGGTTGCACTATACCTTGCGGTATCCGATCGTCATAGACGGCCGCAACCTTTACGATCCGGCCACAATGACCGAAAAGGGGTTCACATACCTGAGCGTGGGCCGCCCTGGATTGTCCCAGCCGGTTGATCCCGTGGCTGCATTTCGCGTTTCGCGGGCCCGGGACGGCAGCAAAGCCTGAAATCTCAGTGGCAGCATCGTCTCCCCCCAATGGGGGAGTGCCTTTCGTTCAAAGTGCTCGCTAAAATCGAATCAAGAAGTGAGAGTCATGTTCCCCCTTCAGAACCATGATCTTCAATCATCTTTCAATACTTAGACCTTCTCTTGGCTTTCTCGAAAAGGACGTGAGGTAAATGCGCGCGCTAATTACTGGAGCCGCTGGCTTTCTTGGATCCCATTTGACGGACGCTTTGCTCGGGGACGGAAATACGGTTCTCGGGGCAGATAATCTCTGCACCGGGTCACTGAAGAATCTCGAGCACCTTGAAAGCGAACCTAAGTTCGATTTCATCGAGCAGGATATCTGCCAGCCGTTCGACCCAGGACCCGTCGATTACGTCTTCAACTTCGCTTCTCCGGCCAGCCCGGTGGATTACAGCCGGCTCGGCGTTGAAACCCTCATGGTCGGCTCTGCGGGGACGAAGAACGCCCTTGAGATCGCAGAAAAATACGATGCAAAGTTTTTGCATGCATCCACCTCGGAGTGCTATGGGGATCCGACGGTGCATCCGCAAACCGAGGAATACTGGGGGCACGTGAATCCAATCGGCCCTCGGTCGGTGTATGACGAAGCCAAACGCTTTTCAGAGGCGCTCGTCATGGCTTATCACCGCTATCACGGGGTTGATACCCGATTGGTGCGCATCTTTAACACGTACGGTCCGCGGCTCCAGAAGTACGATGGCCGAGTGATTTCCAACCTCATGATTCAGGCGCTTAAAGGCGAGGATCTGACCATCTACGGGAAAGGTGAACAGACGCGAAGCTTTTGCTACGTGTCCGACGAAATCGAAGGTATCCTCGGGCTCTCCAGATCAAACGAGCATTTCCCCGTGAATGTGGGAAACCCGACCGAGTGGACTGTTCTCGAATGTGCGAAGGCCATTTTGCGGGTTACCGGATCGCAAAGCAAGGTTTCATTTTGCCCACTTCCCCAGGACGACCCGATTCAGCGCCAGCCAGATATCAGCAAAGCGCGAAGGCTCTTCGGCTGGGAGCCGAAAATTGATCTTGAAACTGGCCTCAAGCTGAGCCTTGAATACTTCAGGAACTGCGTCGAATCCCTGGTTTGATCTGCCTCTGCCTTGAATAAGCGAACCGCCGTTCCACGGCGGAGCAGGGTGGATGCCGTTGTTGGTTCGCACCGTGCCCGTGTACGATGTCCTGCCAGAAGGATCCATCGATTCTCAGGATCCCAAAAGACGGAGAAGCGAAATGCCAGTCATCGATAGAAGAACCTTTCTGCAAGGAACAGGATTGTTCACAGTCGGCGCATTGACGTCGAGTTTACAGGCCAATGCGTCGGAATTGACCGGTGCCATTCAAGGGGTTAATCCGGAAACTCCTGCGCTCGCTCCGCCGGTCTATGAGCCGTTTGAGTGGGCTGCGCCTGGCATGGTGTTTTCCTTCGAGTTCCTCGACCATAGGCTCCGTTCCAGGACGGTTTTGCCGACCGGCATTGAGTCTCCCAAGAACATCCCTGCACCAACCGATACCTCAGGCATCGAGACTTCCATTCATTGCACTGGCGAGAACCCGGATGACCATCATGGCCTCAAGCTTACCGGAGGCAGTCCCGGCGCACGTCTCGTCTACAAAGGCAAACGCGAGATTTTGACGCAATCGGGAAAACGTTTAACGATCTATCATTCTGATTCAGCGCTCGGCTTGGACGTCGAGTCAACCTACGAAACCTTCTCGAATATTCCTGTGGTCCGTCGCAGTACGCGAGTGACGAATATTGGCCGGCAGAGCGTTGGGATCGAGTATCTGAGTTCGGCAATGCTTTACAATCTCGCCTCGCCGCGGCGTTTCGAGGAGGATCTCCGCATTCATTTTGCCTACAACACCTGGCAGGCTGAAGCGCAATGGAAAACGGTCAAGCCCTCGCAGGCCGGCTTTATGGACAACGGGAACTTTACCGTCTCTCCGGCGGCTTTTGACAGCATCGGAACCTGGTCAACGCAGCGATATCTCCCTATGGGGATCGTCGAGAACACCGAACTTGGCGTCACCTGGTTCTGGCAGATCGAGCACAATGGCACCTGGCATTGGGAACTCGCGAACACTGAGGCCAAGGCCGTCTACGCCTACATTGGCGGACCGGACGAACTCCACGGCCATGCATGGAAGAATCTGAAGCCTGGTGAGAGCTACAGCACTGTCCCAGCAGCGGTGGGTTGTGTGCGCGGCGGCTTTGAGCAGGCCGTCGAAGCGCTCACGAACTACCGGCGTGCTGCTTGCGTGCGTCCCCGTTCCGATACCCGTCGGCGCCCCGTCATCTTCAATGACTATATGAACTGCCTTGAAGGAGATCCAACCACCACCAAGGAAATGCCTCTCATCGACGCAGCCGCGGCCGCCGGCTGTGAGTACTTTGTCATCGACGCCGGTTGGTATGCCGAACTCAATGAGAATTGGTGGGGTTCCGTTGGTGCGTGGCAGCCTTCCAAAACCCGCTGGCCCGGCGGACTTCAGCTTGTGCTCGACCGCATTCGATCCGAGGGCATGATTCCAGGCTTGTGGCTCGAGCCTGAAGTTGTAGGCATCAATTCTCCTCTCAAAGACAAGCCCGACGCATGGTTCTTTCAGCGTCACAACAAGCGGGTCATCGACCACACGCGCTATCTTCTTGACCTGCGAAACCCCGAAGTGCGCGCCTACCTGCATAGTGTCGTTGATCGCCTCGTTGGCGATTACAAAGTTGGCTATATCAAGATGGATTACAACGTCGACGGCCTCGAGGGAACAGAGTATATGGCAGACAGTCCCGGCCAGGGCCTTTTGGAGCACAACCGTGCGCTGCTCAGTTGGCTCGATGAAGTACTCGCACACTATCCCGACCTAACCATCGAAAACTGCGGCAGCGGTGGCGGACGCATGGAATACGCCATGCTCTCGCACTTGCAACTTCAGTCGTCCAGCGATCAGGAAGATTATCGGCTCTACCCGGCGATCGCTGTCGGCGAGTCGGCGGCGGTTTTGCCAGAGCAACTTGCAATCTGGTCTTATCAACTGGCCAATGGAGACGCAGACGCCGCGGCCTTCAACCAGGTCAACGCCTTACTCTTCAGAATCCATCAAAGCGGCCACCTGGCAGAGTTGAGTCCGGAGAGCTTTGCGCAGGTCAAGGCTGGACTGCAAATCTACAAGGAAAACATTCGCCCTCACATTGACTCCGCAATCCCTTATTACCCACTCGGCTTGCCCGACATCACAGACCATGTCTCCCCCATCGCTCTCGGTATGCGTTCTCCGGATGCCAACTTCATTGCAGTTTGGCGTCTGCACGGAGCAGATCGCGTTTTACTCCCAAAGGCCGATCCAAAGATGAAACTCCTCTATCCCACTAGTCTGGGAATCGAGATTCAACCTGAAGGGGACGGTCTCGCTGTGATCTTTCCGCGCGAAGTGATGGCTTGTATCCTCACTGCATGAGTCTGACGCAGCGGATTACTGGAGCCATGCTCCCTCATCGATGAAGTGTCGAAACAGCCTGTCCAAAATGTCTGGGGACAGGCGCGACGGGGGGCCGCTCGCGCAAGCTTAGCCGGCCCGCTAACGGCACTCCTATGAACTCATTACCGAAATTACCGAAAACCCCGAGTTCACTGTAAAGGATTTCCCGAATCGCTCCATCCTGGGCTCCAGGTCGATGCGCTCATTCGAGGCCCTCTATGTCCTTCCAATAGCCCGGCTACAGCCCAAGTCTGCACCTTGCGCAGCGCTCTGTGACGTTCAACACATCACTATGTTCTTAGCGCCTATCATCAATAAATTCAGATGCATCTGGACAATTCTTCTGCCCCAGCGGTGAGTGGTTTCAAGGCAAGGATCCAAATTTCGAGAATAAGGCTTGACAGCGGTTTTAGCGGCTGCGTAGAATGCGCGCTGACGTGAATGCTACGTCAGGAAAACGCTTTCTGGCCTTGAGACGAAGATGTGAAGAAGCACCTCGGAATCTCCCGTCCGGAAAGAAATTTGACAAAGCGCTGCAAGACGCAATCTGTCAGGGAGTCAATATCGGGCCGATTCACCTTGGGGACAAGCTTAACTTAGTTGAACAGTAAGCGTTTCCTTATGAGCGAATTACCGAAAGGCATTCAACAGCACGGCCTCGACAGAATGTACTCGCAGAATGACAAGAACCAACCTGCTTGCTTAGGAGATAACCATGAAGAGGTTTTTGACGCACCAAGTTGCATGGGCCATGATGGCGTTCCTGGCCCTCATATGCAGCCCCATTCCATCGCATGCTGTCGGACCCACCGGAAAAATCGTCGGCTCAGTGGTTGATCCCACAGGGGCGCCGGTCAGTGGAGCAAAGGTCACAATCACAAATGAAGGTACAGGCGAAGCTCGCGTCGGCACTTCGGACGATAGCGGCGACTTCACGTTTCCCATTCTGCCCGTCGGAAAGTACTCGCTGAAAGTAGTGGCGACAGGCTTTGAGGGCTATCAACAAAAAGGGATCGTTCTTGACGTTGATCAGAACATCACGGTCAATGCTCATCTGGCGGTCGGCTCAAACACTGAAGTCGTTCAGGTTTCAGCCTCTGAAGGACAAACCGTTGATCTGGTCGATGCAACCATCAGCCAGGTCGTCGACGAACAGCGCGTCGTCGACCTTCCGCTCAACGGCCGCGATACTTTGCAATTGCAGTACATCATGCCCGGCGTTTCCTATGACAACGACGGTGTCGCACACGGACAAGGTCAGCATGAAGGCGTAGTCGTAAACGGAAATCGTCCCGGATCGAACTACTACCTCTTTGACGGCGTCGATATGACGGACTCCTATCCTTTCCGTCGCTCCGGTTTTCCCGGCCCCGGATGCTCTTCAGGAATTCGATATTCAAACCAGTAACTTCACCGCGCAATATGGTCGCAGCTCAGGCGGCCTCGTCAATGCCGTCTCGCACGCGGGAACCAACTCCTTCCATGGCGGCGCATTCGAGTTCTTCCGCAACACGGTGCTCGATACACACAACTACTTCGACGTCGCCGGAGAGGCCAAGCCCGCTCTCAAGTTGAACCAGTACGGCGGAGACGTAGGCGGACCGATCCGTGAAGGGCAAGACCTTCTTCTTCGGCTATTGGCAGGGAACACGCCAGCGCAAAGATGAAACGGTCACCATCGGAACCGTCTTCACAGCCAGCCGAAAATCCCACCACGACCACGACGGAAGCGCGCAATTCCCGGCCGGGACGATTGTTGATCCGCAAACCGGGATGCCGTTTGCTACCGATGGACTCATTCCTGCCAACCGGATTGATCCAGTCGCGCTCAAAGTGGTCAAGGCGTTGATGGATTACACGCCCAACAACGGTACGGGCGGATACACCTACCACGCTCCATCAGCCGACAACGAAGACAGCCTCAACGAAAATCAATACATGGGGCGTATCGACCAGAACTTTGGAACGAAAGATCTATTGTTCGGTCACTACTTCTTCAATCAGGACCTGTCGACCGGTTACGGCGCGGGCAACATGGATCTCCCGCACGACAAGTACTTCCGCAACCAGAACGTTGCCCTTGACTGGAACCACACTTTCACACCGCGCCTCATCAATACCGCGGTCATGGGCTTTACCCGCGTAGCGCATCATCGCGGTACGACGGCCTCGGATGGTTGGGACACATTCGGCAGCATGCCGGGACAGGTTTCCGCCGGCATCCCGAACGAGTTCTACACCTCAGTCATCAGGCGGATTTAACAACGGCGGTGATGGCACGTTCATCCAGAACCGTCAGACCTGGCAATACACTGACTTCCTCAGCTACGTCCGCGGTAAGCACGCCATCTCAGTCGGCGGCGACTTCCGCAAAGAGTCAGTCAACCGCATCGAAGATTACTACACCGATCCCATCTTCAACTTCAACGGGCAGTTCTCCGGCCCTGGCGGAAATGGCGGCGCAGTACCGGCGCTCGCTGATCTCCTCCTTGGGCTGCCCAACTACTTCAACCTGCAGACTGAAGTGGCCAGCGACCTGCGGCACACGCTGCCATGGACATGTATGTCCAGGACAACTACAAGGTCAACAAGCGTCTCACCATCGACGCTGGTTTCCGTTGGGAGCCTTTCCTGCCTCCGGTAGACAACCTCAACGACCAGATTTGCTTCGACCCAACTTTCAAGACGCAGTCCACTTTCTATCCGACAGCGCCTCCAGGATTCACCTTCCCTGGACCACCGCTGGGTAAGAGTTCCTATGGCAAGGGCGATCAGGGCTGCCCGCGCGCCATGGTTCCCAACCGCTGGAAGAACGTGTCTCCGCGCCTCGGCTTGAACTTCGATCCGTTTGGCAACGGAAAGACGTCGATTCGCGCTGCCTATGGCATCTTCTGGGATCAGGCTCGCCTGATCGCCTGGAACCGCTACTCCACAGCGCAACCGTTTGATGAAAACTTCCAGCTCACGGGCTTGGCTTCAATTCCTTCTCAGGGAGCCTTGACCGGATACGGAGTGTTCACCGCCAACGCAAGCACCGGTGTCATCAACCCGTTCCCGTTTGTCATTCCACGCACGGCGGCCCAACGCGCAGCGTTTCAGCCCGTCGTATACCATCAATGGCATCCCCTACTGGCCCACCTCCGCTGAAGGAACGGTCTTACCGCCGAACTTCAACGAGGGTTACGCGGGACAGTGGAACCTGTCGATAGACCAGGAAATCGCAAGAAACTGGGTACTGACTGTTTCCTATATCGGAAACCACGGAACCCACCTGTTCATGTCGCGTGACATCAACTACGCTCCGATTTCCACTTACGATCACACGCAGTCCCTCGCCGCAAACCAGCTCGACGAGAACAACCGCCGGCTCTTTGCGTTACGATGGAAACTGCGGCATCAACCAAACCACTGAGCTTGCCAACCCGTGCCTTGGGCAAACTCAGGAGGAAGCCAATCTCGGGCTGGTCAAACTTTGACGCCCTGGAAGTTTCCATCAACCATCGCTTTGCAAACGGCTTCAGCCTCTTGGGATCGTATGTCTGGGGCAAGTACCTCGACATCATCTCCTTCGGCGCTGAGGGCGGCCTTGGTCCACGCAATCCACTGGACTTCCGCCAAAACTACGGCCCGAGCGACAGCGATGTGCGCAACAGGGTCACAGCCTCCTACATCTACCAACTGCCCAAGATGCACTCTGCGCATGGCATCGTCGCGGGCCTTGTCAACGATTGGCAAAACCAGGGTGTTCTCATCGCACAAACTGGATCGCCCTACACCATCGGCAGCTATTCGGATACAGGCGCAACCGGCATCGGCGGCGACTTTGCCGACCTTGTCTCAGGCCAAAGCCTCAAATCACCGCATCGCGGTGTAGCCGAGTACTTCAACACTCAGGCCTTTACTGAGGCAGCGGATGGAACCTACGGCACCTCCTCAAGAGGTATGCTGGCCGGTCCTAGCAAGGTTAACCTGGACTTCTCTCTGTTCAAGGAATTCCCAATTCACGAAATGGGAAAAGTCCAGTTCCGAGGCGAGTTCTTTAACCTCTTCAACCATCCCAACTTCGGCAACCCCGATACTGGTGTTGGCGACGGATCATCGTTCGGCAGACTTACAGGTGCGAGCGATGGACGAATTACCCAATTCGCGTTGAAATACTTGTTCTAAACGCGATTTGAACCACTCTTCGATGCCCCGCCGCGACCCGGCGGGGCATCGTTTTTTGAAGAACTCGTGTTGTTTGCGGCGGCATTGCTCAACACGCTAAAATGACCATTTGAGCGGAGTTGGCGTATGCGAACAAAGCCCGTGCGATCAGGTCTTGCATCAGGCCTGATTGCGTTTCTTGTCTCATCCTGCGCACTCCTTGGTCAAACCGCTCCTTCAGACCAAATACAGCAGCATATGCGGAAGGCAGAGCAGGCCCTCCACGCCAACGACTTGGCCACCGCCGAACACGAGTACCGCGAAATTCTGGCCCTCGATCCAAAAAACACGCAGGCATGGACTGGGCTCGGAGTCTTGCTGTACGGAGCAGGGAAGGCAGAAAAGGCCGTGCAATCATTACAAATGGCCTTGACCATTGATCCGGTAGCGAAAAACGCCGAACTGTTCCTCGGTCTCAGCGAATCGGAACTGAGGCAGTGCTCCCAGGCCACGCCGATACTTTCAAAATACTTTGCCGCTGAATCCGTCGGTAAACTGCAGCGCCTCACCGGACTTGCCCTGCTTGAATGCACCGTGGATTCCGCGGACCCTCTTCCCGCACTCCAGACCGTGCAGCGCCTGAAGCAGCTCTATCCCGGAGACGCAGACGTGCTGTACGAGTCAGCGGAACTCTACACGCGTCTTTGGAATGAAAGCGCGGGCGAGTTGATGGCAGATCATCCCGACTCCTACCGCGTTCATCAGCTTGCGGGAGAGGTCTACGAGGCAAAGAACAACTACGATCAGGCTATCCGCGAATATAATCTCGCACTCGAGCGCAATCCCAAGCTCCCGCAGATGCACTTCCGCATTGGGCAGATTTATCTGCATCAGGGCAATGAGGAAGTAGACGAGAAGGCGATGAACGAATTCCGCCTCGAAAAGGAAATAGATCCGGACTCCGCGGTGACAGATTTGGCGATGGCCGACATTGAGATGCATCGGCACAACCTCGATCAAGCTAAGCCGCTTTATCAAGAGGCTGCCCGCCTCGACCCAGACTTGGTTGATGCAAGCGTGGGCCTGGCCAGAATATTGCTTGAACAGCACGACGCAGACGCCGCGATTCAGAAGTTACAGGCCGTGATCGCGCAACACCCAGACGATGCGCAGGCGCACTATGTGCTCATGCTTGCCTATCGTGGGCAGAAGAAAATGCCCGAGGCCGCGGCTGAGATGGAGATCTTCAATCGTCTTCAGACTCAGAAGGCCGAGACGTTTCAAGACAAGATGAACGCGCTACTCAATGGAAAGCCGGCTTCCACGGAGGCTTCGCCAAAGTGACCAGGAACAGGCATCGCGCTGATCTTCCCCTCAAGAGAATTTCAGGCAATGCGGGCGCTCCATTGCCAAGTCGGCGCGATTTCGTTCGTATCGTCGGATCGGGCCTGCTATTGCACGCCGGGTCGGCTCTCGGCCTAGCGCAGGTGAGCCCCAGCCCCGCTCCGGCGTCCGCAGAAAAGAATCCGGGTTCGCCGCTCGGCTATACCGTCCGCGATGTTGCTCACGAAGCAGGCGTGGATTTTGCCGAGGTTTGCGGCGGAGATACAACCAAGAAATACATCCTTGAAACAACCAGCGCCGGCGTGGCGTTCATTGATTACGACAACGATGGCTGGCCGGATATCTTCCTGGTTAACGGTTCGAGCTTTGACCCCAATGTCTCGAAAGCCCAGCCGGGAAACACGCTCTTCCACAACAATCGCGACGGCACATTCACCGACGTCACACAGAAGGCAGGATTGACGCGGTCAGGCTGGGGACAGGGAGTCTGCGTCGGTGACTATGACAATGACGGCTTCGACGACATTTTCGTAACCTACTGGGGAGCCGACGTGCTCTACCACAACAACGGAGACGGCACGTTTACTGAGGTCGGTCAAAGAGCAAACGTCGCCGGCGACCCGGCCCGGTGGAGTACAGGATGCGCCTTTATCGACTATGACCGTGACGGTAAACTCGATCTCTTCGTCACCCATTATGTGAAATTCTCTTTGCAGAATGCATTGGATCCCGGCACCAATCCGTATTGCATGTTTCGCGGACTGGCGGTCAACTGCGGCCCGCGCGGACTAATAGGCGAAACCAGCACACTCTACCACAACAATGGAGATGGTACTTTCACCGACGTATCAGCCAAAACCGGCATCTTGAGACAGAGCGGATTCTACGGACTCGGAGTATTGGTCGCCGACTTCGACAACGATGGCTGGCCGGATATTTACATGGCAAGCGATACAACGCCTGCCTTGCTTTTCATGAATAATCACGATGGAACATTTCGCGAGGAAGGCCTGCTGCGCGGCGTAGGCTTCAGCGAGAATGGCATGACTCAGGCCGGCATGGGGGTCGCCGCTGCCGACTACGACAACGACGGCTGGCTCGATATCCTCAAAACAAATTTTTCCGACGAAGGCGTTGACCTATTTCACAATGATGGCGATGCGACGTTTACAAACGTCACGGGTCAGGCTGGGCTTGGCCTTGAAACTCACCTCGTATGCTGGGGGTGTGGCTTTTTCGATCCCGATAATGACGGGTTCCTTGACATGATGTATGTCGCGGGGCACGTCTATCCTGAGCTCGAGCGCATTCATGCAGACACCCACTATCGGGAGCCTCGCGTACTCTATCGAAATCTAGGCAACGGCAAGTTCGAAGAAGTGTCGCAGCTCGCCGGCGCTGCAATTACAACACCGTCCACTGGCCGCGGTTGTGCATTCGGCGATTACAACAACGACGGCTCCGTCGACGTGATCATCAACAACCAGAACGCTAAGGCGTCGTTGCTCAAGGTCACAAGCCAAAACAGCAATCATTGGATCAACATCAAGCTGGTAGGCACAAAATCAAACCGAAGCGCGATTGGCGCGCGCGTAAAATGCGTTGCAGGCGCGCTATCCCAGATTGATGAAGTGAGGAGCGGAGGTAGCTACATCTCGCAAAGCGACCTCCGCATTCACTTTGGCATCGGACAGAATGCGAGCGTCGACCTTCTTGAAATCACATGGCCAAGTGGTGCCGTCGATCAATTGCGGCATATCGCAGCCAACCAATTTGTACGCATTCTGGAAGGGGGAGTACTTACGACGCTGCGTAAAGCGACGTAAGTCAATTCCTATGCAAAGATTTCGATCGATGCAACTGCCGACTTTTCGCCTTTCCCCCTCTTCGCGAGGTTTGGCAAGTTTACTCATCTCGGTAATCCTTCTTTGTTCTCCGGCGCTCCAATGCGCGATGCAGACCGGCGCCAGCGACAGCACGGACCTGGCCACTGCCGAAATAACGCGCGGTCTTCAGTTCCTTCAACGCAAAGATCTGGCTGATGCAAAGCTTCGGTTCAGTGCGGCGATAAAGGCCAATCCGCATTCTGCTGACGCCCTTACTTGGCGTGGAATCACCGAAAACCAACTCCAGCAGTTTGAAGATGCGGCGCGAGACTTCAAAGCGGCGCTGCGCATTGCGCCCGATGAGTTGCCGGCCCACTACAATCTGGCTCTGAGCCTCATTCGCCTTGGAGAACCGGATCAGGCCATCGAACAGTTGCGCTACGTTGTGAGGGTTCAGCCAGGCGTGATGGAGCCCGAGTACAACCTCGCGATTTTGCTTGAGCAGAAACACGCCCTTGCCGAGGCCGTCGAGCACTTGAAGGCTGCCAACGAGTCGCGCCCCAATGATCTTGGCGTCATCCAACATTTGTTGGTTGATCTCCTCGCATCGGGAGCAGCCGACGAAGCCTCGCAGCTCTTGGAACAGGTCAAAGCAATGGATTCCATCGAGGCGCGCCAGCAAGTGGCGACGGCGCTTCTAGAGGCTGGCGACTACGCTCAGGCCACCGATATTCTTGAGGGCATTCACGCACCGGAGGAATCCAGCCGTGAGACAGATATGCTTCTGGCCCGAGCATTTATTGGCGCACGAGAAGACTTCAAGGCAATCGATCTCTTGAAGCCTGCAGAGGCCGCCGACACCACCGGAGAGACAGCCTATCTTCTCGGCATGGCATATTCCGATGCGGGCGCGACCGAAGAGGCAAGTGCGTCGTTTGCGCTGGCGATCAAACAGAATCCAGGAAACGGACGGGCCCTCTATCACCTCGGCTTGATCGAATCCGGCGTGCCCGGCCAGGTCCCATTGGCGCTCGCCCACTTGCGCGAGGCTACACATCAGGAGCCCGCAAATGCCGCATATGGCATCGCGTTGGGCAGAGTCATGCTTCAACATGACAATGCGCGCGAGGCTCTGGGTCTCCTGAAACATCTGCATGCAGAGGGTCCTGAAGAAGGAGAGCGCGACCTTCTGCTCGGAATCGCGCAAATCATCGTCAACGGCCCTGCGCAGGCAGTCGCCACGTTAGAGAAGGCAGTCGAAGAGAATCCCTCACTCGCGCTTTCCGAGGACATCCTGGGGTTTTGCTACTCCGTGCAAGGCGAAACGGCCAAAGCCGCAGCAGCATATGGAAGAGCATCGGACATGGAGCCGAAAAGCCGGGTTTTTGCGCACGGAGCGGCTGTCGCCTCCGATCGCGCTAACGATGCAACTCACGCGATGATGTACGCCACCAGGGCCGCCGCACTTCCCGGTGCTATGGGCCAGGACTACTATTTTCTGGGCAGGGCATATGCCAAGGCGAATCAAAATCAGGATGCAATTCGCGAGTTGAATCAAGCCATCGCGATGGATCCGGAACTCGAGGAGGCCTACTATCTTCTTGCGCGCACCTACACCAAAATCGGTGAAACTGCGCAGGCAAGTGAGTGGGTTGCGAAGCTCCAGGATTTGAAGCAGCGGGATAACCAGGCCGGCGGAGCGGCGAGAGCCAACAAGGATCAGATCACATCCTCCACACTACTCCAAGGCGCCCCGAATGAAAGCCAGGAGACCGTAGAGCATTGAGCAGATTCGGTTAACAGATCGCGCGTGGCTCCATGTTCTGCGCTCTCGCGCCTCACCCCGAATCGATTTATTTCAGTCCTCGGCCTAGAAGAAACAACAAAGAATCGTATCAATACACAAGACACTCACCTTTCAACTCATTAGGGTTGAAAGGTCATGAATCATGATCATCCACTCACGCAAGCAATCGTTCAAGGTCGGCGCAAAGAAGTTCCCGAGCTCGTTAAGCAATGCATCGACTCGGGCGAAAGCGCTTCCGACATTCTCGAGAACCATCTCGTACCCGGCATGATGATTGTCGGGGAACGATTTAAGCAAAATGAAATATTCGTGCCAGAGATGCTGATCGCTGCGCGGGCGATGAAAGAGGCCCTTCGCATCCTCGAGCCGTTGCTCACTGCCGCCGGCGTAAAGCCGGAACACACCGCGATTATCGGCACCGTAGAAGGCGACCTTCACGACATCGGCAAGAACCTTGTTGCAATGATGTGGAGAGGCGCAAATATTGAAGTCATTGATCTTGGTGCCAACGTCCCGCCTACGCGTTTTGTTGATTCAGTCAAGCAGCATCAGCCCAAGCTACTCGGCCTTTCAGCCCTGCTCACCACCACCATGCCGGCCATGCGCGACACGGTCAAGGCAGTTCGCGATGCAGGCCTTACGGTGAAGATCCTCGTCGGTGGCGCTCCCATCACGCGCGAATTCGCGCAGGAGATCGGCGCAGACGGATATGCGCAGGATGCAGGCACCGCCGTCGATGCGGCTATGGCACTGCTGCGGCCCGCGGTTTGAGCGGATACTAGAAGGAAGCTGTTCATGATATATAAGTCACTCGCCATTGAAGATTCTGCTGATCTTATCTTCGGCGTTGCACCAAGGCCCGTCACCACCCGCAGCGGAATGGTCATTGGTGGAGGCACCGTCTACCCGGAGCTCAATTTCACGCTGCCGCCAATGAGAATCGATGCCGGCACCATGCCCGAAGTACGCCGCAATTACCAGCAAATCATTGAGGGGGCGCTTCGACGCGCTGCGGAGCTCGATACACCCGGAGTCGTCATCGAGTTTGAAACCCTCCCTCCCATGACCGAGAATCCCGCATGGGGATTGGATATTGCGAAGATCCTACTAGAAGGTATGAAGCTCGAGGCAGACCGAAGCGGATTGAAGAGCGTGCTTCGCATGACACCCAACGATAATCGTGAATTCGACAGGCCACCACTATTGCGTCGCGGACGATACCTTGACGCGATGTTGGAATTGTTTGAGAATTCTGCGGCAGCCGGTGCCGAGTTGCTGAGTATCGAATCCGTAGGCGGCAAAGAACTGCATGATGACGCGCTGATCAATGGCGATCTCGCGGCAAGCCTTTTTTCACTGTGCATTCTCGGTGTCCGCGACATGCGCTTCCTCTGGACGAAGCTCGCGGACATAGCTGAAAAAAACGGCGTAAAGTGTGCGGGCGACACCGCCTGCGGCTTTGGAAATACCGCCATGGTGCTCGCGGAGCAGAAGATGATTCCGCGCGTGTTTGCCGCGGTCGTGCGTGCAATTACCGCGGTGCGCTCTCTCGTTGCCTATGAATGCGGCGCCGTTGGCCCCGGCAAGGATTGTGGTTACGAGAACCCAATTCTTAAAGCCATCACTGGCTACCCGATGGCCATGGAAGGGAAAACCTCTGCTTGCGCACACCTGAGCCCAATGGGAAATCTTGCTGCCGCATGTTGCGACACGTGGTCAAATGAGTCAGTCCAAAATATCAAACTCCTTGGCGCGATGGCGCCAACCTGCTACATGGAACAACTCGCTTATGATTGCCGCTTGATGAACACCGCAAGCAGGCACGGCCGTGAGTCTGCGCAACAGCTTCAACGATGGCTGGTGGAGTCCGACGTTTCCACCGATCCGCAAGCATTCATCCTGTCGCCTCAATCTTGTCTTCAACTTGCGAGGGTCATCGTCGAAAGCGACTCTCATTACCATGCCGCCGTAGCCGTGGCGCGAAGGGCGGTCGAGTTGCTGCACGATGCGCACTCTCAGGGAAAGCTGCACGTCGAACCGTTAGAAGTTGCATGGTTTGAAAGAATGCAGGACACGCTGGATGAATTGCCCGAGAGCGAGTCAGATTTCATCGGCCAGCAACTCGCTGCGGCCGATCGCACTCGATTTCTTCCCGATCAATACGACTTGAAATGTTGACCCACTCAAGATATTGCGGCGTCATGCATCGATAGATTACCGTGGGATCTTCAATCTCCAGATGGAGGGCACAGTGTCCTGGATTCGCCTGGTTTCTTCAGCGTTGTTCGTTTGCCTCCTGTCAGTTCCAGCCCATTCCGAAATCATCTTCGACAAAGCCCATAACGGCTGGACCCTCGTCAGCGGCAACGTAGAATACATTTTGCAGAAACAAGAGGACACGGTCAGGTTTGAGTACTTCGGTCCCGTCGCTCACGGTGCGTGGATGACCGCCGGCCCGACCCTGAATTCTCCCGCCACTCGATATGACATCGACGGCCAGGCTGAAGGCCAGGAGATTACGCCGTCCGAATTGAAACTCGTTTCTGAACAAACAGTGTCAATCAAGCCCGGTGTGGATCAACTGCACCTTGTCTTTGAGCACCGGCACCTTCCGCTTCGAATCAAAATAAATTACACAACCTGGGGAGATACGGGAGTTATCACCCGGGCGGTCGTCCTCGAAAGCTTCAGTATGAAGACCCTGCACGTACAGCGTCTTCCCTCGCTTAGTTGGAGCCTGCCGCCCGGCGAGTATGACCTCACCTATCTTTGGGGTGGATGGAGTCAGGAGAGGCAGATCGGAAACGAGGTGCTTGGTCCCGGCGTGCGCAGGTTCGTATCCGCGAGCGGTAGGTCCACGAATGACTATTCGCCATGGTTTTGCCTCCACAATCACAGCAACGGAACGCGCTATCTCGCCGAACTCGCCTACTCCGGAAACTGGCAGATGGGCTTCGCGCGCACTCCGCGCGTTGAAGAGCATCCGTACACCGAAGGAAATCTCGGTGTTGATCTGGGCATGCAGTTTGACTTCGCCGGCACTCTCGCGCTCGAACCGGGCCAGTCCTTCTCTTTGCCTGTCGTCGCATTCACGAGTTCAGACGCCGGATTGGACGAAGCCGCCAACCAGATGCACCGCTACCAGCGCGAATATGTGTTTGCGCAGAACCCGGTCAACAATCCGCCTCTGGTCCAGTTCAATTCCTGGTATCCGTTTCCGGGCAAAATGACCGTTGCGGAGATGAAAAAGTGTGCTGAACTGGCCGCGAAACTTGGCGCAGAAGTCTATGTTCTCGACGCAGGTTGGTACAACAAAAAGGATTGGAGCAAGGAGCTTGGCGATTATCACCCCGACACGGTTGCCTATCCAAATGGCATTCAGGAACTGGCCAACTACGTGCGGCAACTCGGAATGAAATTCGGCATCTGGGTTGAGATCGAAAATGTCGGAGTCGAATCAGACATCTTCCGTCAGCATCCCGACTGGTGTCTCAAATACAACGGCCAGCCGATCGTCCGCGGCGATAGGCTCCAGCTTGATTTCTCCAAGCCTGAAGTCCGGCAATGGGCGCGCTCCGTCATTGACAGGCTTGCCAGCGACTATGGAATTCAGTGGCTCAAAATCGATTACAACATCGAGATTGGAAACAACTTTGATCCTCCCGCAACAGACTCACGACGGGGCGATGTTCTTTATCAGCAAATCGTCAACTACTATGCATGGCTTGACGAAGTTCGCGCCGCCCATCCAGACCTGATAATCGAAAACTGCGCCAGCGGCGGCCTCCGCTTTGATACCGGAATCATGGCTCACGCAAACACCACTTGGCTTTCCGACGAAGTCAGACCCAAGCCGTCCCTGCAGTTGGCCTATGGTTGCACCTTGCAGTTCACTCCGGGCGTCTGCAATCACTGGATGGTTGGCGACACCACCGATGGCCATGTCTTGCCCACAGATTCGCCGGAATGGTGGGACTTCATGTTCCGCGTTCCTATGAATGGCCAGTTCGGAATATCGAGCAAGGTATTCGATTGGCCGCCTGACCTTCTATCGCACGCCGCCAGCAACGTGGCTCTTTACAAGCGAATCCGAAGCACCATCGCGACGGCCGATGTCTATCATCTCACTCCGCAACCTGCGCATAACGATCCCGCGGGGTGGATGGCGATTCAATACGCAGCACAAAAAGGCGCGAAGAGCGTCATCACAGCCTACCGGCTGCAGAATAGCCTGGCATCGCAAACCTTTAGACTGCATGGGCTCATCCCAACGGCGAGTTACCGGGTTACAACTGACGCGAAGGACATGGGGACAATGACCGGCCGGGAGTTGATGGACGATGGACTCTCAGTAAACCTGGAACAGTCGTGGAGTGCGGCTGTCATCGAATTGCAGGCGAACGACCTGCATTAGCGCCGCTGACCCGGAATCACTCTTCTCACTGAACTCCGCCGTGCCGAATCCGAAAAAGTTTCCGGTTGCCTGGCAACGGGTCACCTGAGATCATTGTTCCTGCATCGTGATGCAACCGGATGAAAACCGACCGTCTGGCTGAAGGTTTCCGTGGTCAAGTGCTGCATTTTGCGCCCGCAAATCTGCGCCTTGAGCTCGCCCATCATCCCCTTGGCGCCGAGCTCTATACGCCGGATATCGGTTGGTTCCCAAGGGCGCTCAATCATTATCGTGAACGTCCCCAAGGTGCTGAAGAACACATCCTGATTTACTGCAGTTCCGGAGGCGGATGGTTCGAAATCGATGGACAGACTCAACAGCTTTCTCGCGGTCAAGCACTGCTCATTCCGCGCGGTAAGCCTCACCGCTATGGCGCAAACGAGATCCACCCGTGGTCCATCAAGTGGGCGCACTTCGCCGGTTACGCCGCCCCCGTCTACTCCAACAAGCTCATTCCCATGGGATACACAATTCCGATCTCGCTGGATGCTGGCCGGCAAATTGAACGGCTCTTCCGCGAGTGTTATCAGGCTCTGGCGACAGGGCACTCCTTGCGCAGCTTCCTGCTCTGTGCGCACGTCTTCCGTCATCTGCTCGGCGTTCTCCTGCTCTCAAGTGGAGCCATGGACAATAATGCTGCAAAGCCGCCGTCGCACGACTTGGTCGATAGTATGGAGTTCATGCACGAGAACCTTTCGAGATCCCTTAGCCTGGCAGAGCTGGCAAAGCATGCCGGGCTCTCCCCCTCGCGCTTTTCTGCACTATTCAAGGCGCAGACCGGCACCGCGCCGGTAGAGCACCATATAGGCCTCCGCATTCAGGCCGCCTGCCGCCTGCTCAGCACCACGACCCTCAGCGCAAAAGAGATTTGCACCATGCTCGGTTACGAAGATCCACTCTATTTCTCGCGCCTGTTTAAGAAAATCATGGGCAGCTCGCCATCTGCCTACCGCCGCGATGCAAAAGGCTGAAGCCGCAGGGATTCGTTGCATCGCAGTAAGATTGTCCATATAATTGAGGTTTCTGTCCATAGTGGAGAACGCTTCGAAGTGATAGCCTCGGTAGCGTGTAAGCACGGCTGCTTGAGGGACAATTCCGATGACCACCACCGTCGATTTGCCGGCAAGTGTTGATCTTGAAGCAATGCAGGATTGCTTCCGACGCAACGGCTATGCGCTCGCCCGCGGGCTTTTTTCAAAAAGCGAAGTGGACGAAATTCGGATCGCCTTCGACCGCATCGCGGCCGGTGGTCCTATTCCCGGCTTTTTCGATCAGGTTCCCGCCGATCAGTTGGATGGTGACCCGCTCAAGCAATACCCGCGGGTTCACCATCCGCATCGTTTCGATGACGCTTCTCGCCGCTATCTCATTCATCCAGGCGTCATGACGTGTTTGCGCAGCTTGATGCGCGATGAAGTTCTGGCCGCGCAAAGCATGTTCTATTTCAAGCCTCCCGGCGCTCGGGGGCAGGCCATGCACCAGGATAATTTTTATTTGATGGTTGAGCCGCAGACGTGTGTTGCCGCCTGGACGGCCATCGACGAATCGGACCCCGATAACGGCGGAATGTATCTGGTCGAGGAAACCGCGGAAGAAGAAATCGCCTGCCCAGGAAAGGCCGATCCAACTGTTTCGTTCACAACCCATTTGGTTCCCGTTCCAAAAGGAAAGAAGGTTGTGCCTTGTATCATGCGAGCCGGCGACACGCTCTTTTTCAACGGCAGCATGATTCACGGCTCCGAGCCCAATCGCTCCAAAGACCGATTCCGCCGTGCGTTCATTTGTCATTACGTTCCGCGGTCGACCGTGCGCATCAGCAAGTACTACTTGCCGCTTCTTGCCCCCGACGGCGAAGAAGTCATGCTTGAGCCCAACGCCAGTGGAGGAGCCTGCGGAAAGAACTGGTTGGACGAAGTCGTTTGGGAGGGCAGCGCGCACTGATTCACCAAACGATCTGTGCCGCACAGCCAAATCAGGTGTACATTCGATGGATTCTCTCACTCTCAAACATGTCGCGAGTCTCTGGACCCTGGCTCATTATCCAAATGGCAGCGAAGCGGGTGAGTGGAGTATCGATCAAAAACTTGCTGCAATCAAGGCGGCAGGCTTTGATGGCTTCCTGTCGTCTTTTAAACCCGAACTAGCAGATCTCCGTCTGAAGCACGATCTGCAGTTTCTCGGCTCCTGCGACGCGAATGCCGAAGATTATGCGCAGCGGGTTCTGGAATTTGCCCCCCTCAAGCCCGCGAGAATCAATGTCCAGCTGGGCGATCACGCGATGGCTCCAGCTGAAGCCGCCCGGATTTGGATCGCAATGAATCAGATTGCGGGCGATCTCGGACTTGTGCTCGATCTCGAAACCCACCGCGGCACCTGCACTGAAACTCCCGAGAAGACGTGGCAGATCGCGGAAATTGTTGAGCAGGAAACCTCAAACCCCATTCGTCTCACATTCGACTTTTCCCACTTCGCGGTGGTGAAGCATCTAATGCCGCCCTACGCCGGGCACCTGCTCGAAAAACCTGCATTACTTGGTGCCTGCCGGCAGATACATCTTCGGCCATTCAACGGCCATCATTGCGAAATTCCCGCGACGAACTCGGACGGCGTTGTTGCAGACTGGGCGATACCCTGGCTCGAATTTGTCGGAGCGGCTTTGGCATGCCTGCTCCAGCACAATCGAAGCAAGGGCGAGACGCTGTGGGCCTGTCCTGAATTTGGCGCGATGACCTCGGGTTATTGGTTGCCGTCTTTCCCCGATCCCTGGAAAGACGCAATCTTTGTGCGGAATGAAACTGACAATCTCTGGCGTCAGCAACATTCTGCGAGAAAGTCTTCGGCTCAATGATCCCTTCAACAACAGCGACTCCGATAAACGCTCCCACCGCCATATCCTTCAACCTTCGGTTCATCTGGCTCATCTCCATTGTTGCCGCAATGGGCGGCTTGCTGTTCGGCTACGACTGGGTCGTGATAGGCGGGGCGAAGCCATTCTTCGAAAAGTATTTCCAGCTTTCCAGTGGCGCAACAGAGGGATGGGCAAACAGTTGCGCATTGCTCGGATGCCTTCTCGGATCTCTCATCTCTGGCGCTCTCAGCGATAGGTTCGGGCGCAAGAAATTACTCATACTCTCCGCTATTCTCTTTGCGGCTTCATCGCTTTTCACCGGTTGGGCCTTCAGCTTCAACGCCTTCGTTTTCTGGCGTATCGCGGGGGGCGTAGCCATCGGTGCCGCTTCCAATCTGTCACCCATGTATATTGCTGAAGTTGCTCCGGCGTCCATGCGCGGCCGCTTGGTATCCATCAATCAACTCACTATCGTCATCGGCATTCTGCTTGCGCAAATCGTCAATCTATTCATTGCTCAGAAGGTGCAGGACAATGCAACCGCGGAGGCGATCCGGCTCTCCTGGAATGGCCAGTTTGGCTGGCGCTGGATGTTCTCCGCGGTAGCCATTCCATCCATCGTTTTCTTCATCGGTGCAGTCTTCATTCCTGAGAGCCCGCGCTGGCTCATCAAGAACGGAATGAAGGACAAGGCGCACGGCATCCTCGAACAGATCGGCGGTGACCCTTACGCAGACGGCGAAGTGCGAAATGCTCTCGCCACGCTCAGTCAGGAAGAAGTCAAGCACGTCCACTTCCGCACTCTGCTCGAGCCTAAACTACTCAAGATTATTCTCATCGGCTGCGCCCTGGCTGTTCTCCAGCAGTGGAGCGGAATCAACGTAATCTTTAACTATGCCGAGGAAATCTTCCGCGATGCCGGCTACGGAGTCAGTTCAATCCTCTTTAATATCGTCATCACCGGCGTTGTCATGTTGTTGTTCACTCTGGTCGCCGTCAAGACGGTGGATCGTCTCGGCAGGCGCCTCCTCATGCTCATCGGGTGTGCCGGTATCAGTATCTTTCATTTTCTCATTGGCAGCGCCTACCACTTCCACTTCAAAGGCCTCATCGTTGTCATCCCTGTGCTGGCCGCAATTGCCTGCTACTCCTTCTCATTGGCGCCGGTCACCTGGGTACTCATCTCAGAGATTTTTCCCAATCGCATTCGAGGTGCCGCAGTTTCGGTTGCGGTCTCTTCGCTCTGGATCGCCTGTTTCATACTCACCTACACATTTCCAGTTCTCGATCGAGCATTGGGGCCGGCGACTACATTCTGGCTCTATTCGGCGATCTGCGCTGCTGGCTTCATCTTCATCCTCTTGCGGGTCCCTGAAACAAAGGGCAAGACCCTGGAGCAAATAGAATTGGAGCTCGTAGATTAGACAGTGCGTCAATCCGGATTCAGCACGGTAAAAAGGGCAACTGCATTTAGTGTTCAGCCCGAGTAAGTGAAGAAAGATCTGATCGTATGACGTCGCGCGAACGAATCAAGGCAGCCTGTGATCACGAGCAACCCGACAAACTTGCAGTCGACTTCGGCGGCGGATTCCAGACTGGTATCCACGCCACAATCGTTTACCGCCTTCGGCAGTCGCTTGGCCTCGACCCTCCCGGCACTCCCGTCAAGGTCGTTGAGCCTTACCAGATGTTGGGTGAGGTTGCGGCAGACTTGCAAGAAGCTCTGGGTGCAGATGCGGTGTCCGTCGCGGGCACAGGAACTCTCTTTGGGTTTCCAGCCAGGGAGTTCAAGGATTGGACCTTTCATGATGGAACGCCCCTGCTCGTTCCAATCGATTTCAACACCGATCTCGAGCCCAATGGCGATCTCTTCCAATGGCCCGAAGGCGACAAGAGCGTAGCTCCCAGCGGGCACATGCCGGCGGGCGGATACTTCTTCGACTCAATCATTCGCCAGGCTCCCTTCGATGAGGACAACCTCAATACTGCAGACAACACCGAAGAATTCGCAGTCAAGGGAAATGACGAATTCGAGCTTTACGCCCAGAGGGCGAACAGACTCTACAGAGAATCGGACCGAGCCCTTTTTTGCTCCTTCGGCGGATTAAGCTTTGGCGATATTGCAGAGGTACCCGCGCCTTTCCTCAAAAACCCTAGGGGCATTCGGGATATAGAAGAGTGGTATGTCAGCACCTCGATCCGCCAGGAGTTTATTCAAGCCGTCTTTGAAACGCAGACAGAAATCGCCATTCAAAATCTCGTGCGTCTACATGCAGCAGTCGGCGATAAAATCTCCATCATCCAAACCAATGGGACCGATTTCGGAACGCAAAAAGGCCCATTTCTCTCCGTTGAAAATTACCGCAAAGTCTTCATGCCCTATCAGAAAAGACTCAATGGTTGGATCCATGAGAATACCAACTGGAAGACCTTCATGCATTGCTGCGGAGGCGTCTGGCCGCTTCTCGACAGCTTCATTGAAGCGGAGTTCGACATCCTCAATCCCGTGCAGTGCTCCGCAGCCTGCATGTCACCGCGCGATCTGAAGAAGACTTACGGAGAACACTTCACATTTTGGGGCGGCGGGGTCGACACGCAACACGTCCTGCCGTTTGGCACGCCCGATGAAGTGCGCGACCAGGTCCGCGAACGCATTGAAATCTTTGCCCCTGGTGGCGGCTTCGTGTTTTGCTCCATCCACAACATCCAGGCCCGCACACCGATTGAAAACCTGCTGGCTATGTTCGAAACCATTCGCGAATACCGATAGATCCGTGAGATAGAGACCGCCGCAACACACAAAAATGGAAGTGAAAGGCTGGAGATCGCCATGCGCCTCTTATATCGAATCAGCACCGAACAACAATGGAGCAGTGCCGGGCACTGTGCGCCTGAGCAGGTGATCGCATGAACCGGTTGAGGGAGTGGCTCGCGGGCGATCTCTGGATCACCGATGGCGCATGGGGAACGCAGCTGCAGGAGCGTGGCTTGCCGGTCGGCGCAACGCCCGATTCTTGGAATCTCACCCATCCTACGCAGGTCGAGTCTGTCGCGCGCGCATATGCTGACGCGGGCAGCCAGGTCATTCTCACCAACACCTTTCGCGCCAACGCCATAGCCATGGACACCGTGTCCGCCGCAGATCTGGATGCGATCAACCGCGCCGGCGTCACGCTTTCCAAGCAGGCCGCAGGCCACGCGCGCGTGTTTGCCTCTATCGGCCCGACAGGAAAAATGCTGCTCTCAGAGGAAATCACGGGTGACCAGGCCCTGGAAGCCTTCGCCGCGCAGGCTTCATCGCTGGCAGCTGCGGGCGCAGACGCAATCCTGATCGAGACGATGAGCGATATTGAAGAAGCTTGCCTCGCCGTAGAAGCGGCACGACAAACAGGCCTCCCGGTCATCGCCTCATTCGCGTTCGACTCAGGTGCGAACAAGGACCGCACAATGATGGGCGCAACACCCGAAGCGATCGCCGTTGCAATGGTGGATGCAGGAGCCGATGCCGTCGGTGCAAACTGCGGTGTCGGTGTTGAACTCGCGGTGCCCATCTGCCGGCGTTTGCACGCGGCCTGCGATCTGCCCATCTGGATCAAGCCGAATGCAGGCTTACCCAGAGTCGATGGAACGCAATTCCACTATGAAACTTCGGCGCAATTCTTCGCCTCGCATTACCAGGCTCTTCGCGAGGCTGGCGCATCCTTCGTCGGTGGTTGCTGCGGTTCCACGCCGGATTTTATTCGAGCGCTCGTCGATGTTCGGCGAGCCACAATGTAATGTGCAGCCGGAGCGCTTCCGCGAAAGTCTTCATCATGATTCTATGCGGAGAAACGAGCGTTGAATATGAACATCAACCGCGCCCCAAACTGGTGTCGCGCCCACCATTCCGAGAATCGCTGTCCTGGCTTGTTCCGTGTTTGAAAGCGAAATCGCGCTGCACACCGCCGGCGCGACGCACATTGCAGAGATTCGCTTTTTTGAAATCGGCTTGCATGATCATCCATCTGTGCTGCGGGCTAAACTCCAGGTAAATCTCGACGACCTCAACCATAGCTCTGATATTGATGCTGTGGTTCTGTGCTACGGCCTCTGCGGGCGTGGCACGGTTGGGCTATCCCCGCTGCGCTACAAGCTCGTCATTCCCCGCGCCCACGACTGCGTCACCGTATTCCTCGGCAGCAAGGAGGCGTATGCCGAGCATCAGCGTCGGTGCGCAACCTGCTATTACTACACCCCTGGTTGGAATCGGGGCCGCCGCGTTCCCGGCCCTGAAGCGCTCGAAGCATTGCGCGCCGATCTCGCACCAAGGTTTGATTCCGATGATGTCGAATTCCTCGTAGATGCGACTAAGGAACAGTGGGCCTTGCATGACACCGCTTCGTACGTTGACCTCGGCACACCCGACTCCGCCGCTGAGGAAGCTTATGCACGAAACTGTGCCGACTGGCTGGGATGGCGATTCGAGCGTCTCTCCGGCGATCCGTCATTGCTCCGGGATCTGCTTTGGTGCAACTGGGACGCCGGGCGCTTTCAGATCATCGAACCAGGGTCGATGCTGGTCCAGGCGCATGATGAATCCGTCATGTGTTCGCAACCTGTAACCAAAGAGATCTCGCCTGCATGACTGCCATGGCCAAGATGCGCGTTAAATTGGAATCCGGCGAGAGCCGTGAGATTCCTATAACTCGCGATCACCGCTCGCTCGCAGATATCCTTGCGGCCGGCGGCCTTCCCCTTAATACGCGTTGCGGCCAGCGCGGACTCTGTCGAGGCTGCGAGATTCAACTTCGTGAGGGCTCACTTGAATCGAACGGAAAAGTAGTCCGCGCTCCCTCCATGATTCAAGCATGTCAAGCACGTATCGTTCAGCCCGTCTCCCTCTACATTCCCGCGCGCTCCCGCGTGGAACACCGGCCGCAGGTTTGCGAGGCTTTTGAAATAGCCATCCCCTATGCGCATGAGCCGCTTTTCAGTACTGCGCCTGCCCTCCAGGACACCGGCTTCGTCGTCGATATAGGGACAACGACCGTGGTTGTTCTCATGGTGGATTTGGCCACGGGGGCCATGTTGTCCAGAACCAGCGGATTCAATGAGCAAATCCGCTTCGGTGATAATGTCGTAACGCGCATTGAAGCGGCTCGAGATCCCCGCGTCCTCGCCGAAATGCAGCACGCCATCGTCATCGAAACGATTCACCCATTGCTGATTCGGGCCTGTGAATTGGCGGGAAGATCGCCGCAGCGCATTGCCGGCGGCACCGTTGCTGGTAACACTACAATGCTGCACATTCTTGTCGGCGAAGACCCGACACCGCTTGGCATCGCACCCTTCACTCCTCGATTCATCAGTGCGAGGACGGTTAGTGCTGACGATCTCCATCTCGCCTCATCGAGCCTCTCTCCTGAACTCCCTATTCATCTGTTGCCGGGCATCGCTGCCTACATAGGCTCCGATATCGTTGCAGGAATCATCGCCAGCGGTATGGCATACGACCCGACGCCAAGCCTGCTCGTCGATATAGGCACCAATGGCGAGATTGTTCTTCAAAACAAAGGACAGCTCACCGCCTGTGCAACCGCGGCAGGACCTGCGTTTGAAGGATGCGGGCTAAGCTGCGGCTCGCGAGCGCGCGAAGGTGCGGTGAGCGACCTGAGCCTGAGCATGCAACCTTTTGCAATCGATGCCACCACCATCGGCAACATGCCGCTCTCTCGCGCGAACGGCCTCTGTGGCTCAGCGTATGTCGACTTTCTCGCAACCGCGCGCATCAATGGCCTCTTAACTGCGACGGGCAGATTGGATGCCGTAAAATGGGAAAAAATCCCGGCTGAATTTCGCCTCGATCACAAGGGCAAACATGCTCTCCGTCTTGCAG
The DNA here is from genome assembly GCA_963725945.1 of uncultured Acidobacteriota bacterium. Taxonomy (GTDB): domain Bacteria; phylum Acidobacteriota; class Terriglobia; order Terriglobales; family Acidobacteriaceae; genus Telmatobacter. Next base: position 53,477 of record CAVSAW010000015.1, on the reverse strand, counting down.
AAGCAAATGGCGCAGGTGCCCTTAAAATCAGCGAGGTCGACGTTGCGCTTCTTCTGCAGGCAAAAGCCGCAATCGGTGCAGGCATCGAGATCCTCCTCGAAGAGGCAGGCATTCGCGCCGCCGACCTTGGGAATGTCTATCTCGCTGGAGGCTTCGGCATGCACCTGAACGTGGCCAACGCAATTGCGATCGGAATCCTGCCACATGTTCGCGAAGACCAGGTGCGCGTCGTCGGCAATACTTCATTGGCAGGTGCTTTTCTTGCGCTCGTAGACCGCGCTCTCCTCGAAGAAATGACGATCCTTCAGAGAATCGTCAGGGTTGTTGAACTCAATTTGATCGATGGTTTCGAAGATCGCTACGTGGAACATCTGATGCTCCCATGAATAGCTTTCCTGCCATTCCGCTCCCGGTCAACCGGCCGTATGACCGGATTAGAGAGCTGTATCTCCTTCAGGAGCCGATGCTATTGGCTGCGATCCGTCGCGGCGACCGCGGAGAGGCACGCCGCATCATCAACCATGTCCTCGTCCATATCTATAGCGCAGGCGAGGAGCGCAGTGACCTGCTCAAAGGGCTCCTCCTCGAACTCGTGGTCATGATCTCCCGCGCAGCAGTCGAGGGAGGCGCAGCCCAATCTGAAGTGCTCGGTCTGAATTATCGTTTCCTCACGGAACTCGCAAGCCTCGAAGATGACGAGGACTTGGCTGCATGGCTGCGAAAAACGCTGGAGCACGTCATCTCCGCCATCGAACAGCAAAAGGACTTTACGCCTCCGTTGCTTATCTGCAAGGCGCTCGACTTCATTCAAACAAACCTCTACCGCGACGTTTCTCGTGACGAGACCGCGCGTCACGTAGGGATTTCACCTGGCCATTTTTCCAGAATCCTGAAGGAGCGCACTGGCCGCTCCTTCTCCGAGTTACTCCGCCAGTGCCGCGTGGACCGTGCCAGCGACATGCTACGTACCATGGAGCAATCAATCGCCGAAATTGCACTCGCTTGCGGATTCTGCGATCAAAGCTATTTCACGCACGTCTTTCACGATGTGAAAGGCCTCACACCCAAGCAATTCCGTGACGCGGTCCCCGTCGAAAGGCTTCCGCTCAAATCGCTTTCGCTAGGCGGCAGGTTTTCCAATGCTTAGTCCCATTGATCGTTTGCAAGGAGGATATTCTTGATCTCTCGTCGTTCATTTCTCTCTCACTCCGCGGCAACCAGCGTTGTCCTTGCTTCGGGCACACACTCTGGCGCCGTCGCTATATCCAAAGGTTCCGCGGGTCACACTTCCACATTTGTTGATATCCTCCGCACACCCGATTCGGTCACTGCATTCGCGGGAATTGATAATCGCCTGCCACTCGATCGATCCGGCAGGCAATTCGGGTCCCGCGATGTATCCGTGACCATTGGTGGGCACTCAGACGAGTTGGGGGTGCACGTCGCCGCGCCGACCACCGCGCTCACTCATGTGCAACTGCGCTGGCTAGCGAATGTCGATCCGAGGCTCATCTGCCTCGGCGACCACTGGGAGCGCAGCTATGGCGATCTGGCCTGGCGGACTATTGTCCCCGAGCGAGTGATGCCCTGGTATTTCGTCACCTATGATGGCAGCCACCTTCATGCCTACGGCGTAAAAACCGGCGCTGCAAGTCTTTGCTTTTGGCAAATCGACCCGGAGGGTGTTTCGCTTTGGCTCGATGTCAGCAATGGCGGGGAAGGTGTCCAACTCGGCAGCCGTCAACTTGCCGCGGCCACGATCCTTACTCGCCGTGGCGCTGCCGACGAATTGCCTCTCGCTGCGATGCGCGCCTTTTGCCGTCAGCTATCACCTACGCCCCGGTTTCCAAAAGGCGTTGTGTATGGAGTGAATGACTGGTATTACGCTTACGGCAACAACAACCAGCAAATGCTGCTTGGGATGACCGACCTTGTCGCTGATCTTGCCCCGCCTAACCGCGTCAAGCCCTACACCGTTGTCGACATGGGATGGAAAGACGGCTCTCCTGAATTTCCAAGCATGGCCGCTTTTGCCGATAAGGTGAAACAAAAAGGAGTGCGCCCAGGGATTTGGGTTCGCCCGCTCGAAGCGATCAGCGGCGTGGACTCTAAATTATTGCTTCCTGGCAAGCGCTACGGGGGCCGCACAGAGCGCTACCGCGAGTTAGCCTTCGACCCCACTATCCCTGATGCCCTTGCTCTCGTGCTTAAGAAAATGAAGGACCTGTCCGACTGGGGTTTCGAGTTAGTCAAGCACGACTTTTCAACCTACGACTTACTCGGTCAGTGGGGATTTGAAATGGGTTCTATGCCGACCATTCCGGGCTGGCATCTGAACGATCGCACCCGCACCAATGCCGAAGTGATTCTCGACCTTTACAAATCCATTCGGGCTACGCTCGGCGAACAGATTCCCATTCTCGGATGCAACACTGTCGGTCACCTCGGAGCCGGAATCTTTGAACTGCAGCGTACCGGCGACGACACGAGCGGGAAGGAGTGGGAGCGCACACGCCACATGGGCATCAACACGCTCGCTTACCGGCTCCCGCAGCACGGCGCGTTTTTCCACCTCGATGCCGATTGCGTCGGCATCACCAAAGCCGTGCCTTGGGAAAAGACCAGGCTGTGGCTCGACGTGATCGCAAGAAGCAAAACGACCTTGTTTATCTCTCCCGAAGAAGGACAGGTCCAGCCTGAGCAGCGTCGCGCTTTGCGCGAGGCCTTCGACATCGTAACCTCCAACTCTGCCGCCGCCGAGCCAGTCGATTTCCTCCACGACACAACCCCGGAGGATTGGAAATCAGAGAGCGGCGTCAAGCACTATCCCTGGTGCGGTGCAGATGGGGCATTTCCTTTAACCTCCTGGTCTCATCCTTGAAACTAAATCTGTCAACGAGCGTTGAACTCATTTCGGTAAAGATAAAAGCGCGGACCATAAGGTCCGCGCTTTTGTTATCGAGGAATCGCTTAGTCTTAGGCTTTGGCCAGCACCCCGCCGCCGATCCGCTCAGCCACTAACTCGTGGCCCCGCGTAAGAAGCTCTTCCAACGGCATCTTGCCCGCATCCACCTCTGCGAGAATTGCCTTCTGCGCAGCGTACTCCTTGTTCTGGATGCCCGCCTTTGACTGCAGCATCCGCCATGCCTTCCGCCGCTCTACGCAGAACATCACGAGCTGCCGCGATAGCGCGCGGTACTCGATCTTCCCGTTTTCCTCAAACTTGATGTAGACACCAAAGTCGGGGATAAAGGCACGGTGCGATGGATTCAGATAGCGCCGGTACACCACGTCCTGCTGAGTAATGCGCACCAGCATGTTCTCTAGCGGAATCAGCTTCTCCGCAGCCTCGGGCTTCACTTTCTTCAGATGGTTGCGGAAGCGCGCTTCAGTCGTGCACCAGTGAGCAACTGTGTACCGAAGCGTTTCACCTGTCGATTTGATTTTCGACTCGTACCAGTCAAGATCGATCGACGGATTGCCCTTGAGATCCAACGCTTCCTGGTAGCTTTCGCCAAGTCGTGGATTAAACACAAACTCCGGCGCCCCGCGTGAATCGCGCACGCGCTGAGCCTGATGAAGTGCCATATCGTCCGGCACTCCATGTTCCGGCTGGCAGGTCGTGAAGCACTGCAGGAACATCGTGCCGCGATACTCAAGACCGTCCAGAATCGCGCGATACAGCTTCGGGGCGTTGGCCATTGAAACCTGCGCCACGAAAGGCGATCCGTGTCCAGCCAGGAATGTCTCGGCCACAGTCTTCTTCTCCGTGTTCTTGCCCTGCGTCGCGGCGCCAAACACATTCATGTCGTTGCCGCCCAGCATCGGCGTCGAGTCGGAGTTCTGGCCGCCCGTGTTCGAGTAGACCTGCGTGTCGAGCATCAGTGCCTTCACGTTGGGCCGGTTCTGCAGAATCACCTTCGACATGTTCTGGTAGCCGATGTCGCCCATGCCGCCATCGCCGCCCACCACCCACACCTTGGGCAGCTCCACGATTTCCTGATCCGTCATCAGCGCGTCTGTGAAGTGGCTGTAGTGGTAGTACTCTTCCTCGCTGATCACGTTGCTGTCGCGAGTCAGCAGCACGTCAGTCAACCGCTCGGGAATCACTGACCGCCGCGCGTGATCCACGATGAAGCTCTCTCCCATCAGCCAACCCACCGTGATGCCGTCCTGAAACAGCGAATTCATCCACGGATAAGGATGAGGGTTGTTCGGCGATGTCGATCCGTACACCGTGTTGCATCCCGTGTGCGCAGCCATCGCCATCACGCTCATGCCGTTCGCCAGCCGTCCATCGATGGGCTGCAGGCTCTTGTGATTGAAGGCCTCAGTCAGCAGCACCGCCGCCATCGCCTCCACCAGTTGCGCGTCCGTAATCACGCCATTCTCGGCTTCGTATGCTGCGATGCGTGCCTTTGTGTCCTTTACGTCTTCCCCGCCAAGTCCGAGAACAAGGTGGGCGATCGCCTGCCGCAGCAACGCATATTCGCCGGGATTGCTCTGCTTGAGCGCCTCAAGCCGCGCCACGCCGTTCTTCTCAAGCTGTCCCGCCTTGGCCACAAAGCGGTCGCTCTTGGCATGGAACACCGGCCGCATGTAAGCCTCAGTCACGGCCGCAATGGAGCGTAGCACGCTCTTTTCGCCGCAGCCTGCGCAGGCGCCGTCACCCGCCACTAATGCGTCGTAGTTGGTGCGAACCATCAGCATGTTGCGCAGTGTTGCCGTCTTTGAGTCCGCAGGGTTCGCGCCGTTATACAGCCCCAGATACTTCTGCGAAGTATCTGGCAGCAGGTCAAGGAACGCGGTGCCGCTTTCATGCTCGGCATTCACTTCTTCCGTCTCCTGCACCATGCGCAGCGCGTTATGGTCGCCGCATGCCGTCACGCATGCCGCGCAGCCCTTGCACAAATCGCTTACGAAGATTGAGAACACACCACCCGAACCCGGCGCCTTGCGTTCTGGCGACGAGAAGATCGCGTTCACTTTCTGGTAGGCCATCGGCACCTTGGCAATGATGTCGAAGAACTGCTTCTTCGCATTGGCCGAGAATCCGTCAACCTGGTCCGTTACTTCGCGCAGAATCGTCTGCAGCGGAGTGCCAGTCTTCATCTCCGCCACCATGCGCTGGCGCGTTTGTTTCTCAATCTCCGGCAGCGCATGCAGCATCTTTGTGCGTTCACTTGCGTCGCCCACGTAGTACGAAATAGCAGTCGAAAGCACCGTTGCCAGATCCTGCGAAGTATTCGGCAGCGCCGTATCCGGGCACACTGAGATGCACTCCATGCACTGCGTGCAATTCTCCGGAATGTAGAGCGGAGTTTCGCGACGCGCAACATACTTTGAAGCGGTGTCGCCCGTCGCTGCCGCAATCACGCCCAGAGCCGAAAGCGGCGTCGCGGGTTGATCATAGCCAAAGCTGGAGCGGAACTCCGCATCGAAAGTTGAAATGCTTGAAACTGGCGTCCGCGGTCCCTGCCCTGCAGGTACAGGTGTCGAACGGCAGCCCGTGCCGCAAGATCCACCCGCCGTCGCGAGTTCAAGGATCGGCAGCAGTGCCGCACCACGCAAGCTCGAACGGTCCGCCGCTGTCAGCGCGCCAATCTTGATCTCCTTCACCTGGTCGTAACCTTGCAGCATGACTTCCATATTCGACTGCACTACCGCATCGCCCAGCTTGCCAAACTTCTTCACATACTGCTTGTGAACCACTTCCCGATATTGCTCCTGCGTAATGCCGAACTCCTGCAGCAGGTTGCTCACCGCAAAGAACGCGCCGAGAAATGCGTTGCCCTGCATGCGCAATTGCAAATCGCCGCGGTCTGTTGCCTTGCGTGCAATGTTGAAGCCGGGGAGCGTAAACACGCGAATGTTCTTGTCGATGATCTGCTTGCGAGCCCAGAGAGGCAACTGCTCCCAGGCCTGCTCACCTTCTTGATCCGACTCCCAGACCAGGCTGCCGCCTTCCTGCATTCCGTCCAGCGGATTCGTATGGGTAAACGCCTTGGGATCGCAGCACAGGACAACCGTCACGTGGCGCAGATCGCAGTTCACGCGAATACGGTCCTTCGCCGCCACCATAAAGTAGCTGGTCGGCGCGCCCTTCTTCTCCGAACCGTACTTCGGATTGGCGCTGACGTGAATCACTTCCTTCGGATTCCCCAGCTCATCGACCAATCCGTCGCGCTCAAAAATCAAGTCGTTCAAGTCGCCAAGAATGGCGCCCAGATTCTTGCCCGTGGTGATCGCGCCCCAACCGCCAATCGAATGGAAGCGAACCGCAACCGCGCCTTCCGGCAGCAGTGACGGAGTCTCCTCGCCGATCACTGCATAGGGGTGATCGATGCCCAGCACGAAGAAGCTCACGCCGTCCGCAGCCGTCTTGCCATCCTTGCGCGCGCGTCTGGCGGTCGCAAATTCGTATGCACCAATAATGTGTTCCGGACGGAAGTCGCGCGAGCCCAATCCATAGCTACCACTGAAAATATTCGGCAGCTCGCTCGGTGAAATCGCCGGCAATCCTTCGCCTGCCGGATGCCCCTCATACTGCACCGCCTTTGAAAGCGCCGTGCGAATGTCGCGGCCCAGCGGATTGTCGCCCGAAAGAGCTTCGTCCGTCCGCTCAAGAATAATCACATTCTTCTTGCCCTTGAGCGCTTCCACAATTGCAGCTTCGGGAAACGGCCGAATCACATTCACGTGAATCGAGCCGACCGTGATCCCACGAGTCGCGCGCAGATAGTCCACCGCCGCCTCGATGTTTTCCGCGGCCGAACCAAGCGAGACGAAAACAGTGTCCGTGTCGTCCGTCTTGTACTTGCTGATCAGCCCATACCGCCGCCCTGTCAACTCGCCAAACTTTTCGTAGGCCTCTTCAAGGAAATGCAGAATAGGCTCCGCGAAATTGTTTCTCCGCGCCACGATGCCGTTCATGTAGTGTTCCTGATTCTGCACCGGCCCCAGCAAAATAGGATTGGTTAAATCCATCATCTTCGGTACGCGCCGCCGCGTCGGCCCAAACAAAACGCGCTGTGCCTCGGTCGGGCAGTCGATGATGTCTTCTGGCGAGCCGAGATACTCACGAATCAGATCCGATTCATGTTTATAGAAGGTCCGCTCCAGGTGGCTCGTCAAAAAGCCGTCCATGATGTTCATGCCCGGAGTCAGGCTCAATTCCGTCACGCGGCGCAGAATCAGCGCCTGGTCGGCGGCCTGCTGCGCGTCTTTGCCGAACAGCATGATCCAGCCTGTATCGAGCGCACCATAAATATCGTCGTGTCCGCAATGCACGTTGAGGGCATGCTTGGTCAGCGCGCGAGCGCCTACCTCAAGCACCATCGTCGAGCCTTTGCCTGGCGCGTGATAATACTGCTCCACGCCGTAGACAACGCCCTGCCCTGAAGTGAAGTTCACCACCCGCTTGCCGCACACTGAATGCGCAATCGCGCCACCCTGTGCCGCATGCTCACCCTCAGTTTCGATGGCGATGGTGTTATGACCGAAGACATTTAAATGTCCCTCGGCATAGGCCTGCTGAAACAGCTCGCCGCCTTCAGTCGAAGGCGTAATCGGATAAAACACGCCGGCATCGGCGATCCGCGTCTCGGTGTGATACGAGACCAGTTGGTTTCCGTTTGCAGTGACCCGTATGCCGGGATAACGAGCAGCTTCCGCCATAAATTCCCCTCCGTGCTCTGTACGTCCAGTTTCAGACTCTCAATGTGCGCCACGCGGGCAGGGCCGAATGTGCCGAACACTCTTTTTTGTTGAGCGGCGGCAACGGACCCGCAGCGTGCGGTGGTTCATCTCGTGCGATGCCTAACGGGACGTATTCAGTCCTTTCAGGCATATCTTTCCATTGGCTTTAATCACCGCATACCACTGCGGCGCCTGCTCCAATGCCCTCTGAATAATTCAATTTCAAGTGTGCGTGCGCGAGCAACCCAAGGGGGAGTTTCCCGGAAAAACGGCCTATATATCAGTATGCACCCGCATAGGGGAGACGGCGTCCCAGTCAGTGGGATGCGCGCCGCTTACCTCAAAAGCGGCTCCTCTCAAACTCACGCTCTCCGTATCCATCAGCTCAGCACTATACTTGGACGGACTCAATGAATCCTTCCTAAGGCAATCCGAATGCGAGAGATAACCGATCCGGCAACACCGCAATTTGCACGCTACCCCAGCCTCGCCGGCCGCGCCGTCCTCGTCACCGGCGGTGCCACCGGCATCGGCGAATCCATCGTCTCCCATTTTGCCCGCCAGGGCTCCCGCGTCGCCTTCCTCGATATCCAGGATGACCCGGCCCGCCAGCTCGTCGATACCCTCGCCGCCGAAGGCTGCCCCGCGCCTCTCTATCTCCACTGCGATCTCACCGACGTGGTCGCCCTGCAAGCCTCGGTCCGGCAGGCCATCACCGCCCTCGATGCGGTCGACGTCCTCGTCAACAATGCCGCCAACGATCAGCGCCACTCTGTCGACGAGGTCACGCCCGCCTATTGGGACAGCTCCATCGCCATCAACCTTCGTCCTCAGTTCTTTTCCATCCAGGCCGTCCTGCCCGCCATGCGCGCCGCTGGCCGCGGCTCCATCATTAATATGAGCTCCATCTCCTGGATGATCCCGTCCACCGGCGTGCCTCTTTATGTCGCCGCCAAGGCCGCCATCGTCGGACTTACCCGCACCCTCGCCCACGAGCTCGGCCCAGCCAACATTCGCGTCAATGCCGTTCTTCCCGGCGCCATCGTCACTGAGAAGCAGCGTCGCCTCTGGTATACCCCGCAATACAAGGCTGAAATCCTCGCCAGCCAGGCCCTCAAGCGCGACATCCTGCCCGAAGACGTCGCCCGCCTCGTGCTCTTCCTCGCTGCCGACGACTCCAGCGCCATCACCAACCAGAGCTACATCGTCGACGGAGGCTGGGTGTAACCTCGCGCGCTGCGTCGCGCGAGAAATCACGCCGCAAGCCCCGCAACCCCATCTCCATGCCTTAAGATTTCCGGGGGAGTAAATCGTCATGTTTTCTGCCGTCAATTCAAGCCGCCGCAAGCCTTCCGCGGGTGCAGTCCTTGCCCTTTTTGTAATCGTTTCCGCAGCAGTGCTCTTCAATCTCCATGCTCGGGCCCAAACCTCTGTTGAGATCGCCCGCGTCGCCGCCGAGGTCGCAAAAACCGCGAGCGCTTTGCCTGCCGAGTCCCGCAATGTGATCACACGACTTACCCTGCTGCGCGAGCTGCCCGACGGCACCTGGAAAACACACGCCGGCGACCTCGCCCACGGCGAAGCCGTCCATCTCGACGACTCCGCTTGGCAGACCATTGCGCCAACTGAGACCGCCCCCAACGATGCCGTCTGGTTCCGCCAGACCTATACCGTCCCGCCGACGCTCAACGGCTACGACCTGTCCGGCTCCCGCATCTGGTTCCAGTTCCATGCCGAAGCCAATGGTCCAATGCCTCAGATCCTCTACTTCAACGGCCGTCGCGTCGCCCTCGGCGATGACCTTGAACCGATCATCCTCTTCGACGATGCCAAGCCCGGCGATACGGTCACCGTCGCCGTCAAGCTCCTTCACACCGTCGACAAGAAAACCTTCCGCGGCGCCACCCTTCGCATCGATTTCCCTGAGAGCCGCCCCAACCCCGACGACCTCCGCGTGGAGTTCCTCTCCGCCGCGCTTCTCGTCCCGTCCCTCGCCCCCAACGACGCATCGCAGATGGCCAAACTCAACAACTCCATCCAGACCGTCGACATCGCCGCATTGGACGCACACGACCAGGCCAGGTTCGACTCGAGCCTCAATGCCGCCCACCAGAAGCTCGAGGCGCTCCGGCCTCTCTTGCAGCAGGCCACCTTTCACGTCACCGGCAATTCGCACATCGACGCCGCATGGCTCTGGCCGTGGACCGAAACTGTCGATGTCGTCAAGCGCACATTCGGCACCGCGCTCCAGCTCATGTACGAGTACCCCGCCTACACCTACACCCAGTCCGCTGCTCAATACAACGAGTGGCTGGCCGAGAAATATCCCGACATGAACGCCGAAATCGCGCGCCGCATCAAGGAAGGTCGCTGGGAAGTCGTCGGCGGAATGTGGGTCGAACCCGACCTCAATCTTCCCGACGGCGAATCTCTCGTCCGCCAGCTCCTCGTCGGCAAGCGCTGGTACAAGCAGGCCTACGGCGTCGACGTCCGCATCGGCTGGAATCCCGATTCCTTCGGCTACACCTGGCAGCTCCCTCAGATCTACAAAAAGTCCGGCGTCGACTACTTCGTCACCCAGAAGATGACCTGGAACGACACCAATCAGCTCCCCTTCAAGCTCTTCTGGTGGGAATCACCCGACGGGTCGAAAGTGCTGGCCTACTTCCCACACGACTATGCCAACAACAACCTCGATCCCGTTCGTCTTTCGGATGATCTGGCCGTCGCGCGCACCCGTTCCACCGGCATGACAGAAATCATGGATCTCTACGGCATCGGTGATCACGGTGGCGGACCAACCCGCGCCATTCTCGATCAGGGTGTCCACTGGGCTGACCCTTCAACTCCTCCGCACGTCATTCCTAAAATGCAATTTGGCATTGCGCAGACCTTCTTCTCATCTGTCGAAAAGGACATCGCCCCCGACAGCCCCGAGTGGAACTACCAGTCCATCGCCAAGGGGTACACCGCGCCGCCTCCCGTGCCTGGCAAGGTCGACATTCCCACCTGGAAGAGCGAGCTCTACTTCGAATATCACCGCGGCGTCATGACTACCCAGGCCAACCACAAGCGCAACATGCGCGAGAGTTCCATCGAAACGCTGAACGCAGAAAAGTGGGCATCTCTTGCCTGGCTCGATGGCGACAAGTATCCAACCGCCGAGCTCACCGAGGATTGGAAGAAAGTTCTCTTCAATCAGTTCCACGATCTCGCCGCCGGCTCCGGCATCGGCATCATCTACAAAGACGCGCAAAAGGATTACGACGTAGTCCGCTGGTCCACGAACGAAATCAGCAGCGGCGCCATGCGGACCGTCAACGAGCGCATCGACACCGCCGGCAATGGAACTCCCGTCATCATCTACAACCCACTCGGATGGGCGCGCTCCGGCGAAGTCAGCGTACACATCCAGGACGCCAAGCCCGTGACAACTGCTTCGGGAGCGCAGGTCATTGAGTCCGCGACTGACCCGACAACCGGTGTCTCCGATGTAAAACTCCATGTCCTCAACGTGCCCGCTCTCGGCTACAAAGTGGTTTGGGTTGGAGCGGCTAATCACGTCAAGCGGGGAGAAGAGAGCGGCGTCGACGCAAAAGACACCGCAGGCGGTCTCACCCTCGAGAGCACAGTGCTCCGCGTAACCATCGACAAGCAATCCGGCTGCGTTACCAGCCTCTACGACAAGCGCGCCAGCTTTGAAACCATTGCTCCCGGCGCGTGCGGTAATCAGCTTCAGTTCTTCAAGGACACGCCCAAAGACTACGACGCTTGGAACATCGATCCCGGCACACTCGACGTGGCGCCCATGGTCATTGATCGCGCGGATTCAGTCGAACTTCTCAAGACTGCCGAGCCAAGCATCCGCGTTACGCGCCACTGGCAAGACTCGAAGTTTGTACAGACCTTCAGCCTCTCTGCCGATGGCGATATGGTCGGCGTTGACAACCAGATCGATTGGCACGAGTCCCACGTGCTGCTCAAAGCAGCCTTCCCGCTCGCCGCCACCAGCAACTTCGCCACCTACGAAATTCCCTACGGCACCATCGATCGCCCCACCACCCGCAACAACTCCTGGGAAAAAGCGCAGTTTGAAGTTCCCGCGCAGCAGTGGGCTGATCTCGGCGACGGCAAGCACGGCCTCAGCGTCATCAACGAGTCAAAATTCGGCTACGATGCCGTCGGCAATCTGCTTCGCCTCACCCTGCTCCGCTCGCCCAAGTGGCCCGATCCCGACGCCGACATGGGGCACCACCACTTCCACTACGCCCTCTATCCCCACGCCGGCACTTGGAAAGATGCCATGACCGTCCGTCGCGGCTTTGAGTACAACTACCCGCTCACCGCCGCCCTCACCACGGCCCATCAGGGCGCGCTGCCCGCCGAACACTCCTTTGCCTCGGCTGAGCCCGAAAACGTCGTCCTCACCGCCGTCAAGAAAGCTGAAGACGCCAAGGGTCTGATTTTCCGCGTCTATGAGTGGGCAGGCAAAGACTCTACGGTTTCCTTCCACGTTCCGACCGGCGCAACAGGGGCCACGGTCACTAACATGATGGAGATTCCCGAGGGCGCCCCGCTCGCCGTAACCGACGACGTCGTCAAAGCCCCAATTCACCCCTATGAGATCCTCACCATTAGGGTCGATTACCCGAACGGCGGTCCCAAGCAATAGTCCTCAACAATCTCCGCAGCAGCAGCGAGGGCGCGGCCGTATGCCGCGCCCTCGCTCGTTCACGAAGGTGATACAGAGCCATGCACCGCGGCTCACCATCACTTCTTGCCAGCCATTACGCTTGCCGAGCCATCGCCAGATCCACAATCTCTCCGACCATTTGGGTATAGGAGAGACCGGATTTTCTTGCCGCCATGGCAAACTCCTGTCCACTTGAAAGCCATGGGTTCGGATTCGCTTCGATGACGTAAACCTCGCCCTTGCTCGAAACGCGCATGTCAATGCGGCCATAATCGCGAAGCTTCACGGCACGATAAGCCTTCACTGCGATCTCGGTCAGCTTCGTGATCGTCTCTTCGTTCAGGTCTTCGGCGATTGCTGATTTGGTCAGCTTGTAGGCTTCCGTGTCTTTCTCGAATTTCACATCCTGGCTGGCGATCCTGGGCATGCCCTTTGGAAGCTTCGAGAGATCAAGTTCCACAAGCGGAAGCACTCGTGCGGACTCATAGCTGCCGAGGATCGACGCGTAAATCTCCCGCCCTTCGATGTATTCCTCGATCAACGCAGGAGAATCGAATTCCGTCTGTATATACGAGACGCGTTCCATCAATTCCTTCACGCTCGTCACAACAGCAGCGGCATCGATGCCGATGGATCCGTCTTCTGAAGTGGGCTTCACAATCAGTGGGAACGAGATGTCATGTGCATGGTCAATATTGCCGCGATAGGCTGTCGCGAAATAAGGCGATTGAATTCCATGAAACGCGAACATCTTCTTGGCGATCGATTTGTCCTGCGCAAGAATATGCGCGTGCGGTCCCGCGCCGGTGTAGGGAAGATCGAGCAAATCCAGAAATGCGGTGACTTGCATCTCCTTCGTGTCATCGCCCGCATAGGATTCCGTAAGATTGAAAATGAGATCGGCGCTGCACTTGGCCAATCCGAGCAGCGACTGCGGCCGGCCGTCGAGAACGTAATACGACGGCTCGTGACCCAGCTTCTCAAGGGCTTCGAAGATCTCTTCGCGGTCGTGCTTTACCGGCTTCTTCTTGCGCTTCTTTTGCCCTTTGCGTTTGCGCGGCGCAGGAATTTCTTCCTGCACTTCAGCAGGTTCCTCTTCCCACAAGTCGTACAGCACAGTGACTTTCAACTTTGTTCCAGCCATGCGGCCTCCAATCGGCGTGACAATGTGCACCGGCACGCTTCAGGAATGAATGAACTTCCCTCGAATCAGGTAATTCATTGAGAGTGCGGTTGTGTACACAGTGAATTCTGTGAGGTGCTCAGACTCGCGTCGAACATCCACGCGCAGACCCAAGTCCTCAACACGTTTGCAAATCGCTTCCACTAACAGCTTCACGATCGGACGTTGCACGCCGCTCCAATACGCGACCTTATCGACGATGGCCTTGCGATGTTGATTCAACATCTCCTGGGCGGGCCTCACGCCCTTGTGTCGCTTCGGAGAGATATTGAAGATGTCCGCTAGATCGGCGTCCAGCGCCAGTTCCTGCACCGGAATCTCCTCCGGCAGACTGAGATGATAGAACTCGCCGACCGTCGATTCCATCTCATCAACAGTCACGTCGGTGCGCCCGCGGCGCCGGATCGGTTCGACATCTCCGACCTTTCGCGCCATGCGGTCGACGTATTGCAGCTTGGCCAGTGCGCCCCAACCCTCGTAGCGCTTTCGCCATTGCGAACGAGGCGTGAGCCACACCGCAAACGTTTCTGCAAAATCTTCATCCGGATGTTTCTGCGCATACCACCCCGCCATATGCCGGACGAACTTTCGCGAGAACGGTATGGGGCGGTAATTGTCCCGATATGCGCGGCGAAACGGGCCGAAGAGATCGTGCCACTCAGACGACTTATAAAGCTGGTATGCGTAATTGAATGCATGTCCGGCCTCATGACGCATGTACATCATGATCTCCCGGGCATCCTCCAGGTCGTTCATATCGCGCTCAAGCTGTGCCAGGTCCGGGTTGGCGAGGTAGAACGGAATGCCGATGACTGGCTCGCCCGAAGGGCATCCCCACTCATCGGTTAGGTAACAAAGCGGACGGAACTTGTGGATCCCCTTGGCTTCTAGTTCGCGATAAAGCTGCTGAACAAATCGTTCCAGCGGAGAACCTTCGAGCTTCAGCCCCAGTTCGCGGATGGGCTTGGCGAGTATCTCCTGAAATTCCGTTCGTGTTTTCTCGAAATTGCGCACGGGGCTATTCAGAGTTCTATACCACTCAACCAGATTTGGCACGGCAAGGGTATCGCTTATGCACACAGTAGCTCTCGGTGAAGTGTCGCCAATTCATACAAATATCCAGTCTACGAGCTTTCTCCAGATAGCCTGTCGGCCACCCCGAACCGTTTAGAACTGGTTGCATAAATCGTCTTGTAACAGGATATTGGCTCGGTGACTCAGCAGTATTTGTGCAACCACTTCGAGCCGATGAGCACGGCAATCGATTACGGCGGCGGAATGCGAACAGTATTGGCCCGGCAGGAACGGACGGAGGTGCATGGGACCGGATGAAGACTCTTGTCCAGGCAAACCTCAACGGCCGTGAGATAGTTGTGGCCGCAACTCACCACAAAACTTGACCGTGGGATTGTCGGATTGCTCGCCGTAAAGAGATCGATGATCTGATCGGGTGGCAGCGATGTTTGCGACGTGAGCGTGTTGAGGGTTGGCGGAATGGCGACGGCGTGGAACGCAGAGCGGGCGGTTTGGAAAAATGCGTCAGCACTCAGCCCGGAGCAGGTGCCGTGCGTCTCCCACTCGTGTTCGAGCAGTCCGGGGTCGGGGTAGATGTCCCTGTATTGGGCCGTGTCGGCGGGCCCTGCCGTGTTTGAACAGCTCTCGGGATAGGAGCCGTCGGCATTCTCAGGCCATAAACCGTGCAGCACAAAAGCAGCATGCGCGGCGCACTCGCTGGCGTCGGGATGCGAGTAACAAAATTCTGGCGACCAGGAGAGATTGAGCAGATAGAAGTCGAACCCGGATGCCGAGGCGGTGGCTTGCCCGCTGGCTTGAGATCTCGCGTCTGCGGGGCCGCCCGGAGCGGATCCCGATGCGCTCTGCGGGCGCGATTTGCATCCCGCAATGGGGAGAAGAATCGCGAGTGTGAACGCGATGACTCTCTGCTTCATGCTTCGAGGATAGCAGCGCGCTGGTACCTGCCGGTCGCCCAGAACCAGGCCACCGACGGTGGGCGGTTGTCGCCGTGGAGAGGGAAGTGATTTCGATTTTCAAACTCGGCA
This sequence comes from uncultured Acidobacteriota bacterium, assembly GCA_963725945.1. Classification (GTDB taxonomy): domain Bacteria; phylum Acidobacteriota; class Terriglobia; order Terriglobales; family Acidobacteriaceae; genus Telmatobacter. The sequence goes on along the minus strand of CAVSAW010000015.1, from coordinate 37,843 downwards.
AAGCATAAATGCCGCCTTCGTTGGAGGTCTCTTCCATCGCACAACCAACCGAATGACCTGGCGCCTCAGAAGAAGCTGAAAGCCTAAAGCTGAAAGCTCTCCTCTATTCCCCATTCGCCTGATCCCTGAATCCCCTGTCACGCTTTTCACCCACCGCGCCACTCCATTGCCACGCTTTTCACCGACCGTGGCAACCCAATGCCTTGGTTTCAACCGAAAAGCAGCACCCCCCAAACCTTGCGCTTCTGAGGCCGTTTTTTGTCTCTTTCAGCGGCCGCCTGTGCCGTTTGGTACTCTGGTCTCTGGGAGACTTCCTCATGGACATTACTTCACCGTTCGTCGTCGTACCTCTCATCGTTGCCGTCTTTGTCGCCTGCATCCTCTTCGCTACGAGTTAAGGAAGACGGCTCCTCTGCGCACTAAAGCATTTTAGGAATTAACGTAGTCCGAAGCCTGAAAGTGAAAGTCAACGCGACCAACAGGGAGCGGTGACCTTGCAAGATCTGCAAAGCCCCACTATTTCCTAAAATGTCGTGATCAACGCTCCACCAGCCGCACCAGCATCACTCCTTGGCGCGGCAGCGTAACCTCCATCCCTGCTTTCCCCGCATGTAACGCAATCGGATGATTCTTAATCGTTTGCTCCAGTCCGCCCGCCTTCTGCAATGCTGCGATCTGCCCGCTGAGGGGTGTGCCGGGCTCCCCATCTGCTGCCATGACCCGGTACGCATTGCTGTGCGTCCAGTCCATTCGAAACTCTGACGCCACCGCAGTCTTTCCCCGCAATCCGTCCACGCCAAGGTGTACCTCGGCCGGTGCTACCTCCACGTCCGCATCGTGGTAGTTCCACAGCAATACATCCACCTCGTCGCCGTTCCGCGTTGCCACCGCATTCACGTCCGGAGCACCGGCAATGCTCTCCTGTCACCACCTGCTCCAACGGCAAGGCCCCGCTGCTCTCCGTCGCCACCCATTCCGCGCCCGGTTTCCCGCCCCCCAGCTTCCCAAACATCCTGAACACGTTCAGACACCGGCTTGTCGATGCCATCCGTCGCCAGTGATCTGAATCCGGCAAACGCCGGTTGGTCTTCAAACTCAAACGCCCATGTCACCGCGCCCTGCACGTCCACGCCGTACTTTCGCGCCAATTCATAGGTGCGCATCGTCGCCTCCGCAACGCTGACACCATATAAAGGCCCGTTCCGATATCCGTTCTGTGTCCCTTGGCAAGCCGCGCATCCTTCCGGGTCGCTCTCGCCCAGAACGATAGGTGTATGTTTCCACTCGGGATAGCTGGAAATCAACCTTCATCCCGCGCTCCACCGCGCGCAATTGTGTCCCACGCTCATTACAACGTGCCCATCCACAAATTTGGGGCTTCCCTTGGGGTGGTAGCTGATGAAGTCAAGCGGCGCGCCGGTGCCGCCCGTAGCAGCGTTCACTCCATGCGCGCAATGCTCCAGAAACTGTCTCAAAAACGGCTCCGAATGGTCGCTAACTCCAGTCGCCTCGGGCCCGCCAATCTTGGCCTCCGGCAATACTTTGCGAATCGCGTACGCGGTCAAATCGTAAAGTCGGTCGTACTCCGCCGGAGTGCCATGCCAGTAGCCGATATCCGGCTCGTTCCAAACTTCCCAAAGCCATGCATCAACCTCTCTTCCGTACCGTTCGCGCAAATGTCTCGTATAAGCCGAAACCAACTCTGACCACTTTGCTTCGTCCTTGGGTGGATAACTCCAACCGGTAAAGATATCGCCCTTGGGAAAATTGTGCCTGTACGGTTCTGGATGCGCGGAGAGCGCTTCCGGCATAAATCCAATCTCGACGATGGGCCGCACATGCGCGGCTATGAGTGCATCAAAAATCCGATCCGTGATGGTGAAGTCGTAGACAGCTGTGCCGTCTGCTCTCTCGGTGTACACATTCGTCGATCCCCATTTCAGTGATCCGTCGCCTGGTCCAGTGGTTAAGAGGTTGTGAGGTCGGAAGTACAGCGGAAAGGGGCTTAGATCGGCCAGCTCGCCGAGCAGTCTTTTGCCGTTGGGCGCGTAAAGATAGTTAGGTTCGTCGGCCCCGAAATAATTCCAGATGGGCTTGTAGGCACCAAGTGATCGACCTGCATGGACGCCCACCATGACTTGAGCGGGGCTCTGTTCCGGGCTTTGGGCAGGGAATGCAGTCAGACTGAAGAACATCACGATAAGCAACTCTGCAAAGGCGAGGGACGGTCGAGGCATAGGGCGCATAGAACTACAATATTTCATCCGGATTTCAAGCAAACAAAAATGGGCCGCAGCGCACCCGCTGCGGCCCAGAGATTTCGATAAGCACCGTGCCTGATCAGTTGTCCTTTTTCTTGTCGTCCTTGTCTTCCTTGGTTTTTTTGTCGCCCTTGTTCGGCTTATCGGAACTGTCCTTTTTGCTTCCCTGTTGTGGTCCAGGTTCCTGCTTCACTTTAGGCACGTTCTCCGCTCCGTTAGCGGGTGGCGTGGGGGGATTTACTTTTGCAGGCGGCGGGTTGTTTGTCGTCGGCTGGTTCGGCTGCGGCACATCGTTTCCGCGCTTCGTTGGCTGCACAGGGCCGAATTCCTGGCGATTTGTTGCTGCCGGCGGCGCGGGCTGCGAGGGGGGAGGGGCCGTGGGCTTGGCTTGATTTTGCTGGTTGGGATAGTTCTGCCGCTGATCGCCGTTTGGTTGCACCGGCCTGCCGGTCGGCTGCACTCCCGGCGCGACATCATTTCGACCCGGCTGCTGATTCGGATTGTTCTCCTGCTGGTTAACGGCGGGCTGCACTGGCCTGCCATTTGGTTGCACTCCCGGTGCCACGGGAGTCACTCCGTGTTGCACGCTTGGGTTGTTCCCCTGCTGGTTGACTGCCGGCTGCATAGGCCTTCCAATCGGTTGCACTCCGGGCGCAATGGGATTTCGTCCTGGCTGCTGGTACGAATTGTTAGCCGGCGGTTGGCCCGGGTTGTGGGTTCCTGTCGCGGGCGTCGCAAGAACTGTCCGCCCCGGAAGCGTTCTGACCGTTTCGACTGGGCGTACCGGCGGCGCTTGAGGCGGTGCCCCGGGCTTGGTGGTGATCTGCATGCCCTGGCGATTGATGAACATCGGACGTGCCGCGCTCACCTGCACAGGATGAGCTACTGGGCGCGAAATGAACGATTGCCTTGTCACAGGCGCGGGCTGATCAACCACTTGAACGTGGTCAAACTGCCGTCGGTCAATTGCAATGCTCGCTCGTTGCACTCCGCGCCCCGCGGCGAAGTCATCTTGTCGCATCGCGGACACACCGATCGAGCGGTTGACGTAGGTAATGTTGTTCACGTTTCTGACATTGACGATATTCACGTACGTTGTCTGTACGTGAACGACGCGGCTCTCGCGGATATTGGAAATGTTCACGCGGTCGATATAATGCGTGCTACACGGATACCACGGACGGTAAGGCTCGCCGGGACCAAGCGGAAACCACGCTGAGACGCCCACGCCACCGCCTGCAAATACAACCAGCGCCGGGGACCAGACGGGGTGCTCTTCGCGAGGCCCGGGGATCCAGCCCCAGCGGCCCTGATAATTGACCCAGCGACCGTAGTGGAAGGGCGCGTAGCCCCATGGCTCATCTTCAACCCAAACCCAGCCCCATGGATCGCGGTTCACCCAGTGGCCGTTGTGATAGGGCTGCCAATCCGCCTGAACATTCCTTGGGAACCAGATCGGGCCGTATTCACTGTCGGGGGTCCAGTCGCCATTTCTATCCAACTCGGCCGCGCCCGGTACTTCCTGACTGACGTATTGATATGAGACGGCATTATTGATTTGCTGGTCGCGTTGCTGACTCCACGCATCGAGCGAATCAGGCTGGGTGAGTTGCAGCCATTGCGGGTAAACAGGGTTGGTACCAACCAGTTCAAGAGCCTGCCAACTACCGATCTGTTTCCAGAATCCACCGGCGCCGCTGATGACAAGGTCGTTCGCGGTGGTCGTAAAAACGGTAGCCCCCTGGTCCGGCAGGATGTCCGCGCGGAACTCTCCAGGCCGGTCAAGTCTTCCGTCGCCGTTGGGGGTGCTCACGTCCAGTCCCTGACCCTGCCAAAGGCCGTACGAATGGACCCTTACCGAGCCCTGTGCTACTCCAAACGAAATGCTATCCGGCCCGTCATTGACCAGAGTGATGTCGGTGTTAGGCCCAATCCGAACGTAGGATTGGCCGATCTGAATCTCAACCTGACCATCTTGATCGGTAAAAATACGGTCGCCCGGCCCGATTGGGAGGTTTGGATAGAGCTGACCCCAATCGTCCGAGCCCGATGGTTGGATTGAAACTGTCCCGGAAGCGTACGAGATGCGTCCTGCCTGATCGGGCGGGTCATTTTGGGCATTCGCTACAAATGAGGTGAGCGCCAGAACGGCGGCACATGCCATTGCCCGCCGCTTTCTGCGGATTGAGGCCAGATCAAAGATGTTCATGGGGATCGATCCTTTCGTGCTGGTCCGGTTTCCTCTTTCACGCGAGACGCCGGCGAAATGAGGAAGGGGTCCGGATGTCGTACTGCGTGGCCGTTACGCACGGCGAGGCGCAAAAAGCGACAGAAATCGCTCTCGCAAGTCGAATCATTGAGAATACTAACCCCTCTGACGCAGGAAAGTAGTAAAAAGGTGGTGCCATCCGGGGAGCGATTCCAGGAACCGTTCAATTCGTTTTGCCGTACTACACGCTACGAGGGCGAATGCCATGTTGCGGAAATCGATGATTCTATGGGTGGGAGTGGTCTTGACGGCGTCGCTGGCGGGATGCAGAGTCCATGTGGATAAGGACGCCAAGGGCCAGGAGAAAACGGTGCAGGTGGATACACCGTTTGGCGGGGTTCATGTGAATACCGACCAAACCACGGCCGCGGACCTCGGACTGCCGGTCTATCCGGGCGCGGAGGTCGGTGAAAGACGACGACCAGCACAAATCCGCCGACATTCATCTGGGCTTTGGCGAGTGGCAACTGAGGGTGCGGGCCGTCTCTTATTCCACTTCGGATTCCCAGGACAAGGTGACGGCGTTCTACAAGAAGGCGCTGGGCCGCTACGGCGACGTGATTACGTGCCAGGGCAATACGCCAGTAGGCACTCCAACCGCGACCACTGCAGAGGGACTGACCTGCGCAGATGACAAGGGCAATACCAAAACTGTGCAGATTGATCGCGGCGACTACGGCACAGGCAAAGACAGCCTCGAGTTGAAGGCAGGATCAAAGCGCCACCAGCACATTGTGGGCTTTGAGAATCCCAGGGACGGCCAGACGCGATTTGCTCTGGTGGCTCTGGATCTGCCTGCCGACCTCGACAACGGCCGGACAAGAGCGACTAATGCCCCAACGGGCACGCAACGCGTTCTTCGAGAAAATCGGCTCCGCATAATTCACCAGCGGCAGGGGTGGGGAATGCCCTAGAATTCCACCAACCAGTACGCACCCCATCCCACCGGAGCTATTTTCAAAATGCTGAACAGAATCTTCCACCTTTTCCCTGCGGTGTTGCTTTCCGCGGCAGTTGCCTTGTATGCGGCCGATAAGCCCAAACCCGCAACGCCCGCGCCAGTCGACCCCTACGCCGAAGTCCAACCCGCCACCGAATCGCTGGACCTGAACATGTATCAGCGAATTCGCGATGAAGGCCTCAATCATTCCCATGTGATGGAGTTTGCGACCGCACTGATGGACGGCATTGGCCCGCGACTGACCGGATCGCCGAACCTGCAGAAGGCCAATGAATGGACCCGCGACACGCTGACCAAAATCGGCCTTGAAAACGCGCATCTCGAGGATTGGGGCGAGTTTGGCCTCGGCTGGCAGCAACTGAATACCTGGGCGCGCATGGTGACGCCCGATACTGCGGTATTGATTGTTCAGGCCACTCCGTGGTCGCCCGCGACACCCGGCCCGGTCACCGGCGACGTTGTATTCGTCAACATCCATGAGGAGAAGGATTTTGACCAGTACAAGGGAAAGCTCGAAGGAAAAATTGTGCTCTATGGCCCGATGCGCGATGTTCCGCCTGAGGATCAGGCTCTCTTTGAGCGGTACACCGACAAAGAGTTGGATGATCTAGCCGAGTTTCCCGTGAGTGCATCGGGCGGCGGGTTGTCACCCGAGATGGAGGCTCGCCTTCGCGCATATCGCGAGCGGCAAAGACTCATCGATAAGGTGGCGCAGTTCTTCTATGACGAGAAGGTGGCGGCGGTGATTGAACCCAGCCGCGATGGGAAGAATGGCGGCGGCTCTGGCGGTACCATCTTCGATGACAACGGAGCGACGCTTGGCCGCACGCCATATATCGCCGACAAGCGAGTAAAGATTCCAGTGGCGGTTGCGGCGATTGAGAGCTACGGGCGTCTTTACCGGCTTACGCAGGCTCACGCGCCGGTGAGCGTGCAAATCGACATCGAGACGAAATTCACTGGCGAGCACGAGCACGGCTTCGACACGATTGCCGAGATCCCAGGGACTGATCCGAAGCTGAAGGAGCAGGTGGTGATGCTGGGCGGCCATCTCGATAGCTGGATCGCCGGGACGGGCGCCACCGACAACGGAGCCGGAACGATTGTGGCGATGGAGGCGGTTCGCATTCTGAAGGCGCTGGATGTAAAGCCGCGGCGAACGATCCGCATTGCGCTGTGGACCGGCGAAGAGCAAGGGCTCTTCGGATCCAAGGGCTATGTGAAGCAGCACTTCGGTTCCGCGGCGCTCTCAACCGCGCCCGATCAGATGGCGTTGCCGGAGTTCATGCGGCGCGCGGCGGGTCCGCTGGAGGTGAAGCCGGAACAGAAGCTGATCTCGGCGTACTTCAATGTGGACAATGGCACCGGAAAAATCCGCGGCGTCTATACGCAGGGGAACGAGGCAATTGCGCCGATTTTTGCTCAGTGGATCGCGCCGTTGAAGGATCTGGGAGTGACTACGATTACGAATCGCAATACAGGCGGTACCGATCATCTGAGCTTCGATGCGGTCGGGATTCCGGGCTTCCAGTTCATCCAGGACGATCTGGATTACGAAAGCCGCACCCACCACTCCAACCAGGATGTCGTGGAACGACTGCAGCCCAGCGACCTGAAACAGATTGCGACGGTCGAAGCGATCTTTGTATACAACGCCGCGCAACGCGACCAAATGATGCCGCGCAAGCCTCTGCCTGATCCGCAAGCCGAGGAAAAGCGGCGTGAGCCACTGGAAGGCATTTTCCCCGGCGCGGTGCCAGAGGCGCAGCCGCCGCAAAAATAGGCGGACAAGGAACCCGGAGGGTTGGTTGATTCGCTCCCGGGCTTCAAATACGGGAGCCGGTCGCCGCGCTGGGGGTTCGCTCAGATTACGAAACTGGAGTTGCTAGGCGCGAGAAGGAACTCGGAATCAACGGATGTTGAGAACGTTGACGGGAATCGGGACGGGCATTGGCGTACGTCGGACGAGTTGCCGATTCTGCTACACTTGTCTGAGCGTATCAATCGGGAAAACGCACCAGGCAGCGCCCGGAGATACGCTTCAGCAAACCGTGTTCGGGGAGTGGCTCAGCCTGGTAGAGCACCTGGTTCGGGACCAGGGGGTCGGAGGTTCAAATCCTCTCTCCCCGACCATTAGAATCAATTACTTACATTCAGTTCTGGCTAGGTTAAACAGCCTGGGGTTCCCAAAAGGGTTCCCACTCTTTGCCAATTCCGCCGTCGGGGAGGCCCTTCAGCAGAGTGACAACTCTTTTCTTCTCCTCTTCATCCGGCTCAGCAAATACCGCTTCAACAACCCGGGTGACAGCATCGACGCGTTCGTTCCACCACGTCTTCGAGTAGACATCCAACGTGATGCTGCCCGAACTTCCTGCGTGCCCCATGTTGTCACGGGCAACCTCCAAGCGAGCGCCAAAGCGCCGCATCAGGCTGGCGTGCATGGTCCGGAAGCTCCGGAAGTCAATGGTCCTGGACAGGCCAAGTCTCTCGGCCACCGGCTTCAAGTGCCGATGGAGCAGGTTGTGCCGATCGAGAGGCTTGCCAACCTTGTTGGCGAACACCAGATCGTCCGGCTTGCGGAACTTCTTGTTGAGGGCCCACATCCGCTGCACGGCTCCGAGAATCACTCCGTGCCTGTCGTACGGCACTTCGCGCTTGCCGGCATCTGTCTTCACATCGTCGAACTCATTGTCGTAAACACGTTCGTCCACGACAATGCGATCACGAAGGATGTCCTTCCATCGAAGCGCGAGAACCTCGCCCGGCCGCATGGACGCGAAGACGATCAGCGTGATCATCGACTTCGTCGGCTCCTTCACCGCCTCAATCATCCGGCGGATGTCTCCGAGTAGAAGTAGTACGGTTGGCTTCACCGCCTTCTTCCTCGGAAGCTTGACTCCAACAGCGGGATTCTGGACAAGCATCCCCCAGTTCTTGCCCTGATTCAGAGCTGCGCGCAGCGTGCCATGAATCAGCCGAATCGATTTCGGTGAAAGTCCGGGTGAAAGCTTATTGAAAAATCCCTGCAGTTCCAAGGTCGACAATTTGCGGACCTTGCTGCTGCCGAATTCAGGCAACAGATAGGTCTGGAAGTTCTCCTCGTACTGCTTGCGCGTAGAGTTCTTCAGGTGTGGCCATGTCAGTTCGTGGCACTTGTCGTATACAGCGTTCAAGGTTTCCTCGTCGGTCGCGAAAAGGTGAGGTTGGTTGTTCCGCTCATTGACTGGCTCCATGAACTGGTCGGCAAGCTTTTGAGCCTCGCGTTGGCTTGGCACTCGGCTCTTCGCCCAGGATTTGGATCGTCTCTGACGCGGGGTTCGGTTGTAGTCCCAGTAAAAGACCTTCCACTTGGACCCAAGATCTTGCAGTTGGGCCCGTTGATAGCGTTCCTGCACCACGGTCCTCCTTCCGTGGTGCTTCAATCGCGGTCTCTTTGTAGCATCAAATGTCATCATTGGACAACCTCTGAGCCGCTTAGAAACCCTTGAAGGATGCTCGGCCTGAAGCGGACATAGCGTCCAAGGCGTAGCACACCGGGGATCTGATCGGCGTTGGCATACACCCAGGACTCGGGAACAGCCAACAGAACGGAAACCTCGGCTGCCTCAAACAGCCGATCCAGGCTGCCAAGCCATTGCTCGACAGATTGGCTACAGAACCGGAAGTAAGCCCCGAGCCTCTTGAAGCCGGGAATCTCGTCGGCGTGCGAGCGCACCCAGGCTGTTGTCATGACCAGGATGTTTGCCAGATCGTTGTCAGAGAGAAAGGGCGTGAACACCAAGGCTGGTGTCTCAGGGAATTGATTCTCAGATTGTTTCAAAGCTTTCCTCAAGGCGAGGTGACCGGTTAGTCCGATCACTGGAACGGATGCGACTCCCTCCGCTTTAACGCCTTGAGGAAACAGCAGGTAGCTCTCATATCCATTGCCATCCTCATACGCGCGATCGTTCGTTAAGGTAAGTAGTCGCAGGCGCGCCCCTCTATTGAAGAGCGCGCCCGCACGCGTCAAGCTGCCTGGTCTAGAATGCCCACCGCCCAGAACTGCTTGTGCAGCTCAGCTTCAATCTGCCGGCGCCGTCCCAGTGAAGGAGCCTTCATTCCCGGCATCGTCGGAAAAGCCTTGTACTCCTTTCCGTCAAGCTCACATCCGAGCTTGCCCTTGGGGAAGCCGCCCCACTGCTTGAAATAGAACGGAACCCGGGCAGACTTGCACTGGTTGCGAAGGGAGACGATCCACTCCTTCCGCACTGGACGTGCACCTGGACCGCTCTCACCCCCAACGATGACCCAGTTGATGCCATCGAGGTTGATCATTCCGAGGTCTTCGAGCAGCGGCTCGCACGAAAGGAAGCGCATCGCGACGTCGCATTCTTGAAGGCAATCAAGACGTGGCAGTCCGTGCTTCCTGTTCTCGACAGTCACGCCCCACCAGATATGAGGCAGCGCGGCCGCAAACTCCAAATCCGTCTTTAGCATCTCGCGCATGCGCCCGGGGCGCTTGGTCAGAATCTGGTAGGTGTGCCAGTCCGCGGCTGCCATGACCTCGAAAGCCGCAACAATATATCGATCCGGAACCTCGTCGTGGAACAAATCCGACATGCTGTTGACGAACACCCGCTTTGAACTGGTCCACTGGAGCGGTTCAAGCAGCTTCCATGGCGCGAGACGGACGTCGAATCCCTGCTCGAACGCATTGCCGGGGACACCACGAAACCTTTCGGCGAATGCCTCGGCATAACAATGTGCACAACCAGGACTGACCTTCGAGCACCCGCGAACCGGGTTCCACGTATTGTCTGTCCACTCAATCAGCGAGTTTGCTGACATAAATAACAACCTCTCTGGAAGGACTTGAATCCCTCCCTGTGAAAAAACGGAATTAACACGCTCAACTTGCTTGGTCGCTGCATTTGTTCCATTTCGGGACCAAACTACCGGCCTGCGGTCCTCCTCAAACCCGACGTTCTCTTGCCAACTCTGCTTTCGCTTCAACTGCTCACACCTACTTCAAACTCGCTCTGACGGATGTCCCTTAGAATCCGCGGTTCAAATGCCCACTAGAGCCTTTTGTCACGCATCTGTGTGCCTTCATGAACCTGCGGCGCTGGCTGAGCCCGAAACTCGGATTCTGACGCTCAACCGCCGAAAGGATGGGGTAAGGTGAATTCCCGACTTTTGAATGGATGTGACGGCCTGTGCACGATCCAAGTCGTGCAGCACATACCAGCGGGACTGGAGATCGCCGACTGCGTGCTGAGGATCGGTTAGGGCTTGGCCCCGGTCTGGACTCTGTGTGCGGCGCGGTACGCCATGAGTGCAGTCAGTTCGTATCGAACCGCTCCGTTTTTGCCGTACTGTATATAGTCCGGGCCCTGATTGCGTTGCCGCCACTTTTTCAGAAGCTCAGCAGAAACCCCGAGAATCCTTCCAGCAGCGAAAATGTTGAAGACTGGGACATCGTCGACAACGACAAGCGGCCGAGCATCCTCAAGCCACATGTAGCGCTCAGGAATCTCGGTACGCTTTGGATTGGCGGATTCGGTCTGTGGGAGCGAAGTCGCCTGTGCGGCGAAGTGGGATGTTGCAACTGCGGATTGACGTCGAGCTGTCGCAGCTGGGTCAATGCGCGGATAAGGCAGGACGCCTCGAGCGCGCAGTTCCATGATTGTAGGCATATGGCTCCATGGACCGGATGGTTTTGGGAGGAACAGGAGAACTTGCGCCTCCCACCGGTAAAGGTCGGGGTCGGGTCGGCTCACACAGATGCCCTTCTTGGAAGTCGAGCATCTGCTTACGCTCGCGATTTGTTATCGCTCGCCGAAAGGTGTCACTGCCCAGCTTGGTCGAATCTGTGTCAGGTTTGTTATCTATTTCTGAAACCGGCTGAGTTGGCCACTTATCCAAAGAGAGTTGTCTGTCGGACACCTCTTCTCGCGCACAGTGTTCTGTGCTTCTGCAACGTCCTCATCGCAGGTGCGTCGCGCGAATGGAGTCCGATCAGACAATATTTGGAACGGGCGTTATCGGCAAAGAGACGAAGACGTAATTATTCCTCGTCCCGGATTCCCCCTCCGGATCGGCTGACGGAAGAGAACCTTCATTTCTAATACATCTAACGAGTGAGCGTTACATCGAAGGGACAATCAGACTGCACGCGGGGCATCTTCAAGTAAGACGGCGGATTCGTCCTCTGCGGACCAGCTCTTTTCGCAGGCTGATAAAGTAGGCCTCTGCCGCATTGCTTGCTCGCAAACGACGACTGATTCTCTCGCAGCGTTGCTGGTTTTCGAATGGGTCCGGAGTCTCCTCAGTGTCCTCGCTTCCATCGTCATGCCGAATGGCACCGGGTAAAACCAACACACCGTTTCCGTATTCTTGCTTGGCATCCGCGTATTGCAAGCTCGCAATTACCATCTGAACCGCGTCCTTGATTTTGATCCGAAAAAGTGTGATCAAATCAACAAAATCAGTCGGCAATAGATCGACAGGACTCACGGCTCCCTGCTCAACCCGCTGCACAAATTCCTCTCCTTTTTCCCCCAAGCGCTCCCCGACTTCTGCTCTCGTGAGCCCTGCGATCCACCGGATGTAATCAATGAATTGGCCAAAAGGAATAACTTTGGGATCTGCAGCACGCCTTGCCTCCCTAATTGCTGCGTCCTGGATGCGAACCCGGAGCCTTGATATGAAGCACTCCTTAAGCTCGTCAGAATGCGCCCCCTGCTCCCGGCCAAGAAAGTCGTCCACAAACTCGTCGGTGATCTTTACGCCCAGCCTTGTGTAATCACCTAGCTGACGCAAGCCGTACTTCATTTGCTTCTCATTCATGCGCTACCGCCACTTCCGAGATATTTTGTTCGGGCGAGACCCCTGGTATCTCCGGCTGGTTGTCGGCAGCCAGTAGCCTCTTCTTTGCACGAAAGTGTCGAGTCCTTACCGTCCCCTCGTTAATTCCAAGCCACCCGCCAATCTCGGCATGAGTGATTTCATTCGCTCGCCAAAACAGGATTTGTTGATCCTCTGCGGACAGCTTTTCAAGCTCTTTCTGTAGCCATGTCAACCAGGCTGAGTTGCGGCCGGCGAACTGCCCGTGCCAACGAACCGGCAGGTCTGCCTCCGTGAACGCATCTTGCTGCGGCCGGGATGCGCGATGAAAATCGACCGCGCAGTTATTGGCGATCTCAAACACCCAGGTGGTGAGCTTAGCTCGGCCATTGTTGTGGAACGTTCGTACCTTCGAATGCACTTTGATGAGTACATCCTGTGCTAGTTCCTCTGCATCCAGCTCGGGAACGTGGTGCATGTTCACAAGAAACCGCAATAGGGGCTCGAACAGCTCTCTGGCCAAATGTTCAAATGCTGAGGTCGAGCCGTCCTTTAGTTCGTCTAGGAACCGTACCGTGTTGAGGTCATCGAACGCCGTGACTTCCCCTTCTTATTACCTTCAACGAAACAGCGTTACAGAACGGGTTTTGGTTGAGCAGCGCAGAGGTGCTGCTCGCCGAAGGCGGGTCAGAGAGACATCGTCGGCAACTCCCCTAGCCCTCTGCCTTGTGTGCCCTCCGCCAGCGCCGTTCCTTCAGGTAATCGCTTGACTTCTCCCCAAACTGACCATGGTGCCATAGGGATCAGACAATCTATAGCTTACGCCCCCGATTCAACGGCGTTTTGCAGATTAGACCCTTCTGACCTGCGGTCTTTCCAGTTCATTGTCATACACGGGTGGCCAAGAGCTTTCAGTTCACTTTGACGCCTGAAGAACAAGCCCGCGAGTCCATCGATAGCATGCTTGTCGCCGCTGGGTGGCTCATTCAGAACCGTGCCGACGCCAACATCGACGCCGGCCGCGGCGTTGCGATTCGCGAATTCGCTCTCGCGCACGGCCACGGCGAAGCCGACTATCTCCTCTTTGTCGATGGCCAGGCCGCCGGCGCCGTCGAGGCCAAAAAGGAAGGCTCGACCCTCATCGGTGTCGAAATCCAGACCCAGAAGTACAGCGAAGGCATCCCCGAGGCTCTCCCAGCCCCGCGGCGACCCCTCCCCTTCCTTTATCAGTCCACCGGCATCGAAACCCGCTTCACGAACCTGCTGGAGCCCAACGCCTCCAGCCGCGCCATCTTCAGCTTCCACCGACCGGAGACCCTGTCCGAATGGCTGAGCGATGAACTGACCAGCCCCGCCTCCACGTTTAAGGCTCGCTTGGCCTCCATGCCGCCACTGGCGCGCCTCTGCCTATGGCCGGCCCAGTTTACCGCGATCGACGCCCTGGAAGACTCGCTTCGCCACGGCCGATGTCGCTCCTTGATCCAGATGGCCACCGGTTCTGGAGAGACGTATACCTCTTGCAGTGCCCTTTATCGCCTAATCAAATTTGCCGGCGCTCGCCGTGCGCTTTTCCTGGTCGACCGCGGGAACCTGGGTCGCCAAACCCTCAATTAGAAGAGGAATTGCAACTCATTGATTCTAAAGCGCACTGATGGCTCAGAAAACGCACAAAAGCACCGATTTTGAGGCTTCAGCACCCTAATCGAACCCTAAATTGACGACGAAAGAAGAGGTCAAATCAGTTCGTGACAGTCGTCACTGGGCTCCGTTTGAAGCCTCTGATATCTCCTTGGCTGGCGAAAGGAGTCAACCACATTCGTGGCTACGGTCATTCTAAGACTTCCAGCAGTGAAAACAGGTATCGGTCTTTCCCGGTCCTCGATTTACCTTTGGATTGCCCACGGAGAATTTCCTTCGCCCGTCTCACTTGGAGCTCGAGAGTAGGCTGGGTTGAATCTGAGGTCGATGAGTGGATAGCACATCGGATTGCAGAGAGTCGCACCGTCCCGGCGCGGAAAAACAGCAGGTCGAGTTGATAACCGGAGGATCCGATAGAACTCGAGGTTCTCGGCCAAATTAAGTTTCGACAACACGCATACTAGCGGACGGCCGCACAGACCGTTCTCGCTAGTCCCGAACTTTAAATCTAACTTCTTGATAAAAACGGTGGCCAAGACGGGATTGAACCGCCGCCGTCGGCCTTTTCAGGGCCTAAATAACCTGTACTTGCAATTGCTTACACGACGCGGCAGCACGCCGAAGTACGTGGAAATTCGGGCTAAACGGACCAATCACGAGTGGAGAATGCGGGTGAATGGTCGCGGGGGACGATGCACACTCGTGCTTAAGGGTCAGTTTGAGGTCTCGTCCGTCGGATAGGCCCATCTCACAAAGCGACCGACAGGACTGAGTAGGAGCGCGCCGGAAGCGTCATAGACATTCTGGAGCCGACTTTGGGATTTTCCAGCGTTTGCGGCACCACACGCTTTGGATCCGCAAAGGTGTTGATCGCCTTCAGGTCAGGCCCGGTAATTGTTTCGAAGGCCGTGACGCTGGTTGGGAGTCAGGTCGTGCCAGTCGATCTCAAGTTCCTGTCGCTTTTCGAGGTCGCGGTTGAGCACGAGAATGCTGGCGGTGTTCTTTTCAGGATCGAGAGTTGCCACCATGTCGAGATACGGCACGTCTCCGAATCCCGGGCGGGCAGGCCGATGCTTTCGATGGGCCGCCCGAGGGAGGCGACTTCATAGCCCGGACCTTCAGGGGCAATGCTCAGGGCGCGGCCGTGAGCGTATTTGAGCGCCCAGGCGTACGGGTAGTAGATGGTCTGGCGCAATATGCCATCCTCGTTGGTCATGATGGGCGCAATCACGTTGACGAGTTGCGCAAGGCAGGCGACTTTTACGCGGTCAGAATGCCGGATGAGGGAATTGGCGAGGCCGCCGACGAGCAGGGCATCTTCCAGGTTGTATGGCTCCTCCAGAAGATGAGGCGCCACTTTTCCGTGGCCGTCCGTCGCATCGCCGCCGCGGGCGCGATACCAGACGTTCCATTCATCGAATGACAGAAACAACTGTTTATCGGATCGTTTGTGCGCGCGCACGGTGTCGCATACGGCGGCGATCTCCTCGATCTGGCGATCCATCGCGAGATTCATCGCCAGATATTTCTGAGCTGTCGTTGCTTGTCTCTTCGGTGTTTCCCAAATAGCGGTGGAGCGAGATGCCATCGACCTCGTCATAGCACTCTTCCAGCACGGTGCGATCCCACTCGATATAGGTTGGCATGAACGGCCCGCTGGAGCCGCAGGCAATCAGCTTGATTGAAGGATCGAGAACGCGCATCTGCCGGGCGGCATCCGTGGCTTTGATTCCATATTCGCGGGCCGGCATGTGACCAATTTGCCACGGGCCATCCATCTCGTTGCCGACGCACCAGTACTTGACGTTGTGGGGTTGCTCGTATCCGTGAGAGCGGCGCAACTCGCTCCATTTGGTTCCGCTGGGCACGTTGCAGTATTCGACCAGGGCGGCCGCATCTTCCGCTGATCGCGGTGCCGAAGTTGAGCCCGAACAGCGGCTCGGTGCCCACGAGCGCGCGCCCATGTGATGAATTCGTTGGTGCCGAACTGGTTGGTCTCCAGCGTGTTCCATGCGCGATCGAGAACGGTCGGCCGGTTCTTTTTCGGGCCCACTCCATCGAGCCAGTGATAGCCGGAGACGAAATTGCCGCCGGGATAGCGAACGATCGGCACGCCCAGGTCGCGGACTTCCTTCATCACGTCGGTGCGGAATCCATTGCTGTCGGCGAATTTCGACTTGGGATCGTAGATGCCTTCGTAAATGGCGCGTCCGAGATGCTCGAGAAAAGAGCCGAAGAGATGGGGATCGATGGGCGCAATTTGCCGGCCCGGAATCGATGACGACGCGCGTCGTGCGGGCGCTCTGCGCCAAGCCGAATCTGCCCAGTGCGGAACTTGCAGCCAGGGCTACGCCGGCCTGGCCCGCCTTCTTCAGAAACCGTCTTCGTGACACTGTTTTCATTTGCAATCCTCTTTCAGTCCAGCCCATTCTCTTAACTTGGCAGGCAAGTGTAAAGCGGAGCGATGAAGGTCACTATCTCCCAGTCGAAGTTTGAATCAGGTCAAGTTTCACGGGAGCGGAGCCCAATGGAATTACATATGCGCCCCGTAATCGCTTGAGTGGTTCTCGCGGCTCTATGGTACCAACACCATCGACTTTTGCCGACTGTTCAATCCGTAACAATGCGTTCGGCGTGAATGCATCGGATCTCTCAAACTCAAGTTGAACTGAGTGGGTAGATTCGTTGAAGGTGACGCGCGCAAACTGCCCGCAATCCAGGGTGAGCCACAGCCCCAGCGGCGCCAGATAGACGCGCTGACGCAGGCTGTCGCGCGGTTCCAGGGTCAGCGAGTCGCCCAATTCAGTCAGGTTTCCTCCGAAGGCCAGCCAGCCGAACTCATCATCTTTAGCCAGATATGTTCCAGTTGTCCAAACGTGTCCGAAGAAATTTGAGCCATAGTCCCCCGAATAGGGATCGAATGCCATGATTTCGGGATCACTGTGGAAGGCCGCCGAAGCAAATCCATCCTCGCCGATCCCGCTGATGGAACCCATCGTTCCTCCGTATCCGATGCGCAGCAGGTAGAGGTCACCTGGATCGTGCCGGTAGGCATCCAGAACCGGGATCGCATTAAGGCCTGAGCCGTAGTGGTGGAGCTGCCGCTCGATGCGCTCGTATTTCCCACCGTAGAGAAAATCCCAATAGCGTCTCGCGCTGCCATTGTAGCCCCAACTTGGAATTGCCGGCATGTAGCCGATAATCGCATCCAGAGTTATTTGAGCCTTATCGTTCAATCCAAAGAAGCGAGTCCATGCGTAAACTTCCTCCTGCCCTGTTGAATCCCAGGGCATCTCGCTGCCAAATGGATAAGCCAGCTTTTGCCACACAGTCGTTCTGGATCGCATCGCGGCCTCAACCTGCGTCGCCTCCTCAGTCATGCCCTCGCGGTTCAGATCTTCGAGCACGTCCACGAAGATGTCACCCTCCATCTGTCCAAACTGGCTGAGCCCCGGCGCAAAGCGAGTCATCGCCATGGTTGTCTCGTAAGCCTGTGTAAGGTACCAGCGCCAATCGTGATGCGTAACCAGTCCCTGGTGATCACGTGCCAACCTGTAGAGCACCCAATATGCAGCCACGACGTGCGGATAGTCATAGGAGCGGTTCAGGCTCTCGCTGGAATGCTTGCTCCAGCTCTCCCAGGTCGACCAGTCCTGATCCTTGCGGTAAAATCCGGCTGGAAACTCGTCAGGCTGATAATAAAAGAGGCTCTTACGCACTCCATATTGCTGTGGTCCTTCCTTCTGTTGCAAACCTCCCCACAGCACCTTGTCCACAAAATCTTCGAGATGGCCCACTTGTCGTTTGTCCGGGCGATCGTACTCCTTCATTGCCGCAGCGAGCCACGAGCCGGAACCTCCCTCGTCTCCCAATCCGGCGATCCATACGCGATGATCCTGGGTCACGATGGCCCCTCCTTGATGGTCATAGCTCATCACCGAAGGACTGCGATGAAATGGATCGTCTTTGGCATCGAACCATTGCCTGGTGAAGAGGAATGTGCCCAGGTCATCGACGGTTTCGCGTTCCGGCTTCATCACTCGATACTGCACAGTCTGCACCAGCCCGTCGGAGTATGTAATCGTGAGCCGCGCGCGGCCCCACAACTTGCCGTGCACATCGTAGTGGAGCCAACCGTGCTTGGTCGTCCCAGACTTGGACACTTCGATTGCGCCGGCCGGATTCACCTCTATCTTTTTCACCGGTTCGGGATACCGGAGATAAAGGCTGGCGTGAATGTCTTGCGGCAGGATGTAGCCAGGAATTCCAACTGCAACGGGCCGTCGATTCGCAGCGAGCGTTTTTTCAATCGAGCGAATTGAGTCCGCCACAAGAAAACGCAATCCCACGGTGCGCGTTTGTCCCGGCGCCAGCACGATGCTGGTCGGCGGATTCCATGGCTCAGCCTGTTTCCATTCATTTTGTTGGTAGGCTGCTGAAGCCGCCATCCATTCGTAGAAACCCTCGAAGGTGGTGCCGCGTGGGGTCAAATCCTCAAAGAGGCGAGGCGAGCGGTCCGGCGCCTCTACTCCTGGAATGGGGCGGTACGCTTCAAATGGCGTCTCTCCGTCAGGAACTACGACGAGAGCGGGCCCATGGCCGTTGAGTCGCGTTACCTGGACATATCCGGCGTCAAGCGCGATCGACGGATCGGAGAAACTGCACAGCGCATGAGCTTCGTCCAGGCTCTTGCCGCTCATGATGTTGTCGAAAATCAACGGAATGCCCAGTGACCCAATTTCAACGGCGCGCGGCCCCGGATTCCTGAGTGCAAATCGCATCGTCAAGTTGCCGTCGACGACGGTCCAGGTCCGCGTCAACTCCAATGGAAAATCGGCCGCAAGCGTCGGCTTCAAATTGCTCCTGAGCAACTCCCCACGCTCCGCCGGCAATTCCTGGACGGGGTGCCGCTCAAGCGTCGTCGAGTAACCGCGCCACTCGGCGGTCCCTACCTCGCGCAAACGCAGGTCGATGTCGCCCAATTGATAGTAGCCATCTGTGGAACGCGCTGCCAGCAACTCGGAGGGCACAAAGTCGAACGCACTTGCACCTTTGATCTCTGAATTCCCGGCCTCGAGCCTGGCCACCGTGCCTGAAGACCGTACCAGTTGCAAAGCGAGACTCGCAGTCTCATATCGCACGAGTCCCTGGTCGAGCATGGGTCCAAGCCGCGCGTCCCGTCCTGCTGGATACGATTGACTCCATGTCATCGCAGCGGCCACAAAAAACTGCACAAAAGCCGCCAGCCATTTTGCCATTCTGAAGGAACCCACGTTCGTTCTCCTGGACTCTTTGAAATGCTCGTCCGTTTTTGCTCAATAGCAGAGGGAAATGCTGAAACGATTTGATCAATTAGCAAGCCCATCGCTGATTGGCGCCGGTGTGAATGTTTGAGTCGAAGGAACAAGCTCATGTTAAATACGAAACCAACCAGGAACGCGCCCGTTTCGGATCATGCAAGGTGGCGTTTTGTATCTCATCCATGGTGCTGCGGCAGATCATGACCTTCTCTGCGCTTAGCCATCGACACGTTGATACAGGCGATAGATCTCGCCTCCAATCGAAGGAAACGGTTTGAAGGTTAAAATGCCCGCCTCAGTCTGCGCCTGCCAGGTACTGGATCCCTTGGATAGCCTGTCCGCCTTCAAAAGATCTGACCGCGAAATCCGGGGAGGGATCTTGCCCACGCCAAACAACGCAATCGGACCGTTCACAAGAGCCACGGAATCGGGGTTCTGTGGGTCCACGGCTTCAAGAGCGTTTAAAGCGTCGAACTCAATCTCAATCCGATCCCCCTGCTTCCAAGTGCCATCGAGGCGCGCGAACCTTCCAGGCTCAACATCAGCCAATTGGCGATGGCCATTCACCATAACGATGGTCCGAGAACCAGCCCATCCGGGTATTCGCAGAAAAATGGCACAGGATATTGGCTTCTCCGAGGATACTTCGATCTGCGTTGACAGCTCATACGGATAATTTGTGCGCTGTAACAGGCCAATGCGTCCGTCTGGATGAGCCCAGCTCAGTCGCGAAGGCGTGTAGAGGTTGACATAAACGTTCCTCTCATCGCAAAAATACGAACTGATTCCGTAGTCGGCGGTTAGCTGCGGAAAGCTGCCGGAACAGCATGGCCATTTGTCTTTGTAGTAGCCCTTCTGTGCGAAACGATCGTTATAGTCGGAGTAATAAAAGCTGGTGCCATCCTCCTTAAGAGGCTTTGCGCCCAGAATCGTGTTATACAGGACGCGCTCCATGCTGTCGCCGTACCTGCTGTCGCGCGTCACGCGGAGCAGATACCGCGCGATCTTGAAGTGTCCGTACGCCCCGCACGGAGTTTCAAAACTCGAGTGTGTGTTCTTCAGGCTCTCTCCTATTTCGCCGCTTCCCGGCTTCCGGAACAGCTCGTCAGGGCCCCATCCACCGGTCGCGAAGCTCTGCGTCGCGCGGAGAAACTCGAATCCATTTTGCGCGGCGCGCAAATGCTTCCCGCTCCCCAGAACGAAATATGCCTGCATGGCGCTGCTGAACGCATTCACATGGCTGTAGGCATGCTCGCCAGGCAGAACATTTACTCCATCCGCAAGCGGACCGAAGTAGAGATCATCCTCGAGAAAGCGAATCGCCAGATCCCGGTAGCGATCCCCAGCTCCGCGTTGAAATGCCAAGAGCAGGTTTTCGGGTAAGGTGTACGTTTCATCCCAGCAGTATGCTTCGTCTTTATTCGGGAGGGTATATTGTTCCGATCGCGCCATCGCTTTGCGGGGGAGATGCGGCAACACAGCATCGGTCGCGGCATTCAGCACGTCGAAAGCCTTCCCGTCGCCGGCAAACTCGTGCGCATCGATCAATCCACAACTCGTCTTGTCATAGGTGTACGCGGGAAGATGATAATCGATGTAAAACTTTGTACAAATCGTCGGCGCCAATGCGCCCACCAGGCGGCTCACCTTGGCCTGGGTCGGCTTCGATCCCGTGACCGCATAGGCCCTCGCCAGTCCCGAAAGATACTGGCCAAAGCTGTGCCCCGGAATAAAACCGTGAAAACTCCCATGGGGTTCGAATTCCTGGGAGTTGTCGTACCACCCGCCCATATCATCTCCAGGTGCAGGTTGCCCTGCTCTCTGTCGAAAGGGCTTCAGCAGCATGTCTTCGTTGAGCGCGAGAAAGAGCGCGTGATTCGCATCGAACTGGTGACGCATCGGCCCTTCAAGCAATTCCACGTCACCGTAAGCAAATTGCCTGAGCGCGGGGGAGATTCCCTCGCTAGCGTTCAGCGCATTCAGTGCGCTCGCCATGGGATTTCTTATAAGCGAAGAGGCAGCGGCAGCGGCGACTCCGGACTTGAGAAAGTTTCTGCGGGTATGATGTATCATGTTCCTGCTCCAGGAGTCCTTGAAGGAAACGCGACATGTCAGTTGGTTGCGGCATTGGGCGTTGTCCAGCGAGCGACCGATAAGTCTTCACTGGGACGGAACCGACTGTATTGCATTCCATCGGCCCGGTGAATGGTTCAGATGCCCCATGGCTTAATGTGTGGGTATTTGCTTGAATTGAGCTTCAATAGCCGGCTGACGTCGACGCGCCTCCGGCGGGGATCGCACGACATGCAAACCTCCGCCAACATTCGGAACATCCCTTCATATGCTTCCCGACATTGGATACGCCACGGATTGCTTCTGGCAGCAGTTTTATCGGCAGCCGCCTGCAAGCGCCATGTCCCGGTGATTGCCGTCATTCCTCGTACCTGTGGCACAGCTTTATGGGAACCGGAACATGCCGGCGCCGCATCCGTTGCACGCGCCCGCGGAATGGAGATTTACTGGAATGCTCCCATGCGCGACGACGACATCGAGACGCAAATATCCCTTATTGAAAAGGCTCAGGCGCGTGGATATTCCGGTATCGTTGTTGCGCCCATTGAAACACTTCCGATGCGCACACCGATTCGACGCGTGCTCTTGCGCGGCATCCCCGTGGTGGTGGTCGGAACCGATTTAGGAATCCCTCCCAGCGAGAAACTTGCATACGTCCTGAATGACGAACAAGCGGGCGGTCAAATGGCTGCGCGTCGCATTGGGAAGATTCTTCAAGGGAAGGGAACTATCGCCATCGTAGGAATTGATCCTCAGCTGATGAGTAACACTGTTCGCGAGCGGAGCTTTGAAGCCACGCTCGCGCAGGAGTTCCCCAACATTCACGTCGCAGTGCGCCGGTTTGGGTTGTCCAGCATGCCGCAGGAACAACAGGCTGTGGAAGAGTTGCTGCACAACTCCGAGCCTATCGACGCGATCCTCGCGCTGTCACTCGCCTCTACACGGGGCGCTTATTATGCCCTGGTGGAGTTTGAGAAGGAAAAATCGATCAAGCTGGTCGGATTCGATCAGGATCTGCTGCCTCCTCTTCGGACTGGAGGCATTGACTCAGTGGTAGCGCAAAATACCTATGAAATCGGCCGCCTGGCGATGGGCTTGATGGATCAGGAACTGCACGGGCAAAGCAGCGGCGCAAGAGTGCTCGTTCCTCCCGTGCTGATGACCAGTGAAAATATCGACTCTCCGAAGATTCGCCAGATACTCAACCTCGCGTGGTGGCCGACGAGATGAGCCGCCCATTCTCCATGCGAACTGCCGTTCTAGGCGGAATAGGCGCTATCGCTTTTGCCCTGTTGTTTGCGGCAGGAGTCGTGGCATTTCGTTCGATCGCGCATCGCGGACCCTTTCGCGCCAATTTCTCCACATTGGAAAGGAAAGACGACTGGCAGGCCTTCGGAGGAACATGGCAGTTTGCCAATGGCGTGATGAACAACAACTCCGATGAACGAGGCGCCAAGCTGATGAATGGTTCCTCCTACTGGTCTGACTATGTCGTCGAAGCCGATGTCCTTCTTCTTGGAGAATACGGAGATGCTGGAATCATCATTCGCGCCAGCGACGAAGAAGAGGGTGTAGACGCCTATCACGGGTACATGGCCGGCTTGCGGGATCTGGACAATACTCTCATCCTCGGGCGCGCCGATTTCGGGTGGCGGGAGTTCGTTGCAAAAAGCGTTTCCCCTCGCGTGTACGACCAGCAGTGGTACCATCTCAAATTCCTCGCCTATGGCTGCACATTTGCCGTGAGCGCGACCGCTCCTTCGGGCCAAATCTCGACCGCGGCTGTTGAGGACCCGGGATGCATTCCATCCGGTCGATTCGGCCTGAAGTCGTACAACACCGGCGCGCAGTGGCGAGACATTTCTGTGCGTTCAGCAACCCGTCAAGATCTGGTTGCCATGATTGGCGATTCGAAGCCCTCGGTTGGTGTTCCGTGGCAATTCCCGGCAGGCACGGTACCGGGGACCTACGATAAGTACTTCGAACCCATCCACCGAGCGCTTCTCGAACATCGCGCGGACGTTGACGCGGAGCCAATTAACACTCTTCGGCTTCTATCGCCCAATCAACCCATGAGCGTCACGGTTCACGGGGTCGTTACACTCACCTCGCCGGTTGTCTTTGTGCAGGACCCTACCGGCGGCCTCGCTATCCGTGACAGTCACACGCAGGGTCCTTTGCAGATCGGCGATGAAATCGAGGCCAAAGGGGATGCCGAACTCCATGACTTCAGTTCCGTCCTGCGCAACGGTGACGTTCATGTGCTTTGGTCTCACACTCCCGTTTCACCGATCTCGGTAACGGCGTCCCAGGCCGCCAGCGGAACTCTCGATGCTGAATTCATCGAAGTGCAGGGGCGCCTTGAGAACATGCAAACTCAGCCCGACGGGGCCCTTGTTCTAACCCTCGATGAGGGCAGTCAGTCCTTCCTGGCTATCGCAAGTTTCGCTCCAAATGACGCTCACTTTCGCCGCCTGAAAGAAAAGAGCAGACTTCGGCTACGCGGAATCTGTGTTGTCGACCCTACCTACACACACAATCTCACCTCGTTTGCGGTACTTCTGCCTTCTCTGAATGATGTTGAGATAGTTGAGGGGCCGCCCTGGTGGAGCGCCGGCCACATCGTGGCAATTGTGATCGGTGTGCTACTTCTCGCTCTCGCCTCTTTAACGGCCTACACCCTTATTGAGCGCTGGCGGCTTCAGGCAGTGCTTGAAGAGCGGGAGCGCCTCGCGCACGAAATGCACGACACCCTCGCACAGAGTTTCGCGGGCATTGGTTTTCAATTAGAGGCTATTCAGGATGAGGCTGGCATAGAATCCAATATTCTTCCTCAGCTCAACGTCGCTCGCGACATGGTGCGGAACAGCCATGAAGAAGCTCGACGGAGCATCGCAACGCTCCGTCCAGAACATCTGGAATCAACGGGCCTGCTGCATGCCCTGGAGAAGAGCGCCCATCGGCTGATCAATCTCAGTTCCTCTATCGCAGTCACCACCGCCTCATACGGAAGCGAACGCGCTCTCCCCCTGCGAATCTCCGACACTCTGCTCCGAATCGGACATGAAGCGATCGCCAATGCGGTCCAGCATGCGCACCCAACCCGTCTTTCCCTTTCGCTGATCTATAAACCGAATTCGGTTGAGTTGGTGGTTGAGGACGACGGAAGCGGCTTCCTTGTGTCCAGCGAATCCGCCGGCTTTGGCATCCGCGGGATGGGCAAAAGGGCGGACAGCATTTCCGCGCGATTCTCGATTCTAAGTAACCCCGGTGGGGGAACGGCCGTACATGTCCTCGTGCCACTGCCGCCGTCATTTCTCCGAACGTGGTTGAAGCGAATTCCATGGAGATTCCCATGGAGAAAGCAGCCTTATGAACGCATCGTCGAGTAAGACAATACGAGTTCTCATCGTGGACGATCATCCGGTTGTTCGTGCGGGCCTCGTCACCCTGCTAAGCAAGGAAAGCACACTTCAGGTTGTAGGTTCAGCGCACAGCGCCGATGAGGCGCTTTTGCTGCTTGATCGCTTCCCCGTGGACCTAATGCTCCTTGATCTGCGCATGCCCAAAATCAGCGGTATCGATTTGCTTCATATGCTCAAGAGCCGCTCTAATTCACCTGCGGTCGTCATTCTATCCAGTTACGAATACGAAGATGAGATTTATCGCGCGGCACAAGCAGGAGCTCGCGGCTATATATCAAAGAATGCGTCGCGCGCTGAGATTGTTGCGGCCATTACAGCCGTGTTCAACGGGAAGAAATATTTTCCTCCCGGGCTTACCGCTCGTATCGCAGAATGTGAGTCCAGCTCAAGCCTGAGTCCGCGCGAGGTGGAGATTCTCGAGATGGTCGCAAAGGGGTTCACCAACAAAGAGATTGGACGGGTGCTTCAGATTAGCCACTATACCGTCCGAAACCATATTAACCACATCAGCGCAAAGCTCAATGCCAGCGACAGGACGGAGGCAGCGACAGTCGGCCTGCAGCAGGGCATTATCGACACGTCGAGTTGACTCAATGGGTCTGCGGCGATCGAAGCGCTCCGTTCGCGTCAGGCTCGTAGAGCCGATATCTATTCTCTGCACCTTCGGTGTTTCTCGTCTTGTCGAGTAGCTGCGACATGCGCTTCGTCAAAACTGGAATCTCATTGTGTGGGTCCTTTCCTTGCTTTCGTAATGCTTGGATCAAGTGGTAGACCGCTTTCTCGTCAGCCTGGTTTTGCGCAAGGACCATGCGGCTTTGCTCTTCTGCTTCTGAGAAATCTCCTGCGTCAAGATACATCCCTGCCAGCAAATCGCGAGCCAGCACAAAGCTGGGGTTCGCCGAGATAGACCTTCGGGCAGCCTCCATCGCCTCCAGGAACCTCGGGCTTCCCGGTTGAGGTGCGCTCTGCAAAAGTGCCGAAGCCTTGATGAACTGGAGAAAGGAATCACCTGGATGGGTCTTCAGTTGGGCCTCCACTGTAGCAAGTGCTCGCTCGGGATCATGCTGCTGCATCTCCGTCATCCCCGCTCCAATCGCTCCGGAAGTCTGCGTCGGGTCCAGACGATTGGCAGTCTCGAAGTCGGCTGCTGCTTCATCAAACTGAGACAACTGCACCTTCAGGATCCCGCGCGCCACGTACAAAGGTGCAGCGTCTGGAAGCTGCTTCAGACCAACATCGACAACGTCCACCCCAACTCCCCACGACGAATGTTTCAAGGCTAAGGAAGTGAAGTCCAGGTAGTATTTCAACTCTTTCGGATTTGAGATCAGAGCCAACCTCAGCAGCCGGACCGCCTCCGGTGTGTCGCCTGTCCCCTCATAGGCTGCCGCTGCCACATCCAGAACATTAGCGCTCGGCTCACTGCTTTCCAAAAGCGGCTTGAGTGTTGCAATCGCATCCTGGTTCTGATCCGCAGCCTGTTGCGCTACGGCCAGGTTGTAGCGAAGATATGCATCGTCTGGTTTCGTTGCCAGAGCGCGCTGCAGCATTTCAACAGCTTTCGCGGGATCATCCTGATCCAACAGGCACGCTCCGAATTCGGTTAATGCCGTAGTCTCTTGCGCAATAACCGCCCATGACTTATCAAAATTTTGTATTGCTGTCCTGCAGTCGTTACGCCGGTATGCGATGGCGGCAAGCATCGCGTGGCTGGTTGGCTCCTCTGGGGTAAGACGGACAATATGCTGCAACAATGCCTCGGCACCGGGGTCGCCGGCATTGAACTCCAGTTGCGCGGCACCTTCCAGGGCTGCAAGAGAATCCGGAGCAATCGTAAGAGCTGCCCGAAAGGCCGATAAAGCTTCAAGATCGCGGCCCTCTGCTGAGTAAGCGATACCTTCGAGAGTCAGGAGTTTCACTTCATGCGGAGTTTGACGCAATTGTGCCTGCACCAATTCAAGAGCGCGGGCGTTTTGTCCCTGGCGCAAGGCGGATTCAATGGAGAGAATCCCGCCATCATCAATTCCCTGGCCAGCTGAGGCCATTGCAATCGGCAGAATAAGAAGCATTCCGGTCACACACATGCGTCGACTTACCGTATCGCTCATTGCAAACTCCGTGCGGAGAACTTCAACACCTCAGGCAGACAGTAACCCGACGCCAAGTCCTACTCCTTTTGGCGACACACGCACAAGGGTCGCAGTCACTGCAACCTCTCTCACTCTTCCACGGACCTCATTCAAAAGCTGTAGTACACCTGACCCATTGCGTGTGGTGATATCCGCGACTAGCGTGAGGTTGCTCTTAATTCCGGCTGGATCACGAGGTTACAGATCAACCTGGGACGTCGGGTGCAGCCCAATCAGTGCGTGCAGTCGCTATCGCCAGTAAACGTATGCTCAGCAACCAATTGAGCATCGTTAACCCGCAAGTAACAACAGAGAAAACCCCACTGCTTGTGAACGACATTTCGCAACATAGGAGACAAGTGATGACAAACCGCGGCCCCTCGTTCGTGACATTTCCTCAACAGCAGCCAGACACCTTGGGCTCTGAGGGTGCTCTGAAATCCGCTCTGCGAGAGCTTGCCGTGATTCGACGCATCCTGAGCGTCATGAGCGTGCTCATCTTGATGACCGGCCTTCAGGCGCACGCACAGTTCAACGGCAATATCCAGGGAGTCATTCTTGACCCCAATGGAGCCGCCGTCGCCGGCGCCACTGTCAGCCTCAGCAATGTCGATACCGGAATCACTGCAACAACGCTCTCCAGCGACACCGGGAACTATCGCTTCAACAGCCTTGAGCCGGGAAATTACGTGATCAAAGCCTCTGCCAATGGCTTTGAATCTACCGAAGTCAAAGTAACTCTGCAGACTTCACAAACCTTGGGCATCAATGCAAGCTTGAAAGTCAGTTCAGCAAAGGAGTCCGTCACGGTGACGTCGGTCGGACCCATTCTGGACACCGATGAAAACAGGCTTGAGACGACCATACCTTCCGAAGAAGTCGTCGAACTTCCTCAACTGAACAGAAACACGTGGGACACCCTCACCATCGCTCCTGGGATAAGCGGAACAGGCACTCGAGGTGCCGGCGAATCTCCAGGGGGTGGCGCTGACAATTTCGGAACTCAGACACCCGCTCTCAGCGCAAACGGTCGCAGTTATACCGGCAACCTTGTGATGGTCGACGGCATGAATGTGACAAGCCCCGTTCAGAATGGCAATATCGTTCTTTCTCCCATTCAGGACTCCGTCCAGGAAGTCTCTGTCCAGGCGAATTCGTGGGATGCGGAGAATGCTCTGGGCAGTTCCATTCTTGTCCAGGTGACCACCAAGTCCGGCTCCAATAAGTTTCACGGGACAGGCGCTCTGTTCTATACAAACCAGGATCTCGTCGCGAATCAGGAGTTCTCAGGCGGCTCTACCCCGTTCGCCCGGAAGGACCTGTCTGCCACATTCGGTGGTCCGATCATCAAGGACAAAACGTTCTTCTTCGCTGATTTTGAAAAACTCTGGTCCACCGTCGCGGAGTCGCTTTCCGGAACGCAAACCTGGGAAGCACCCGAATTTGTCAGCTGGGCAAAAACCACGTTTCCTAACTCAATCGGGACGTCAGTTCTCAACGATTACCCAGTCACCTTTGGCAAGAGCGCCGGAACGTTTGAGACGGCGCAAGATTACTTCGGAGCGAGTTGTGGCACGTCGACAACTTACAACATTCCGTGCAACACGCCGGTGCTCGACTCGGGGACGTTCCAGGCAAGTCCCTACTACAATGCGCTCCAGTACAACTTCCGTCTCGATCACTACTTCACGCCTTCGGATCGTTTTTACCTGGCCTATTACAACGACACCTTCGCGCAAGAACAACCAGCTATTCGCCCAGGGCTCGTTGTGGTCAACTACCAGAACAATCGTTACGGCCAGGCCGACTTCACCCATACATTCAGCCCTAGAGTTCTCGCAGAAGGAGCCTTCGCATTTGCCAGCGTGGGCGGAGCCAATGGCCAGGACGGCAACCTGAAAGTGCCCAACATCAACGTCACGGGCCAGTCGGAAGGCATCACAAGCGGGGGCTGGGGACCCGGCGAGTATCGCGGTCCAGAATACAATTGGCGCGCCGTGCTGACCGCCGTTTCAGGAAAGCACACGCTCAAATTCGGTGGAAACGGTGCGCACGCAATCGAACATGGAGACTTCACTCCGGTAAGTGTTCGGCCCAGTTTCCAGTTCAATAACCTACTCGATCTCGTCAATGACGCGCCGTTCAATGAGACGGGTGTATCGCTTAATCCGACCACCGGCCTGGCCGGTAAGGTGATCTTCGGCGGCCAGGAAAATCCTTTCGGAATCTTCGCGCAGGACGACTGGAAGATGAAACCGAACCTCGCCATCACATTGGCGATACGTTGGGACGATTACACCAATCACACCGCGTGGGGCAACAGCGGATTTAAATTCAGCAACCTCATCCTCGGCTCTGGAAGCGGCACTGCCCAGCAGATTGCCTCGGCAACCGTGCAGCCTGTGAATGCCGTGTTCAGCAATGCGATCACCAATCTCTGGAGTCCGCGCATCGGGTTTTCGTGGGATCCCTCTCACCGTGGTACCTGGACGGTCCGTGGTGGCATCGGCGTCTATCACGACTGGGTTGCGCTCGGCCAAAGCGTGGATGAAATGCGTTTGAACCCTCCGGCACTCATTACACCCACCTTCAGCGTGCAAACACCCAGCCTCCCGGCGCCTCTTTTTGCGTTGGCGCCTTCCGGTACTTATCCCTTCAACTTCCCGCTACCTACACTCACTCCCGAACAATTGGCGTCTCTCGGAGGCGGCATAGCCAGCGTCGTTGCCATGGATCGTAACTTCAAGGCTCCGCTGGCGGTAAATTACGTGGCCGGCGTTGAGCACGAATTGCCCCATCGCTACGTAGTGGGTGCAAGTTATGCAGGCTCGATTGGCTACAACCAGCTGACTGGTACTGACGAGAACCGGTACGACGGTTCTCTCATTCAAAACGATGGAACCCTGGTCCGCCCCAATCCGAATTACGGTTCCATCAACTACGTCACCAATTCAAACCAGAGCTCTTACAATGCGATGATTGTGACCTTCCGCGGAGCGCCAACCGAGCACGCGCATTTCCAGGGATCGTACATGTTATCGCATGTTCAGAATTACCCGGAGGCGGGCACGCGCTTTGATCAGGACGGCGGCCTTAACATACCTGACCCATCGCAGTACTTCAGCTATCGCGGCGACGCCAATTGGGATATCAGGCATCGCTTCTCGTTCTCCGGTTCCTACCAGGTGCCTGGTCTCAACAACGGGGCGGGGAAGGTCATCACTTCCGGATGGGAGATCACCAGCATTGCGGCCCTCCAGACTGGCACTCCGTTCTGGGTTTACACCACTGCGCCTTTCTCAGCAGGTGGCGACTTCAACGCGGACGGGACAAATTGGGATGTTCCCGACACACCAACAGATAACTCCAAGTTCACCGGATCGCACAGCCGTTCAACCTACGTCGACGGGCTCTTCACCAAAGCGGACTTCCCATCTCCCGCAGCCGGCACAGAGGGAGATCTGAAACGAAACTCCTACCGCAACCCTGGAATGATCCAATTCGACGCAAGCCTTCTCAAGAACAATCCGATCGGATGGATCGGTGACAAAGGGAATCTTCAACTGCGGTTCGACTTCCTAAACGTCCTGAACCACGTTAACCTCGGCTCGGTCGACGCCAATATGTCCGACAGTACCTTTGGCAAGGTCACTTCGGCCCTGGGCTCTAGACAACTGCAGCTCGGAGTTCGCGTCGCGTTCTGACGTCTCTCGCGTGTTATCTCCTAACAGGAGTGGGGCGAAATCCCCACTCCTCCTTTTTTACGTGGCATCCGTTCCCAAAATAGACGTCGATCCGCGAATGACCTGCGAAAACGAAGTGCCCGCAAGACTCTGCAAGAGTCTGCCAGAGACAATCTGACACCCAATTTGCCGGACGGAACAGGACGAGGTTGATTCCTCAACACCCGCCCTGCCCAGCTGCCTTTCAATGCAACGAGCAACGAACCATGTTTACCCATCTTGTCGTGACTCATGCCTATTTCTCACGTGAATGGCCTTTGCACGGCGAACGAGTTCATTGGTGGTGATCTTGCCCTGCTGGGCGAGATCGCGGTCGCTGGCTGGAGCCTGGAGCGCCTGAAGAAGATGCCGAAGCAGAGACTCACTGAGTTGAAGCTGAGCGGCAACCTTGCGGGTAGAGATTCCGGTCTGTTTGATCGCGAGTACGGCGCCGGCGCGTTCGAGGTCTGAAAACCTGAACCAGTCTGACTGGAGCTGGGCGATGGAAAGAGTGTTGGTCATGGGGTGAAGTTCCTCTTTGACGGTCCTAATCGGGACATCACCCCTGTCTAGTATTGAGCGTACCGACGAAAAGCGATAATTCTCTCGAATTGGCTGCGAATTGTGTTCCAACTCACACCGTTGCGCAGTTTAACGCGCGGCTGTGTGCGCAACGGAACGTGCCGTTGCGCATTTGTCGGGGCTTGAGGTACACCGCGCAACAGGGATTCCGACGCGTTGCGCAGGTGCGCAACGGAAAGGATAGGCTGGCGCGGGCCATTTGGCCGGCGCCGTTCCGGCGGCGCGCGAGAACATCAACGGTCACCTTTTCCGTCATTGTCGGTTGAGCCTGCCCCGGCCATGAAAGGAAGCCGGAAATCCACCCATTTCCCCGTGCCGGAACACCTCACCAGCAGGGCCGGTGCAGGAGCGGGCGCTAGAGCCAGGATCGCGGGTCAAAATCAGCGTTCTGAGCCTCTAAATGTTAGGCACATTTCAGGGTCAATTCACCTATTTGTACCTGAGTTCCTATACTAGAGCGGGAAATCAAAGGTGCCAAAGGTACATATTTGAGCGAAAACGCTGCATGCTAGGTAGGGAAACACGTGTTCCCCTACCTTCGCATGTCAAATTCTGCAGACAACCTCGTAGGCAGATTTGTTAGGTGAAAACGAGCGGCATTTCCAGGATGGAAAAGCGCCGTTTTAGGGAGCCGGCGAGCCCGGTTTTGGGTGTCCGGCGGCGACAGAGAAGCCACGGGATCCTGACCACCTTATAAGAGAGGAACAGGGAGCGGGTCTTCGGCTCGTCGCGCCCGCGCGAGGGCTTTTGTGTCCGGCAGGACGGAGACACCTGGTTGTACTCCCTGGAGTAGGGCGCCACGTCGGCCAGGATGGCCATCTTGTGGATGTCGGGATAGTCTTCCGGGTCCAGTCCCTTCAGTTCCGGATGCAGGGCTTCGTAGCCAGCGCCGGGAAGTCGGGCATAGCCTTCGGGGACCTTGATGAAGGGATCTCCTTCATGGAAGTTGGTGTAGTAGTCATCCCCGGGGAGCCAGGAGGCTGCGTGGTTGGGGATCTCGTTGGCCTGGGGCGAGAAGGTTTCGTTCTGGACGAAGCGTCGGAAGGGTTCTGTGTATCCGAAGAACTCCTTCATGGAAGGATTAGGTCCTACACCTGCTCCTAGTTCCTTCTCGTAATAACGACGTGTGAAACTATCTCTGCCGGAGCTTTGGTTCTCCTCTCGCCTGAGTACATACTCAACGTGCTGTTCAAATCAACGCGGCCTGGTCCGCTTGACAGGTTCGCTTAAAAGGAGTAACACTCATATGAGTATGCAATTCTACGGTCAAGACAACCTCGATGCGGTCCGGCGCCTGGTCTGGGGCCGGTTGTTCGGCCAGTGTATAGGGAAGACTCGGGAGGCAGCCGGCTGTTCGGTCGAGCAAGCCGCTCACCTGGCCGGGATGGAGACCTGCGCCTGGGCGGCCATCGAGTCCGGCTTCGTTCCCGATACGGCGCAGTTGCGCCCCATGGCCGATGCTCTGGAGGTTGGTTACGACAAGATCGCCCTGCTGGCCGTTCTCTGCCGGGATGGCTGGACGCAGTAACCCCTCCTTCCGCCGCCCCGGAGCCTTCCGGGGCACTGGCGGCGGGTACTCAAACACATATAGGCTCATCTCTTAAGAGAGGAGGTGAGTCAGATCAGCAAAGCTGAAGAGCCACAGGTGAAAAGAATGAACCTGAACGTCCCCCTCGAACTTCACAACAGCTTTAAATCGGTCACCGCTGCCCAGGGGCAGAACATGACCGACATTTTGATGGAGTTCATCAAGTCCTACGTCGAGAAGCACTCCTCCAAACCGAAGGGACGGCGCAAGTGAAGCGCGCCGCCCTTTATATGAGGGTCTCCACTGTCGATCAGCACCCGGAGACACAGCTTCTCGATCTGCGTCAGATGGCCGCTCAGCGCGGCTATGAAATCGTCGCGGAGGTCACGGACAAAATCTCCAGCACGAAGGCCAGGCGGCCCGGACTGGAGGAACTGATGCGGGATGCCCGCCGCGGCCGTTTCGATGTCGGTCCTGGTCTGGGCCTGCGATCGGATCGCTCGCTCGACCCGGCACTTCCTCGAAATACTCGACGAATTAAACCGCATCGAAGTCGAGTTCGTCAGCTTCCGGGAAAATATCGACACCGCCGGCCCGCTGGGCCGGGCCATCGTGGTGATCATCGGCGCTATCGCCGAGCTCGAACGCAGCTTGATCGTCGAACGGGTGCGCGCCGGCATGCGGCGCGCCCGGCTCGAAGGCCAGCGCATCGGACGAGCTCCGCTGGTACTGGACAACCTTGCTATCCAGCAGGACCGTCAGCGTGGCCAGAGCATCCGGCAGATCGCCAAAGGGCATAGCGTTTCGACGGCCACCATCCAGCGCGTCCTTCGGAAGACAGCCTGACAGGGCCTTTTCGCCCTGTGACAAAAGGGCTCCGAAAACCCACCCTCTAAACTCCACAAAACAAACGGCCGGATCTCACCGATCCGGCCGTGTCAAAAGGTGTGGGTTTACATACAGGGCAAGAAACACAAACCGACTGCCGATTGTTGCTGGCTTCATTTGGGATGCCTAGCCGACTTTTCGGTGCTGATACAGTTCCCCGGGGAACGCTGACGATGAAGCACGCATTAGAGAATCGCCTCGACAGAGGCCTTATTTGATCCGCTTCTGGAAATGCATTTCTTCTCAGATGGCAGCGCCGTCACGTCTTCGCGCTGGAGCCACGCTGGAATCTAATCGGAATCCGTGTTTCGAAGCGTAAGCCGCTCGGATTGGCAAATAGAAATTACACAGTGAAGAGGCATGCGGTTTGCCAAGCTCGCATTATTACTTAGTAAACAATCGCAGCCCAAGCGAAAAAAAAGAGCACTGAAACCCTAAAGTATGGCTATACTGGCCGCCCGGATGTTCGTGCCCGGATTTAACCAGCGAATGTAGGAGGTTGTAGCTCATGGACGAACTATTCCGCATGATCGCTCTTCGGGCTCCCGACACCACCGTTGGCCCGGGTTCGTTAAGCGTCGGCTCCGGCTCTGCCTGGCAACAAACTCTGCCGGCACAAGGAACGGCTGCGGTGAAGCGCAGAACTCTTCAGGCCGCCGCGACTGTTTTGCAGGCAAGCGCTAACTACGTCGGCGATGTTAGTAAATTGAAATATGGCCCAGCTATTAATGCTTTTTATAGCACGTCGGGCAATCCCGCACAGGCGCCGCAGAATCTCGCGGCGCTCGCAGCTCTGATCTCGAAAAGCTTTGGAATGGCCGCCAGCGCTCTTATAAAAGACCCTGAATTCATCGCTGAAACGGCTAACATTCAGGACAGTCTCGTTGCTGCTTTTATTACCCCGCCACCGGCTTCGAACCTCCTCGCCGATCTCACCCGTGCCATCGAACTCTTCAACCTCGTCCAGCGTACTGCAGCCAACGACCCAACCCTTACCGACGCAGCATCCATCCAGGCCGCCCTGACCCTGCCAATTCTGCTGCCTTCACCAGCTTTTCCGATCGCACCGAACACCGTCGCCTCGGTGGGTATCGGCGATCTGCTGGTCGTTCGCCAGCATCCGCTTCGTTACGAAGCAGCACAGATCTCCTATGTCGAGAACATCCTCTCCGGCGAAACCAAAGGCCGTGATGAGAAACACGACCTTCAGACCGTCCAAACCAACCTCACGGAGACGAACGACACAACCACCACGTTCAAAGATCTCCAGACCACAGATCAATCCGCTCTCAGTACTGCGACGCAGAGCCAGGTCCAACAGACCTTGAACGCGCAGGCCGGTGTCACCGTTTCCGCTGCCTATGGCTCTCTGAAGATCAACGCCAATGCCAGCGTTGCCTATGCGAACTCCCAGAGCCAATCGAATCAGGTGGCTACCCAAACGGCCCACGATATCGTCAATCAAGCGGCGACCACAGTCACAAATCAAACCATCTCGCAACAGACCTCTCAAATCACAGAGACCTACAAACAAGGCGAGACTCATTCCTTTTCAAACCCGAGCCCAAATCCTAATGTCGTTGGTGTCTACCAGTGGATTAATGAGATTGATCGCGCTCAGGTCTTCAACTATGGAAAACGTGTGTTGTTTGACCTCATCGTCCCAGAACCAGCCGCTTTCTTGCTCGATGCAGCAACCACGGCGGCGGCCGCAAACGCAGCGAATGCCGTAGCGATGCCGGCTCCTTTCACAGTGCAACCTGGCCAACTCAGCCCGGACCAGGGAAATGCGTTCTATTACGGTAAGTACGTTGCACAATACGGCGCTGTGGGCGTTCCCGGATATCCGGCCGATCACATTACCTCACAAAAGCCTTCTACACGAGCGATCCAAAGAGCCAGGGTTCCGGGGCGACCGACCTTGTCATCCCCGATGGCTATGCTGCACAGTCCGCAACTGTGCAAGCCATCTACAACTACACTGGCGATCAGAATAACAGCGGACTCAGCGTGTTCGTTGGAGCAGCGGCGTATCTCGTCAACGGCCAGGTAGAGTCGCCTAACACCCCCAATCCGCGCCCCTCGCCAACAAAGAGGAAGGCAGCATCTCGATTGCGATCCATACTTACAACGCCTCCGACTATGCTGTCGACGTAGACGTTCTTTGTGCTATTACGAGTGACGCAATTGCTGCCTGGCAAGCCAAGGTCTATGACGCCATTTACAACGCCTATACGGCGCAACTCTCGGCCTACTCCGACAGTCTCAAGGTCCAGCAATTTAACGCGCCCACCGTGGGTCCGCTCGGAAGCGCGAATCCGGGCGGAAATCTGATTACAGAGCAGATCGAACTAAAAAAGGGTTGCATTGCGATGTTGTCGGATATCGATCTACTGACCTTCAACGGAATTCAGCAGGACCCGGTCAATCCGGCGCCGCCTGCAGTCCCTGCCCGCGCCTTCCCTCGTGTGAACTGGCCGCCGGCTGCCGTAGCACCCGCGGACGTAGCAGACCAGGGCAGCCTCATACGCTTCTTTGAGCAGGCATTCGAGTGGGAAAACCTGATGTATATCTTCTACCCCTACTTCTGGGGGCGAAAGACCACGTGGTATAACAACGCGTTACAAACCAATACGGATGCGCTCTTTCAACAATTCTTGAATGCTGGCGCCGCGCGCGTAGTCATCCCGGTCCGGCCCGGCTTTGAGAACGCAGTCGCCTACTACCTGATCACACTCCAACCCTGGAACGGCGGCGGACTGCCATCGATTAACGACCCAACTTATCTCCCTATCGCACAGGAGATCGCCGACAGCGAGGGTGCACCCGAGAACGAAGTCCCCGTCGGAGATCCGTGGAAAGTCACCATACCCACTCAGCAGGTGATTCTCACTGGCGGGTCCCTGCCGGCGTGGCAGCAGCCCGATCCACGCAATGGGTTTGGACACCGGCCCCTGTCGCTGCCGCGAACGCTCCTGTCGCTGCCGCCAACGCTCCCGCAGTCGCTGCCAAAGCTTCGGCACCAGCTGCAAAAAAGAAAGTCAAAAACAAAAACTAACAGTTGCGCAGACAGGTTCGATCCATGAACTTAGGAATCAACCTTCCATATGGCAGCTCCGCTAGCTACGGCTGGGATATCGGGCGACAACCCGAGGCCGCCGACGGTTCCACGCTGACCTCAACGAAGACCAGTCCACTGCTGGCTCCTGCGCCCAACTCCAAGAACAATGAGTTAGTCCTCGACATCTATTTCCGCGCCTTGAAACTGTTGGGAATCGAATGCGTGCGTTGGTTCATGCTCGCCGACGGCGTTAACTTGAGCCCTCCAACAATCGACAAGAATGGCAAGTGGCAGGTGCCCGATTCAGATTTGTACGCAACAAATCAGGCGCTGGATTTCGTTACAGTCCTCGACGTTTGTGTCCGCCAGGAAATGCGGATCATGCCTGTGTTCGTCGACTATCTCCTCTTTGCTCCTCCTGCTATCTTGATTTGCCAACTCGACATCGACTCTCTTGTACTGAATGCCATCACCAGCGTCGTCACAGTTCCCCCCGGCACAAAATCCGTTGATGATTTCGTAGAATCTTTCTACAAAAACCCGATACAGGCTTACTTTCGCGACGATTCAAAGTCCGTCGATTGGCGCGAATTTATCAAGGGCGGGCGCGCTCCCATTCTCCGAAGCCGCGATGGCGTCGATAGTTTCCTCAAAAGCAATCTCGCTCCACTGCTCGAGATTTTTTCGTCTCCGGAATACAAAAATCAAGTCCTTGCCTGGGACATCATCAATGAGCCCGCAGTTGCTCTCGACATTCGCAAACTTCAATCCATATGGAGGTTCAAGCCACCTCTCCGACCCTGTGGATGGATATCCAATTGCCTACTTCATCCAACAGAGTGCGAAAATGATCCTCGATGCCCAAATGAATGCAACAGTCGGATTTCAGTTTGCGATGCCGCTGGGACAGGATGATGGATTCAAGTCAAAACATCTGACCGATTTTCTCGGCGAGCAAATTTCAGAGATAACAGAAGTGGTACCAGCTGCTGCTACCCCAACAGAACTTTCTTCCGCAGTGCCACTACTACCCCATGGACAGCTCCGGCAATAGCGGGCAGCAAGCTGCTGTCGAAGGATAGTTGCAGGCTGAAAACTGGGAGACCCTTTATTGGGCAGCTCGCCACCAAATCGACTAGCTACCCCGGGAAACTCCCCATGGGAAGCGACATTCCAGGCGA
>CAVSAW010000014.1:0-159365 GCA_963725945.1 uncultured Acidobacteriota bacterium | reverse complement strand
TGCCAATGAATTCCGTCACCACGTTGGTGTAGTTGACGACGACCAGCAGGATCATGAGGACGAAGGTGAGTCGGAGACCGAACTCTTCGCGTATCAGATCGCTGAGGCCCTTGCCGGTGACCACGCCCATTCGGGCGCACATTTCCTGCACCACGATCAGCGCAATGGTGATGGGAAGCATGGTCCAGAGCAGGGCGTAGCCGTACTGCGCGCCAGCCTGGGAGTAGGTGAGAATGCCGCCGGAA
This sequence comes from uncultured Acidobacteriota bacterium, assembly GCA_963725945.1. Taxonomy (GTDB): domain Bacteria; phylum Acidobacteriota; class Terriglobia; order Terriglobales; family Acidobacteriaceae; genus Telmatobacter. Next base: position 159,120 of record CAVSAW010000014.1, on the reverse strand, counting down.
TCGTTATCGACGTTGGCAGTGATGAATCCGGGGCCGAGAACGGCCAGGAACAAGAGTATCCGGATTCGCCAACGCTTACCCATATGCGCGGGTTCCTATGGTGGATTCATTCAGGCTCTTGATGCAGGTTTCCTCAAAGACCATAACAGGCAAGGCGCCGATGCGGGAAACCCTGGGACCGGGCCGCCATGCGAAGACTTCACTGGGGTTGCGTGAATATCGTTACCGTGGTACATTGGTACACATGTACCAGGAGGAACCGATGGCCCAGGAGCAGCAGAATCGCGAACCCGTTGTAGTCGAGCGCGTCCAGACCGGCGTAAGGATGGAAAAGCGCATGTTGAAAGTACTCAAAGCCGTGGCTGAACAGAAGGACATGACTCTCGGAGATCTTCTCGAGGGGATCGTGCTCCACGCATTCGAAGGCAAAGTAGTCCCCTTCTCTGCGCAATCTCTGAAAGAGATCGAGCAATTCAAGTCTCTTTACGGAATGACGCTGAAGGCCACTGACAGCCACAACCTGAGAGAGCGGAAGCGCTAGACGCACGACCGCGCTGCGAGCAAGTCGACGCCTGAACAAATCGCGTGCGTTGTTGACTTGCACTGCCGATACCCCTGGCGTCCTCTGCCTTGACAGGCAACGGCGCGCGGGGCTACAACACGCTTTCACCAATTACCCGCACGGAGGACTCACCGATGAACCGAACCGACTCGAATGAAAGCTTGAAGGGGCGACGCAAATTGCTTGGCGCGATGGCCTCCGTCGCGGGAGTGTCGATGCTCGGCATGAGTACGGCAAAGGCGGTGGGCGCGCCAACGGGAGAAGGTGCGCCGGAGGCGCCCTCAGCACCGGAATTCGCAGTGCCGGAACAACTGTTTGCGCAGGCCCGTTTGCGCGACTACAAGGCCCGCCGCTCATCGAGTTGGGACCGCACTGGAGGCAATGGCGACGCGGTTCCAGTTCAACCCGGCGAAGCGGCGACGCTGCTTGATGTGACCGGCGCCGGCGTGGTGACGCATCTCTGGTTCACCATCAATTCGGGTGACCCGATGCACCTGAAGAACCTGATTCTTCGCGCCTGGTGGGATGGTGAAAGCGCGCCCTCGGTGGAAGTGCCGATTGGCGATTTCTTCGGCCTTGGCCTCGGTGAGTATTACACCTACCAGTCAGCGTTGCTGGCGGTAGCACCGATGAAGGCGCTGAATGCTTATTTCCAGATGCCGTTTGCGACCTCCGCCCGATTGACGCTTACGAATGAAGGCAAGGTCCGCACAGACAGTCTGTACTTCGCTATCGATTACGTCGCGGTACCGAGCCTTCAAGCCAACCTGGGGCGCTTTCACGCGCAGTACCGGCAGGCCGCACCGTGCAAAGGCTGGACGGACGACTGGACCAACAACTGGGATGATCCGGTGGGCGACAAGAAGAATCTGAGCGGTGAAGGCAATTATGTTTTCCTTGAGGCTACGGGCAAGGGGCATTTCGTCGGCGTGACGCACGCAGTGCTGCAGAACCAGAACGGCTGGTTCGGCGAGGGCGACGACATGATTTTTGTGGATGGCGACAGTGCGCCGACCATCAACGGCACCGGCACAGAGGACTACTACAACGGTGCCTGGGATTTCGGCGGCAAGGAGTTTTCTTATCCGCATAACGGCGCACCCTATATCATCGACCCGGAGCGGATCGGCGGCCGCTATTGCCTTTATCGCTGGCACACGGAAAGCCCCATCGCATTCGAAAAATCGATTCGCGTGACGATGGAGCATGGACACGCCAACCATCGCTCAGACAATTTCTATACAACCGCTTACTGGTATCAGACCGAGCCGCATGCGGTCTTCCCGGCGCTGCCAAAGGTCGAGGAGCGCGTTCCGAAGGTGTTCTCAATTGGCGGCGGAGCGGGCGCAGCGACGAAAGGCGAGTAAGGAAGATCAACCCTTTTTTTTAATGCGCCGCTAGAGTTCGAAAAATAATACTGAAGTATCCGCTTGACAATTATGCGGTGTTGCCTAATACTGAAGTAGTTGCTTCAGTATTAACCGAATTGGAGACATCTCATGGCAGATCAATCGACAATCCACAGCACCTTTGTAATTGAGCGCAGCTATCCGCAGCCGCCAGAGCGCGTGTTTGCGGCCTTTGCCCAGCCAGCCCGCAAGCGTCGCTGGTATGCCGAAGGCGATCAAGAGATCCAGGAATTCGAAATGGAGTTTCGCGTCGGCGGCAGCGAGCGGCTTAACTACCGCTTCAAGCAGGGCCACCCCATCGCAGGCTCCGAGATCAAGAACGAAGGCACCTATCTGGACATCGTGCCCGAGAAACATATCCTGATGGTTTCAAAGATGTCGCTGAACGGAAAGCCGATTGTGGTGATGTTGGCGACATTTCAGTTTTTGCCGACAGGCGCCGGGACGGACCTGATCCTCACCCACCAGGGGGTGTATCTTGATTGGCCGGATGGGCCCGGGATGATTGAAACAGGCTGGGGCTCTCTATTGGATCGATTCGAGAAGGAATTGGCGCAATAGGAGCCGGAAGAGGGGCAACGATGAACCCATCCCGGATCGATGTTGACCGGCTGTTTCATGCGCTTGGGGACCCTACGCGCAGGGTCATTCTCGACCGGCTTAGCGAGGGGCCCTTGTCGGTATCGCGACTGGCTGAGCCGCTTGGCATCACCCTGACGGCCGTGGCGCAGCATCTTCAAATCCTCGAAGAGGTCAAGCTGGTGCGTACCGAAAAGCTGGGGCGGGTAAGGACATGCAGGATCGAGACGGCGGGGTTCCGGGCCCTCGAAGAGTGGATTCGCGCGCACCGGACGGTATGGGAAAAGAAGCTCGACCGCCTGGGCGAGTTTCTAGCTGAGGAAGATGCGAAACGGTAGCGGGAAAAAGCCCGCGGAGGTCGGGCCGCGGCAAGAATCTATGCCAGATTGCTGAGGGTCAGAACCGGCCGGCGTCCTGTTCCAGAAGTTCGTGTCAAACAATTGCGAAGAGCAACCGCAGATCCTTCGACTTCACAGGGCAAAAAACGCCCTGTTTCACTCAGGATGACAGCGTTATTTATGCTGCGAAATTTAGAGCCAAAGCACTAAGCCATGCCGACTAAGACTGGTTCTTCTATGGCTTCCGGCGCGGATTCAACCTTGCTTAGCAGGGACTGAACCACGTCGACGGCACTGTAGCTGTCGCGGCCCGGCTCGAGGAACTGCACGATGGAGTTGAGATCGTCGCCCACTGTGACCAAGGGAGGCTCGACGGTGCCTTCTTTGCGCACCTGCTGATGACCCACGTTAGCCATCAGCGCGTTGCACAGGCACTTTCTACCCACGGTGTCTTCAATTTTGCCGCCCTTGGCAACGTAAGTCGCCACTGGCTCGGCCGAGCAGCGGTAGCCGATGCTTCCATCGGGAGTGTTATAGGGGTCGCGCAGGTAGCCCAGATCGCAAACCCGCTTCCGCTCCTGGTAGACATTGAGAGCGGACGAAGTGCCTTCAAGTTGCGCGACCTTGAACGGGAACCCAGTGGGAGACGCCAGCGGATCGGTGTAAACCTCGCCGGTGCCGGTCATGGCCTGCCCAATCAAACGCTTCTTTAGATCGGGACGCATGCCGGATTCATTGCTGAATGCAAAAGCCGTGCCCACCTGAATGCCTGCCGCGCCCTGATCGAGCGCCTCACGCAGTTTGTCGGCGTTGCCATAGCCTCCAGCGAGCCAGAAAGGAACGCCTAATTCGCGCAGCTCCGCGATATTAACCCGATCGCGCTCGCCGTAAACCGGTTCCCCTGCTGCGTTGAGCTGGAGCTTGCCGCGGGGCGGCGCATTGTGTCCACCTGCGGTCGGGGTTTCAATCACCAGGCCGTCGACACGGCCGCTGGCCCGACGAAGCATGGTGGTAGCCAAGGTGTTGGAAGAAACGATGGCCAGGAACCTGGGACGTGAAAGCACCGGCAGCGGTCCATCAATATAGTCGGCAGGATTGAAGCGCATCTGCGTATCCTGGCCAGAAACCGCACCGGTGACCGCCAGTTTGTATTCAGCAGACTGCCCGGCAGCGTAGTTGTCGAGCACGCCAGGGATATGCAGCGGGATACCCGCGCCCATCAACACATAGCCAACACCGGCCAGCATGGCGCCGTAGATTGACGCCAGATGGGGCAACTGCACCTTCTCAAGAAAGTTGACGCCGACCTTATTCGCGTGACCGTCGCGCGCAAGGAACACTTCAACAAAGTTGCTGACCATGCAGAGTTCAATCAGTTTGCGCGGTTCAATCCTCTGGTGCATCGGGGTGGTCGGATAGGGAGCGTCAGGAGCCTTACCGCCGGGGACAAAGTAGTCCTGCCAGATGCGTTTGGCCATATCGGGAAACGGAAACGCGTCCAGTCCGCGGCGCATATAGCCACCGATGTCGCCGTCCGCGAGGCGACGCACAAAGAGGGAGTCGAGTGCCGTGCCGGAAACGACGCCGAGTTGACCGAGGCGGGAGACAGCATTCGCCAGGCGCCAATTGGACACACCGACACCCATCCCACCCTGAATAATCTTTGGGAACTGGACCATCTATGAATTGTTTCACAGATTCAGATGCATCCATCCATTTATTTCGGGCCAGTCAAACGAACGTTCCGGAGATTTCGGTTTTGGGGCAGGTGAATCCGCCGAAACATCGAGATGGAATGAAACCGGAAGAGGCGATGGATTCAACTATCTGCGCACTGAACGGCACAAATGCGGTTTCGCGGCTTCATTCCCAAGGTGTTTCTCTGAAGGCCTGATCCATGCCGGGATAAAAGGCCAAATACAAAAAAATCAACAGATTGAAGGTTGAACTGGCCATGAGCGCAAACTGCTTTCCGGGGGTCAGCGGGGTGTCGACTCCCGATGCGCGGTCGGCGAGCAAGAGCACGACAGTACGCGCCACGGTGGCGCCGGCAAAGAACATCGCAACCCAACGCGCGCGCCAGTCCTTGCTGTACCATCTCCACCCGATGAGACCATAAAAACCTGCCGAAATGTAGAACACAGCTTCAGGAGAGATTTCGCGAGGAACTGAATCAAAGTGCGTTGAGAGGAAATCTGTGATGGCTGAATCCGGAGCCACGCCAACAATTAGCGCGAATACGAGATAAACTCCCGCGCGAAAGAAGCAGAGCCAAGCAAACAGTGTGATCAAAAGCGGGGTCTTGACCGTGGGCCGGTAGTTCCGCTTATCGCCCTTTTCCGGGGGCATCGGAAGCGGCGGGCGAACGATGCCTTTAATCTCATTGGACATATTCCCTCCGGTCCTGATCGGACGCGCAAGTGCGGGTTAAGAATTCAATGGCCAGTGAACTCCTTTGGGAGCGAGTGGACTTTGATTTTTGTGTTTGATTTCAAGGCAAGGATAACAGGATTCAATCCGGGGCCTATAGTTTTTCGCGGAGGAAGCTGATCACGTGATCGGCCTGCACCACGCCGACCATGCGTCCCTGCACATCGACCACGGGCAGCGCATGCAGATTGTACTTATCGAAGAACTCCGCCAGCTCGTTCTGGCGCATATCGGCTGGGCAGGAAAGGACGCGAGGCTCGGTGAGCACCGACAGGCGCGTTTCCGGCTGCGCCATCACGAGCCGTGCCAGTGGGATGACTCCGCGCAGCACCCGTTTTTCATCGAGCAGGTAAATCTCGGTCACACTCTCCGGATCGCCATCGAAACTGCGCAGGGCCTGCACAGCCTGGGACACATGTGGCGTTCATCCCCAGATAGACGAAATCCGTGGTCATGCAACCGGCGGCGGAGTTCTCGTCGAACTCGAGAAGCTCGGCAACCTCCTGCCGCTCTTCCGGCTCCATCTCTTCGAGGATGGCGTCGGACTGCTCTTCAGGCAGTTCGGCCAGCAGGTCGGCAGCCGCGCCGGGATCCATCTCCTCAACGATGTCGGCGATCCGTTCCTCGTCGAGTTTTTCGAGCAGGGATTTCTGGAGCTTGGGATCGACTTCTTCCAATGCTTCGGCGGCTACCTCTTCATCGAGGGAAGTAAAGACGGCTTCCCGCTCTGCGGGCGCCAGGTCCTCCAGAATCTCAGCCAGATCGGAGGGGTGCATTTCAGCGAGTCGCTCATGCTCGATGCGCAGCTTGACCCGCCGCGCCGGATCGACCTCAATGACATCGACAAAATGCCACGGAATGCCACGCTCTGCGAACTTGCGCGAAAGCGACTCAAGCGAAGCGCGGGGCAACAATCCTTTGAAGACGCGGCGAAAGGCACCGCGCAAGCCGATTTCGACCTCGGCGACACGCAACAAGTGCGCCGCGCCCTGCCCCATCCATTCCAGGTCCACGTCGTTCACGCGGACAACCTTCCGGCCGTGGATGTCGATAATCTGGCGGTCCACCAGGTCCTGCTGCAGGTAGAGATAATTGCCCTGATCTTTGAGCGGAACGAGGGCCCCTGACGAGCGCAGTTCGAGCGTGCCCGCGGGCGTTTCCATCACGTCCTGCGAGGGGACAATGGCGAGGCCTGCGCGGGTCTTGAGCACCAATCCCACGACCTTGCCTGCGTCGGCGCCGGTGGCCACGGCAACGTCTTTCAGACGGCCACGCAACTGGCCCTGCGAGTCGGTCACGGGAGTGCCGAGCAGCGCGGTCAAGCTGACGCGGGCGATGGTGCGGGCATGCATGAAAAGAGTGTATTCCCTCACTCGCGGTTTGCGGGTCGGGACGCATCCGGATGGATACCTTGAGAGTGCGATGCAAGTCCGCAGCGCACGACAGCGCGCTCCCGGCTTGACACAACGCCGCTCCAGCAATGAAACTTCCAGCAAGGTTCCTCGGACGATGGGACATTCAATTCCCGTTCCGGCAGAGGCGGAGACGATACCATTGGACAAACCCAAAGATGGACCGCTGAGGTTCTCACTCAGTTCCACCATGGAGAGCGTCAGCGAGGTGGAAGCCGCCGCCGAGAAGCTCGCCGCGGAGGCCGGCCTCGACGAGGACGAACGGTTTCAAGCTCACCATGGCTGTGCGGGAAGCTGCGGTCAACGCGGTGCTGCACGGCAACGACTACGACCCCGCCAAGAAAATCACCGCCAGCTTTGAAAACACCGGGCAAATCGTTGGTGATTACCATTGCCGACGAGGGCAAGGGATTGGACCCGGAGACGACTCCCAGACCCGCTGGCCCCGGAAAACCTCATGCGCGGCACCGGCCGCGGCATCTTTCTTATCCGGTCTCTTCATGGATGAGGTACACTTTCGACAACTGCATCCAGGAACTGAGTTGACGCTGGTCAAGCATCTGGCGCCGGCGGACGAAAAAACGTAAGGCACGGGCGCAGGCAACAGACGGGGACCGGTTGCCGGAATTTATTTCCGGCTCGCGACTCAGGAAGGTTGATTCTTCCACTCCCCCATCGCAGGCAAAGGTGCTATAACCGTATTACTCGAAAAGGAGGAATTTCCGTGGCACTAACTATTGCTTCCCGTGAAGTGGACGGCGTCACCGTTCTGGACCTCAGCGGGCGGATCACTCTGGGCGAGGGCAGCGTGCAGTTGCGAGAGGCCATTCGCGACCTCATCAGCAAAGGACAAAAAAGCATCCTGCTGAACCTGGGAGACGTGAACTATATCGATAGCTCGGGACTGGGCGAGCTGGTGAGCGCATACACCACCTCAAAGAACCAGGGCGCGTCGTTGAAGCTTGCTGAGCCTGACCAAGAAGGTCAAGGACGTGCTGCAACTAACCAAGCTCTACACCGTCTTTGACATCTATGACGACGAAGCCAGCGCCATCGCTTCCTACAAGTAACCGGGTGCGGGCCGTCCTCCTGGCCCGCGACAACTAAAAAGGCCATCCCTCTGAACCGGGATGGCCTTTTTGCTTGAATGCGGCCTTGCCAGAACTTCACGTTGAGGGCTAGAACTTCACGTTGGGCACTTGCTGAGCCGCGGGACTGGCTGTGAAGTAGGCCGTGTTCTGCTTGAAGCCGGCAATGCCCGCCCAGATGCTGTTGGGGAATTGCAGCACGAAGGTGTTGTAGTTCTGCAGGGCGTCGTTGTATCGCTTCCGAGCCACGCTGATGCGATTCTCCGTGCCGGACAGTTCGTCCTGCAGGCGCATGAACTGATCGCTTGAACGCAGCTGCGGGTAGTTTTCAGTGAGCAGCAGCAGGCGTCCGATGGCTGAATCCAGTTGCCCGTTGGCGGCGATTTTGGCTGCCGGACCTTGCGCATTCAACATGCCGGCACGCGCATGCATTTCTTCACAGATCAATAGAAGGGGTAGCGGGAATGCTTGCCTGATCCACTCTCATATGCGACTATCAGGATAGCATAAGAGCTAGTTGACGACGTTCTCTTATGCACTCCCATTTTTGGAGGTTCTATGGCGCGCATTCCGGACGAAGAGATCGAGCGGCTGAAGCGAGAAATCCCCATCGAGCGCCTGGTGAAGGCGGCCGGCATCGAACTGCGCAAGCACGGAGCGGATCTCATCGGACGCTGCCCGTTTCACGACGACCGCGAGCCGTCGCTGGTGGTCACGCCGGAGAAAAATCTGTGGCATTGCCTGGGCGCCTGCAACACCGGCGGCTCGGTGATCGACTGGATTATCAAGACCCGCGGCGTCAGCTTCCGCCACGCCGTCGAGTTGCTCAAAGCCGATCATCCCGCGCTGTCCGCACAGGTCGAGAAGATCGTTCGCAAGAACACGACCGCGAAGCTCGCAGCGCCGGTTACGCTGGATGCCGGCGACCAGGAGAGTCTTGCGCGGCGTGGTTGGCTTCTATCACGAGACGCTCGTCAACTCGCCCGAGGCGCTGCGGTATCTCGAAGCCCGCGGCCTGATGCACCCGGAGATGATCGATCACTTTCAAGCTGGGCTTCGCCAACCGCAAGCTCGGCCTCACGCTGCCGGACAAGAACCGCAAGGCCGGAGCGGATCTGCGCGGACGTTTACAGCGGCTCGGCATCCTGCGCGCCGAGAGCGGCCATGAGCACATGAACGGTTCCATCGTGTTTCCGATCTTCTCGCTTGCCGGCGACGTGCTCGGCATGTATGGCCGCAAGATCACGCCGGGATCTGCGCGAAGGCACGCCGCTGCATCTCTACCTGCCGGGGCCGCATCGTGGAGTGTGGAACGAAGAGGCGCTGGTCGCATCGAAAGAGATAATCCTGTGCGAGTCGATCATCGACGCGCTGACGTTCTGGTGCGCGGGTTTCCGCAACGTGACGGCCAGCTATGGCGTGAACGGCTTCACTGAAGATCACCAGGCAGCGTTTCAGAAACATGGCATTCAGCAAGTCTGGATCGCCTATGACCGCGACGACGCCGGCGACGCGGCGGCCCAGCGGCTAAAAGAAGAACTGCTGAAGCTCGGCATCGGTTCGCATCGCGTGCTGTTTCCGAAAGGGATGGACGCCAACGAATACGCGCTGAAGGTAAAGCCCGCATCGCAAAGCCTGGCGGTGCTGTTGAACAGCGCCGAGTGGTGCGAAACGACGAATCAAAAACCCGATCCGGCGGCTAAAGAAAAAAACATCGAGCCACAACCCGTCATTCCCTTCGCCGCCGAACCGGAGGTCCAGGTGAACGGCGACGAGATCACCATTCCGCGCGGTGACCGCCGCTATCGCATCCGGGGTCTGGCGAAGAATCTCAGCCCCGAAGTGATGAAGGTGAACGTGCTCGTGTCGCGGCAGCACGAGTTTCACGTCGATACGCTTGACTTGCAGACCGACCGTCAGCGCGCAGCCTTTATCAAGCGCGCGGCCGAGGAACTGGGCATGCAGGAAGACGTCATCCGCAAGGACATGGGCCAGGTGTTTCTGGCGCTCGAACGTTTGCAATCCGAGCAGATCCGCAAGGCGCTGGAACCAACCAAACCGGAAGTAGAGCTCAGCGACGAAGACCGCACTGAAGCGCTCGCGTTGCTGAAGGCCCCGAAACTGCTTGGACCGCATTCTGGAAGACTTCGACAAATGCGGCCTGGTCGGAGAACAAACCAACAAGCTCATTGGTTATTTAGCCGCCGTCTCGCGGCATCTGGAATCGCCGCTGGCCGTTCTGGTGCAATCGTCGTCCGCAGCCGGCAAAAGCTCGCTGATGGATGCGGTGCTGGCCTTCGTGCCGGAAGAAGAACGCATCCAGTTCTCGGCGATGACGGAACAATCGTTGTACTACATGGGCGAGATGGATCTGAAACACAAGGTGCTGGCCATCGTGGAAGAAGAAGGCGCCAGCCGCGCCGCCTACGCGCTGAAGCTGCTGCAAAGCGAAGGCATTCTTTCGATAGCCTCCACGGGAAAAGATCCCGCGACGGGTCGCCTGGTCACGCATCAGTACCGCGTGGAAGGCCCGGTGATGATGTTTCTCACCACGACGGCCATCGATATCGACGAGGAGCTGCTGAATCGCTGCCTGGTGCTCTCGGTTAACGAAGACCGCGAGCAGACGCAGGCCATCCACAAACTACAGCGGGAACAGCAGACGCTCGCAGGCCTCATCCGCCGCCAGGAGCGGCGCGATATTATCCGGCGGCATCAGAACGCGCAGCGATTGCTGAAGCCGCTGTTCGTGGTGAACCCGTTTGTCGATACATTGACGTTTCCCGACCGGCTCACGCGCATGCGGCGCGATCACATGAAATATCTGACGCTCATCCGCGCGATCGCGCTCTTGCATCAGCATCAGCGGACGGTGAAAACCGCACCGTCCAAAAATGGCGGGCTTTCCTACATCGAGGCCACGCGGGAAGACATCGCGACGGCGGACCGGCTGATGGAAGAACTGCATGCGCCGTTCCCTTGACGAGTTGCCGCCGCAAACGCGCCGCTTGCTTGGACTGATGGACGAAATGGTGAGTGGGGAATGCCAGCGGCTCAAGGTGGAGCGGAGTGATTTTCGTTTTAGCCGCCGGGATGTGCGCGCCCACACCGGCTGGGGCCACACACAGTTGAAAACCCATCTGCACCGCCTCGAAGAGCTCGAATATCTGATCGTGCATCGCGGCGGACGGGGGCAAACGCTTCGTCTACGAACTAAACTGGTCGGGGTCCGGAGAGCGAGAAGTCGGGGGCAAGTCGGCCCCAAGTCGGGGGATGTCGGCCACCGGTCGGACCCACTGAAATCCGCATGAATACTGGCGTCCAAACGGCGTTTTTCATGCCGAATAGCACGAAAAACGCATATCTACGGGAGCATGAGATGTCCCGCATCGTACGTAAACGTAAAGCGCCACCCGTGCCGGCCACGCCGCTCCAGTCGCTACTGGAGAAAGCATCTCGAAGATCTGCGTGTGCGCAACTACTCCGAGTACACGGTGAAGAATCGCCGCGTGCATATCGGCTTTTTCCTCGATTGGTGCGACGAGCGCGGCCTCACCGAGCCGGTGGAAGTGACGCGCACGGTGCTCGAAAGCTATCAGCGCCATGTGTTCCATTACCGCAAGAAGAACGGCGAGCCGCTGAGCTTCACCGGCCAGCACGATCGCATCGTGCCGCTGCGCGTGTGGTTCAAGTGGATGGCGCGGCAGCATCACATCCTGCACAATCCAGCAAGCGAACTGGAGCTGCCACGGCTGGGAGTCCGGTTGCCGAAAGCCGTGCTGACAGCCGCCGAAGCCGAGCAGGTCATCGCAGCAGACCAATATCCACGATCCTCTCGGACTCCGCGACCGCGCCATCCTCGAGACGCTGTACTCGACCGGAATGCGGCGTCTCGAACTGGTGAACCTAACGCTATGGGATCTCGATCTCGAGCGCATGCACCGTCGCGATCCGCCAGGGCAAAGGCAAAAAAGATCGCATCATTCCATTGGGCGACCGCGCCGCGGCGTGGGTGCGCAAGTACCTGGAGGAATCGCGCCCGCGACTGGCTCACCGAACCCGATGACAAGATCGTGTTCCTGTCCAATGCCGGCGAACCGTTCTCGCTCGACTATCTCACCGAAGCGGTGCGCGGGTACGTGGAAGCAGCCAACATCGGCAAGCGCGGCGCGTGCCACCTGTTCCGCCACACCATGGCGACGCTCATGCTCGAAGGCGGCGCCGATATCCGCTTCATCCAAGCGATGCTCGGACACGCCGATCTCAAAACCACACAGATTTACACGCACGTGGCGATCCGGCAGTTGCAGGAGATCCACCGGGCGACGCACCCGGCAAAGCTCGAACTAAAGCGGCTGCTCGATGCTGACCAGCAGAGCGATCCCGAGGAATAGAGACTTGGTGCGCACACATCCGCTTCGTCGCGGTGCTCCTCCGGGGCCGTGCGTGTTCCAATCGTTTGATGGCCTCCCGGCAGGTGGAAAGCCGTCGCCGCGCAGATTGCCTCTGACATAAGGGCGCCGTTATCCGAAGCCGAAACCCCGCTGCAGTCGCCCGCGCTCCCTGGTGGCGGCTCTCCGATAACGCGATCTTATGTCATCGGCGGGGCCCGGCTGCCGCCGTCACATTGGGTCGGGGAAAGCGCCATCGCACGCGAACCCGCATGCGCCGTCACGTTGATCACCGCGCCGCTTCGGTCCGCGCCGTCCGCTGCGCGGCCGCCGTCTCCCTGCGCGCATCGCGCGGCAAGGATCCACACACCCCTTTTCTCCAATCACATCATTGGCGGCGGTCACTCACCATCACGCCGGAACTGCCGCCGGCTCCCCCGCCCGATTGTTTTGAAAAAGGTGGCTGCTGATCCGCCTTGCGCATTCCGCAAGCGCATCACCTTTGGTCGCAACCAGGCAACCGCGATACACTCAGGATATATATTCAATATATGCCCGCCGCTCAGGCAGCTAAAGAAGAAACAACCTGTTTTTCTTTTAGCCGCTTTATCGGCGTGTGCCCCTTTGAGCTAATCGAAAACCCGCATCGGGCCATCGGCTTCCAACCGCCGTCTTGCATCGATCGGCCCGTTAACTCCAACACCGCATTGGGCTTGCACGCTTGCTTGTACGATTCCGGCAGAAGATCTCGTAGTACCGGCCAAGAACGTGACGCCGAATCGGGTCTCGATTACTTCAAGAGCCGGTATTTTTCTGGCGCGCAGGGCAGGTTCACCAGCCCGGATCTCTCATTTCAGCGATAAGCCTCGCGTCGATTGCGCACGCCGGTGATCTCGATAGTGTTCTCCTCCTTGAGATCGAAGAACACGCGGTAGTCGCCGCAGCGAAGACGGAAGCCCGTCAGCGGAGGCTTGAGTTTTTTCACGTCACCGGTGCGGCTGGCCAGGTAGCGATCGATGCAGTAGAGAATCTGCATGGCGGTGTCGCGTTCGATGGCGCGAAGATCGGCGCGGGCTTCCGGCGACCAGATGACCGCGATCCGGTCCGGGCGCGGCTTCCTCGCTCATCTGGCTGTCAGAGCCGAACTCGCGCAGGATCTCTTCGTGCGGAATGCCCTCGCCGCGGGCGAGTGAAGCGCGGGCGCGGTCCAGCGCGGCGGCCGTCTCGGGCGTGATCTCTTCCTCTTCCACCGGAGCCAAAGCCAGCGAGCGCGCCAGCGGCTCCACCATCACTTCGAGCAGACTCCGTACGGCGTTCAGTTTTTCGGCGGGCAGCATATCGAGCAACGCGTGGGCCTGCTGGCGTTCCTGATCGAGATTCGGTTCCATGGTTTTCCTCTTAGCGGCTAAGCTCTTTTTTTTTTTTTTTTTTTTTGGCGATATCGCCGAACACGGTGCTCTCTTCCTTGGTGAATCCTTTCACGGTCTCGACAAGGTTGGGAATCAGGTCGGCGCGCCGCTCCAGTTGTACATCCACTTCAGACCATGCGGCCTTCACATTCTGATCGTTGGCCACCATCTGATTCTTGGCGCTTACATAGCTCGAGAACACCATGATCACGACCAAAACGAAAACACCGAGAACTCCAAGGGTAATGACAAGTGCACGACTCATACAGTTTCTTCTCTCCTCCGGTCCGCCGAGGCGGACCCCTTCAAAAAAACCCTAACACCTACCAGCTGCCTCCGGCGCCACCGCCACCAAAGCCACCGCCGCCAAAACCGCCAAATCCACCACCGCCGCCTCCGCCGCCCCCGCCAAAGCCGCCGCCACCTCGCCCACCCATCGAATTCAGAGCCCAAACGCCTGAAATCAGGCCGAAACTACCCAGAATCCGCGTGAGATAGAGCGCGACGAAGATCAGAATCACGATAATCCGGAAGATCGTAACCCCCGACGAATGCTGTTGCGGCGGAGGCGGTGGCTGATCAACGGGCTGGTTGGTGAGTGAGACTCCGGCGTCGGCAGCGATGACCTGGGCCACCTGACCCACGGCCATGCTGACGGCGCTGTCATAGTCCTTGGCCCGCAGGTATGGGACCATCTCGCGCCCAATGTCGCCGACTTTGCCGTCCGGCAGGATCCCCTCAAGGCCATAGCCGACGTCGATCCTATATTTGTGGTCGTCCACTGCCAGCAGCACGAGCGCGCCGCGATCAGAGCCTTTGCGCCCCATCTTCCATTTATCTTCAAGCGCGTTGGCAAAGTCGGCTGGATCGTCCCCATCGAGGTTGTGGACGATGACCACGGCAATTTGTGCGTTGGCCTTGGTGTGGTCGAGCTGGGCGCAGATAGCGTCGAGCTGCGCAACGGTTTGGGCCGAGAGGACCTGGGCGTAATCGCTGACATAATCAGTGGGTTGCGGGAGGTCTTTGACCTGCTCGGCTGCGGCTGCCGCCGGAAATGCCCAGGGCAACGCTGCGAAGGGCAGCAGAACAACGGCCAGAATTGCGCGGCGAAAACCTTTCATCGCACTTAATTGTACGTTCCGGGGCTGCCGAAGGTTCCCACGCTGTAGAGCGAAAAGAGCTGCTCGACGGACGAATGCGTGGGTTTTCAAGGATGAAGATTTGCAGTTTCTGCGTTTTCACGGCAAGAACTACACTGGGAAGGAGATGACCGAGAAACAGCCGCCCATTGCCCGCGTAAAGCACACGGAAACGCATCTTCACGGCATCGTCCTAAGCGACGACTACGCCTGGTTGCGCGATAAGGAAGATCCCGAGGTCACTGCTTACCTTGAAGCCGAAAATGCCTATGCCGAAGCGGTTATGGCTCCGCTTGCCGGGCTGCGTGAGGACCTTTACGAGGAGATGCTCTCGCACATCAAGCAGACTGACGTGTCAGTTCCCTTTCGCGACGGCGCGTGGTGGTACTACACCCGCACGGAAGAGGGCCTGCAATATGCGATTCATTGCCGGAAACCTGGAACTGTTTCCGGGCCGGAGAACGACGCGCCGGAGCATGTCGTCCTGGATGGAAATGAGCTGGCGAAGGGGCACGCCTTTTTTGCCATCGGTGAGACCGCCATCTCTGAAGATGGCAACTTGCTGGCCTACACGACGGACACAACAGGCTTCCGCCAATACACTCTACACATCAAAAATCTCGCCACGGGCGAAACTCTCCCCGGAACGGTCGAGCGCGTCGGCTCGGTGGTGTGGGCGGCTGATCATCGCACACTCTTCTACACCGTGGAAGACGAAGAACAGAAGCGCCAATATCAGCTATGGCGGCGCGCGCTCGGTACTCCGCATGACCAGGACGTGTTGGTCTATCAGGATGACGACGAGCGATTCAACGTTGCCGCCGGACGCACCCGCGATGGGAAGTTCCTGGTGCTGGAATCGGCCAGCCACATCACCACCGAGTGCTGGGCTCTGCCTGCCGCGGACCCGCTCGGCAGGTTCACAGTCATCAGCGCTCGCGAGAACGAGCACGAGTACTCCATCGACCACCGCAATGGTCTTTGGTTTATTCGCACCAACGACCGTGGCCGCAATCTTCGCCTGGTGACTGCGCCTGTCGCCACGCCGGGACGCAAGCACTGGGTCGAGCGGATTCCGCACCGCGAGGCGGTGATGCTCGAGGATGTTGACCTGTTCGCGGACTTCTTCGTTGCGTGCGAGCGCGAGGATGGCCTGCCCCGCCTGCGCATGTGGCGCTTTGAAGGCGACGGTCCTGAGGCTGCACCCGCAGGGGAGATTGCATTTCCTGAACCGGCCTACAGTGCGCACCCGCACGCCAATCGCATCTTCGAGACGACGACTTATCGCTATGCCTACCAGTCGCTGGTGACGCCGAGTTCGGTCTACGAATACGACACGGCAAGTGGGACGTCGACGCTGCTGAAGCAGGTTGAAATTCCCGGCGGCTTCGATCGCACTCTCTACGCGAGTGAGCGGGTGCACGCCACTGCCCCGGATGGGGCGCAGGTTCCTGTTTCGCTGGTTTATCGCAAAGACAAGCGCGAGCCGGGACGGAATCCGCTGTATGTCTACGGCTACGGTTCATATGGCTATTCGCTGCCGCTGGGGTTCAACGGGAACCGGCTGAGCTTGCTTGATCGCGGAGTGGTTATGGCCTACGCGCACATTCGTGGCGGCGGCGACCTGGGCAAGCCCTGGCACGATGCGGGCAAAATGCTGGTGAAGCGCAACACCTTCACAGACTTCATTGCCGCGGTGGAGCACCTGACCGTTGCAGGCTACGGCGACCCTGCGCGCGTGGCGATCGAGGGCGGCTCGGCGGGCGGACTGCTCATGGGTGCGGTCGTCAATCTGCGGCCTGATTTGTTTCGAGCCGTCGTGTCACACGTGCCGTTCGTCGATGTGATGAACACCATGCTCGACGCTTCCCTGCCCCTCACCGTTCCAGAGTACGAAGAGTGGGGTAATCCTAACGAAGAAACTTACTTCAACTACATGCTGAGTTACTCGCCTTATGAAAATCTGAAGGCGGGATGTTATCCGGCAATGCTGGTGAAGACTTCGCTGCACGATAGCCAGGTGATGTATTGGGAGCCGGCAAAGTATGTGGCCAAGTTGAGGACGCTGAAGCAGGACACCAATCTGCTTTTACTGGTGACGAATATGCAGGCGGGGCATGGCGGGGCCAGCGGGCGCTACGACTATCTGAAGGAGATAGCATTTGACTATGCTTTTCTGCTGATGGAGCTAGGGTTGGTGTGAAAGCTTTTCCGAAATCCCAAGGAGGATTCTTGCGTCAGGTATGGGTTATCGCCGCGCTCTTGGCATTATCAAATATCCCGGCGACAACTCAGGAGACCGCAGAGCCACAAACTACAGCTATTCCTGATGCGAAAGCTGCCAACCATCCTGTCCAGCTAATGTTTCCGGAAGCAGAGTTTCCTATCGAAGCGGAGAGGGAACAGAAAGAAGGAGTTTGTCTGGTCTCGATGATCGTGGATACAAGTGGGGCCCCGCAGAATCTCAGTATTGTTCGGTGCTCCGATCCGATGTTTGCTGAGAACAGCCTCGCGGCGGCCGCAAGATCTAAATTCAAGCCGGCGACGACGTCAGATGGCAAACCGGTTCCCGTGAAGATTTCAGTCGAAATCAATTTTCGACTGGCTGCATTCAATGGATCTATTAGGAACTATGGACTCCCCGCTCAAATTCGATATTCGTTCATCACACCCCCAGGCATCACTTCCTTCAATCCGGATGCCAACGGTGTATATCCACTCAGCAAGACCATCGATCCCCCAAGAATGGTGAAGTTTCTCGACGATGGATTTGGAAGAGTGGCGCTCCCGTTGGACGTCGGAGTCTCCTGCGATGTGATTCTGACGATCAATCCAAAGGGCGTCCCGTCCAGCCCGCAGGTTACTCGGTGCGACAACTCCATTCTCGAAAAGCCGGCCATTGCGTCACTTCTCAGATCACGCTACAAACCAGGCAAGATGAATGGTAAGGCTGTGCCCGTGAGGGTCTCTGTCCATCTCGTTTACAACGGAACCGTTCCGAGCGAAAAGTAGGCACCTGGACCACTGCGTCTGCACGCGCAACGAGAGAAATAAGACTCCGTATTTAGTGAGGTCTTCTGCTTTTCAATTAGGCGCTTGCAAAAGATTAGCTACCCAGCAACTTCGCTGTTTGTGGGCAACGCGGACTCTGCTTTGCCCAGCCGCGACTTATGCGCCCATAGCCCCAGTCCGGGGCTGGCCACGAAGAAGACATCTTCGCCGTCGACTTTGTTGTTTCCATGGCTGAGCTTCGCTGGATCATAATGCTTCAGCATCTCAGGCAGGTCAGCGTAGGCAAACCCCACGCCTTCCACTTCTTCCCTGCTGAGATATCCGGGGCACAGCGTAATCGTGAAACGACCCTCCGAAGAGGAATGCATCAGGTGTGCAGCGGCACCCAGCTCATTGGCCAGGTCCGCATTGGCGTTCACGGCTGCGAGCGTGGCCGCGATTCCGCGATATCCATATTTGCGGATCAGTCCATCGATCGCTTTGTCTTCGCCGAACTCCTTTACACCTGGAGCAAGAATAATGAGGTTCGCACCGTCGGCAAGAGCCATGCGCGTGCGATAGACAGCCTTGTTGCCCAGCCAGGTGGAGTGAAACTCATGGGGGTCGAGATAGACGACTGCCTTCTTGATCGGTTCGTCGACTAACTCGAAGTTGACCTTCAGACTAAGTTCCGCGGCGCGGTGGAAGCATTCCACATCGTCACCAATGTACAGACCGCGGACCGCAAGACCGCCGTTTTCCTTGCGACCCACTACCGTAAGCACATACACAATGGGCAAGTGCGCAAGAAAATGGTCAGAAGCATAATTCAGCACGGCGCGCACCGGGTTTTCTGCGCGGCCCATGATGCGTTCCAGTCCGTAGACAGCGCCCAGATAGTGGCTGCGGTTGATGCTCTCTCGGCCGCCGGTCCCAATGAGAATGTTCTTGTTGTAATTGGCCATGCCAATAACTTCGTGGGGCACAACCTGGCCGATGGAAAGAATCAGGTCGAATCCGCCCTGCGATATGAGCCGGTTGACCTCGGCCGGGATCGAATAGTTCAGCTTGCCTTCTGATTGAGCGTGGATAAACTCCGCAGGAACCTCGCCGAGCGTCTCCACATCCGTGCGCCATTGATGGACGCGAAACAGTTCCAGCGGAATATCGCCAAACATGCGCTGAAGCTGAGCGGGCTGCATCGCGGCATGGGTGCCGAGCGCGGGCAGCACTGCCTGGAGCCGGTCGCCGAAATACTCCCATGCGGCGTGCGTCAACAAGCCTGCCTGCGAATGCAGCCGCGACATATCCGGCGGCACCGCAAGCACATGATTACGCGGACCCAGCTTTAGCCAGGCTCTCGAAAGAGATGCTCCTTCAACTGCTGCCGCGAAAGGTCGGTTTCCACGCCTCCAACGGCGCAATAGAGGCTCATGCCCTCAACTTTACACCGTCGCAGAGCCGGCGTGCGGGTTGCACATTTGCAGTTGCGCTGCCCACTGAGTAAATTCTTACCCCGATGCCTCAAACAATCAGCCGCATGCGCCGCAGTTCGTCCAGCAGCTTTCGCCTTTCAATCGGCTTGGCGAGGTAGTAGTCGCATTGGTATTTCATCGATTCCAGTACTGTGGACCTGTCTGCGAGGGCGGTCGTCATCACGATTTTCGACCCGTTCGGGAAGGGAAATCCATGACTCGCTTCAAGCTCTCGAATCCGCTTCAGCCCCTCCTGGCCTTCCATCTCAGGCATCTGAATGTCGAGGCAGATCAGGTCATAGGGTGCGCCCGATTCGAGCGCAATGCGCACTGCGTCGACCGCTTCCCTGCCGTTCACTGCGGCGTGAACATGGCAGTACTCTTTCAGGGTTTCCTGCAAAAGCAAACGGCTGGTGAAGTCGTCATCCACAATCAGAGCCTTCATGGCAGTATTACCGCTTCTTCCCGAAACTCGTCCTCTCCCTCAGCAATTGCCTTGCGGAGGCGATCAAGCTCCTGTTCTACTTCATCCATTTGCGCGGCAAACGCGCCAATGTCTTCTGCCTGGCCGCTCCTCTCCATCGCAAATGAGATCGCGCGGAGCGCCTCGCCACCCACGGTTGCGGCCGCGCCTTTGATCAGGTGAGCCTGACGTTCGACGGCGTGCGCATCGCCGCGACTGACCTGGTGCCTCAGCGTCTCAATCTGTTGCGGCATGTCATCCAGGAATCCTTCGACCACGATCCGCGCCAGGTTCTCGTCTCCCATCAACCGATCCAACATCCCGCTGCGGTCGAAGATCGCGGGCAGCGGTGAGGCACCGCAGGATGGAGGCTTTTCGCTGCCGCGAGCGGTCTGTCCCAGGCCTTCTTTCAAAGGCAGCCAACGATTCAGCGCCTCCTGCAGAGCCGCCGCCGATACCGGCTTCGTAATGTAATCGTTCATTCCTGAATCCAGGCATCGCTGCCGATCGCCCTTCATGGCATGCGCGGTCATCGCTATGACTGGAATGCGGTGATTGAGCACGACCGATCCGCGAGAACGAATTTGGCGCGTCGCATCGAAGCCATCCATAACCGGCATTTGGACGTCCATCAGGACGAGATCATATGCGGCTGCGGCGAGCTTTTTAATTGCTTCGGCGCCGTCCTCCACGACATCGGTGTGCAGGCCAAATCTCTTAAGAATGCCTACGGCCACCTGCTGATTGGTCAGATTGTCTTCGGCAAGTAAGATACGAGCACTGCGGCCCGCAAACTTCGAACTGCGATGCGGTTCTGAGCCGACTCTCGCGCTGGGCAAGGCGCGGGCTGGCCCGTCGGATCGTACCCGATCCCCCTGTTTCCGCAACTTGACGGTAAACCAGAATTCCGACCCAATACCGTACTGACTTTCCACTCCTACTTCGCCGCCCATCAATTCGACGAGTTGCTTTGAGATCGCCAGTCCGAGCCCTGTGCCGCCGTACTTCCGCGTGGTCGACGGGTCCGCTTGGCTGAATTTATTAAAGAGCACTTCGATCTTATCCGCGGGAATCCCAATTCCCGAATCGTGCACGCTGAAGTGCAGCATGCACTCGCCTTCATCGTCGCGTTCCACTGAGACCTTGACCGCCACTTCGCCCTCCGACGAAAACTTGATGGCATTGTCGGCAAGGTTGGTGAGAATCTGACGAAGCCGGCCGGGATCGCCCCGAACCTGATTTGGCACACCCGATTCCACAGCGCAGGAAAACTTGAGATTCTTGCGCTTCGCCCGCACCGAGAGAGTTGCCGCGAACTCGTCTAATAGGTTGGAAAGTTCGAAATCAAGTTTCTCCAACTCGACTCTGCCCGCCTCGATCTTGGAGAAGTCGAGAATATCGTTGATCAGTTTGAGTAGTGACTGTCCGCTGCTGTGCACGATTTCAGCGCAGCGCCTCTGGTCCTCGCTGAGTTCCGAATCGAGCAGAAGATCAGTCATCCCGATGATCCCGTTCATCGGCGTTCGAATCTCATGGCTCATATTGGCCAGAAATTCGCTCTTCGCGGCATTGGCCTCGGCCGCCTTGGCTGCAAGTTCATGGGAACGAAGTGTCGCTTGCTCCAGGCGGCGGTTGCTCTCGAGCAGTTCTTCAGCGGCTTGCTTTTGTGCGGTGACGTCCCAGTTGGTTCCGATCATGCGCACAGGTCTTCCTGCGTCGTCTCGCTGCACCTGCGCAAGTGCCCGGATGCTGTGAATGCTTCCGTCTGCCCACACAACGCGAAACTCCGTGTCGAAATCCCTTTCTCCCCTCAGTGCCTTTTGAATCTCCTCATCTCCCCGCTGGCGGTCGTCGGGATGCAGGCCGGATTGCCAGGCCTCATAGGCCCCGCAGAACTTGTCCCGGCTCGTGCCGTAAAGGCGAAACATCTCGTCATCCCAGACCAGTTGATTGGTGACAGTATCCCAGTCCCATATGCCTACGGCTCCCGCGCGCGCGGCCATGCGCAGCCGATCGGCCGCCTCCTTCAACGTGGCCTGTGTTCGTCTGCGCTCCGTGAACTCTTCCGCAATCCCGACCACGCGGATCAACTGGCCCGCCTCGTCACGAACGGGAAAGGCGCGATCTCGGATCCACTTCTCCTCGCCATCCGGGGTCAGAATCCTGTACTCCGAAAGTATCGGGTCGCCTTGCAATTGTTTCAGGAACACCGTGTGCGCCCGCTCGCGATCGTCGATATGAATCGCCTCCAGCCAATCCATAGGACTTTCGTAGAGGCTTGCGCATGTTCTCCCCCATATCTGCTCATACGCAGGGCTGACGTAGAGAATCTCAGTGCCCTGTCCATTCATCATCCAGAAGACTTCGCTAATGCTGGCCGAGAGCTGGCGGAACTTCTCTTCGCTCTTCTTCAACTCCATCTCTGCCTTGTTGCGGGCAGTAATATCGCGAAAGAACCATGCACGACCGAGATAGCTTCCGCCCTCGTTGCGCAGGCTGGTGGAATAGCGTTCCAGCGTCCGGCCATCCTTCAACTTCAGCTCACAGCGATCGTCTGCTTCTGGATGGGAGTAAAGATCTTCCACTCCTTTTTGATACGATTCGGGATCTTCTACGCGATCGAGAGCCAATTGTCTGACCGACCCTGGTCCGTCTGTGATTACAGCGCCGGAGGGGTTGTTTGAAGCACTTTCGAGGGGAACTCGCCAGATGTCGCGACATCTCTGATTGTGAGAGACGACGCGCTGGTTTTCGTCAACCACCAGGATTCCATCCAGTGAACCCTCGTGAATGGCACGTATGAGAGAGAGCTGGAATTCTCTTTGCTGCTCGGCCTGCCTTCGATCCGTGATGTCCAGGCTAAGTCCGACGTGCCCCATGAATTCACCGTCCGGAGCAATCCGCGGTTCTGCCGAGGAAGCCAGCCAGCGCCACTCTCCATCCGCACGACGGACACGAACATCCGCCTGAAATGGCCGCTGGTCATGCGCCGCTCTCTTAAATGCGGCAACGTATCCCGGCGCATCGTCGGGATGGAGGAGCATGCGCCATTTTTCTCCGTCCACCTCTTGATAGGAACTGTCGAAGAACTCTCGATACGCCCGGTTGATAAACTGGATTCCTCCCTCCGCGTCAGTAACCCACATGACGGCCGGGCAACCGTCCGCCATGACGCGAAACCGCTCCTCGCTGTCGTGCAATGCGCTCTCAGCCCGCCGTCGTTCAGTGATGTCTCTCTTGATGGCGATGTGTCCGGTGATCTCGCCTTCAAAGTTGCGCACCGGGCTGATTCGCATCTCCTCGCGGTAATGCGTTCCGTCCTTGCGCCGATTAGTGAGTTCGCCGTGCCAAACCTGTCCCGACCGCAACGCCTTCCACAGGTCCTGGTAAAACTCTTTGGGATGGCATCCAGATTTCAGCACGCGCGGGTTCTGCCCGACGGCCTCCTCAAATGAGTATCCCGTCATCGTCGTGAACGCGGGGTTCACATACTGGATCTGCCCCGATACATCCGTGATGACAATAGAGTCGGCGGATTGCTCCACCGCCGTGACAAGACCGTCCCGATCAATGATGCCAATTGCGCTGTTCACGGCTTCCCTCGATATGACAGGGGTCAATACGGATCTATCGGCCGGCACCGCAAAACATTTATCGACGCGCGCAAAGTCGGACGCTAACCCAACCTCGGCGTATTTCCCCGGTTCCGGGGATTCCCAATCTGCACCTGCCCGTCCTCCGGATTCCCATAAGAACAATGGAAGGGAAACGATCCGGTGAACGATCCCGTTCGCTGGCCGATAAGAGACATAGCTTGAGTGCATTCGCATTCCGCCAGCGCAAATAAGAGCCGGATGCGGGATAGAGCCTCTCGTCAGCGCTTTGAAGAGATGGGGCCGAACCGCAAAGGCTCCGAGGAGAACATTCGCATGCAAGATCAGGATGTGATTCGTGAATTCCTAGTCGAGAGTCATGAAAACCTATCGAGGCTCGATCAGGAGTTGGTTGAATTGGAGAAGAATCCGCAGGACCAGGCATTGCTAGCGAGCATCTTTCGCACGATTCACACCATCAAGGGGACGTGCGGCTTCTTTGCGTTTTCAACGCTGGAGAAGATTACTCATCAGGCAGAGAGCCTGCTCAGCCAATTGCGTGACGGCAGACGGGAACTCACACCGTCTTTGATCTCACTGATTCTCGAGACTGTCGACGCCACGCGAAAAGTATTGGCTTCGATCGAGGCCAGCGGAGAAGAGGGGCCGGACCAGTTTGAGGAAATCGCGGAACGCCTTCGTGCGGCGGCGCAGTTACCAGCAGACGCGGAGAGCAAAAGCGCATCGATTCCAGCGCTCGCTCCGGGGCTGGAACCTCAAGCGGCCAGCGGCTCTGAAGCCCCCGAAAAAGCAAAGCAGGAAGAGAATGGCGTGAAGTCGTCTGCCGTGGCCGATGCCAACATACGCGTTGGTGTGGGGCTGCTGGACAAATTGATGGACCTGGTTGGCGAGCTGGTGCTGACTCGCAATCAGATTTTGCAATTCAATACGGAGCGTGAAGATGCCGCTCTTAATGCCACCTCGCAACGCCTGAACCTGATCACCAGCGAATTGCAGGAAGGGGTAATGAAAACGCGCATGCAGCCCATCGGCATGGTCTGGAACCAGCTGCCGCGCGTGGTGCGCGACATGGCCGTGTCCCTTGGAAAACAAATCAAGCTGGAAATGGACGGCACCGACACCGAGTTGGACCGGACCATTATCGAAGCGATCAAGGATCCTCTGGTTCACCTGGTGCGCAACTCTTGCGACCACGGCATTGAAGCGCCCGAAGTTCGCACCCAGGCCGGCAAAGCAGCCCAGGGAAGGCTCATTCTTCGGGCGTACCACGAAGGCGGGCAGGTCAACATTGAAATCGCGGATGACGGCGCAGGGATTGATGTGGCGCGCGTTAAGCAGCAGGCAGTAGAGAAGGGTTTTCTGCGCTGCGAGCAGGTTGACAAGCTGAGCGATCGCGAAGTGTTGAACCTGATCTTTCTGCCTGGATTCTCCACTGCCAAAGCCGTCACCAACGTTTCTGGCCGAGGGGTTGGCATGGACGTGGTGAAGTCCAATATTGAGAAGATCGGCGGCGTCGTCGATATATTCAGCCGGCCTGGGCAGGGCTCGACGGTCAAGCTCAAGATTCCGCTCACACTGGCGATTATTCCCGGATTGGTGATTACCAGCGGAAGCGAACGATTCGTGATTCCGCAAGTCAGCCTTCTGGAGCTGGTGCGTCTGGAGGGAGATTCATCAGAGAAGCATATCGAGCACGTTCATGGCACGCCGGTTTACCGCCGGCGCGGAAGCCTGCTGCCGGTGGCCTATCTCAACGAAGTGCTGGCGCTGAAATCGGCCGCAAATGCTGAAGCGGTCAGCATGGTCGTGCTCCAGGCGGAAGACCGCCAATTCGGCTTGATCGTAGACGGAATCAACGACACGCAGGAAATCGTGGTGAAGCCGCTGGGCAAGCAGTTGAAGGGAATCCCGGTATACGCAGGCGCCACCATCATGGGTGACGGCAAGGTGGCACTCATTCTCGATGTGCTCGGCATCGGCCAGAGCGCCGGGGTACTTTCGGAATCCCGCGAGCAGGCGCGCGCGAATGTCGAGCAAAAGCTGCAGGCGGGGATCGAGCAGCAGAGGCTACTCCTTTTCCGAGCCGGTTCCTTCGATCGACTCGCCGTTCCGCTCTCTCTCGTTGCCCGGCTGGAGGAGTTTCCGCGCAGTGTTATCGAGCATGCAGGCGGATGCCAGGTTGTGCAATACCGGAATCGCATTCTTCCCCTGGTCCCATTGCGAGCGGTGCTGGAGCCGGGCGAACCGGACCAGAACCTCGGTGCCGACCCGGTGCAGGTCATTGTGTTCAACGACGGTGATCGCAGCGTGGGAGTGGTTGTCGACCAGATACTCGACGTAGCCGAAGACGTCGTGACGGTGCGACAGAAGTCAAGCCGCAAGGGACTGCTCGGCTCCGGAGTTGTAGGCAAGCGGGTCACCGATTTCCTCGATCTCAACCAGGTGATCAATGCGGCCACAGAAGCCTGGTTCCACGCGGCGGGCGGGCCCGCGAGCGGCATCAGCGTACTGGTCGTGGAAGCCTCGGCTTTCTCTCGGGGCCTGATCCGCAGCAGCCTCGATATGGCGGGTTACCGGGTGATTGAGGCTGCAAATCCCAACGATGCGAAGCGATACCTGGAACAAGAGCGACCGGACATTGTCCTGGTGGCACTGAACCTACCCGAAAACGGAAGTGCAGTTCTGCTCGATGCGTTGCATGAGCGGCCGGAGTGGGAACGGATTCCCGTGCTGGGATTGGCTGATTCCGCCGCGGAGGTGCAATCGACCTGTGGGAAAATGGCGGGCTTCGAGGACTGCCAGGCGAAGTTTGACCGGGAGGCAATGCTCAAGTCCATGGCCCGGCTGGCATCGGCACGGAATTCTGCAGAGCCGGAACCGGTATGCGTGGGAGAGGAGAGATAAGTGATGACGAACGAGAGTGCAAATTCCAAATCCGAACTTGCGCAGGCCAGCGGGCAGTTCTCAACGTTTTACGTAGCCGACCTGTTCTTCGGGGTCGATGTGCTTCGCGTGCAGGAGGTGTTGCGTTTCCAGCAGATGACGCACGTGCCCAAGGCCCCGGAGGTCATTGAAGGACTGATCAACCTGCGCGGCCAGATTGTCACCGCCATTGACTTGAGGCGACGGCTCCGGCTGCCACCGCGCGCCGGAAACCAGATGCCGACCAACGTGGTGGTCCGCACCGACGATGGTGCTGTGAGTCTCCTGGTCGATGAGATTGGTGACGTGTTGGATATGGATTCGGCAACCTACGAACGGCCGCCCGAGAACCTGGACCCTGCTGCGCGGGAGATTATCCGCGGAGTCTACAAGCTGAAGGACCGGCTGCTGCTTGTTCTGGATACGGAGCGTACGGTGGACCTCGCAGTCGGCAGAGCGGCATAGCGCAAGTTGAGCAAGCGGCGCCGCAGGGCTTCAACTTCTGCGTATAAGAGCAGCGCGATCAAACGACACAGAGAGGGGAAGGAATTGGCATTCACATTCTTCTTCCGAGACCAGCACATATTGGAGCGGGTTGTGGATCACTGCCTTCCCATCCTGACGGGACGCAACCATCCCCGCATATGGGACGCCGGCGTGGCCATGGGCCAGGAGCCCTATACGTTGGCCATCCTGTTCGCCGAGCGGATGGGTCATTTCGCCTTCAACAATCTTCGCATCGAGGCGACGGATGTCGAGGACACCGGACAGTTCGCTCATGTCATCGAGACGGCGATGTATCCCTGCGACGAACTGTCGCGATTGCCGGAGGGCATCCTCGAGAAATACTTCGAATCCGCCGACAAGCCTGGATACCTTCGCGTCGTTGATGCGGTCAGGCGACGAATCGTATATCAGTGGCACGACCTTCTCTCATGTAAGGAGATCGGAGTTGGCTACTCGATGATTCTGTGCAAGAACGTGCTCCTCCACTTTCAACCGCTCGAAAGGATCCAGGTGTTGAAAATGTTTCACCGCGCACTCGCTCCTGGCGGTTTCTTTGCAAGCGAGCAAACGCAGGAGATGCCTGCAGAACTCGCACACCTGTTTGAAAAGGTGATTCCCGACGGGCAGTTATTTTGCAAGGTGAATTGCGCAACCTGAAGCTCAGCATCAGTCATGGCAGCAAAAAGGCAGCAAGAAAAACAAAAGGTTCAGAACACAGGCGCCGGTGGCGGCGTAAGAAGGCAAGTCACAATCAAGGAGAAACAGCATGGCAAGACAAGCAAGCTACAACCGGGGAATGAGCCCCGAGCGCAATTCGTCCGCCGGCGCCAGCGTGTTGGAAGCCCCGGAGCACGAGCGACCCTCAACCAGAGCCGGCAGGGGAAACCTACAAAGCGATGCCACGCGGCCGAGCGGGGTGCGGAATCATCCCAAGGATGCTCATGTGGCCATCGACCCAAGGCAATTCGCCGATTACGCAGGGCAGGTCGCAGCGATCCGCAAGTCGCAAGCGGTCATTGAATTCAGCATGGATGGAACTGTGCTGGATGCGAACGATAACTTCCTGAACGCCCTTGGTTACACCCTGGATGAAGTAAAAGGCAGGCACCACAGCATGTTTGTGGATGAGGCATATCGGCAGAGTGCCGATTACAAGGAATTCTGGGCCAGGCTGAACCGCGGAGAATACCAGGCGGCGGAATACAAGCGCATCGGCAAGGGCGGAAGGGAGGTCTGGATTCAGGCTTCCTACAACCCGATCCTCGACACGGACGGCATGGCCGTCAAGGTTGTGAAATTTGCCACCGACATGACGAAGCAGAAGGTGGCACTGAATGCAATGCTGAGCGATGCCGCCATGCTGGCCAAGGCTGCAGTCGAGGGAAAACTGGGCACCCGCGCCGATGCCAGCAAGCATCAGGGCGACTTCCGCAAGGTTGTCGAGGGTGTAAACGCCACGCTGGACGCGGTGATTGGACCCCTGAATGTTTCTGCCGAGTATGTTGACCGCATCTCCAAGGGCGACATCCCGCCGAAGATTACCGACAGTTACAACGGAGACTTCAACGAAATCAAGAACAACCTCAATGCCTGCATTGACGCCGTGAATTCACTTGTTGCGGACACCGCGATGCTGTCAAAGGCGGCTGTAGAGGGCAAGTTGGGGACCCGTGCGGAGGCCGGCAAGCACCATGGCGATTATCGCAAAGTGGTGGAGGGCGTGAACTCAACACTGGACGCGGTGATTGGGCCATTGAACGTCTCCGCAGAATACGTCGACCGTATTTCAAAGGGCGACATCCCGCCGAAGATCACCGACAGTTACAACGGCGACTTTAACGAGATTAAGAACAACCTCAATGCCTGCATCGATAACATCAAGGCACTCGTGAACGAAACAGGCGTGCTCATCAAGGCTTCTGCAGATGGCGAGCTCTCAACCCGCGCGGATGCGAGCAAGCACCAGGGCGACTATCGCAGGATCCTCGAGGGCGTGAACGAAATGCTGGACGCCATCCTGCTGCCGATCGGCGAAGGCAACCGGGTGCTCACGCTGGTGCGTGGCGGCAATCTGCGCGAGAAGGTTGAGATTGCCTGCAAGGGGGATCACGCCAAGATGAAGGATTCCATTAACGGAGTCCATGGATGGTTGACCGACCTGATCGCTTACATCACCAAAGTGGCCAACGGAGACATGTCGGCCACTATGGTCAAGGCCTCGGACCAGGACCAGATTCACGAATGGCTCGTTCTGCTGAAGACCAACATCAATTTGCTAATTGGCGATACCGATTTGCTGGTCAAAGCGGGCGCGGAAGGAAAACTTGGCACGCGCGCTGACGCTACCCGGCATGTAGGGGATTATCGCAAGATCATCGAGGGCATCAACAAGACTCTGGAGATGGTTGTGGAACCGTTGAAGGTTGCGGCGCAAAACGCGACTTCGCTGGCTTCGTCATCCGAGGAGCTGACTGCAGTGAGCCAGCAGATGGCAGGCAACGCGGAAGAGACCGCAACGCAGGCCAACGTGGTATCTGCGGCCAGCGAGCAGGTTTCGGCCAATGTTGCCTCCGTTGCTTCCGCCTCAGAGCAGATGCAGTCTTCGATCCGCGAGATCTCGAAGAATGCAAATGAATCGGCACGGGTCGCAAAGAATGCCGTCAGCGTGGCGCATTCCACCAATGAAACAGTAAAGAAACTTGGCGAGTCGAGCCAGGAGATTGGCAACGTAATCAAGGTCATTACCTCGATTGCGCAACAGACCAATCTGCTGGCGCTCAATGCCACGATCGAAGCAGCTCGCGCCGGCGAAGCGGGAAAGGGATTCGCCGTCGTAGCCAACGAAGTGAAAGAGCTTGCCAAGCAGACGGCAAAGGCCACCGAAGAAATCGGGCAAAAGATCGACGCGATTCAGGGCGACACCAAGGGAGCTGTCAAGGCGATCGAGGAGATCAGCACGATCATCAACCAGATTAACGACATCTCCAACAGCATCGCATCGGCTGTCGAAGAGCAGACTGCGACCACCAATGAAATCGGCCACAGCGTCGCAGAAGCGGCCAAGGGAGTGGGCGATATCGCCAAAAACATCGGCGGTGTGGCGTTGGCTGCGAAGAATACCACCCAGGGCGCCAGCGACACGCAGAAGGCGTCGCAGGAGTTGAGCCATATGGCGGCCCAGCTACAGAAAGTCGTTTCGAGATTCACATTCTGATCGAACCGGCTTTCACGGACACGGCATGGCGGGGGTCGTACCCGCCTGTGCCGCGTTCAAACACTTAATCAACGATCACGGGTGAAGTGATGGCAAAAGCGCTGGTAGTGGATGACTCGAGAACCGTTCGAACGATTCTCGCCAAGTCTCTCAGGGAGCTTGGATTCGAGGTACTCGAAGCGGCAAACGGACGCGAGGCTTTGGAGGTGATTGAAGCTGAAAAAACAGCGGTGAAGCTGATTCTGCTGGATTGGGACATGCCCGAGATGAATGGGCTCGATTTGCTCAAGCGCTTGCGCCACACCCCGGAATTCTCTTCCCTGGTGGTCGTCATGGTCACCGCAGAAACTGAACAGGGTCACATCGCAGAAGCTCTGGAAGCAGGCGCCAACGAGTACGTGATGAAGCCGTTCACCAAGAGACATTCTCGCCGGGAAGATCGAACTCACCGGAATCCAGCTTTGAGGGGTGCGCCATGGCCGCAATGAACCGAAGATTGCTTCAACCTGGGGAAAAGATCCGCGTGCTGGTGGTGGACGACTCGGTCGTCATCCGGCGGCTGGTCACTCATGCACTGGAGCAGGACTCGGAGATTCAGGTTGTGGGCGCAGCGGCCAACGGCTCCATCGCACTGCAGCGAATTCCGCAGTTCAATCCCGACGTTCTCACGCTGGATATCGAGATGCCAGAGATGGATGGCCTGGAAACATTGCGGCATCTTCGGCGCGAATATCCCCATCTGCGGGTCATCATGTTCAGCACGCTCACGGAGCGCGGCGCGGCGGTCACGCTTGAAGCATTGACGCTCGGCGCGGACGACTATGTGACGAAGGCTTCCAATGAAGGTTCGCTCGATCGCTCGATGACGCGCCTGCAAGAAGAGCTGATCCCAAAGATCAAGCAGTTCTTTCATCTGCCTTCGCGAATTCACCTCGCCAAACCGGCGCAAACCGTGCAAGCGGCCGCGGCGTCCACATTCTGGCCAGGGAACGCCGCGCATGTCAGGCACTTCCGCAAATCCCAAGGTTGTGGTTATCGGAGTCTCAACAGGGGGGCCGACCGCTCTGGGCGAGAATCCTGCCACAGCTCACGGCCGAGTTTCCATTGCCAGTTCTGGTCGTGCAGCACATGCCGGCTCTCTTCACGCGCTTTCTTGCGGAACGACTTCACACCTGCTGCCCGCTCGATGTTGAAGAAGCCAGCCAGGGCCGCAGAGTCGATGCCGGAAAAATTTTGATTGCACCTGGCGACTTTCATCTGAAGGTGGCTTCAAACGGCGGCGAAGTGCGAGTGCGTCTGGATCAATCGCCGCCGCAGAACTTCTGCCGTCCGGCAGTCGATGCGCTGTTTTCGTCGATCGCCGAAACGTATGGCGGCGCGGTCATTGCCGTCGTTCTCACTGGCATGGGCCACGATGGGTTGCGCGGCGTGCAGATCCTCAGGGCGCGGGGGGCAAGCATCCTGGCGCAGGATGAAGCTTCGAGTGTGGTGTGGGGAATGCCGGGCGCAGTTGTGAATGCCGGGCTTGCCGACCGCGTGCTGCCGCTCGACGATGTTGTGCCAGAGATCTTGCGCAGGGTGCACTGAACCGAAGGTGAATTGGATGCAGAGCCAATCGACAATCGCCGAGATCCACCCGGAGAACTACAGGTTTCTTCAGGAGCATGTCTATTCCCAGGTGGGAATCGTGCTCGAAGAGAATAAGCATTACCTGTTTGAAAGCCGCCTTGCGCCCGATCGTCAGGCAACTCGGGCTTGAGCACGATTAATGACTTGTGCGCACTGCTGCAGAGCAAATCCCAGACAGCCGTTGGCCGCCAGGTTGTCGAGGCGATGACGACCAACGAAACCTACTTCTTCCGCGATCCAGCGCAGTACGATGCGATACGAAATGTGCTGCTGCCGCGCCTGATGGCGGATCGCCAGGCCTACGAAGAAAGCTGCGTTTCTGGTCGGCCGCGGCATCGACCGGCCAGGAAGCATACAGCCTGGCGATGCTGCTCATCGGCGCTAGGACTGAGCGAATGGAACGTTCAGATTCTAGGCACCGATTT
The DNA here is from genome assembly GCA_963725945.1 of uncultured Acidobacteriota bacterium. Taxonomy (GTDB): domain Bacteria; phylum Acidobacteriota; class Terriglobia; order Terriglobales; family Acidobacteriaceae; genus Telmatobacter. The sequence goes on along the minus strand of CAVSAW010000014.1, from coordinate 127,123 downwards.
TTCTTCGCAGGTGTTGGAACGCGCGCGAGTCCGGCAAGATACCAGCAGATTGAAGTCAACCGGGGCTTGCCGGCAGCCCTGCTGGTAAAGCACTTCCGCCAAATGGGCGTGGACTGGCAAGCTGAGCGATGCGGTGCGCACGCATGGTCACCTTTGAAACGCATCGACCTGCGCGAGCAGCATGCGCGCCCTGGGACCATTCGAACTCGTCTTCTGCCGCAATGTCATGATCTACTTCGACGCCAAAACAAGAGCGAGACATACTTGAAGGAACTACATGGCACGATGTTTCGCGGCGGATGGCTGCTGCTTGGCGGAGTTGAGTCCGCATTCGGCGTCGAGGAGTGGTTTGAAAAGCTGCCGGTGGGAAACGCATCTGTCTATGTGGCCCGTTGAATGCGCTATTCGGTATCGCGCGATTGAGTGTCGTGGTCAGAGTTGCGCCGTTGCGCCGAGTAAACATCGTAGGGAAGCAACTCTCGTTGCAGCGCTCTATCATTCAGAGGAAGATTCAATCCGCGTGAGAACTTGATTCGCTTTGCCCTGGTTGGCATCGAGGATCATTCGATGGGAAACGCGCATTCAAGGCGTGGATTGAGGCTTCATTGTCCACCCAGCGTCCACTTTATGACGCTCAGCAGGTTTGAATAGTCATCGGTCCATACCCGTGCACCGGGGCGTCCCTGCACTCTCAACCATCGAGCGGAAGAATTTGTATCGGCAATGAGACCGGACAGGTCGTCCTCCTTACGCGCCATCACAAGCCAGATGGATCCGGATTTGCCTTCGTTGCTCTGGGCCTGCGTCATGACCGTATCGTTTTCGGTGTAGCAAACGAGATGGGCATCTTGCGCCAGATCTCCCAACGTTGGAGCAAGCCTCAAGTAGTAACTGGAAATGTGAAATGCAATGATGCCGCCAGGCGCCAATTTGCGCAAGTAGAGTGCGAGAGACTCCCGCGTCAACAGGTGCATTGGGATCGAGTCTCCACTGAATGCGTCGAGGATGATGAGGCCATAATGTGCGTCGGGCGCATCGCGAAGTTTCAGCCTTGCGTCCCCCAGCACAATCTGGGCGTTCGGAGCGCATTGCTCAAGATATGTGAAGTAGCGAGTGTTCTCGGCGATGCGCACAACCAGCGGATCGATCTCGTAATACGTTAGAGTCTGCCCCGGCTGCAGGTAGCAAGCCATCGCGCCGGCGCCGAGTCCCACGATGGCCCAGTCGCCGTTCGGGATCCTTGCCTGTTCCGCCCGGAAGATCTGCCCGGCTGGCCCGCTCCTGGTGTAATAGGCGAGCGGCTCCCTGCTGCGCGCAGGGTCAAGACTTTGAACGCCGTGAAGAGTACCGCCGTGGATCAGGTAACGAAGCCTTCCGTCCGCATCATTGGCAACACGAGAGACACCAAAGAAGCTGCGCTCAGTATCCAGAATATGGCCAAATTGCCCGGTATAGAACGTGCTCGCAACAACCATTGCTGTCAGTCCGACGGCAAACCGCAGACGTCGCTTGCGGAAGCTCCAACACCACAACATCGAGTATGCGAAGAAAAGTATGGTGGGCAAGAATCCCGGCCTGATTCCTTCATAGGCCACCGCGAGGATCAGGGATGCCATGGTAAGGCCAAGCGCCATTGGCAACAGCCAGTCCTTGCGCCTGGCCCAAACGTCTGCGTTGGCATTCGCAGGCTGGACGTCGACCTGTGAACGAAGCAAGGCAACAAAGATCAGTACCAGCGGAAACTCAAGTGCAGAGCGAAAAATCACGGGCGCAATGAGAGAGTTGAAGATTCCGCCGAGCACTCCACCCACCGAAATCCAAAGGTAGAACTCCGTAAGCCGGCTGATCCGCGGTCTGCTTCTGGCCAGTTCTCCATGGCAGAACATCGCCACACCAAATAAGAGGATCAGGTCAAGCGACATCAGGATAGGGAGTGATGCCTTCATCCGCGAGACGACAGGAAAGAGCCCGAGAAGGAGAAGAAGCGGAAACCACCTGGCCAACCACTCGTGCGAGATAAGAGGCCGCCGCGCGAAGACCAGCACAAAGCTGACCAGATAAAGTGACAGCGGCAACACCCAGAAAAGCGGGATGGCAGGCACGTCCGTGGTCAGCGACGTTGTTACGCCAAGCATCAGACTCGAAGGAGCGAAGGCCAGCGCAATCCAGCGTGAGCGCTGTTTCCAGACGCCTTCTTCGACGACTTGTTCAACTTTGTCCGGGGAAGGCTTCTCCTTCGCTGCCTGCTTTCTCCAAACGAAGAGTGCACATGCGCACGTCAAAGCGACAAAGAGCGCGTAGGCATAGCTCCATAGGTGGCTTTGTTCACTCAAGCGCAGCAGACGCTCAAGAAGCAATGGGTAGGCCAGAAGCCCGGCAAGGCTGCCAGCGTTGCTTGCGGCGTAAAGGAAGTAGGGGTCGGCTGCGTGCTTGTGGCCTGAATTTGCGAACCAGCGCTGCATGATTGGAGTGGTTGAAGAGAGGGCGAAGAACGGAAGGCCGACCGCGCCCAGCAGCATCATCATGATCCATGGTGCAGGATTGCTTTCGACTGGAGGTTCCCAACCTGCTGGAAGATGTAGCGGCAGCACGCCCACGACCAAAAGGGGCAGCAGTACCAATATTACGTGTACCGCAATCTGGGTTCTTCGCCCCAGCCAATTGATGGCGGCGTGCGCATACAAATAACCGGCCAATAGCATTGCCTGAAAGAACACCAGACAGGTGTTCCAAACCGCGGGGGTTCCACCCAGCATGGGCAGCATCATCTTGGCCAACATCGGTTCCACCAAGAAGAGCATGGCTGCGCTCAAAAACATTGAGACCGCGAAAACGATCAAAAGCATAGGGCGAACCGTTCCAAAGAGAATGCGCTAAGTAGTCGGAGCCGGCTTAGGTCAACGACCACAATCTCGGCACCATCGGGAAGCGTTACGCGCGAATTTTGCAAAGCCGTTCCCTGAATGCTACACGGGCAAAGCAGTTTGTCTGCCAGTAGTTCGTGACCCGAAGCTGGTTCTTGGAAAGCAGCGGAGGGATGGCCGCAATGTCGTGGATTGCGCAAGAAGGATGGGAACTCAAGCTACCATTGAGGTCTTGGTGGGCGGTCAGGGACTCGAACCCCGGACTTCCTGCTTGTAAGGCAGGCGCTCTAACCAACTGAGCTAACCGCCCCCTAAGGGTGGGAGGCCATGAATGGCCTTTTCACATCATATCAGCGTGTTCGAAGTGAGCGGGGCATCGTCCAAAAGATCCATCGACCGCGGTTGATACACTTGGCCAGTGAGCCGCTTGATCGTGAACGCCGACGACTTTGGGCTGACGTCTGGAGTGAACCGGGCGATTGTGGAGTTGCACCAAGCCGGAGTTCTGACCAGTACCACGCTGATGGCCAAGGCCGCCGCGACCGATGAAGCCGATAACTTCGCGCAAGCGAATCCGACACTCGGCGTAGGGTGCCACGTCGTTCTCGTGGATGGTGAGCCGGTTCTGCCACCGCGCGAGATTCCCACGTTGGTTGACCGCGAGACAGGCTGCTTTCCGCCGAAACTCGGCACATTTCTCATGCGACTTTTCTCCGGCCGATTCGCAGTGCCGAAATTGAAGCGGAAGCCGCGGCCCAGATCTCCCTTCTGAAGCGCCGCGGTCTGCGCCCCACCCACGTCGATACACACAAGCACACACACATGTTCCCCAACGTGCTGCGCCCGGTGTTGCGCGCTGCCAGGACCGCGGGTATTCGTGCGGTGCGCAACCCGTTTGAGCCGGAATGGGCGGTGCGCGCAACTCCGCGCGCTTCATTGGTTCGAATGGCCGAGGTCATCGCGCTGCGACAACTGGGGCCGTTCTTTCGCAGGTTGATCGCAAAGGAAGATATGCAGACCACGGACGGCACAATCGCAGTGGTCGGCACGGGAACGTTGGATGCGAATGCAGTGCAGGCGCTGCTCAAGAATCTGCCTAATGGCACGTGGGAATTGGTGACGCACCCTGGATACAACGATGCGGACCTTGAGAAGATCCGCACGCGGCTACGGTCGTCACGCGATATAGAGCGCAAGGCGCTGCTTTCAGTGAAGAAGTTTTCCCGAAATAGAGTTGATCTCATTCGCCGGGCTGGGCTCGCCGGCGGCAATTGCAGGAAACGTCTAGCCTGGACAATTGATTCTTCCCTTCCCCTGGGAACGTCGAAACTGTAGGAAGTCAACAAGAAGCGGAACGAAGAGGCACCATGCGCATTGGCATTACCTGTTATCCAACCTATGGCGGCTCGGGCGTGGTGGCCACGGAGCTCGGAATCGAGCTGGCGTCGGCGGGACACGAAGTGCATTTCATCTCGTATTCGCAGCCGTTTCGGCTCAGCGGGCGCGACAACGGGATCTTCTATCACGAGGTTCCAGTGTCGAGTTATCCCCTGTTTGAGTTTCCCCCATACGACCTGGCGCTGGCGTCACGAATGGCTGAGGTGGCTGAATTCAATCACCTAGACTTGCTGCACGTTCACTACGCGATTCCCCACTCAGTGAGCGCGATGCTGGCACGACAGATGCTTGCGGCAAAGGGGCGGCGACTGCCGTTTGTGACCACGCTTCATGGCACGGATATTACGTTGGTGGGACTGGACCGAAGCTATTTGCCGATCACTCGTTTCTCCATTCAAGAGAGCGATGGGGTTACCTCTATTTCAAACTATTTGAAGGAGAAAACTCTTGAAGATTTCGGGATTACCCGACCCATCGAGGTAATTCCGAACTTTGTGAATTGCGACGTGTATATGCCGATCAAGGATGAATGGGTGCGGGCGGAGGCGCGCAAGAGGCTGGCGGCGCCGGAAGAAGCGATTCTGATGCATCTCTCAAATTTCAGGCCGGTTAAGCGCGTGGTGGACGTGGTTAAAGTATTCGCAGAAGTGGTGAGGGAGATGCCGGCGCGGCTGGTACTGGTGGGTGACGGACCCGATCGGTCGGCGGCGGAGTGGCTGGCGCACGATCTTCAAATCCATGACAGGATTCACTTCCTGGGCAAGCAGGAGCGGGTGAACGAGCTGCTTCCACTGGCCGATCTGATGCTGATGCCGAGCGAACTGGAGTCGTTTGGGCTGGCGGCGCTGGAGGCGATGGCGTGCAAGGTTCCGGCCATTGCAACCAGGGTCGGCGGGGTGCCGGAGCTGATCGACGATGGCCTGACGGGGCTTCTTTATCCTGTTGGAAATGTGGAAGATATGGCAGCAGGTGCAATCGGATTGTTGAAGGATCGAGACCGGCTGGACACGATGCGGGATGCGGCGCGGAAGGAAGCGCAGAGGCGTTTTTGCGCCACGCTGGTGGTGCCGAAGTACGTCAAGTTTTACGAGTCAATGCTGGAAAACGCAGGCTGAAAAATGAGGCCGGTCACGGCGCCCGGTTGGCCCAAAGCGTGGTCCAGGTGCACCACGTTGGTGCGAAAAGCGTGACATTGGTTTGGCACGGTCGTTCGAGAGCGAGACAACGGCATTCCTAGCGTGGTTGAGGGGTGCGCTAAACGGCAGGCGTGTCCGGCTCCAAGGTGGGGTTGAAGCCCAGTTCCCGGCAGAAGTTCTGCAAGAGGGTGATTGTTTCCGCGGATGTCTGCGACGTGGTGCGAAGGAGAATTTCCGCGCCTGCACTGCCCGCAAGGGCCGAAGCTTCGGCGGCGATGGCGATGCACTTTGCCGCGCGATAGGTGCAGGCGGCGAGATCGGTGATCGACAAGCGGGTGGTGGGAGTGGCGAACACAGTGCGCGGCGGGGCCATGCGGTCGAGCAGCCAAAGAATTTCCAACTTGGACTCAAGCTCGTCGGGCACACAATCGATGGCGAGGTCGGCGTCGCGCACGGCGTCTTCGATGGTGGAGACAAATGCGACCATGGGGAGAGCGGCAGGACTCAGCTCCTGACGCAGTGCTTCGCGCGCGTGGTGCAGGTTGGCGGGCATCACGTCTTCAAGCAAAACGCGATAGCCGGCGCGCGCGGCTGCGAGAGCAAGCCAACGGCCCAGCGGACCCGCTCCGATAATCGCGACAGTGAGCGGCACGAAGGCCTTACTTGACGGCCAAGGCCTGCGCCACGTCTTCCGCATTGGGCTTGGATTGGAGCAGGTGCTCGGCGACGCGGGCGCGCTCTTCGGCGGAGAGCGAAGGAATCGTGGCCAGCACCCGGCGCAGGGTGACAGCAACGTCGTCAATCAGGTTCATCAGGCGGATGGCTTCTCCGGAGAGCGGCATGTTTATCCTCGGGGTTCAGATTCTCTCCTTATTGTAGGCGGTTCGATTGGGGAAGGCACCTGCGGTATGGCTGAGACTGCGCTCTTCAATTGATGGGTCGATTCGCGGGTGTGCTTTCCCAGGTCTGAGAATCCAGACCAGGGGCACCCATTTTCTTGCGGATTGATGCGCTATGAAAAGCATAACCTTCACGATCGTTGTGCTTTCCCATGTCTCAGAATCGAGACATGGACCACCCATATTAGTGTCGATTGATGCGGGAGTTGGCGCGCGAGTTAGACGACAGAGTTAGTTGCGGGTGTTAGACGCGGGAATGCCTTTAACCAGGAATTCGTTTTCTGAAATTGTGATGGAGGGTATTTCGGGGAAAAAAAAGCGTCCCGAGTTGCCGGTCCCAAGACTTTACACTTTGCACCGGTCATGGATTGCTCCATGCTCGACACTTGGCTCTCGGCGCTATACACGGATTGCTCCGTGGTCCGCGCTAAGTGTCCTGTGCTGGCCGCGGATATCGCCGTGTCCAACACTTAGCTCCATGTGCGTATGCGGATATCTCCACATTCGACGCCTGGCGCTCGCACCGTTCGCAGATTGCTCCGCGCTCGACACTTGGCGCTCGATGTCTGGCCCGGATTGCTCCGTTCCTCGCATCTTACGTCCTGCGCTGGTTGCGGATTGCTCCGTTCCCATCGCTTTGCGCCTTCGTTTTGCTTGCGGATTGCTCCGCTCTCAATCCGTCCGCCCAGTTCCGCACACAGATTGCTCCGTATGCTTCCCTTGACGTTGCGCGCCGCTCATAGATTTCTCCATGCTCGACACTTGGCGCTCGCACCGTTCGCGGATTGCTCCGCGCTCGATACTTGGCGCTTCCTGCTTCCTGCAGATTGCTCCGCATTCCACACTTGGCGTCCTGTGTTGGACTCGGATTGCTCCGCGTTCAACACTTAGTGCTCATGTACTGGGGCCTTTCGGCTAAACCTTCAAAATCGTCACGAAGTGAAGATGCTCAGGTTTCGCCTAGCAACCCGGAATGAACGTAACTATGCTCTTTGCAGAATCGCGCTGTCAATATGAGTGACAGGTTAATTTCTGTGGAAATTCACCTGCTTCGGTGGAAAACTTTTGGAGTTTGGAATCGTTCAATTCAGCGCTGCAAAGGCCAACGAAAAAAGAGGCCGACTGCAAGCGCAGCAAGGATAAGTTTGACTAACCAGCCGGTGATGTAGGACACCACAAAAGCGCGATGAAACTTGATGAATGCTGCATTGGTAAGAATAAGCGGCAGCGGGCCGATGATCCAGACTGCGAAGGCTAGTTTAAGTGCGGTTGGAATGTCGTGAATCTGCAACCATGCGGCGAGAAGAGCGAATGCGCCACAGGTGAGAAAGGGGAGCGGACTGGTGAGTGCGACGGCTCTCGATTCGTTTTTGCGCCAGATTTCGGGATAAGTGAAGCGGCGATGAATCCAATCACCCGCAAAGAACCAATCAGTGAGTGACGAGAGTATACCTGCGCCGACGATGATGGCGGCGACCCGCAGCCAATTCATTGGTGCCTCACCTGGGCTGTTGAATTTTGGGGGAGGATTGGAACCTGCATCGAGCGCAGTGGTTGCTGATTGACTTACTTCCACTCCCACATTTTGGAGACGGTTTTGCCGGCAGCATCGACTTCATATTCGAAGGCCACGCATGCGTTGTTGAGGCGCGCAAGCTTTTTGGCAGTGGTCTTGAAGAAAAGCATGCCGCGATAGCTGACGGATCCGCCGGGGCCGAATTTGCCGACACCGGTTCCCTTCCAGGAAGCACCCTCGCCATCGGCGGTCATCTCAAGTCCCTGGCCCTCGCCGTGCAGGGAGCCATCCGCAGCGATGATGGAAGTATAGGTACCCATTCCGGTGACGGCCACGCCGCATAGCGTGCCGCTGTCTTCAAACGAAACTTCCGCCGTTGGGGGTTCGGTGGAAAGGACGCGCCGTACGATTCTCTTGCCTTTGGTGATACCGATTTGTTCGCCTAACATGAACAACCTCCTCTTTCTGTTTCGCCGGGTTTTAAAGTGGGTAGCCCGGGTGCGGAAAGGTATACGCCAAACGCAATTGCGGAGTCGAGTGATTTTATCGAGAAATCGAAAGGCCGCCGGGGTGCGGGTGCAGAAGCACAGAGGCGGCCCACCCTCCCACAAGGAGTGGACCGCCTCGTTGCATTCCGGAGTATGGTGCAGGGCTGCCGGAAACTTGTTGAGTACCGCGGTTGCCGACTTTCGGTCATCGACTAAAGTCGTGCCCAGTTACAAAGCTATGTTTGGCCCGATATCAAAGCGTTCGCTTGAAGAGCGGCGTGGCGATCAGCAAGGTGCCGATGCCGAAGACGAAGAGGAACAGCAAGTCGTACTGGATGGCCACGAAAGCCGCCATCCTTTAAGCAGGATGGCTTTGAATCCGTGGATGGCGTAGGTGAAGGGGTCGACGACGGCGATGGCGCGCAGCCATTTGGGAAAAGCGGCGATGGGATAGATGGCGCCCGACGGGAAAAAGAGCAGCGTGTTGAGGACGCCGAACATGGCGCGGGGGACGAGCGGATCGTCGACGCGCACCATCATCAGGAACATCATGCCGTTGAAGGCGATGGAAGTGCCGAGGATGAGCAGGAGCAATTGGAGATCGGCCATGGGATGGAAGATGGTGCCGAGGCCGGCCATGAGCGAGCCGATGACGGTGAGCGAGATGCCGGCGAGCACGGCCTTGATGGCTCCGGCAATGTTGAGGCCCATGACGAGTTCGAGCTTGGTGATGGGCGTGACCAGATAGCCCTCGTGAACGCCGCGGGCCTTGTCGTCGATGTAGAGCATGCCGCCGCCGATCATGACGGAGATGTACATGGCCAGGGCGATGGAGCCGGAGAGCAGGTACTTCATGTACTCGACGAAGGGATAGAGCTCGACGATCTGGAGGGCGATGTTGTTGACGATGCGCGGCTGGATGACGGGCGCGTTGAGGGCATCGACGAGCGACTGCATCTCGGACTCGATGCTGCCGCTCATGAACTGGTCGGAGTTGTCGACGACGAGGCCGATCTTGGGGGCGTCCTGCGCGTAGACGCGGCGCGAGTATTGCGCGGGAATGATGACGGCGGCATCGACTTTGCCGGTGCGCACGTCTTCCCGGGCCTGGGCCTGGTCGACATAATCGACGGTGGTGAAGGTGGCGATGTTGGCGGCGACGGCGTCGAAGGCCTCGCGGACCTTGACGGCCTGCGGGCCGTGGTCGTAGTCGACGACGGCGACGCGCGCGCCGCGAATCTTGCCGCCGAAGGCGTTGCCAAGGATGACGAGCTGCACCAGGGGCAGCATCATCGACATGATCATGAGAACCGGCGAGCGGAAGAACTTGCGCATTTCGCGCTCGACAATGGCGAGCATTCTGTTCATGGCTGTGCTCCCGGCCGGGGCGGCATGATGAATGACGGCCTTGACCTGCTCATCGCGGAGCTGGCGGCCGGTGTAGTGAACGAAGACGTCGTCGAGGGAGGTGTTCTGCACGCTGAGCGAAGTGAGGGTTTCGCCAAGGCTGGCGGCCATTTCGACGAGCTGCGTGGTGGTCTTCGAGCCGTTGGAGGTGAGGACGCGATAGAACCCGGCGGTCTGCGCCTGCACGCTCGGTGACGCCGGCGAGCTTCTCAAGGCGACCCTGCCATTCCTCGGTCTTCGCGATCGAACTGCACTTCGACCACGTTGGAGCCGGGGACGCTCTGCTTGAGTTCGATGGGCGTGCCGAGGGCGACGAGCTTGCCGTGATCGACGATGGCGATGCGGTCGCAGAGCCGGTCGGCCTCTTCCATGTAGTGGGTGGTGAGCAGCATGGTGAGGTTGCGCGAGTTCTTGAGGTTGTTGAGCATCTCCCAGACGGCGATGCGGGAGACGGGATCGAGGCCGGTGGTGGGCTCGTCGAGGAAAAAGATGCGCGGGTCGTGGACCAGGCCGCGGGCGATTTCGAGACGGCGGCGCATTCCGCCGGAGAGGGTCTTGGTTTGCGCGTCGCGCCACTTGACGAGGTCGACGGCTTCGAGCACTTCCGTGATGTTTTTCTCGCGCTGCGCTCTGGGAACGCTGTAGAGCTTGGCGTAGATGCTGAGATTTTCTTCGACGGTGAGGTCCTGATCGCTGGTGAGCGCCTGGGGAATGACGCCGATCATGCGGCGCACTGCGTCGGAGTCTTTGGTGACGTCGTGGCCGGCGACGATGGCCTTTCCGCTGGTGACAGGAATGAGCGTGGTCATCATGCGGATGAGGGTGCTCTTGCCTGCTCCGTTGGGGCCGAGCAGGCCGAAGATTTCGCCCTCCGCCACGGAGAAGCTGACGCCCTTGACCGCCTCGAAATCGCCATAGCGCTTGACGATGTTCTCAACGGCCATGGCCGATGGCGCAGTGCTTTTGCCGTTGCCATTAATGGCCGCGACGGGTTGTGGGGATGACGTCATTGCTTCACCAGGTCGGCGCCGTGGGCGCTCTCTTTTTCCGGTTGCGAGTTGCGGGCGCTCATTGCTTCACCAGCTTGCTCTTGGGGATGTAGACCTCGGCGGTCATGCCGGGAACGAATCGCTCGTCGGGGTTGGGGATGAGCAGCTTGATCTGGACGGTTTCAATGTCGCGCTTGCGGCCGCCGTTGATGTCGCGCTGGGTGGCGAAGTCGGCTTCAGACGTCTTGGCGATGACTTTGCCCTGCACCGTTGCGCCGCTGGGCATGACGACCCGGAGGCTGTCGCCCAACTGCACGGTGTCGGCCTGCGTTTCGGGCAGCGGCGCGTAGACCCAGGTCTGGGTCAGGTCCATGATGGTGACGATGGTTCCGCCCGCGGGCAGCACTTCACCCTGGCGCGCGGCGAGCACGTTGACCCTGCCACTGACGGGCGCATAGACCTTTGAGTAGCCGAGTTCGACTGCAGCCTGGTCGGCGAGGCACTTGGCGTTCTGCACCTGGCCGCGGGTGGAGGCCACGGTGCGGGCCGATGCCGCGGCAAGCAGTTCGTGGGCGTGAGCCTGGCGCAGCGCGGCCTCCGCGGCCACAACATTTTCGCGCGCCGTATTGCACCGCGGCCTGATCCGCCTGCAGGCTGGTGACGGCTTCGTCCTTGGCCTGTTCGCTCATGATTCCCTGCTTGGCCAGGGCGACGGTGCGGGAGGTGTCGGCCTGCTGATGGGCGAGATTCGCCTGGGCCTGGGCCAGCGAAGCCTGCGCGACTGCGCACCTGGGCCTCGGCATTGGCGGTGGCGCTGGTGATTTCGCCCTGATTCTGGCGCTCGGTTTCGACGGTCTCACCGAGCTTGGACTCGGTTGCTGGAGACGGTGGCCTCGGCGGCCTGGCGCGCGGCTTCCAGGTCGGCGCTCTCGATGACGGCGATGAGCTGGCCGGCTTTGACCTCCTGGCCTTCTTCGTCGGTGACAGGGTCTGGATGCGGCCGGGTATCTTGGCGCTGACCAGCACTTCATTGGCGTCGACGGTGCCAATCAGCTTCAAGTTCGCTGGGGGGACGCGCCGTGAGCAGATACCAGATGAGCGAACCCACCGTGAGCAGGCCCAGAATCATGAAAACTCTATTTCGTGCGTTCATCGTTCCTCCCAAACGACAATGGATCGCTTTTCAATTCGGGCATCGGCGTGTCGTCCAGCACGCGCGCAGCCATCTCAGCGCCGTGTTTTCGATCGACAAAAATGGCCTGCCCCAGAAACTCCACCAATGCTTTCCTGCGCGCCGCCAGGCTCATCGGGCCTGAAGGGATCAATCGGCAGTCCACGATCTTCCATACGGGCGCACTGAGGAAATAAAAGACGTTGGCGCCAAGCGCTGCGAGAGGGATTTGCATCCAGTCCACTTCGATCAGCTCGCCGGATGCGATGCCCTCGCGCACCATGGCCTGAAACATGGCATGCAGGGGCGCAAAAACGCGTTTGACAAGAATTGGGCATCGCGCCCGATTCACCTTTGTGGAGGCGGATCATCTCCTGCTGCATCAGGCTCTGAAACTCCCTGCTGGGCGAGGATGCGGTCGAAGTGATCAAGTGCCACCCGCAAAACGCTCTCGCCCGGAGTGGCTCCGCGCATAAAAAGACGGCCATGGATGTATCGCGAATCTTGCCGGAGATCATTTCAAGGGCGGCGATGTAGAGGTTCTCCTTGCTTTCGAAGTAGTAATAGAGGAGGGCCTTGTTGACTCCGGCCGAGGCGGCAATGCGGTCTGTCCTGGCGCCGGCCAGACCGTTGGCGCTGAATTCGCTGAGGGCGGCTTCGAGAATGCGGGCGCGCGTCTCAGCGGAGCGGTCGGAGGCGGTGTGGGTTGCAGCTTGAGGCGTCATAATTAACTAACCAGTTAGTAAACTATCTTGAACCGCCGTTAAATGCAAGCGGGTTGTATGAATTTCTTTAGAATCGTCTATTTGTATTATAATCATCAACTTGTATCAATATATTCGAGTTAATTCTAAGCTATGCGTGATCTGCTCGAACCAAAACAACTCGGCGGCAGCGGTTGTGCGGTACCTGGAAAGGCCCCCTGAGCCCAGGCAAATCGAACCATACCTCCCACAGGGGCTAAAGCCCACGATGGTCTCTTTGCATTTCGGCCCGACTGAAGTCATGCCTTTTTACAAAAGCTGCTGAATCTTGGCCGAGGGAGTTTTCCGCAGCTGGAATGGGCAGCTTCAGAGCCGGACAGTGTTAGAAATCGCGTTGGCGCCTGCTCTGTCCCTGCGGAATTAACGGGTGAGTCAGGCCGAGAGGATGGAGTTGATCTGGCGCGAACTTGCGGCTTGTTCGGTGAAGGTGAAGGTTCCGCGTGTCCGCATCTCCTCCGCAGCGACCAGGAACGCGCCAAGCGCCGCGCGAGAGAGGGCGCCGCCCACGCTGACGCGGCGGACTCCCAAAGCCGACATTTCTGAAAGATCCAGCGCAAAGCCCGGCAATCCTGCAAGGACATTGACGGGGCGATCGACAGATGCAACCACGGCGGCGATGTCTTCTTTGCGGGTCAGCCCCGGTGCGTAAAGAACGTCCGCGCCCGCGTTCTGAAAGGCCTGTAACCGACGAATGGTGTCGTCGAGGTCGGGGCGGCCATGGAGATAGTTTTCAGCGCGTGCGGTCAACGTGAACGGGTAAGGGAGCGAATGAGCTGCTTCTGCGGCGGCGCAAATGCGTTCGGCGGCGTGGGCGAGTTCATAAATGGGCTGGTCCGGACAGCCGGTTGCATCTTCAATCGAGCCGCCGACCAAGCCTGAGTTTGCGGCGAGGCGAATCGTCTCCGCAACCTCTTCGGGAACGTCTGAGAATCCGTTTTCAAGGTCGCCGCTGACGGGCAGGTCGGTGGCCGCGGCAATCTGGGCGACGTGCGCGATCATGCGGTCGCGCCCGACGGCGCCGTCCCGCACGCCGATAGAAAAAGCGAACCCGGCGCTGGTGGTTGCGAGAGCCTCGAAGCCGAGATGCGCGAGCAGGCGCGCCGTCCCGGGATCCCATGGGTTGGGAATGATGAAGGCGCGGTTGCGCGTATGGAGCGCGCGAAAGATGATTCCCTTCTCTGTTTGCGTAGACATGGTTATAAAGAGCCTCCCTGGAACGTTGACGGCAACGCGAAGGCTCGGTCAACTGCCTCGGCACTATTTCTTTCCTTGAGGAGAGTGAGACAGTCTGCTTCTTGACGATTCCTTCGACTTATTGAGATGCGGGATGTGTTCGGTCAGGCGAAGCAGCTGATTCCGCCACCCTGTCGATCTGGGGTAGGTGAAGCTTCCAGTTCCGCATCTTCCTCACCGGGTTCGTCGGAGTCTTTACCTTCAAGGCCTCTTTTTGGCGTTTGGCTGGAAGCGGAATAGGTCTCGTCGCCAGGGCGCGCCGAGGGGTCAATTTCGAAGACGGGGGGTTGGGAGCTTTCGGTTCGCTGTCCACTGAAGAGTGACACTTGACGAACGCCGGTGATTGGGCCGATTTCCATGGTGCTCACCCCCTTGTCGTGGGATTCACCTGTCTGATCTATCGGCAACAACGGGACGAAGTTTAGCTTTTTTAATGGGGTCTGTCGTTTTTGAGGACAGTCATTGCGGATCCATGTGGGGTGCACCCAGGGTTAAAGGCCTGATCTCCTGCACAGCCTCGCGCACCAATTGGCTGGCGGATAACAGCGCCGAAGCCGGACCGGAGGGGCCATCGGTCAGCAGACACTGAACTTGCTACACTGGCACTATGTTGGACGAACTGGAGTTCCGCCGTCTGGTCGAAATCGCTCTCGATGCTCTGAAACAGCACCTGATTGAGCGGGAGGAAGAAGACGAGGCCGGATTTGAAGTTGAGGAACAGAACGGCGTTTTGAATGTGACGTTTGAAGAGCCGCCTGCGAAATTTGTGATTACGCCGAACACGCCTGTGCGGCAGATATGGATCTCTGCGCTCTCAACCAGCTTTAAGCTCGACTGGGATCAAGCGGCAGGCGCGTTCGTGTTGCCGCGGACGGGCGAGCAGTTGGAACCGCTCGTGGATCGGCTGATTGGGGAGCAGGGACAGGGTTAAATCAAATTCGAGGGTTGCGGGGGGCGGGTCCGGTTGGTTGACCGGACCCGTTCTTTTTTTTCAGAGCTACTGCAGCGAGTAGATGGCCTTGAGTTCCTTATCGGTGACGTTGGTTGGGAGCGGTGCGTACGAGAGGGCGGAGACCTCGCCCTCGCCGGACTTGACGATCCAGCTGAGCATGTCCTTGAGCACCTTGCGCTTGGCTTGGTCGGAGCCGCTCACCGGGATCAGCAGATAAGTGAAGCTGGAGATGGGATAGGCATTCGCTCCCGGTGCGTTGGTAATCGAAACGCGGAAATCCGCGGGCATGGTCTTGACGCTTGCGGCGGCGTCGGTCACGCCTTGAATTGATGCGATGATCCAGTTGCCAGCGGCGTTCTTCATCGCGCCGAATGTGATCTTGTTCTGCAGCGCGTAGATCAGCTCAACGTATCCGATGGCTCCAGGCAACTGGCGAACCAGGCCGGCCACACCTTCGTTGCCTTTACCACCAACACCGACGGGCCAGCTAGGCGAAGTTCCCTTGCCGGGACCGTCGGCCCATTCCTTGCTGACCTTGCTCAGATAGTCAGTAAAGATGAAGCTGGTACCGGATCCGTCAGAGCGGTGCACTACGATGATCTTCTGGTCAGGAAGCTTGACGCCAGGATTGTCGGCTTGCGATGCGGCCGTCATTCCAGTTGGAGATCTTGCCGAGGTAGATGTCAGCCAGTACGTCACCACTGAACCTGAGGCTGCTGGCGCCGGGCACGTTGTAGACTGGCACGACGGCGCCAAGCACGGTGGGAAAGTGAATGAGCTTGACTTTGGAGGACGACAGCATTTCGTCGGTCATCGGCATGTCGGAAGCGCCAAAGTCCACCGAGGCCGGAGGTCACCTGCTTGATGCCACCGCCGGATCCGATGGATTGATAATTGATCTGGACGCCTGGGTGCGCAGAGCTGTATTCGGCTGAACCACTTTGAATAAATCGGATATGGAAAGGTAGCACCCGCCGCGGTCAGGTTTTGCGCCTGGGCGGTGCTCAGAACGATCATCAACAATCCGACTGCGATCAATGTCTTTTTCAATTCAATCTCCCGTGCAGGATCACTGCCGTAGTTGATTGTCTACGCGCAATGTTAAGGGGATTTGAATCGAAGGAGGTTTTCCGCTGTTTCAGCCCTGAGTTGCTACATTTACGGGGGATGCGGGGGCCTCTTCGGGGTGTTGGGGGCGAGGCGCAAAGGGCAGGGTGAAATGGAACGCGGCGCCGGAGCCGAGTTCGCTTTCAGCCCAGACGCGTCCGCCGTGGGCCAGCACGATGTGCTTGACAATGGCGAGGCCGAGGCCGGTGCCGCCCGACTCGCGGGAGCGAGCTTTGTCGACGCGGTAGAAGCGCTCGAAGATGCGTTCAAGGTGCTCGGACGCCATCCCGGGACCAAAGTCCTGCACGAAGAATTCCACTTCATTGTCGAGCGAGCGCGCACCGACGAGGATCCGTTTTCCGCCGCGGCCGTATTTGACGGCGTTCTCAATCAGGTTGCCGAAGACCTGGTTCATGGCGTCTGGATCGGCCATCACGAGGACGTCGGGCGCACCGGCCGATTCGAGTCCGGTGCCGGAGTCCACCACGATGCCTCCCAGCGACTCGATTGCATCCTGCACCAGTGCGTTAGCGCGGATGGGCTGTGCCGCAAGCTTGTAGTCGGGACTTTCAACGCCGGCCAGCGCGAGCAAATCTTCGGTGAGGCGATTCATGCGGCTGGCATTTTTTTGAATGACGCCGAGAAATTCGGCAGTTGTTTCAGCATTGGGCTTGGGTTCTTCGAGCAGAGTTTCAACGTATCCCTGGATGGAGGTGAGGGGCGTGCGCAATTCATGGCTCACGTTGGCGATGAAGTCGCGGCGGGATTTTTCTGCAGCCTCGATGCGTGTGACATCGTGGAGCACCGCTAGCGCGCCGCCGCTGGGCAGCGGAGCTGCGCTGATTTCGAAGGTACGACCTGGCGCGAGCGAGCTGGAGCGACCGGTACGCACCTCGGCGCTGTCAAGGGCACTGCGGATGCAGGCGAGCAATTCCGGGTCGCGGACGGAGTGCACCAGCGGGCGACCGACGCGGATCTGCGTGCCGGCTATGCGCTGCATCACGGCGTTGGACCAGCGCACCTGGCCCTCGGCTGTGACCGCGACGACAGCCTCCTGCATGGAGTCGAGCATGGTTGCCAGCTCGTGCCGGCGACCTTCGATTTCGGCAAAATTCTGTCCGAGACGTTCGGCAGTCTGGTTGAGCGCGGCCTCCATGGCAGAGAGTTCTCCGCCGCCGGAGAGGTCGAGGCGGGCATTGAGGTCGCCCTGCGCGATGCGGCGCGCGAAGTCCACCACGCGGTCGAGGCGAGAGGTGACCCGGCTGGCGGCCCACGCAGCCAGGGGTAAAGCGACTGCGAAGGCAATCAGTCCAGACCACAGTGCCTCCCGGGCCAGCCGATGCAGCTCCTCCCCTGCGGAGCGGACGACAAATGTGCGCAGAATGAGCTCCATCGCCGCGGTCTGAAAGACCAGGAGGAGAACGAACAATCCCAGCAGCTTGATGAATGCTTTGCGGGTCACGCTAATTCCGTTCCGATCGGCGCGCGGCAGGGTGCCGCCGAGGACTCGTCCGTTACTCGCCTTTGGGAATCTCAAAGCGATAGCCGGCGCCGCGCACGGTCTTGAGATAGCGCGGGTTCTCGGGGTCGACTTCGATTTTCTCACGGATGCGGCGCACATAGACGTCAACCGAGCGCGGAGTGACAAAGCGCGCATCGCCCCACACGGCGTCGAGCAGATGGTCGCGGCTGAAGACCCGGCCGGGTGGCGCGCCAGGTAGTCGAGCAGGCGGAACTCGGTGGCCGTGGTGGTGGTCAGCTCGCCGCGCACCTTGAGCTGCATGGCGTTGGCGTCAATGATGACTTCTTCAAAGCTGATGACCGTGGGCGTAGTGGGCCGCTCAAAACGGCGCAGCACAGCCTTGACGCGCGCCACCAGTTCGCGGGTGGCAAAGGGCTTGGTGATGTAGTCGTCGGCACCCAGTTCCAGCCCCAGAACGCGGTCGTTTTCTCCGGCGCGCGCAGTGAGAAAGATGATGGGAATGGTGGAGAGGCCGGTGTGGTTGCGCAGGCGGCGGCACACATCCAGCCCGTCGCCGCCGGGCACCATGATGTCCAGCAGAAATAACGAGGGCGGCTGCCGCTCGGCATCGGGAATGAGATTGGTGGGGGTGCTGAAGAGCCGGGTTGTAAACCCTGCTGCTTCAAGATGATGTTGCACCAGGCGTGAAATATCCGTGTCGTCTTCCAGTACAAATACGGTTTGGCTCAACCGGTCTGTCCTCGCCGGCGGCCATTGAGTTTCAGCATCTGAGGCCGCACGGAACCGTTAACAGATTAATGCAATGAGGCAAACAGATTGCAAACGTTGTGTGAATTTGACGGTCGACCGAATGGCGATTTCAGCGGAAAACGCGGAGGCGGCGCGATCTGAACCTTGTGCTTGACTCAGCCCGGTTGCACCTGCAACACTCCGTGCGCGCATCGGTTACGGAATTCGGCTCAGCTTTTCAGGTTCGGCGGCTCCCTCCTCCCCCCGTCGCCCCAGATTTCATGCGCGCCGAGGATACGCACATCACCAGCGCACGGGCGCTGAAACTCCACGAACGGACAGGAGGGACTATGAAGAAAATTCTGGCAGAACTTGTGGGCACCTTCATTCTGGTGCTCTTTGGTTGCGGAACGGCCGTGGTTGCCGGCGACAAGGTCGGCATTCTCGGCATTGCGTTTGCCTTTGGTTTGGCGCTGATCGGGGCCGCTTACGGAATTGGACCCATCTCCGGTTGCCACATTAACCCGGCGGTGAGCCTGGGCGTTTGGACCGCCGGACGCATGTCGCTGAAAGACATGATCGGCTACTGGGTCGGGCAGTTTGTGGGCGCCATTATTGCGGCCTGGGTGCTTTCAGTGATCGTCAGCGGCGTCGGCGGTGGCTACAGCATCGGCACCAGCGGCCTGGGGCAGGACGGCTGGGGACCCGGCTACCAGGGCGGATACAACATGACGTCGGCCATCGTGTTTGAGTTTGTCGCCACGCTGATTTTCGTGATCGTGATCCTGGGCTCGACGCAGAAAGCGCGCCGGCAGGATTTGCCGGCCTGGCCATCGGCATCACGCTGGTGGCGATTCACATCTTCGGCATCCACATCACGGGCGTGAGCGTGAACCCGGCGCGCAGCCTGGGGCCGGCGTCTGCTGGTGGGCGGACAAGGCATTGGCGCAGGTGTGGCTGTTCCTGCTGATTCCCAGTCTCGGCGGAATCGTGGCCGGGCTGCTCTTCCGGACCAAGGCGCTGGAGGCGGAATAAGAACAGACAGAAGCAGAAAGAATCGGGGAGCTGGCATGACACGGTTCAGCTCCCCGATGTCGTGTTGGGGTGATTGTCGTGCAGACGCGCATCAGGCTGCCGGATGTGCCGGTCGCGGACTCAGCTCGGCGATGTAATCCACCACCGCCTCGCTCCAGCCGTCGACGTGCGTCCACGGCCCGTAGCCCACGCCGTTGCGGTTTGAAGCCACGTTGATCACGTAGCCCTTGCCGCGGGCGCCGTCACGCGGTCATGCGACTGCTCGTCGGTGATGACCACGAGCCGGTCGTAGCCCTCGCGGCAGGCAGCCTGCACCGTCTCAAGCGCCTTGCCGAGGTAGGTTGCCTGGTGCGGCTGGCTCTTTCCAGCGCATCGCGCAGTGCCATTCCGCGACGCGGCGGCACCAGCTTCGCTTCGTTCGGAGAAGGTGTAGATCGTTACCTTCTCTGCGATTTCGCGCAGCAGAATCGCCAGCCCGTAAGCAGCATCGGTGCGGCGCATCTCAGAGCGGCTGCGAGAGCGGCGCCTCCATGGAGCCGGAGACGTCGACCAGCAGCACCGTGTGACCGCGCCAGCCGTGCGGGCGCGAGCCTTCGAGCGAGCGGAACATCGCCAACTCGAGAGCCTGCTCCCACTGCGGAGCCGACGCGCGCCGCAGCCAGAAAACGGAAGGGCAAGAACGCGATCCGTCTTCATGGCAGCGAGAGCAGCGAGCACCAGCTCCTCGCTCACGCCGGCCTGCTGCAGGTTGCGCAGATTGCGCAACAGAGCCAGCGCACCGAGCTTGCGTTCCGCGAGCAGGCGCTCCCACACCTCGCGCTTGGCAACTTCACGCTTGCCCTCGGCGCTCTCGCCGCGCCCGGCAGCGGAGAGCGCAACCTCCCAGGTGTCGGGCGTGGCCAGCTCGTTGTCGGCGAGACGCTTCCACAATGCAGCCTGCGCCTCATCGGCGGGCCGCGCGTGGCACAGGAAGAGCACGTCGCGCAGACGCACTGCGCCGGCGCGGTCGTACTTGGCCAGCGCGTACTCGTCGAACTTGCAGAACGCGGCAGCCAGTCCCTTCTTGACCTGCGCGGAGAGCGGCTGACGCCCGCCGGCCCAGTAGATGGCGACGAACTCGCTGAGCTCGTCGGCGCGCTGGATGACGCGCGCCAGAGTTTCAGCGACGAGGCCGCGATGCGTGGCGTGACGCGCCATTTCGCGCACCAGCAACAGCGGAGCGTGACGCAGCTTCATGCGCTCGCGCGCCTCGACGGCCAGCGCGGCCACCTTTTCCGCGTCGACCTGCGGCACGAGCTCGTGAATGCGGCCGGCGATCTGCACGCCGTCCTCGTAGAACTCGCCCTCCCACAACATGCAGGAGAGAACGGAGCGGCGCAGTGCCTGCTCGGCAGTGATGACGCTGGCCCGCGCTCCCTCATGAGTGCGCGGGCGCGGCTTTTTCGGCTTGAAGATGTTCAGGCGCATCATGCGCCTCCTTTCGTGCGAGACCCAAGAATAAATGCGCCGGGGAAAAGTCGGACGCGGGAGGTGCTGCACTGAGCTACGACAACCATAAGGCTGGCGGCAGGATTCGAACCTGCACCTCCGCTTCACACGGTGCTCTACCATGAAGTATCCGTGCCCTGCGCCACCGGCAGGAAGTTGGTTTGCATTAAGCGTCGCTTGCGGCTTCGCCTTTGTCCGAGTCTTCTTCGTCCTCGATGCGTGCGGGCTGCACCTTGGTAACGGCGTAAAAGCCGCGCGTCTTGGCGGAGACTCGAACCGGATCGACTTCGATTGCCAGCTTCCTCATCTGCTCCCAGGTCGGTTTGAACTTGTCGCTGAATTCGCTGCACTCAGCCACAGTGAACGGCACCACGATGTTGGGGCTGATGTTGGTGCAGATCACTACCAGGTCCGACTCGCGATATCCGGTCATGAACTGGCCCCAGGCGCAGCTCTTGCACAGGTGCGCGGTACCAACAGGGGTTCCGTTTTTTACATTCAGTTTGCCCATGGCAGTTCATTTCTAAACCGGACGCGCCGGAGGTTTTTTGACCGGGGAACAAGCGGTTGCGGCTCTTGAGGCGTCTTTGCCCATTGGACGACTTGAGTTTGCACTCAAGGCAGGATTCGAACCTGCGTCTCCCGCTTAACAGGCGAAGTATCCGCGACCTACACCACCGGTCAAGGTGGTTGTTGTGGCGCGCTCGCCAGGGGCGACGCCGAAGAAATGATGACCGGGGAACAAACGGCGACGGCATGTTGCTCTTTGCTCTACCCACTGAGCTACCGGAGCTTGCGCTCCGAGCGGGAGTCGAACCCGCGACCGAAGTAACCGTTGCCAAACACCACCGGCCAGGGTGGTTGTTGAGGCGTGCTCGCCGAGAGCAACGCCGAGGTAGTTATGACCGGGGAACAAGCGGCGACGGTCTTTGACGTTGCTCTACCATTGAGCTACCGGAGATTGCTCTCCGGGCGGGATTCGAACCCGCGTCCACGGCTCCCGAGGCGAAGTATCCGTTGCCTACGCCACCGGTCAAGGTGGTTGTTGTGGCACGCCCGCGACGAGCGACGCCGAAAAAGTTAAGGCCGGGGAACAGGCGGTGGCGGAACATTAGGCGTCTTAGCCGCTCGACCACTTGAGCTCACACTCAAGGCAGGATTCGAACCTGCGTCTCCTCGTGTGTCAACGAAGTACCCGCTACCTACGCCACCGGCCAGGGTGGATCTCTCAAAAAAACTACGAAACCGAAAATCGCGCACCGGGGAATGGACGAAAAGAGTTGGACTCGGAATCTCTGCCGCGCGGTGCCTTGTGGTTCAGGACTACGCCCTCGCCCCGCGAAGTGATCGATATCCGGCAGGGCTTCCTACCCTGCTCGTCCTTCATTGGTGGGAAGTAACTCTCTTCTTTCGCCACCGGCGCTACTTATTACAAGTCGAGTTAGAGACGCACCTATCCTGACCACGCGGCTCACTTACCGCGGCGACCGATAGCTAACTCACTAACAATTCGAACAAAGCTTACCCGAGGGAATACGCGAAGACAGGGGCCGAAAACGGCCGTCGATTACCAGTCGAAGGACCTGGCTTCTTCGCCACTCGGGAAAACTGTGAATGTTTTTGCTATGCGCAGGATGCGGACGTCCGCAGGGTCACTGGAAATTGACGAATGGCGCCCGGCGACCGGTCGAGCTCTTATCGAGCCATCCCAGCCTACGCATCGAGATTTGCGTTCTGTATTTCATCGGGCGTTCTCCTACGCAGTGACTACTTTGCCATAAGTCGACTGAAGAAATCAAGCTATTCAGCAAAGTTTTTCAAAATATCTTCCGATGTTATGCGGAGGATTGCATTGCAGGACGACTTAGCTAACGCGAGCGGCGAAGCGAAGTCGCACGTAATCGGCGACCCAGTTACCGTCTTCGTCGCGCAGTGCCTCTGCGAGCAGCTCCACCGTTTCGCGCACAACGGCATCCTGCGCCTCTTGCGGAAGGCCGTCTAAAACACCGCGGCGAAAAGTGCGGAGCCACGCGCTCATGCCGCTCTCGGGCAGCGGAGTGGGACGAGGAATGAGGGCCATCTGCTCTACCTTGAAGCCGTGGTGCGTGAGGCGGCGCGTATACGCCTCAGGAGTGGGATAGTAGTTGACGCCGTCTTCGCGATCGCCGAAGCCGTGACGGGCGAGCACAGCAATCAACGCGATGCGAATGGCGGCGATGTTGCCGTGGCCGCCCATCTCCGCAACAAAGCGGCCGCCGGGTTTGAGCACGCGATGGACCTGGCCCATCATGGCGTCCTGATCGCGCACCCAGTGCAGCGCGGCATTCGAAAAGACGGCATCAAACACGGCGTCAGGATAGGGGAGGGATTCGGCAGGGGCTTCATCGACAATGATGCCAAGTGCGCGTGCCGCAGCCGCCATCGAAGGCGAGGTGTCGACGCCGGTGACGATTGCGCCTGTTGCGGCGATCCGCTGGGTGAGTTGTCCGTCGCCGCAACCGAGGTCGAGGATGCGCTCGCCGGGCTGAGGTGCGAGCCACTCCAGCACTCCGCCGGCCAGGCCGTGCACGAATGTAGCGTTTTGAGCGTAAGCCTGCGTGTCCCAGGTCTGTGTCATGAAATGCCTCCATTGCAAGTTTCGCGAATGAGGAGGCATAAGGCAAAGTTATTCTATTTTGATTCCTGATAACTTTCGGTTATGTATTCGATCGTGCGCCGGTTCCCCTCTATTTGCCTGACCAGAGATCGACACGCCTGGGCAGGTAGTGAATCTGCGAGAAGACGGTCGTACATCCATCGCCAACCGGAGACTGGGATGAGAAGCCGATTCTTAAGTCGGGGTTGATGCCCAGGCTGAACGCACGGATGATCGACCAGTTCTGGCCATCCTGAGAGGCGTAGAAGAAAATCGCCCTGCCGGCCTTGGCAACTTTGAGGTAGACAGTCGACCCGATGATCGGAATGGAGTTGTTGTCATCGGAAACGTCCCTGGTGACTACGGAAACAATGGCGGGATGCTTTTCGATTGTCATCTCAAAGCACAGCTTGGCCCACAGCGAGTTGTTGACGTAAAGAACCAGAGCGCCGGAGTCCCACTGGGAATGAAAATCCACTGCTACTTTCGTGCTCAAGACAAAATCTTCGGCGGGTTTGAAAAGCAAGCGTGGCGTGTTGTCGCTATGTTCGTCACCCATGGGAGACGAGAACCAATCGGTTTTCCCGCCTGCGGAAATTGTCAGAGTCTTTCCACTTTCCACCTTCCAAGCGACAGGTGGATTCTGACCGATCCACGGACCTGGAACCCCGGCGAGAACCACGCTGGGGCTTGCCGAGGCAGGCGACGAGGTTTGCGCAATGGCGGACATCGCTGCACAAACAAGCGCGGCTAGAACGAGTGAGAAATGATTATGCAAGAGAAGTTTCCTCGCAATCGACAGTGCGCTGTGACAGAGGACAACTTCAGTGATACCCGGCACGGGTTGTTGTGCGGAGGATTGTGTCGGAATTGCAGATTCCAGGGCGCTTCAGATCGATTGCACGGGCAGCAGGGTCAGATCATCCACGAGGCCAACTTCCTTTTGCACGAAGGGCTCGCCGTAGCGGACGCCGGCGAGCAATCCGTAGTGCCGCGCCTCGGCAAATGTGCGCTCGCGAATTTCTTCTTCCGGGACGAACAGACCGCCGCCCGCAGCCTGGTTGGCATACTGCGACTTGTACGCCATCAACGCCGCGTGCCGCTGTTCAATGAATGGCGTAATGTCCACGATAAAGCTGGGGCGCACGTCCGCATACAGGCTGGCATAGACAATTTTGAATGGGCGATGTGGAGCGCTGCCGGTGTCGATCTTTGCCAGGCCGGAGAGAAAGCACGCCTCGTAGCCCAGGGTGGCGCATGTCGCGTGGTCGGGGTGGCGAGCCTGCCAGTAAGGCAGGATCACGACGCGGGGACGCACCTGGCGCAGGACGCGCACGATCTTGAGCCGATTCTCGAATGTGTTTTCGACAGCGCCGTCGGGCAAGTCGAGCGCATGACGCGATGCGACACCGAGCAGACGCGCTGCCTCAGCGGCTTCGGCGGCACGTTCCTTCGCGGTGCCCCGGGTTCCAGCTTCGCCCTGGGTGAGATCGAGGATTGCGGTGCGCAGCCCGCGCGCAGCCATGCGCAGCAAGGTTCCACCGCAGGTCTGCTCCACGTCGTCGCGGTGCGCGGCGATGGCCAGTACGTCGGCCGGAAGCGAATCAGCAGCGGCGACCATCTTGATTAGTAAACGGTGTTGTTGGAGTCGGTGGTTCCATCCATGAACGCCACGTCGTAGGCCGTGCCTGTCACGGTCACGTATTGGTTGTTGATCGATGTGCCGTCCTTGGTGGAGTAGATGTACACCTGCCCGCCCTGCGCGACGTAGACCTTGTGAAGGCCTTCAACATCGGCAATGCCGGTCAGGTCGCCGAGGTAAGGCTCAATCGTGGTCACGGTGTTGGTCGAGGTGTTGTACATGGTGAGGCAGCCGTAGGGCATTCCCTTGGCAAAGCGCTCGCCATTGTTGCACTTGGTCATGCCGATCCAGAGCGTGTTGTCGTCGGCCAGTATCATGCGGCTCATTGCACCCGGCGCGCCATCGCTGATGGAAGTGGGGCTGCCAGCGGTATTGCTGGTGAGATTGACCACCGTGAGATTACCCGTGAACAGACCGTCAGGCTGAAGCTGCTGGCCAACCACGTACATCGTGGACCCGGTGACGAGCGCGTTGCTGGCGCCGCCGGGAATGGGAATCGTGGAGACGGTGCCGCTCTTGGGCAGCTTGCCTGATCCCTGGCCGGTGAGAAAGATCATGGGCGATACGGGAAGCACGGAGACTGAAGCCACCGAACCGCCGCATTCCGGCCCGCAGTTGAGCACGTAAGCAGTTCCACCGTCTGCAGAGAAGACCGCCTTGACGGGACGATCGAAAACCAGTGGAGCGCCGTAGTAGTTCCCGGTTGCATCGGTGTTATCGGGGCTCTGCGCCTGGAAGAGGCACCAAAGCCGGGCGCATTCTGCGGTTCGCAATCCATGGCCGCACGGGGCCAGGTGGCTGGAGCCGCCGGAATACGCGATGGTTTGCGCAGCCGTAAGTTGGCGGACGTAGTAGATGTAGTTCGAATTCTGCACGAAGGCCACGGCCATTGACCCGCCTGGATTGACGCTGACGCGGTACACGCCGGGCAGGCTCAACGTAAAGGTCTGGCCGGCACCTCGATTCGACCACTACAAGCATGTGCGATGCCTGGCTGGCCGCGAAAGCAAATTCTCATTGCGGGTGATGAATATGCTGGGAGAGGGCGCGGTGATCCGCGGTGCCGCTGGAGCTCTCTTTGGCATAGCTGATCGAGGGCCAGGTTGCCGTCGCCGGAACTGTAAACAGCGCCCAACTGCTCTTCCGGCATGTTCTGGATGGTGACAGGCAGCGCGCCGGAATAGCCTGAAATGGAAAATGTCTTGTTGAGGTTGTTATAGGCGTAGCGGATGTCGTAAAAAGCGTCGACGATCTGAAGGGCGCCCTTGGTGAAGGCGCTGGGGTTCTGAATTGCGATCATAACGCGGTTGATCAACCCGCTCGGAGGCAGATTACGGCCCGCAAAATAGGTTGTTTTACCACATCCCGCCAGCGCGACCGCAACCACCAGGGCACCGGCGGCGCTCAACCAAAGACTTCTCTTCTTCAAAATCCCTTACCCTCGACGGAAAGCGCGGAGCCAACCGCAGCCGTTGCGTAAATAAAACGATTGCGATTTCCGCTTCCTCGAACGGGCCCTAAATGGCGCGTCCGGAACCGGTTCCGGATATCTCTTATGACTCCCGAAGTATAACAAAGCGAGCCACCCGGACGGCACCGTGGGCGCCTTTGCCTTGCCGCATTGGCGGGGATTGCGAATCGCCGGTAAGTCCGGACTGGGCCTCGTCCTCTACGGACGGCCTCGCAGGCGTTGCCTTAGCATGACAAAAGAATGCCGCAGTTTGCCGACATCTTCGCCAGCCGTCCCGTGCTCGCCGACGGCGCCATGGGCACCGTGCTGTACTCGCGCGGCATCTTCATCAACCGCTGCTACGACGAGCTGAATCTGTCTGATCCCGGCCTTGATTCTCTCGGTGCACGAGGAATATCTGCAGGCGGGCGCGGAGATTCTCGAGTCCAACACCTTTGGCGCAAACCGCTTCAGGCTCTCGCGGCACGGCCTGGGCGGCAAAGTGGCGGAGATCAACGCCGCCGGCGTCGCGATTGCGCGCGAGGCCGCGAATCATCTGAAAGAAAAGCAGGCCGGCGAAGCCTGGGTGGCCGGCTCGCTGGGACCGCTGGGCGTTCGGCTTGAGCCGCTGGGCAAGACCGGCCTGGAAGAAGCGACGAGCGGCGTTTGCCGAGCAGATTCGCGCCCTGGCCGGAGGCCGGCGTGGACATGCTGATTATTGAAACCATGCCCGCGCTGAACGAGGCTCGCGAGGCGCTGCGTGGCGGCACAGGAGACCGCGCCGGACCTGCCGGTGCTGGTGATGGTGACGGTGGACGACGAAAGCACACTGCCTCGACGGCTCTTCGCCGGAACAGGCTGCGGCTCTGCTGACGGAGTGGGGCGCGGGCGCCATCGGAGTGAACTGCTCCACCGGCCCGACGACGGTGCTGACGGCGATCGAGGCCATGCGCGGAGCGACCACGCTGCCCCTGGCAGCCATGCCCAATGCCGGGGTGCCGCGCGAGGTCGACGGCCGCAACATCTACCTCTGCTCGCCGGAATTCATGGCCAACTTCGCGCGCAAGGCCATTGCCGCGGGAGCGCAGTTTGTGGGCGGCTGCTGCGGCACGACGCCAAATCACATTCGCGCCATGCGTTCGGCCATGCGGGCCATCGACGCGCAGGCGCACGTGGCAGAAGGCGGAGCAGCCGCGGCCGCTTCGCACGAAACGCCGCCCGAGCCTGCTGGGCAAGCGTTCGCGCGTGGGCGCGTTGCTGGAACAGGGCAAGTTCATTTCGCTGGTTGAGATTGTGCCGCCGCGCGGAATCGACTGCTCAAAGGAAATTGAAGGCGCGATGCTACTGGCGCAGCTGGGCGTGCATGCCATTATCGTCCCCGACTCACCGCGCGCCTCCGCACGCATGGCGGCGCAGAGCCTGTGCATCCAGATTCAGCAGCACACGGGCATCGAGACGATTCTGAATTACACCTGCCGCGACCGCAACATCCTGAGCATTCAGTCGGACCTGCTGGGGGCATCGTCGATCGGCCTGCGCAACATTCTCTGCATGACGGGCGACCCGCCCAAGCTGGGAAACTATCCCGATGCAACTTCGGTATTTGATGTCGACGCCATCGGCCTGGTGAACCTGGCGCAGCGGCTGAATCATGGCCTTGACGTCGGCGCGAACTGCGATTGGGGCCAGCACCAACTTCACGATCGGCGTCGCGGCCAACCCCGGCGCGCCCGACATCGAGCATGAGCTGCGCCGGTTTGCCTACAAAGTGGAGGCGGGCGCGGAATACGCCATTACCCAGCCGGTCTTCGATCTGCGTTTACTGGAGAGCTTTCTCAAGCGAATCGAGGAACATCCGCATTCCGGTGATCGCAAGCATCTGGCCGCTGACCAGCCTGCGCAACGCCGAATACATGAAGAACGACCTGCGGGTCTCGATGCCGGAGGAGATCATGCTGCGCATGGCCCAGGCGGATACGCCGGACGCGGCGCGCGAAGAAGGCATCAAGATTGCCCAGGAGATGCTGGAGGCGGTGCGCCCCATGGTGCAGGGCGTGCAGGTGAGCGCGCCGTTTGGCCGCTACAACGTAGCCGCCGAAGTCATCGCCAGTGTGCTGCCCAGGGCCAATGTCGAAATGGAGTAAGCGAGATGCCGTCGTTTGAAGAATCACTCAAGAAGCTCGAAGTGATTGTGGACAAGCTGGAGAAAGGCGACTTGAGCCTTGAAGAGTCGCTCAAGCTCTTCGAAGAAGGCGTGGGACTCTCTGCGACCTGCAAAAAGGAACTGGATGAGGCCGAGGGCAAGGTGCAGATGCTGGTGAAGCAGCGCGATGGTTCGCTGAAGGCAGAGCCGTTTCCGGCGGACAAGCAGGGCTGAAGAACGGCACGCAGACTCCTGTGAAACTCCAGCCCTCTCATCGGCCAGTTCCCTGCTGCAGTTTGAAGCTTCCGCTAAAAAATGATGAAGGCAACTTCTGCGAGGCCGGCTGCGCTCAGAATCAGCCAGAGCCATGACCCGCGCACCGCGGCGATGAACTCCCAGGATGACCACGATGAGCGCGCCGTCCAGTTGCAGCATGCCGCGCACGGGAGAAGGTGTTTTCGCCGTCGCGATCAGCAGCGCAACCACGATGGCCAACGCAATTCCGATGGTTCCGATTGCGTTCTTCTTCATGCGTCCAAAAATCCCTTCCGGCGCGGGATCTTGATTCGCGGCCTATTCCGGTGTTTTGCGCGGCCGCTTTGCCAGCCGCGCGAGCAGTCGCCTGTTCACGCAGAACTTCTCTGAGCGGACGCGCAGGCGTTCCAAAGAAAACCGTGCCGGGCTTGTGGCCGTCGTTGCTCACGGTTGAGCCGCTGAAGACGCCAGCCTGTCCGCCGAGAATGACGCCGGGGCCGATGTGCACGTGGTCGCCGAGGCCGACCTGCCCGGCGATGACCGCGCCGTTGCCCACGCTGCTTGAACCGGAAATGCCGGTGAGGGCAACGAGAATGACGTCTTCGCCGATATCGCAGTTGTGGCCGACGTGCACGAGGTTGTCGATCTTGGTTCCCCGGCGGATTCTGGTTTCTTTCAGCGCCCCGCGATCGACGGTGGAGTTTGCGCCGATCTTCCACGTCATCTTCGATGACAAGAGTGCCCTGCTGCGGAAACTGCGTGTAAGCGCCCGTGACGGCGTCGCGAACATAGCCGAATCCGTCTGCTCCGAGAACGGCACCGGCGTGAATGATGACGCGATTGCCAAGCGTAGTGCCGGCGTAAACGACAGCGCGCGGGTAGATGTGGCAGTGCTCGCCGATGCGGACGCCGTGACCGATGTAGGCGCCGGCCTCGATGCGCGTGCCTTCGCCGATGTGCACGCCAGCCTCGACGACGGCGCAGGCGGCAATCGCGACACCGGGCCCGAGGATCGCGTCGGGCGCGACGACGGCGGCGGCGTGGACACCGGAAGCCGACAGGCGGTTTCTCCAGCAGCTTTGCAGCGCGCGCGAACCAGAGGCGCGGCTGGTCTGTTTCCACAATCGATTTGCAGGTGCGGATAGGAGGCGACGACGCCCGGTTTCAGCACCACTACACCGGCATTGCCGGCAAGGGCTGCCGTGGTTGCGGCGGGGGCATCGGCAAACGCCAGATCGAAGAGGCTGGCATTCTGCGCGGAGTTGACGCTGTCGACGTTCCATTCCGGATCGCCTTGCGCCAGCTTGCCGCCCAGTTTTTCGATCAGTTCGCCCAGCGTCATTTGCTGCCTCCAATCGCCTGATGAGCGCCTGAGTAGAGCGCCTGCTCGCCTTCGGGCCGCGTCTTCCAGCGGCGATGAATCCACAACCACTGGTCAGGATAGCGTCGAATCCACGCTTCGAGCACGTCATTGCATTGTTGTGTTGCGGCCAGGGTGTCGGCCTCGGCATCGCCGGTCTGCCGGAAGGTCAGCTCGGGGCCGAAGTGCAGCACGTAGCGACGCTCGGCAGGTTCCCACAACATGAAACCCGGGAGCACCGCCGCACCAGTCTTGAGCGCGACGCGGGCAAGGCCGGGAGCCGTACAGGCTGGGAGGCCAAAGAAATTCACGAAGACACCTTGCGGCGGCGTCATGTTCGTGTCCATCAGGATGCCCACGGTTTCGCCCGCACGCATGGCGGTGAGCAGACCGCGGGCAAAATCATCTTTATGCAGTACGCGGTTGCCGTGCAGACAGCGGATGCCGTTCACATATTCGTCGAGGTACCTGTTATCGAGGCGGCGAATCACCATGCCCATGGGGTAGCCCATCAGCGAGTGGTAGAAGCTCGAGAGTTCCCACGCGCCAAGATGACCGGTGAGCACCAACACGCCTTTGCCCCTGGCCTGCGCGGCAAGGTAGTGCTCGAGACCCTCGGTGCGAATCCACGCACGCGTATTTTCGGGGGTGTAGCGGGTCATGCGGCAGAATTCGACGAGTTGCCAGCCCAAATGGCGATAGACTCCGCGAAGAATCTTCTTCCTGGCGTCGGGCGAGAGTTGCGGGAGTGCAAGAGAAAGGTTGCGCTCGCCCACGCGGCGCAGGCGGCCAAAGACCCAGTACACCTTGAAGGCCAGCACACCGGCAAACGCGCGCGCCAGCCAGCGCGGCATCCAGCCCAGGCTGCGGGCAACAGCCAGCACCAGCCAATACTCGATCTTTTCCTTCATCTTCAAGGGCAAAGATCAAGTGTAGGGCATGGGCGAGCGTGTGGTGCGAGACAACGGCTCAAGAAAGAAGCAAGGGCGGCTCCGTGTTGGAGCCGCCCTTCACTGATTTAGTCGCACATTGAAGCGTCAGTCGTGGTGCTTTGCAGCAACAAAGTGGTGGGCCACATCGCGCACAAACGGCGCTGCATCGTCGGGTACGGGCACGTCGCCCTTGAGAATCGGCCCGAATTCGTGGTGGCTGCCGTAATAGATATCCGTGTCTTCCTGTTCTGGCTCACGCTGGTGCCATCCAGGTCAATTCCCGCAAACAATCCCTTGTTGCGCGAATAGCTAAGGAGTTCGGCATTCATCTTCCAGTCGGTGGCCGCCTGGCCAGAGCGCCCCACTGGGCCGGCCGCAGCAGAGGCGTCGCCGCCAATCTTGAACTTGCTCTTCAGCAGGTCCTGCAGGCCGTGGTCATTTACAGCAACCAGCACCAGGTCTGTCGATTGTCCGCCAATCTGGAATCCGAAGGAGCCGCCTGCCATGCGAATAAATACCGGCGCGCTCCAACCGTGCCCGGTGCGGCAGGTGACAACTCCCTGGCCGTATTGGCCGCCAAAGACGAAGGCGCCCTTGACCAATCCCGGCACGACAGCCACGCAGGTGGCATCCTCAAGAATGTTCATGGGAATGCTGCGATCCTGGGCAGCCATGATCTCATCCATAACGGTCTTTGCCGCATCAATGCGCGCCTGCAAATCCTGGCGCGATGAGGCTGCATAGGCCGAGCAGGTCAGCATGAAACAGAGGCAGATCGAAACCATTGCTTTCTTCATCGTGGATCCTTTCAATTCCGCGTCCTGTGCGGCGCGGGGTGTTGTGAATACAGACAAAAGACTGCGCTTGGCGCGCAAAGTAACAGCGGGGAAAAACGCGTCCAGGCGATCACGACGCGTGAACAATCCAAACCTGCCTACAGCATACCAATTACTACGCGCGCCACTCTGCGCGAGAGAGATGACTCGGTGGACACAGAAGGCGAGCCTGTGGCAAGAAATCCTGTCGCAAGACATTCCTCCGCCTGCAGGCAAACAGCCGCGTGAAGACGGCCATCCGGTCCTTCAATCAATGTCTGATGCGGAGATTCGTGCAAGGGTGGGCTGAGGGGGGCGATTCAGGATAGGAATGCAGAACAAAAAAAGGAGGAGTTCCCAGGCGTCATGTGAAACATGCTGCCTGGGAACTCCTTTCCCCAGATCTGCGTTGTTTCTATAAAGGATTGTGACTTGCACGGCGATTGATTACAAGAGTACTTAAGGACTATGGGTATAGGTAACCAACTCTTGCTCTTAGGTAACTTCGATGATTGCTGTGCCGGCTATGCGCTTGGTCGAGCCGCCACCTTGAGAAGGAGCGAACCGTTCAACGCCTTCATTGAAAGATCAATCCGGTTCTCTGCTCCGGTCTTGCGCATCAGCCGGCCGATATGGGCTTTAACAGTGCGCTCTTCGATTCCCAGGGAACGTGCGATCTCCCGGTTGGAGCGGGCCTGGAGAATGAGGTCGAGGACTTCCTGTTCGCGCTCGGTCAGGTGCGGGGTGCTTCCGTTGACTGTGCGATCAACAGAGGGCAGCAAGCGGTCGACGAGCTTTGAGAGCAGGCGCCGCGGCGCCCAAATCGAGCCGGACACGACCACATCAATGGCTTCGCGCACCAGGCCCGGGTCCGCCGCCATGTCGAGATAGGCGCGCGCGCCGGCCATGATCGCATCCATCACGAGTTCGTCGTTGTCATCCGGGCCGATCACGATGAAGCGAAGGCTCGGCCTGGTCCGCCGGATTGCTGCCAGAGCTTCAAGGCGTCCGAGGGGTGAGCTGAGATCGACGACGAGGTAGTCCACCGAAGGGTTCGCGAGCAGTTCCTGCATATTGCCGATGACCGGGACCAGAGGTGCCTGCCCGTTCTGATGCGCCTGCTCAAACATGCAGGTGAGGCCCTCAAGCTGGATAGGCTCGCCGGCCACCAGCCCAACGCGAATCGGATTCAGGTTCTGCATTGCAGACATCGGTACCCTCAAATCACGGCTTGAATCAACCGCGCCGAACGAATTGCAGGCGCAGCCGGGAAGGGTCGGCTCCAAAGGGATGTTACTTTCCATTCGGCGATCCTGCGCGGCACATTGCCTACTTAGAATCCTACTGCTTATGTAGAGCAACCTCCGGTTACTTTTGACACGTCTCCGCACCACAAGTTCACTAGAACATAATCCGAAGTCCGACAGACGAATTGACCGGGCGGGACACCCGAGCGGAGGTCACGGGTCGACACGGCCGATCCGGCACGGTTCCATTCCGACGTCCCACGTGGACCGGGCTGCTTCAAAATTTTCCCGTTTTTCCTCATCTTAAATTCGCTCAGGTGCCGAATCCCCTGTTCCACAATTGAAGCAAAATCTGTACCATCAATTGCGTAGGGCGTGGTACAGTCGTTTCCAGTCGCGCCAGCGAGGTAACCGCTTTGATTAAACAAGACATTGTTCACCACGTGATCGAGCGCACAGGTCTGCCCCGCACCAAGGCTGAGGCCGCGGTGGATACGGTCTTCGAGGGCCTCAAAGAAGCCCTGACGGCCGGCGAGCGGATTGAACTGCGCGGGTTTGGCGTTTTCAGCGTGCGCGCTCGCAAAACCGGGATTGGCCGCAACCCCCGTACGGGCACAGAAGTCAGCATCACGCCCGGCAAAGCCGTGCGCTTTAAACCCGGCAAGGAACTGCACACCCTGGACAATGGCACCGCGCCGGGCAAATAAGAGGCCGGCAGGTTACAAAGATTCCCTGCGCTGCACTTTTTGCCTGTCTACATCAGCCGCTGTGCATCCACATCGACTATCAGGTTTCGCCTCGGCACGCCTGCCTCATCGGCGTGCGCAAGCATTTCGCGCAGCGCCGCGTTGAGCGCCTTGCGCGAAGTCGCTTTCAAAATCAGATGAAAGCGATACACGCCCTTGATGCGCGCAATGGGTGCTGTGCAGGGGCCGAGCACGCGCACGCCCTCCGGCGCAGCTTTCTGAAACCACTTGCCGAGCTCCGCCGACCACCGGGCCGCTTCTTCCAGCTTTGAAGATTGCACCAGAACATTGGCCAACACGCCAAATGGGGGATAGTGCATCCAGCGCCGATACTTCAGCTCGCGCTCCACAAAACTGGCGTAGTTGTGGGTACTTGCAGCCACAATCGCGTAGTGATCGGGATAGTAGGTCTGCACCACGACACGTCCCGGTAAGTCTCCCCGGCCCGCCCGGCCCGAAACCTGCGTCATCAACTGAAAGACTCGCTCGGCGGCGCGAAAGTCCGGCATGGATAGCGCATGGTCGCATCCCACAACACCCACGATCGTGATGCCGTGAATGTCGTGTCCCTTGGCGATCATCTGCGTGCCCACCAGCAAATTAATCTCGCCGGAGTGCAGACGAGCCAGCAGTCTTTCAAGATCATGCCGCCCGCGGACCGTGTCGCGATCCATGCGGCCGATGCGGGCCGTGGGAAATATTTCTCCCAGCCGTTCCTCGCCCTGTTGCGACCCGGCGCCAAGATAGTAGAGGTGTTCGCTCTCGCACTTGGGACATTTCGCCGGAACTGTTCGCTTATACCCGCAGTAGTGGCACTCCAGGCGCTGCCCTGCCCTCGCCATCTCCGCGTCTTCGTTCGCAGGCTTGTGGTGGGTCAGCGCGATGGCGCAGTTCTGGCATTCGAGCTTGTCTCCGCACGCACGGCAGATCACCGCAAAGGAATAGCCGCGCCGGTTGAGCAGAATCAGCGCCTGCTCGCCGCGGTCGAGAGCCTGCTGCGTTTGCCCCACCAGCGCGCGCGAAAAAAGCTGCTCCTGGCCGGTTTCCTTGAACTCGCTGCGCATGTCGATCAGTTCCACTTTCGGCAGCGGCCGATTCATGACGCGCTCCTGAATTTCGATGCGCGTGTATTTGCCCTGCGCCCCTTTTTGAGCGATGGTGTTTTGCCAGCTCTCCAAGGAAGGCGTGGCCGAGCCCAGCACCACCACGGCGCCCGCCAGCTTGGCGCGCATCACGGCTACGTCGCGGGCGTTGTAACGCGGCGTCTCCTCCTGCTTGTAGCTCTGGTCATGCTCTTCATCGACAAGGATGAGGCCAAGATTGGGCACCGGCGCGAAGATCGCCGAGCGCGTGCCGACCACGATGGGCGCGTCGCCATTGTGAATGCGCCGCCACTGCTCGCTGCGCTCCTCGGGCGTGAGTGCGGAGTGCAGCAACGCCACGCGCGCACCGAAGGCAACGTCGAGCAGGCCCGCCATCTGGGGTGTGAGGCCGATCTCCGGAACCAGCAGAATGGATGCAAGACCGCGGTCGAGTGCGCGCTGCATGGCGGCCAGGTAGACGGCCGTCTTCCCTGATCCCGTCACGCCGTGAAGAAGGAACGGGTGGAATGCCCCCAACTTTGCTGCGATGGAAGCGAGCGCCTCGATTTGCGGCTCGTTCAATACGAGCAACTCGGTTGAAGCCTCGATGCCGCCGAGGCGAAACGCAACCGCGCGCTCATCGATGCGCACCAGTCCGCGGCGCACCAGGGTCTGCAGCGTGGACGACGGCAAGTCTTTGCGGCGCAATTCGGTCAGAGACAGTTCGCCGCCACAGGCCGCAAGCTCGGCAAGAATCGCCTGTTGCTTCGCGGTGAGCGTGGGCAGCCGCGCTTCAGGAACAAGAACCGCGAAGCGCTCCGTGCGGCGCGCATCGCGCTCAACGGCCGAGGTCTCGCGCGCGATCCATTTCTTACGCAGCAGCCCGGCGAGCACGGGAAGTGTAGCGGCGGTCGCGGTGCGCAGCGTTGAAACCTTGACAGGCTCCCCCGCGGCCAAGCCGATCCAATACGCGGCGCTCGAGGTCCTGATTCTCCTTCGATACTTTCCCCTCGTTCTCAGACTTGGGTATCCCGCCCTTTCGCCTGCCTTTTGCGAATGGGTGAGAACGGCGTTCGCCGTCGATGCTGCCGGCCAGGATGTCGCGGCCGAGGTCAGTGATGCGGTAATAAACGGTCCGGCGGACCTCTGCCATCAATGGCAACATGCCGCGCAGGACCTCGCCCAACGGAGCCAGATAGTATTGCGCGATCCATTCAGCCAGTTCGAGCAAGTGATTACTCAGCAGCGGCGCTTCATCGAGAACGGTTTCAATGGCGCGCGCCTCGAAATCTGCAGGCACCGTGTCTGAAAGGCCGGTGACCACTCCGATGAGCTTCTCATTGCGAAAGGGCGCGATGACACGCGCACCGCGCGCAGGGTGCTGTCCGCGCGGGACCGCATAGGTAAACGTGCGGTCCAGGGGCACAGGCAGCGCGACTTCGCAGTAGGCGGGCATGGAGGGCACCCTTAAGTGTAACGGGGAGGGCGATTGGGTCGGAGCAGGGACCGGGACACTCGCCGAGCAACCTGGTAGACAGCTCAGTCGGCCTTCAGAATGAAAGAACTTTCCATATCGGATTGGGGATGAAATACTTTCGCAATGCCGCACACCCGAAGAGTTGCCGCTGTTGCTTTACTGTTCGTCACGTTCTCTGTCGCCGCACAGCCAAAGACAGATTCGCCGTCAGCCGCAGACCCTCTGCACGCCTGGATGGCAGGAGATGATCCGGCCGCTCTGGAAGCGTGGATCAACGAGCGCCTGGCCGAAGAGAAGGCCGATCTTGAAAAGCTGTTGGCGGTGACAGGTGCCGCGGACCGTAGGGAACACGCTGCGGCCTTATGACGACGCGGTGAACCAACTTACGATTGCCGGCAACAATGCGTATGTGATGTATTCAGTGGCCGATACTGCGGCGCTGCGCGACAAAGGGCAGGAACTGACGGCGAAGATCTCCTCCGCCGGCACCGACCTGAGCTTGAATCAGGGCGTGTATCGTGGCTTGTCAGCGGTCCCGCTGCCTGAGCAACGACCCCGCTACCCGCCACTATCTCGAGCGCACGCTGCTGGAGTATCGGCTGGCCGGCGTGGACAAGGATGATGCGACGCGCGCGAAGATTCGTGAGCTTCAAGACAAAATTACGGCGCTCTCGCTGGAATTCGGGCGCAATGTTGCGGACGGCAAACTGAGCATTACCGCGACCAAAGCCGACCTTGCCGGGCTGCCGGACGACTTCATCGCGCGGCATACAGCCGGCGGCAGACGGAACGTACACTCTGACGACCGACGAGCCCGATGCCAAGCCGGTGATGAACTTCGCAAAAAGCGCGGACCTGCGCATGAAGATGTATCTGGCCTACAACCAACGGGCGTATCCAAAGAACGCGGCTGTCCTGATGGATCTGCTGCGCACCCGGCAGGAGCTTGCAACCACGCTCGGGTATCCGACGTTTGCCGATCTCGATGCCGCGGACCAGATGATGGGCTCATCGGCCAACGTGGAGGCCCTGCTGCTGCAGTTGGACGAGGCATCGCGCGCCATCGGAAAACATGAATACGATCGAGCTGCTGGCTTTTGCGCAGCAGCAACAGCCCGGGCTCACAAGCATTTCATCGGCGGATGCGCCCTACTGGGGCGAACAGTACCGCCGCGCAAAATACGATTTTGACGCCGAAAGCGTCCGTCCTTACTTTCCATATGAGCAGGTGCAGGCTGGAATCCTGAAGACAGCGGCGCGCCTTTTTCACGTTGAGTTCAAGCCCGTTGCAGATGCAAAGACCTGGGACTCATCTGTCGCGACATTTGATGTATTCGACTCAGCGCCGGCAAACAAGGGCAAGCTGCTGGGCCGCATTTATCTCGACATGCACCCGCGCGAAGGCAAGGACAAGTGGTTCTCCAGCGCGCCCATCGTGCCCGGAATTCGCGGTCGGCAACATCCCGAAGGTATGCTGATCTGCAATTTCTCCGGAGGCAAAGCCGGTGATCCTGGATTGATGGAATACAAGGACGTGGTGACTTTCTTTCACGAATTTGGCCACCTGATGCACCACATTCTCGGCAGCCAGGGTGAATGGTCCGGCCAGGGAGGGTTCGACGTCGAAGGAGATTTCGTCGAAGCGCCATCGCAAATGTTGGAGGAAATGTTTCATGATCCGGCTATTTTGCAATCATTCGGCAAGCACTACCAGACCGGCGAAACGATCCCCGCCGGCTTGATCGCGCGCATGAATGCAGCGAGCGCTTATGGACGCGGGGGCTGGGTTCAGGGGCAGCTGGACTTTGCTTACTTCATGCTGCAGATTCATGACCGGCCCCCTGCGCAAGTGGATGTCGATGCGCTTTGGCGGCAGGACGCCGAGCGCTTCACGCCCTACACATTCGTCGAAGGCAACCGCTACTACGCGGCCTTTACGTGGGTCACCGGATATGCGTCAAACCTCTACACCTACCTGCTGGACAAGGTGATTGCCGTGGACTTTTTTGCGCAGTTCGACAAGAACAATCTGCTGGATGGTCCCACGGCGATGCGCTATCGGCGCAGCGTGCTGGAACCCGGCGCGAGCAAGCCCGCGACCGAACTGATCAAGAGCTTTCTCGGCAGGCCGCAAAGCCTGGAGCCGCTAAAGGCCTGGATGAATCAGGAGTTTCAAAATATCCCTCAAACGAGTGCAAGGGGGCGATAGCCGCACTGGCGGCGCATGTTTCACCTGTGCTCCGCCGGCATCGACAAAGAGGAGACTTCGCATTCCCTGCTTCACGCAGTACAATTCCTGCTGATGACTTCAAAGACTTCAAGAACCTCCACTCCTGCGCGCAGCGCACAGAAGAATGCCAAGGGCCCCATCACGCTGGCCATCGACATCGGCGGCTCGGGCCTGAAAGCCATGCTGCTTGACCCCAAAGGCAAGCCGGTGAGCGAGCGACAGCGCGTGGATACACCTGCGGTTCCGACGCCGCTCATGGTGCTGAGGGGCCTCGATAAGCTTCGCGAGATGTTGCCGGCCTTCGACCGCGTGTCGGTTGGATTTCCTGGCGTGATCAAGCACGGGATCACTTACACAGCTGCCAATTTGCACCCGCGATGGATGAATTTCCACTTTCAGGAGGCATTGGAAAAGCGCTGGAAAAGGCCGGTGCGGATCGCGAACGACGCGGCGGTGCAAGGCTACGGAGTCATCATCGGCGATGGCGTCGAGTTGGCGCTCACCCTCGGCACGGGCCTGGGCGGCGCACTCTTTACCAGCGGGCACCTCTGCCCTGGACTGGAACTGGGCCACCATCCATGGAAAAAGCACACCTACGAGGACTACCTGGGCCGGCGCGGATTGGATAAATACGGCAAGAAGCTCTGGAACAAATACCTGCAGGAAGCCATCGTGCAGATTGAAAAGCTCTTCAACTACGACCACCTGTACCTCGGGGGTGGCAACACAAAGAAAATTGACTTCACGCCGGGACCAAATATCAAGATCGTGTCCAATGAAGCCGGGCTCCTGGGCGGCGTGGCTCTTTGGCGCGAGTGGAACTAGGCGCAGCGGCCCGCGTTGAGAATTCGGTGGCTTCTCCAGCATCCGCCGCAGCCGTCGCCTCACTCCTCGCGCAATAGGGCCAGCGGATTCACCGACAGCGCGCGCTGTGCCGGAATCCAGGTAGCCACCATGCCAAGCAACGCCATCGCCACTACAACTCCACCCAGGACCAGCGGGTCGCGGGGATTTGCCTGATACACAATGTAGGCCAGCACTTTTGTCGCAAGAAGTCCCAGCAACAATCCGACCGCCGAACCCAACACAAGCAACTTCACCGGCCGTCCCAAAGCCGCCTTCAGCACTTCCGTGCGCCGCGCACCCAGGGCCATGCGAATTCCCAACTCCCGCAGCCGCTTGCTCACCGAATAGGCGGCCATGCCAAAGATGCCTGTAATCGACAGCATCGCGCCCATTACGCCCAGTGCGCCGAGTGCCACCGTAGCCACGCGCGAGGGGAACAGGGCGATGGATAATTCGTCGGGCCAGGTATGGACTTCAAAGGGCAATCCCTCGTCCGTCTGCCGCAAAACGCGCCGAATGGCCGCCGCGAGTTGCTGCGGATCGCGCTCCGACCGCACCATGATCGACGTTATGCTCGCGGGCGATTGCAGGATGGGCAAGAACATCGCGAGCTTCTGGTCTTCGGTCAGTTGAAAATACTTTCCGTCTTCCACGATCCCCACCACCTGCACGCGCGGCCCGATCTCAGGCTTGTAATATCTGCCCAACGCATTGTCGACTGAACCGAAAATCTTGCGCGCAAACTCCTCGTTGATGATCGCCACGGCAGGCGAATTCTTGTCGTCGTGCCAGGAGAAATCCCTACCCCGTAACAATGCTGTCCCTGCCGCATGGAAGTAATCGGGAGAGACTTTGTAGTCGATCGAATGAGCCGCGGCCTTCGATGGACTCAGGTCCGTCGTCTCGTCGGTGAAGACATCTTCGTTCGGTGCGCCTCCACCCAGGGGAACCTGGTCAATCGATCCCACGGACTTCACTCCGGGAATCACCTGCAGCGCCTCGATCATTCGCCTCTGCATGGCGGGAACCTGGTCACCGGTATAGCCCGCCATGTTCAGGTCGGTATTCACCAGCAGGGCATTTTGCGGTTCAAAGCCGAAGTTGCTGTGCATCGAGTGCATCAGGCCGCGCACGGCCACCAGCGACGAAGTCACCAGCACGCCGCAAATGGCAATCTGCACCACAAGCAGCAGGTCGCGCAGAGTGATGCGCCGTCCGCTATTGCCGGAGACGATGCCGCTTGATCCCGCCTTCACCACCTCGTAAGGGTTGGTGCGCAGAACCTGTCTTACCGGCACCGCGCCAAATAGGAACCCGCTCGCCAAGGCCAGCAACAGCGCCGCCCAATACACATTCGCGTCTGGATACACAGGTACGGAGAGAGGAAACATGGGAAACGGACGCCACACGCTCAGTTCGCGCAACAACGCCACGCTGCCCGCAAGGCCCATCGCGCCTCCGGCCAGAGAAATCAGTACTGCTTCAGTAAAGACGGCGCGCAGGATGCGTCTGCGGCTCGATCCGAGCGCAAGCCGCAAGGCCACTTCGCGGGAACGGTCGGAGGCGCGCGCAGCAAACAGGCTGCCCAGGTTGGCGCAGGCGGCCAGCAATATCAGCCCGGCCAGCAGCATCAACCCCATCAGGAATCCTTGCACCGGCGGTCCGAGCAGATCGCCGGCAAGACCTGGGCGCGCGAGCGTAAAGGTCATATGCGCATCGGTCTTTGGATAGGTCTTCTCCAGCCACGCGCCGACGCGATTCAGATCAGCGATCGCCTGCGCCGGCGTGGCACCCTTCTTCAGATGCCCAAGCGCCATGATGAAATCCTGTTCATTGCGGACATTGAGAATTTTTCGGCCGGCGTACTGTTCGTGGTTAACCGCAGGCGCCCAGAAGTCGGGAAAGAAGAACAGCAGGGTTCCCTGAAACGAGGGCGGCGCCACGCCGAGAACGGTGAAGGGATGCTTGTTAATCTCGACTACGCGACCCACCACGCCGCGATCATCCTGAAGATGACTGTGCCAATAGGCGTAGCTGAGCACCAGGTACGGAGCGCTGTTCGGTCCGTGCTCGTCGGCCTGATGAAAGAATCGGCCAAGATAGGGCTGAATACGCAGCGCATCGAAGTAGTTTCCGCTCGCTTCGTAGCCCATCGATCGCGAAGGATTCTTGCCCGTGTCCAGCCCCACCGTAACGATGTTGTAGAGCGCGATGGCGTCGAAGCTGCGGTTGCGATCGCGCAGATCGAGATAGTCGGGATACGACTCGCCTTCGTCCTTGTCGGATCCGTGTTCAAGCGTATAAAGGCTATGTGAATCGGGCACTCTCAGCGGCCGCAGGATCAGCGCGTTCAACAGCCCGAAAACCACGGCATTGGCGCCAATGGCCAGCGCCAGCGTCAATACCGCGGCAATGGTGAACCCAGGAGACTTGCGCAGCACGCGAAGGCTGAAGCGGATGTCCTGCACTACAGTTGCGAGGAAATTGCCGCCAAGAGCTAAGTGGATTTCTTCCTCGTACTTTTCGCGGCCACCGAATTCGATGCGCGCCTGGCGTTCTGCCTCGGTGCGGTCCATACCCGATCGTTCCAGGTCGTCGGCGCGATGCTGAATGTGGCTGCGAAGCTCCTCCTCCATCTCCTCGCGGAACTGATCGCGCAGGAAGAAGTTGGCGATTCGAATGCGAAACGAGTCGAATCTCTCAGAGTAAGGGAGCTTCATGCTTCCTCCGGTTGTGGTGAAAGTGCGGAACCGATGGCGGCCGCCAGACGATTCCAGCTTGCAGTCTCCTCACGCAGGCGCTTGCGGCCCGCAGCGGTAAGCTCATAAAACTTTGCCCGGCGATTATTTTCAG
The DNA here is from genome assembly GCA_963725945.1 of uncultured Acidobacteriota bacterium. Lineage (GTDB taxonomy): Bacteria > Acidobacteriota > Terriglobia > Terriglobales > Acidobacteriaceae > Telmatobacter. Next base: position 84,751 of record CAVSAW010000014.1, on the reverse strand, counting down.
ATGTACCCCAGCTCGCCTTCAGCAGTCCCTGGCGCACCAGGCGAAACAATCCTGGATAGAGCGCGCCCTGTTCGATAAGCAACGCATTGCCTGAGATTTGCCCGATGCGGAGAAGGATGCCGTAGCCGTGCAGCGGGCCGAGCGAGACCGCCCGCAGAATGAGCAGATCGAGGGTGCCGGGAAGTAGCTGTGCCTGGTCGGTCATGCGTTCCCCTAAGATGGTAAGGAGAGTAGCGCGACTCTCCTAAGCTGTCAAGGGGAAAGAAATCGGGTGGCAACAATTCTTTTCATCTCCCCCGATTTACATTGAAGATCATTGCCGTCTTAAGGCGCACACTGCCAATAGAGTGCGGTCCGGGAAGTCCACGGCTGGTCCCAATCTCCCACTGTTTACTGGAGTCGACGTTCGATGGGCAACGTCAATGGAAACACGCTCATCCGGTCCGTGCGGTTTAGGGACGGCTCGTGGGTACCCGCTTTTTTTACTGTGAAACTGTGGAACTTTGAAGATGCGGACTGAGCTTTTCACGCCTTGGCAGGCGGCTTCAATCCCAACTCGCGCATGGCGATTTGCAGGTCAGCCCAGGCTTCCTTTTTCTGGCGCGGATCGCGCAGCAGGTACGCGGGATGATACGTGACAATGAGCTTCGCGCCGCGGAAGGAATGCACGCGGCCGCGTAGTCCTGCGAGTGGTTGGCGCTGTCCGAGAAGATAGGTGGCCGCAGTCGCGCCGAGCGCTACCAGCACCTCGGGGCGCACGACGTCAATCTGCCGAAAGAGAAACGGCGAGCAGGTGTTGGCTTCGTCGGGCTCCGGCGTGCGGTTGCCCGGCGGGCGGCACTTGACAATGTTGGCGATGTACACTTCTTCGCGCTTGAGGCCCATTGCAGTAATCATGTTGTTGAGCAGCTGCCCTGCGCGGCCCACGAATGGAATGCCCTGTGCATCTTCATCGGCCCCGGGACCTTCGCCGACAAACAGCAGGCGCGCCTGCGCGCTGCCATCGCCAAAGACCAGCTTGTTGCGGCCCGTGTGAAGCGCGCAGCGGGTGCAATCACCAATTTCGTCGCGAATGAGTTGCAGTGCGGATGCGCGGTCAGCAGACGGGACCGATGCGGCTTCTTGCGGCGGCGTAGGTAATGGCTTGCGGGCGGGAATCGGAGATTCCTCCTGAACGGACAATGCGCGAGATGGTTGCGAGGTGTCGCCGTGGCCTTGATTCTCCGCCTCAAAGGTGAGTGATGAAGAATCCATTCCCCCGGGCTCGTCGGTAATCAGTGCCGGGTCGACAGGGCGGCGATAGAACTCCGTGAGCCCAAGGTCGCGATAGAAGCGCAGGCGCGCAGCGATCTCATGCTGCGTGGCTGGGTCGAGCGCACGGGGCATTGTGGGCTACTCCACGATCAACTGGCGGCCTCTGCCTGTGGGTGAGGCAGACTGGCTGAGGACATGCTGCTGGGGCGTCTGAGGGTCAGTTTCATGGTCGCTCTCGACGACGAGCGTTCGCGGGCGACGCAATGTCAGAATCTCGTCGAGGATGCGGTCGGCGAGTTTGCGCTTGGGCATCTCGTGAAGTTCGATGGCGGTGGAAGCTGTGAGGAACGTCGCGGCGTTGTTGTCAGCATCGATGCCTACGCCTTCATTGGATACATCGTTGACCACAATAGCGTCCGCGCCTTTGCGCAGCAACTTGGCGCGGCCGTTCTCCATGCGATTTTGCGTCTCGGCGGCAAATCCCACGATGAGTTGCCCTGGCCGGCGGCGGCGCACCACCTCGGCCAGAATATCTTCAGTCGGCGCAAGTTCGAGCGTGATGGGCCCGGTGCGCTTGAGTTTGTGATCGGAGACATTGACGGGCCGATAGTCGGCTACCGCGGCGGCCTTGATCACCAGCGTGGCCTCGGCCATGCGTTCGAGCACGGCGTGACGCATTTCGTCGGCGGTGGTGACCTTGACCACCTCGCAATGCGATGGAGGATAGAGTGCGGAGGGCCCGCTGACAAGAATCACCTTGGCACCGCGACTTTGCGCCGCATCGGCTAGTGCATAACCCATCTTGCCGCTGGAGCGGTTCCCGATGTAGCGCACGGGATCCAAAGCCTCGCGGGTGCCGCCGGCGGTGACGAGTACTACTTCACCAGCGAGATCATGGCGTCGGCCCAACGCGTTGAGCACCGCATCCGCAATAGCCTCCGGCTCAGCCATGCGACCCACGCCAACCATGCCGCAGGCAAGCTCGCCTGCGCCGGGCTCGATGACGCGCACCCCGCGCTGGCGAAGGATTTCAAGGTTGGCCTGTGTGGCTGGGTGATCCCACATATTCACATTCATGGCGGGAGCAACAAGGACCGGCGCGCGCGTGGCCAGATACATCGTGGTGAGGAAGTCGTCGGCGACGCCGTGAGCAAATTTGGCCAGAATATTCGCGGTTGCCGGCGCGACGACCAGCGCATCGGACCATTGCGCTTCGCTGATGTGATCGATGCCGTTCTGCTCGCTCGACGCTTCGTAGGAACTTTCGCCGGAGCCGGAATCATCCCACAGGCTGGTGATGACCTTGTGGCCGGTGAGCGCGGCAAATGTGAGGGGCTGAATGAAGCGCGTGGCAGCCTCCGTCATCACAACGTGGACCTCAAGGGCCTGGCGCTGCAGGGCGCGCACCAGTTCCGCTGCCTTGTATGCGGCAATGCCGCCCGAGACTCCCACAGTTACTCTCATGGTTCGATTGTAGAACGTTTTCTGATCCTGGAATGCGCAGGGCGCGCAAGTTGGGGTCCGCGTGACTGCCACCTTTGCGGCGAGTGCACTGCGGCCGCACGGGTGGTGCGCCTCATCTTGATGGGCGTTGCAAACAAGGAATCCTGATCAGGACAGGATCGGAATGCCGGTCTCAGCCACGAGCGGCTTTACAACCGGCGTATCCGTCTTGACGTAGGCGATTTTTCCGGCTTCGACTTCTTCCTGCGCGATGCGGCAGGCCTTGGTGGAGTGGCTTTGAACGAGGGCCGCGGAACCGCTTTGAATCTGGCGGGCGCGGCGGGCAGCCACAAGAACCTTGCGGTAGTTCGAGTCAAATTTGGTTTCAATCGTCATCGGGTTCCTCGTCAAAGGGAAGTTGATGTTGACCACTGGGATTGTCGATCCCAAAGGCCTCCAGCACCGGTTTCAGCCGTTCCCGCGAATTGGCCTGCCGGCAAGCCGCAGCGACCTCCAACACCCTGCTGGAGCGGTAGGCTATGGGTTCACCATTCCGGTAGTATCGCTCCGCCAGCACAATGGCTTCAAGCTGCGCCACGGTTCTGTCCAGGATGTCGTTGACCAAAATATAGCTGTAATCGCGATAATTCTCAATCTCCTTGCTGGCTTCGCTCAGGCGGCGATAGAGTTCCGCCTCGTTCACCACACCCTCGGCGCGGCTGCGATTGCGCAGGCGGGTGCGCAGAACTTTGGGAGTTGGGCGGCATGACAAAAATGCTAACCGCCTCGGGCATGGCTTTGCGCACCTGCGCGGCGCCTTGCACGTCGATGTCGAGCAGAAGATCGTGGCCCACGCGCCGCGCATCGTCCAGCGAATGCCGCGCTGTGCCGTAATAGTTGCCGAAGACTTCAGCGTACTCGAGGAACATGCCTGCATCGCGCATGCGCTCGAACTCCTCGCGGCTGGTGAAGTAGTATTCGCGCCCGTTCTCCTCAGAACCGCGCGGCGGCCGCGTGGTCCATGAAATGGAAAAGTCGACGCCGCTGACCTGCTTGCGCAGTTCGCTGACCAGTGTGCTTTTGCCTGAGCCCGAAGGCGCCGAAATGATGAATAGGATTCCTGCCACGTTCCAGTAGTTCCTTCCCTCGTTCTATTTCGTTCGTGCGCACAACCTATTCCACGTTTTGAATCTGTTCCCGGGCCTTCTCGATCTCCGCTTTCATGGCCAACCCCAATTCCGTGATGCGAGTTCCCTTGCCGCCCACGCCGCCGGTCTTCGAGAGCAGCGTGTTGGCCTCGCGATTCATCTCCTGCAGCAGGAAGTCGAGCTTCTTGCCCATCTCGCCGCCCGCAGTAAGCAACTCGCGGAAATGGCCGATATGCGTTGTCATGCGCTGCAGTTCCTCGGCAGATGTCGCTGCGATCCACCAGCACGGCAACCTCTTCGAGCAGGCGCTGGCGGTTGAATTCGTTTCCGGTGGCGGCAATCAGGCGCTGCGTGAGCCGCTCCTGGTAGCGCTGCTCCACCTCAGGGCGCAGCGCAGCCACGCCCTCGGTTGCTTCGGCAAGGCGATCGAGCGAAGCGCGCAGGATGGCCTCAAGCGACTCGCCTTCGCGGGCGCGCATCATTTTCAACTCCTCCAGCAGCGGGCCAATCTCGCTGCAGCACGCTCTCGGCCAGAGTCGGCAAGGTCCTCGTCGCCGTTGCCGCGATTTTCGTTTTGCAGTGCGGCAGGCATGCGCAGAATCGCGTTGAGGTCCGGCTCGCCTGCAAGCGCGAACTCCTCGCGCGCAGCCTTGAATGCGTCGAGGTAGCCGGCAACAAGCTCGCGGTTGTAGCCGGCCTTCTGCTGGGTCGAGCGATCGACGGAGAGAGAGAGCTCGACGTGGCCGCGGACCAGGTTTTCCTTGAGCGCGCGGCGCAGTTCCATCTCCAGCGCATCGAGGCCGGAAGGCAGGCGCAGCTGAATATCGAGAAAGCGGTGATTCACGCTCTTGACGCTCAACGTGTAGACAAGCTGATCGTGAACGCGCACCTGGGCGCGGGCAAATCCGGTCATCGAATAAATCGGCATGCGTGCTATTCCCTTGCTTTCGTTGACAGTTCCTGTTCAAACTGCAACGCGTATTGCGCCAGCTGAACCTTGGGCGCCGGTTCCGGTGTCGATTCGGGGGCATCCATGAATTGCAGTTGATAAAGCCGCTGATAGGTGGGCGAAGTCGTGAGCAGTTCTTCGTGCGGACCGATGGCCGTGATGCGCCCATCTTCAAGCACGGCGATGCGATTGGCGCGGCGGATGGTGCCGAGTCGATGCGCGATCACCAGCACAGTGCGCCCCTGCATCAGGTTGGCGAGGGCGGCCTGCACCAGCGACTCGCTCTCGGAGTCGAGGGCCGACGTGGCCTCGTCGAGGATGAGGATCGGCGCGTCTTTCAGAATTGCGCGCGCGATGGCGATGCGCTGCCGCTCGCCGCCGGAGAGGCGGAAGCCCTTTTCGCCGATGACGGTGTCATAGCCCTGCGGCATGCGCAGGATGAAGTCGTGGGCGAGTGCGTTGTGCGCGGCCTGCTCCACCAGGGTGTGCTTCACATCGGGCCGGCCGTAGGCGATGTTGTTGCGCACCGTGTCGTTGAAGAGAATCGTCTCCTGCGTGACCTGGGCAACCTGACGACGCAAGGAGCCGAGAGTGAGGTCGCGCAGGTCGTGACCGTCGATGAGGATGCGGCCCGAGGTCACGTCGAAGAAGCGCGGAATGAGATTGACCAGTGTGGACTTGCCCGCCCCGCTCGGCCCGACCAGCGCCAGCACTTCGCCCGCGTTGCACATCAAGATCGACGTTGTGCAGAATCTGATGCTCGCCTTCTTCAGTGGAGTAGGAGAAGCCCACATTCTCAAACCGAACCGACTTGCCGAAGCGATGCAAGCGTCGACGCGTGGGCGCGCTCTTTCACGTCGTCCTGCACGTCGAAGAAAGCGAAGATGGACGACGATGCGCCCATGGCCTGCTGGAAGCTGTTGTAGAAGTAGGCGAACTTGCGCACCGGGTCGTAGAGCTTGAAAAGCAGGATGATGAAGGCGCCGAAAAGTCCCATGGTCATGTGGCCGTGGAGAATCTCGTTGCGGCCGATGAACAGGAACATGGCGATGGCGATGGCGCCGATGGTATCCATCAACGGCGAACTGATGGACTGAATGCGCACGCTGCGCAGGTTGGCGCGAAACAAGCCGCCCAGCGGCCTTTTTGAAGCGCAGAATCTCCCACAGCTCGGTGTTGAAGGCCTTGACGATGCGGTTGCCGGTAACGGTCTCATGCAGGATGTTCTGAATCTCGGCGAGCTTGTCCTGGCCGGTGCGGGTGCGGGTTCGCACTTCGCTGCCGATTTTGCGCGCAGAAGTGACGACCACGGGGATGAACAACACCAGCGCCCAACTGAGGTATCCGCCCAAGCTTGATCACGAGAACAATCCCGGCAAGGAAAGTGAAGAACTGCTGCAGGAATTCGCCGATGACCGAACTGACCGCAGTCTGCACCTTGTCCACGTCGTTGATCAGCGTGGAAAGAATGGTGCCCGTGGCGTGCTTGTGAAAGAAGCTGGATGAGCGGCGCAGCGTGGCTTCGTACAGATGATTACGCAGATCGGTAATCATGCCGAAGCCGGCGTAGTTGACCAGGTAGGTGCCGAGATAATCGCAGAGGCCTTTGGCCAGCGTGGCAGCGACGAGCGCAAAGGCCACAACATTCCACGCATTGTGCATGTGCAGGAAATGCGGGATCAAGCGCCCTCAGGTCAAAGTGCCATTGGCTTTTGGGGAGGCCCAGCAGAATCGGCCCTTCCGGCGCATCGGGCCTGAGAACCTGGTCGAAGATGGGCTGCAGCAGAAGGATGCGGAAAGTGTCGAGCACGCCGACCGTGGCCAGCAACAGCACTCCGGGCAGCCACTGGAGAGAATAGGGCAGCCCGTAGCGCAGAAGTCGGAGAAAACCCTTCATGCCGGCCCGCCTGTCTGCCTGATGCAAGACCGCCGCCGTTGCCCAGGGTAGGTGCTGAACTCCATCCCCGTATTGTATCCGGCACAACCTGCCGAAGGCATGGGCGCTACCGGCCTGCGCCCTTCTCAATGAGGCGGGTGGTGGAGAAGCCTTCGACGAGGGGAACGATCTTCACGTCGCCGCCCCAGGACTGCAACTTCGCGCGCGCCCACGATGTCCTCGGCGTTGTAGTCTCCGCCCTTGACAAGGACGTCGGGCTGCACGGCGACGATCGAGTTCCAGCGGAGTGTGGTTCATCGAAGATGACGACCGCATCGACGGCGGCAAGGGCGGCCAGCACACGGGCGCGCTCGCGTCTCACCGACGATGGGGCGAGTTGGGCCCCTTGAGGCCGCTCACCGAGGCGTCGCTGTTGATGGCGACGATGAGCCGGTCGCCAAAGCGGCGAGCCTGTTCCAGCAGCGTGATGTGGCCGATGTGCAGCAGGTCGAAGCAGCCGTTGGTGAAGACGACTCGTTCGCCATTGGCCTTCCACAGCGCGACGCGCTGCACCAGTTCGCTGCGCGTTGAGCACGCGGTCTTCGGCATGCAAGGCCATCTGCGGACTGAGGGCGGCGAGCAGTTCGTGCTTCTCAACCGGCACCGTGCCCACCTTGCCCACCACGATGCCGGCGGCCAGGTTGGCAAGCTGCACTGCGTTCTCCGGCTTCAATCCCGTAGCCAGGCACAGGGCAAGCACGGCAATCACGGTGTCTCCGGCGCCGGAAACGTCGAATACCTGGCGCGCCTGGGCCGGAGCAATGAACCGGTTGCCGGGCCGCACCAGCGCGATTCCCTTCTCGCTGAGTGTCGCGGTCAGAAACTCGATATCGAGTGCCGCGACCATCGTCTTCAGCCGCGGCAAGCAGGGCGTCGAGATTGCCGGGATCAAGCCGTGTGGCACGCGCCAGCTCGTTCAGATTGGGGCAGATGGTAGTAGCGCCGCGATAGTAGGTGTAGTCCAGGCTCTTGGGGTCCACCAGCACGGGAATGCCCAGCTTGCGGGCCGCGGGAATCAGCGTCTGGCACACCTCGGGAGTGATGACGCCCTTGGCATAGTCGGAGAGCACGAGCGCATGAAAGCCGGGCAGAAGAGCCAGCACCTCTTCGATCAGCGGTCGTATTCGGCCTTGGCGTGGAGTGCCGGTGCGCTCAAAGTCCAGCCGCAGCATCTGCTGGCGCCCGCCCAGAATGCGCGTCTTGGTGATGGTCGGGAATCCCTCGGAAACGATGAAATGCGGCTCGATCTTCGTTGGAGCGGAGGCTTGCGGCCAGCAGCTTTTCATTTTCGTCGCCGCCGGTAATGCCGACAACCACGGTCTGCGCGCCCAGCCGGGCCAGATTCATGGCCACGTTGGCGGCGCCGCCGGGCTTCTCGTCCTGATGCATGCCGCGCACCACGGGCACGGGCGCTTCCGGGGAGATGCGCCCCACCTCGCCCCAGACGTATTTGTCGAGCATGACGTCGCCGACGACGAGCAGGCGCTTGTTGGCCCATTCATGCTCGATGTCGTGGATTACCCGGTGCAGTTGTCCTATCACCGCGCCCCCTTGCTTTGCGGCATTGCCGGCATCTGTAATCCGGCAGACGTGTGCATGGTTGCTATCATAACGGGGTGGCCGACTCCTCAGACAGCTCATTGGCAGCGCAATCTTCGCACCGTCTTTCTCGATCGGGATGGCGTGCTGAACGAAAAGCTGCGTGAAGGCACGATGGGTCGCTTCGTGGAATGATTTTCACGTGCTGCCCGGCGTGCCGGAGGCCATTGCCAGGCTGAATCGCGCAGGGATGCGGGTGATTGTGGTGTCGAACCAACGCGGCATTGCGCTGGGGCTTTTTCCAGCGGCGGATGTGGAGGCCATTCAGGCGGGCTTTCAGAACCTGTTGGAGGCGCACGGAGCCCACGTGGACGCCTTCTTCTATTGCCCGCATGACAGGCTCGCAATGCAACTGCCGCAAGCCTCTGCCGGGGATGTTTGAGCAGGCCAGAGGGCAGTTTCCCGAGATCAACGCGACGACCAGCGCCATGATCGGCGACTCGCTTGCCCGACATTGAGTTTGGCCGGCGGCTGGGGATGCTGACCGTGTTCATCGAGGGCGCGCCGGAGCGGCAAAAGCCGGGCGCGGGCAGAAGGCGCGCGAATTGGCCACGCTGCGATTTCCCTCGCTGGCAGCAGCAGTGGATGCGCTGCTGGACAGAGCCGCTATAGTACGCGCGCAGACTCCTGAATCGCCTTGAGGATGGATTCGGGCTGCGGCAGGATGGCGTCTTCGAGCACCGGCTGATAGGCCACGAAGGTGTCCATGGAGCCGATGCGGCGAACGGGAGCATCCAGATCGTCGAAGAGCTCGTCGGCAATGCGCGCGGCGATCTCTGCGCCGTAGCCCCAGCTCAGCATGTCCTCGTGGGCCACGATGACCCGGCTGGTCTTGCGCACCGATGTGGCGATCGCCTCCCAGTCGTACGGATTGAGTGTGCGCAGGTCGAGGATTTCGACTTCGATGCCGTGGTCGCGCTTCGCCCTCTCCGCGGCCTGCAAGGCACGTGGAACAATCGCGCCGTAGGTGACCAGCGTGATGTGCGAGCCGGGCCGGACGATTTTGGCCTTGCCGAAAGGGATCGCGAAGTCGGGCCCGGGATAAGGCGCGCGGCCATAGGTTTCGCGATAGAGCCGCTTGTGCTCAAGAAAGAGCACCGGGTCGTCGCAGCGGATCGCGGTGCGCAACAGGCCGTTGGCGTCGAGCGCATTGGAGGGAAAGACCACGCGCAGGCCCGGAATATGGGTGAAGATGCTTTCGCCTGATTGGGAGTGATAGATGGCGCCGCCGGTGAGGTAGCCGCCGATGGGCACGCGAAGGACGGCAGGCGCAGCCCACTCGCCATTGGAGCGCCAGCGCATCAGCGCGAGCTCATTGCGAATCTGGTGCATGGCCGGCCAGATGTAGTCGAAGAACTGAATCTCGACCACCGGCTTCATTCCGCGAGTGGCGTAGCCCACGGCGCGACCGACGATGTTGGCCTCGGCCAGTTGCGAATTGAAGACGCGCTCGGAGCCAAATTCCTTTTGCAGTCCGGCGGTGAGCTTGAAGACGCCGCCCTTGCCTTTGACCTCAGAGAGCGCGGCCTCGCGGCTGGCGTCGGCCACGTCTTCGCCATAGACGACGATGCGCGGATCGCGGCGCATTTCATCGTGCAGGCAGGCGTTGATGAGGTCGGCCATGGTGCGCGGAGCGCTTCCCTTTTCGCCCCCGGCCTTGCCGCCGCCCGCAGAGCCTGGCGCTTTGGCCTGCTCGGTGGCAAAGGCGGAGCTGGTGGGGTCAAGATCTTCAGAGTAGACGTGCCGACATAATGCTCGACACCTCAGGCAGCGGCGCCTGAAGAGCGCGCTCCGCGGCCTCGGCAGCTTCGCGATCCGCCGCCTGCTTCGAGCGCGGTGATCTCTTCGGCGCTGAGGATTCCCTCGCGCAGCAGGCGCATCTGCATCTTGGCGAGCGGATCGCGCATGGCATCCGCCTCGCGCTCGGCTGCGGAGCGGTACAGCTTGTCGTCGTCAGAAAGCGAATGGGAGTAAGGCCGGATGACATGGCCGTGAACAAAGGCCGGCCCATGGCCGGCGCGGCAGTGCTCCGCGGCTGCCTGAAATGCGCGCAGGCAGACCTCGGGATCGGTGCCGTCGATCTCGGCAAAGTGGAAATTCGGGAAGTTCGCCACCAGCTTTGAGATGTTTCCGCCCGGCGTGTTCACTTCCACCGGCACGCTGATGGCATAGCCGTTGTCTTCCACGCAGAAGATGACGGGCAGCTTGCTGATTGGAGGCGGTGTTCAGTCGCTTCCCAGAACTCGCCCTGGGAAGTTGAACCTTCGCCGAGGCATGGTAAGCGCCACCTCATCGCCGTGGAACTCGACGTCGTGAAAGGCGCGGTAGTCGCCCACTGCCCTTCGCTGCCGCTTCGGGATGATGGCTGAAGTAGCGCCCGGCCTCGGCGCAACCGACTGCGTGAAGCACCTGCGTCGTGGTTGAGGACGAAGTGCTGACGATGTGCAGCGGGCGGCTGCTCCAGTGGGTCGGCATCTGGCGGCCGCCGCTGGCCGGATCGGTGGCCGCGCCGACGGCCTGCAGGAACATTTCTTCGGGCGTAACGCCGAGGGCCAGGCATAACGCACGGTCGCGATAGTAGGGGAAGAACCAGTCGTAGCCCGGCCGAAGCGCCAGCGCGGCGCCTACCTGCAGCGCCTCGTGTCCGGCGCCGGAAACCTGGAAGAAGACCTTCTGCTGCCGCTTGAGAAGAATCTCGCGGTCGTCCACGCGGCGGGAGAGAACCATAAGCCGGTAGATTTCAATCAATTCCTGATTGGTCAGGCTGCCCGCTGCGGGAGCCGTTCTTGGCGCCCGAGCACTGGAAACCGCAAGTCCCATTTCCGACTCTCCCGGCTCCCGGTTTTGCCGGGAGCCAACCTGATTGTAGCAACCCTCTCCGTGCAGATGGGAGCCTCTCGATCCCCAGTCCGACAGCCTCAACATTGAAGATGCCGACTAGCGAAGCGGGGGCAAGCTGAGGCTCACGAAGTTTTAGTTCACCGCCAACGGCGAAGCTCATCTTTTCTTTCACACTGTGGGCCAGCTTTTCAATCTCGGAAATCTTGCGCACCTGCTCGGGAGTGAACCCTGCGGGGTCGCCGGAGTCCACTTCGGAGTTCAGTTCCCTGACCATTTTCAATAATTTGGCGGTGTCTGAGACGATGTTTTTCTGGCGTTCCTCGTTCAGCGCACGCAATCGCTTTTCAGCGAAGACCGGGTCATCGTTTCCTAGTTCGCCGAATGGGTTCTGCGGTCGCTGGTCGACCTGGTCTTGAACGGGTATCTGGCTGGCGGGCGCAGTACACTTTGCCCCCACGACAAGGGCCATCGCCAGGATTAGATCCGGAGGCCGGCAAATTCACGATAATTCGCGGTGAATACACGGCCTCGCACGGATCTTTGCCCGCAGGTCATCCATCGCGCAACCACCCTGCGACCGATCTTCGCCGCACATTGCTTCGGCTCCCTCAGCTTGCCTCCCACCGTGAACTTCATTTTTTCTCTTCACATCTGCGGGCGAGCTTTTCAATCTCTTCGGCCTTCTTGATGACGGAGATGGAGAGCGTGTCCTTGTTGGTCTTGTCCACCTTCGTCCTTGAGATCCGTAGCCAGCTTCAACAGCTTCTCGCTGTCATCGGCGATCTCCTTTCTTACGTCTGCATTGGCCGCTTCGAAACCTCTTTGCGCTGGCTTGCCTGTCGTGCATCTGGCTCAGTTCGTTGGGGTCGGGCACGCCGTTGACACTTTGAGAAGTCGTTTGCCATGCAGGATCGCGTTGCACCTGTTGTGGTCCCGAGTAAGCGGCAGCGGAAAGGGTGACCATCATGCAAGGATGAGCAGGGCCATCCGGCCGAGATTTCTTGCTTGACTTGCGTGGTGTCGCGCTCCCTCGGCGCCGTGGTCCTGTTTTTCCTGAGTTGCATGGGTACCTCCGGAGATAGAAACCCTTTCGCTCAATTTCTCCATTGGGAATTGCGAACGAGGTCGCGCAGTTTGGAGTTCCGCTCTTTCCTGCGCACAGTCTAGTCTAGAAACAGGAGTCTTGGGATGCATCCTTTTTTGTTCGCGGCAAGATGGGGCTGGTTTCGCGAAGGCCAGTTTCTGGGCAAGGTGATTGGACGAATGGACCGACGATACCCAGGAGTTCATCCACTCCAAGCTGCCGCATCTGATCGTTGTTGCAATTATCGCCATTATTCTCAACAGGTTGCTGCGCCTGATCACGGCCGCATGATCCATGTTGCCGAGCAGCATGCTCCCGGCCAAAGCCGCGTATCGCAGGTAAAGACGCTGGCCGGCGTGATTCGGACCACCGGCGTGGCGATCATTGCCTCCATCGTCGGGCTGCAGGTTCTTGCCGCTGTGGGAATGAACCTGGCCCCGTTGCTGGCTTCGGCCGGGAGTGGCCGGCGTGGCCATCGGCCTGGCGGCGCAAAACATCGTGCGCGACATGCTGAATGGCGTCCTGATTCTGATTGAGAACCAGTTCAACGTGGGCGACACGGTACGCGTGGCCGGAGTGGCGGGCGTGGTGGAGGCCATGACTCTGCGCAAGACCACGGTGCGCGATGCGGATGGAACGCTCTACGTGATTCCCAACTCGCAGATTACGACGGTGGCCAACCAGAGCATCGATTACTCGGTGGCGACGGTGAACGTGAACGTGGACTACTCGGCCAATCCCGACAAGGTGATGGAGCTGTTGAAGGGCATCGCGATGGATGTCCGCAACAGCGACGAGTTTCGCGACGTGTTTGTGGCCGACCCGAAGATTCTGGGGGTGGATTCGATCAAAGGTTCGGAGATCATCTTCCCTGTGGTCTTCAAGACGCAGGCGACCAAACAGTTTGCCCCGGTGCGGGAGTTTCGCCGCCGTGTGCGGCTTGCACTGGAGGAGAACAAGCTGCTGCCGGGTGATCCCAACAGGGTCTTCAATGCATTTGTCGATGGGTGACGCGTGGGCACGCCGCAGCCGGACCGCGGAGCCGGAATACAGCGCGGACGCGACCGCCGCCAAGGCTCCAGACAGCAATCCTTTTCAGAGCGAGTAGGACGCTTGAGGCGCGCGCGGATTTCAGCGCTGGCTGCTCCAGGGCCTCAAGCAGGGCGTCGGCATCGGTAATTGGAGGCAGGCAGGTGCGACCGCGACAGACCATCACCCACGCTTCGGCGTCCGCCGGCGCCGGCACCTGGAGCAGGGTCTCGGCCAGCGCCTCGGGGAGCCCGCCTGGAACAAGCTGGAAGGCTCGAATCGCATGACAGTTTTGTTGACCGCGAAGCCGGCCACGGCCAGAGCTTCAAGGTCGGTCGGCTTCGGGGCCGGAGCCAACGACGACGACCTGCAACGGATCGAGCAGCAGCCGCTCGAGCGCGAGGCCATAGCTGCCGGCGTAGAGGCCGAAGTGCTCCACGATGCCAGCGAAAGACTCGAGTGTGTCTTCGGCAATTTCGCGGTATTCGGCGCGCCCGTTGAGGGTCTCAAGGCGCAGCAAGTGCGGCGGCCGCAGCGGGATTGCCGGCCGGCGTGGGCGAATCCTGCAAGGGCTTGCGGCGCGCGCCCAATGCGCCCAGCGGCGCAGTTCCCTCTGCTGGCGCGGCCGTGTCGTAAAAAGCACCTGCGGTGCGGTCGTAGAAGCGCGCAATCATGGCATCGGCCAGTTTGACGGCGGCATGGTAGAAGCGCATCTCGCCGCCGGCGAGCCAGGCGTCGATGCAGGCGTGGACGGTGAAGGCATAATCGTCGAGCGTGCCGGGAACGCGATCCGCGGGTGCGACGCCCTCCGGGTAGGCGATGACGTGATGCAGCGTGTCGCCGCCGTCCCAGGCCTCGGCGAGCAGGCGGGTGAGGGTACGCAAGGCAAACTCCCGGGCCGGATCGATGCGCAGACACGTGCGCCGCCTCAAGATAGGCCGTCACGGCCATCGCGTTCCAACCGGTGTAGAGCGTGCGATCGATGAAGGGCGTGGGCCGCCTGGCTGCGGGCAGCCAGCAGCTTCTGCCGCGCGGAATCGACAAGCGAGCGCACATCGCCCACTGCCCTGGTTCATTTCCACTGGCGAGTTCCTCGATGGTGTACTTGCGATGGAGCACGTTCTTGGCCGGGATTGTGGTGCATGTCGCCGAGTTCGCTGATGTCCCAGTAGAGCGATGCAACATCGAGTTCGGCGGAGTCCAGGACGGCGCGGGCTTCGTCCAGCGTCCAGGTAAAGTAGTCGCCGTCGTCGTCGAGATTGATGTCGGCATCCTGCGAGGCGAAGAAGCCGCCGCGTTCGCGGTCGGTCATGACGGCATCGAGCCAGGCGACGATCTCCCGCGCTGTCTGGCGGAAGTCATCGCGGACGAGGCTCTGAAAGCCGTGGACGTAATTGCGCAGCAGTTCGGTGTTGTCGTAGAGCATCTTCTCGAAGTGCGGAACGACCCAGCGCTCGTCGACGCTGTAGCGATGGAAGCCGCCGGCGAGCTGGTCGTAGACGCCGCCGCGCGCCATTTTTTCGAGCGTGACGGTGAAAGCTTCGCGGGCCGCGCCGTTGGCGCGGTTCACGGCCAGTTCAAGCAGGAGGTCAAGCACGGCGGGATGAGGAAACTTGGGCTGCGAGCCGAAGCCGCCGTTGCGAGGATCGAATTGGGCGAGAGCCGAAGCGGCGATCTTGTCCACCAGCGCCAGGGTGAGCTCGCCGCCGCGGCCGGAGAAGCTCTCATTGTGCTCGATCGCGGCCATGACGCTGGCGGCAGACTCGAGGGCCTCGTTGCGCCTTTCTTTCCACACCTGGGCCATGGTGAGCAGCACGCGGCCGAAGCCGGGACGGCCATAGCGGTCGTCGCGCGGGAAATAAGTTCCGCCGAAGTAGGGGCGGCCGTCGGGAGTGAGGAACGCGGTGAGCGGCCATCCGCCCTGTCCGCTGATGGCTGAAACCGCTGCCTGGTAGCGCGCGTCCACGTCGGGGCGCTCATCGCGATCCACTTTCATCGCCACAAAATGCTCGTTGATGATGCGCGCCATCTCCGGGTCTTCGTAGGACTCGCGGTCCATGACGTGGCACCAATGGCACCAGACCGCGCCAATGTCGAGCAGGATGGGCTTGTCTTCAGCCTGGGCGCGCGCGAACGCAGCCTCTCCCCAGGCGTGCCACCGGACCGGCTGATGGCGCGCCGAACGCAGATAAGAAGAGGCCGCGTGTTCGAGTTGATTTGACGCGCCGGAAGTAGGAGAAGAGTCCGGATGCATGGGCTGAGGATACATGGGTCGCGCACGTCGCGGCTAGCTCGGGTGCCGCCGGCGGACTCCATTGTTCCGGAGTCGGCTCTTCCGCGGCTAGGTTTTTGCCAACTCGGCCTTGATGGCGGCGACCAACTCAGGCGCGTCGGGCTCGGTGTCGGGCGAGAAGCGCTTGACCACTTCGCCGGAACGGCTGACGACGAACTTCTCGAAATTCCAGAGGATCTCCGGTTCGGGATTGGTGGCGATCCCGTAGCCGTTCAGCTTTGTTCGCAAAGGGATCTCGCCGACGCTGACGGCCTTGGGCTGGGCGGCGATGAGAGCCGCGTATAGCGGGTGCTTCTCCGCGCCCACGACTGTGATCTTGCTGAACATAGGAAATTTGACGCCGAAGTTCGCGGTGCAGAAGGTCTGAATCTCGTCGTTCGTTCCCGGCTCCTGGCTCTTGAAGTCGTTGGCGGGAAAACCGGCAACCACAAGGCCCTGCCCTTGTACTGCTCGTAGAGCTTTTCGAGACCCTCATATTGCGGCGTCAGTCCGCACTTTGAAGCGACGTTGACGACCAGCAGGACTTTGCCTCTGAATTCAGCCAGGGAGGCGTCTTCGCCGGTGATCTTTTGAACGGGAATGTCGTAGATGGATGAGGTCATGAGGATGTCTCCTTTGTCGCGATGCAGCTGTTCAGTGCATTAGACAGATGAAGTTCGGGATCTTAGGCGAGCAACTGCCTGCCAACTTTGATGTATAACTCGACGGCTTCGAGCAGTTCCTTTTTCGCCAGCTTCTCAAAGGGCGTGTGGGCAACGTGGATGGAGCCGGGGCCGAGGAGCAGCGGCTCACCCCAGTTGGTCAGTTGCGGAATGTCGGTCGTGAACTTGGCGATCATGGTGGGCAGGCCCTCGACGGCGCGCAGGCGGAGAAAGGGAGTCTCGAGGGTAAATTCCACCTCGGCCGAGCCGCGGCGGCTTGCTCGAGAGCCGCGCGCACGGGTGCGGAGTCAGTCACCATGCGCACCAGCACCTGGGCCTCGGCCTTGTCGGCGATCACGTTGGGGGCGTGGCCGCCTTGAATCTGGCCGATGTTCAGGGTGCTGGGACCGATGTCTTCGAGCACGGGCAGTGGAAGGGCCAGCACCCTCGCCAGCACCTGAACCAGTTTGTGAACGGCGCTGTCGCCGAGTTCGGGATAGGCGGAATGGGCCATCTTGCCGGTGGATTTGAACGACGGCGCGCAACGCGCCCTTTGAGGCCAGTGCGAGGCGATTGTCAGTGGGCTCGCCGTTGATGAGGAAGCGGCTGCCCTTGGGCGACTCGTTGGCAATCCTCGCGCCGGCAGAGTCGCGCTCTTCGCCGCTGACAAACAGCAGGCCCACCTTGAATCCTTCCGCGCGCAGCGCCTCGGCGGCCGCGACCTGGGCGGCAATGATGCCCTTGGCGTCGGAAACGCCGCGGCCATACATGAATTCAGTGTCTTCGCTGAAGGGAATGTAGGGCGGGACGGTGTCCATGTGGGTGGAAAACACCAGGTCCGGCGTCTGGTCCGGCGATGCCGGCATAGACATTCCAGCGCGGGCCGGAAGTGCGCGCTCTCGTGGGGCTGCGGAACATGGGTCTTCTCCACCTGCCAGCCGCGCGCGGCGAGAAAACTCGGCCAGAAAATCCCCCACTGCGCCTTCGTGGTAGGTGGTGGACTCGATTTCGACCAGCTCACGGGTAAATCGGATGGGATCAAGAGGCGGATGTGCGTACATGATGCTGCCAGAATACCTTACGCGGAGAGACTGGAATCGTGACGGTGCACGGATTCCTGCGAACTCGCTTCAAGAGGAGCGCTGTTGATGGGCTTGAACGATTGATTGGATCACGAATATGCAAGCCTGGCCACGGCAAAACTGCGCGTAGAATAGGCTGTGGAATGACCTCCACATTTGCACCCGCCACTCCGGCGCCAGGAACCGGTTGGCAGCCATGCTGCGCAGCGTGGACCTGCACCGGTCCCGCCGGGCGGCTGGAGGCGCTTCTGAACGAAGGAGCGCCCGACGCGCCCTTTGCGGCGCTGGTGTGTCATCCCCATCCCAAGGGCGGCGGTACGATGCACAACAAAGTGGTCTACCACGCCATGAAGGCGCTGAACGCGCCGGAGTGGGGACTGGGCTGGCCGGTTCTGCGATTCAACTTTCGCGGAACGGGCCTGAGCGAAGGAGCGCACGACGGCAAGGCCGAAACTGGCGATGTGCTGGCGGCACTCGACTGGCTTGAAAACGAATACAAACGTCCGGTGGTCGTTGTGGGATTCAGCTTTGGCGCGGCGATGGCGCTTCTTGCCTGTTGCAGCATCGCAGCGAGAAGCGCGCGAAATCTGCGCGCATTGGCCGCTCTGGGCCTGCCCACCCAGGCAGAGGGCCGGCACTATCGGTATTCCTTCCTGGCCAGCTGTTCCCTTCCCAAACTTTTCCTCAGCGGAGATCGCGACCAGTTCGCGCCCGCCGCAGACCTCAACATGTGGCCGCCACCACGGCCGAACCCAAAAAGTTGGTGCTCCTACCCGGCGCCGATCACTTTTTTGCCGGCCAGCTTGAGGCGATGCAGAACGCGCTCGCCGGCTGGCTCAAGGAGCAATTGCCATGACTCCAGTGAGCGACGCCGCCCTTGATTCCCTGCACGCCACTGCCACCGAGATCTTCAAGGGCGCCCTGGAAGCCTGCAACATTGAGTCAGCCTTCGACCGGCGCATTCGCTTTGAGGGCAACACGCTGAAGCGCCTGATGCCCGATGGCAGCGGTCCGGACACGATCAATCTTGCACATTACAAGCGCATCTTTGTGATCGCGCTTGGGCAAGGCCGCAGGGCCGATGCTTGAGGTGCTGCTGGACCGCATGAAGCGACGCCAGGGACTGCGCGGCATCTGTTGTTCAAAATATCTGCCCAAGAAGCGCAACTGGCGGTTTCGCTATTTTGAAGGCGGCCATCCATTGCCGAACGAGGAGTCGTTCGCCGCGGCTCGCGCGACTCTGGCCATGGTGAAAAAGGCGAAGAAGGATACGCTGATCTTCTTCCTCATCTCCGGCGGCGGCTCGGCGATGTTTGACTTGCCTCTCGACCCGCAGATTGGGCTTGACGGACACGATTGCCTTCCATCAGGCACTGCTGGCCTCGGGCGCGCCGATCAACGAGATCAATACGCTGCGCAAGCATTTTTCCGCGGTCAAGGGCGGCCGATTGGCGATTGCCGCACCGGAGGCAACGAAGGTTTCGTTGCTGGTGCCCGACGTGCCTCTGCGCATCGCTGGACGCGCTGTCTTCGGGGCCCACTTCGCCCGATCATTCCACGGTGGAGGACGTGCGCGCAGTTCTGACAAAGTACGACTTGGCGGAGAAACTGCCGGCCTCGATCACGGCTTTTTTCGAGCGCGAAGATTTGCCGGAATCGCCGGGAAACAAGGGATGGCGACCTCCATTTCTTCCCGAAGCTGCCGCGGCTCGAGGCCTCGCACAGCCACGCCCAGTGACTGGCGCGGCGGCCATGTCGGGTGAGGATGAAGCGTTTCGCGATTCGGTCTTTGAGCTTCTGCTTTCGAGCCACGACCTGGTGGAGAGCGCGCGGGCACTGGCCGAGAAAGCCGGCTATTTTGTGGCCGTGGACAACTCCTGCGATGACTGGGACTATGCCGATGCAGCGCGCTACCTGCTGGAGCGATTCCATGCATTGCGCAAGCTGCACCCGCGATTTTGCCTCATCTCGGTTGGCGAGGTAACGGTGACCATGGACCGCATTCCGGGGCCGGCGGGCGCAACCAGCAGTTTGCCATGGCTTGCGCGCTGGAATTGGAGAAATACGCCGGCGAGCGGCTGACGGTATTCAGCGCCGGTTCCGACGGCATCGACGGCAACACGCAGTCCGCCGGAGCAATCGCCGACCCCACCACCGTGGCACGCGCCCACGCCTTTGGATTTCACCTGAAGAATCGCTTGCGCATTCAATGCCTGCCCCATGTTCACCGCTCTGGGAGACGCGGTGGTGACCGGGCCGACTGGCCAGAATCTGCGCGATCTGCGCCTGTTGATCGCGGATAATTCCTAGTTCTGGCGACGCAGTCGACGACGGTGTGTCCTGCCTGGCATGGGACCGCATTGAGGCACTCGCCCAGATGGCATTCAGGGCTATGATGGTTGTTCGTACGCTTTTCAATCTCACAATACTTTAGGATTTGTTCGTGGCTCGAAGAGGAACGCGCAAGACCGCCGACAAGACGCCCGATATCCGTGCCGTGGCCGCACTGGCCAAGGTGTCCATTGCCACAGTCTCGAGAACCATCAACGGCTCTCCGGTCGTGAGCGAGCGGCTGAGCAAGCGCGTGTGGCAGGCGATTGAGCAACTCAATTACTTTCCCAACACCCATGCGCGCAGCCTGGTTTCAGGCCGAAGCCGCATTCTTGGCATCATTGTTGAAAACATTACCAATCCATTCTTCCCTGAGCTGATTCAGTGTTTCGAAGAGATCGCCGTCGCCCACGGATACGAGATCCTGGTCAGTTCCTCGAACAGCGATCCTGCCATCCTGACCACCTGCGTACGCCGCATGATTGAGCGCAAGGTAGAAGGCGTGGCCATGCTCACTTTCGGCGAAGAAGAGCCTGTGCTGGATCAGCTCGCATTTCACGATATTCCGATTGTGCTCGCCGAGTTCCGCCTTGAGGACCCCAAGACGAGCACGATCCTGCTCGACTACACGACGGGAATTCGCGCCGCGGTGAATCATCTGGCGGAACTGGGACACAGCAAGATTGCGTTTCTGGCCGGACCGCACAAGATTCATTCGGCCATCACCCGCGAAAATGATTTCCGCAATGCGATGGAAGCGGCAGGGCTGCCCATCCAGAAGAAATGGGTGATCGAGTGCGACCACACGCTCAAGGGCGGCGTGGCCGGATTTGGAAGGCTGCAGGCTCTCGCCTCTCGACCCACGGCGATTCTCTGCTCCAACGACATGACGGCGATCGGCGTGTTGCGCGCGGCCTACATGGGCGGCCTTCGCGTTCCTCAGGACGTATCAGTCATTGGCCTGGACGACATTGATTTCGCCGAGTTCACGCTGCCCCCGCTCACCACCATCCGGCTTTCACGCTCCGACCTGGCGCGAGCCGCATTTGAAGCGCTTCGACAGCAGGCAGAAGAGGCCGGAAGCTCCAAGATGCAGCGTGAGTTTCTGGTCTCAACCAGCCTTGTGATGCGCGGATCGACGGCCCCACCGCCCGCGAGCACGGTTGCCTGAAGGTCACTCAGAATTTCAAAAGCTACTCAACTGACTGCATTGTGCCCAGATTCTTAAAATTTGGATCGCCGTTGCGCATGGCGGCGATCTCAGCGCGGGTTTGGTCGGCAGCGACGCGCCGGTGAGGATAAATTTGCGGTTCGCCAAAGCGGACTTCGGCGGTAAAGCCTGCAGTGCCCAACGCTTTCCATAGATGAGGAAGGAATCCTTCATCGCCGAACCAGCACAGATCCCGCTCTTCGGCACCCTCTGCGAGCACGTAACGGACTGCCGCTGCGGTTACATTGGCTCCGGCGCGAACCGCAGGCTCAAACAGACGGGGATGAAACGGCAGCAGTGAAGTGCCGTCGGTGCTGGTGCCTTCAGGAAAGAAAAGGACCGGAACCGGGAGCTCGAGCCGTTCGGCAATCAGCGATGCAACCTTCTCTGCACTAGCCAGGCTGGAACGATCGATGAACAGTGTTCCGCCAGCACGGGCCGCTTTTCCAAAAAATGGCCAGTTCCTGATTTCAGCTTTGGCAACGAAGAAACAAGGCATCGCCGCAGAAAGAATGACGATGTCGAGGTAGCTGAGGTGGTTGGCTACCACCAGTCCGCGCTCAGGCGGCTGGCCTTCAACGAAGTAATGAATGCCGAGGCTGGCGAGAATCAGGCGACACGCTGACTGCAGCCATAGGGCACGGCGTTCCAAGGTGAGCGGACCGCGCAGCCGCGCGAGCCAATAACGAAGGACGCAAAGAGCCAGCGCAAAAGCCAGCGCCACAGCGCGCCGGAAAGCGCGCAGGTTCACGAAGTCAGCGGAGCAAGGAAACGATTGCGCGCGGATGGCGAGAGCAATCTTGAGATCGAGCAACGTGAGGAAATCGATGGTGCCGAACTCCCGGTCCCAGGCAGGCGGTGCGCAGATGCGGGCGCCGATGGCCAGATACGTCTTGAGCAACTTGGGAACCTTGGTGGAGGTCGGCGATTCGGAATCCTGGGGGGCGGTCGACGGCTGTGCGTCCGCGCCCTCCTGCTCGATGGGACAGGCATACGCGGCGGTCGGCTCTGTCTCAAACTCGGGCGAAACCCGGAAATGGCTCAAGCTGGCGATACATCTGCCAGCCCTCTGCCGGATCCTTGGAGTTCAGCGACGAGCAACCAACAAGGTAGCGCAGCCCCATGTCAGTAGCATACTGCGCGATGCCCCTCCATAACAGTGTCAGCACTTCGGGGGTGCGGTGCTCGCGGTCGATGGAAGCGCGGCCAAGCTCCAGAATGCCGGGCCGTAGCGGCTCGTAGGGAGCGAAGTTGAATTCCTGCTCGGAGTAGTAACCAAGATTGCTGGGCAGCTGTGATTCCCGACTGCATGCGATAAGTGCCCACGATGCGCCGGGTCGGGTTGACTTCGAGTTTGTCTTCAACCAGCAGGTGTTCGCAGAACAGGATCGAAATCATCCGTGTCGAGCCCGGTTTGATAAGAACTTCGAAGCCCCTCGCCCATCTCGATATTGAAGACTTTGAAGCGCAGGCGGCAGGCAGCGTCGCGGTCTTCGATGCTCTGCGCCAGGCGCAGCCGGTATCTCCCGACCTCCGCGTGAATGCGGGGCCGGGTCGGAATCACAGGCGAAAGTGCGATTGAGGGTCGGGATGGAGATTTCCACCGAAGAGGTGGAACCAGGTGAAAGAGCGAACGGAGCCTTCTGCCCAACGTGCGTAATCACGGGAGTAGTATCCGCCAGGAATTGTAAGAGGAAAGTGAAGCCGATGCAAATACGCTGCAAATATGTCTGTTCACACTTGTAACTCGCACTGAAATAAAAAGGCTCTCCGCCACGGAGAGCCGTTGGTGACACAAGTCACGATAAGCTTAGCTGGAGCCGCCTGCGATCGATGGGATGACCAATACTTCGTCCCCTTCTCTAAAGCTGTACTTCTCATTGCCGAGGAAGCGAATATCTTCTTCGTTGACATAGAAGTTGATGAAGCGGCGAATCTGGCCATCCTCGCCGCGCAGATGCTTGCGCAGCGCGGGAAAGCGGCCTTCAATCTCGGTGACAAGCTCAGGCAGATTGGCCGCCGCACTTGCTATCTCGCGCACGTTGTTGGTGTGTTTCTGAAATGCATTCGGCAACAGAACTCTAACGGACATAGCTTTCTCCTGCCAGGCTCCAATCGTGCCTGGCTGCATTTTGTTCTTCAACAAAAGTTTCGAAATCGGTAAGCCGCGGACGAATGGCCCGGCTCTGGTCGTATGCGCCTTTCAGCACATCGGTGGTCTTGAGGCCGTTGCCGGTGATGCAGGTGACGGTGAGTTCATCGGGCTGGATGCGGCCATGGGCGTAGAGCCGGGCCGTGACCGCGGTTGTTACGCCGCCGGCGGTCTCGGTAAAGATGCCCTCCGTCTCGGCCAGTTCCTGAATGGCCGAAACGATTTCCACATCGGAGACGTCTTCAGCCCAGCCGCCGGTGGAGCGGATGGCGCGCGCGGCATAGAAGCCGTCAGCGGGATTGCCGATGGCCAGCGAGCGGGCGATGGTATTGGGACGCTGCGGCTCAATCACGTCGGTGCCGTTCTTGACGGCCTTGGCAATGGGCGAACAGCCAGTAGCCTGCGCGCCGAAGAAGCGCACCGGCTTGCTTTCGACAAGACCGAGCGCAATCAACTCGTCGAAGGCTTTGCGGATTTTCGTAATCAGCGAGCCGCCGGCCATGGGAACCACGATGTTGTCGGGCAGGCGCCAACCCAGTTGCTCGGCGATTTCAAAGCCCACAGTCTTCGATCCTTCGGCGTAGTAGGGGCGCAGATTTACATTGACGAAGCCCCAGTTGTAGCGGTCGGCGATCTGCGAGCAGAGGCGGTTGACGTGGTCGTAGTTGCCATCGACGCGCACCAGTGTCGCGCCATAAACCTGGGTGTTGAGAATCTTGGCGGGCTTCAAGATCGGCGGGCACCAGGATGTAGGTCTTCAGGCCCAGGCGCGCGGCTTGCGCAGCAACGGCGTTGGCCAGATTGCCGGTGGACGAGCAGCCGACCGTATCGAATCCGAAGGCCTGCGCGTTGGCCAGCGCCACGGCGACCACACGATCTTTGAAGCTGAGCGTGGGCATGCAGACGGCATCGTTCTTGATGTAGAGATTGCGCGCGCCGATGTGGGAAGCCAGACGCGGCGCCTTCACCAGCGGCGTAAGCCCGGCCGGCGTCTGCGGCACGTAGCTGTCGGCGACCGGCAGCAGCGCGCGATAGCGCCACATGTTCAGCGGTCCCTGGGAGATAGCTTCGCGGGTAAAGCGGGTGCGGGCGTACTCGAGGTCAAAGGCCACCTCGAGCGGAGAAAAACACTCATCGCAAATGGAAAGCGGCTGAAGACCGTAGGTCTTGCCGCATTCCCGACATCGCAACTCATACGCAGTCGTCACAAGTCCCTCGCTATTGCGCGAGTGACTGCAGGATATACGAGCGCGTGACTGGCTCAAAAGAGAGCGAACGTGAAATGACTCGAAAAACCGTGCGAGCCGCTTCGGCAAAGAGTGCTGAAGCGACCCCCGAATCTCATGTTCCCCGTTATCCGGGCAAGAGTTGACACCATACTCCTGGTTTGCGCGGGCAGGTTGTCGTGGCGTCACAGGGCTCGTCCCTCAGCCACTCTGCATGAAATCCAGGCTTGCCCTTTGGGGGCAAACTTGAATGATTCGTTTGTATCACAGAGGAAATTGTGACGCAAGCGCAGATACAGCGAATGGTGCTTGCGCGCATTCCAAAGGTAATTTGCGGGAATTGAATTGGGATCCAAGGCAGAAGGGACGCATTCGCGTCGCCGCAAATGTTGGGACGATCAATTCGTAAATACGCGCACGTAATCCACAAGCATCTCGGATGGAAACGGAGTTGTAGAGTTGGGCGCGCCCGGCCAATCGCCGCCGATGGCCAGGTTGAGCAGGATGAAATTGCTTTGCCCCGCATCGAAGGGCCACACCGCGGAGTTCAAACCGCTGAGATTCGATACCGTGTAAGTGACGTAGGGATGTGCTGGATCGTCGATGTAATACGCTACAGAGCCCTTGGACAAGATCATGCCATAGGTATGCCATCCGGCGGCGGTCTGGCCGGCGGGAAAATTGAACACGGTGCCGAGTCCCGTGTCGCCAGTGAAGGCGGGTCCATGGATCGATCCTTCATTCCAGTCAGGACTCTTCGCGGCGTTGACGCGCTCGAGCACATCCATCTCACCGCAAGCGGGCCAGTTGACAGTGGCAATATTGTTGCCCAGCAGCCACGCGGCGGGCCAGAAACCCTGGGCCTCAGGCACTTGCGCACGCACTTCGAATCGGCCGTATTGAAAGCTGAACAGTCCCTCCGTCTTCAAGCGTGCGGAAGTATAGACACCGGCCGAGGGCTGTTGCGCTTCAATGTGTAGATATCCATCTGTGCCCACATAGGCACTTGGACTGGTCGTGGAGCAGGGCGCGGTGTTTGAGCCCCATGCACAGTAGGTTTCGAGTTCGTGGTTGCCAAAGCCGCTGTCGCCGGTGTCATAG
Source organism: uncultured Acidobacteriota bacterium (assembly GCA_963725945.1). Classification (GTDB taxonomy): domain Bacteria; phylum Acidobacteriota; class Terriglobia; order Terriglobales; family Acidobacteriaceae; genus Telmatobacter. The sequence goes on along the minus strand of CAVSAW010000014.1, from coordinate 59,432 downwards.
GTCCACAACATTGGATTCGGTGGCGCATTGGCGCCGGTCGTATTGTTGAACTCGTCTGACCACACGAGAGTGCCCGACGGGATGTTGGGCGTGAAGCTCTCGCTGGCGATGCCGCTCGGCGAGTCGCCTGGGGCCTGGGCAATAGCTTTGACAGTCAGATTTGAAGCCACCAGAAACGGCGCCAGGTATTGCGTCGAGTCTGTGGTGGGAGTACTTCCGTCGACTGTGTAGTAGATCAAAGACCCCTTGGTTGTGTAGGCCAAAGAGACCACAACCGCGCCGTTTTGCAGGGCAGCGTTGGAAAAGGTGGCAATGGTTGGGGCCGCCGTCTGGGTTTGCGTGGTAGTTGTGCCTCCACCGCCTGCACTTCCTCCGCCGCAACCGCACAATAAAGCACTTGCCAAGACAACCGCTGCCAGCATCGCTGCCCTCACTCGCATTTGGATTCCACTCTCTTGCCGGAAAGGACTGAAGATCCCACTCCACCGCGGACCATTAGAGCACCGTGGAATTTGATGAGTCAAACGATTGTCTAAAGGGCATGAAACATCAGTGCGGTTTCGCATCAAGTTCGCAATGGGCGACCTGTGGATTCCTGTCACGCAGGGTCGTAGTTCAGATTCTGGCCCAGCCATCGTTCGACTTCCGCAACAGTCATGCCCTTGCGGACTGCATAGTCAGCGACCTGATCACGATCGATTTTGCCGAGCGAGAAGTAGCGGGACTCAGGGTGGGCGAAGTAGAGCCCGCTGACGCTTGAGCCCGGCCACATGGCGAAGGATTCGGTGATCAGCATTCCGGTGTTTGCCTGCACGTTGAGCAGACGCCACAGGGTGCTTTTCTCAGTATGGTCAGGGCAAGCCGGATAACCTGGAGCCGGCCTGATTCCGCGATATTTCTCATGAATGAGTTCGTCGATGCTGAGATTTTCGCCGCGGCCGTATCCCCATTCGTCACGCACGCGCTTATGCAGGCACTCGGCGAAGGCCTCGGCAAGGCGGTCGGCGATTGCCTCCGCCATGATCGCGTTGTAGTCATCATGTTTCGTACGAAACCCGTCACTGAGCTCTTTGAGGCCGATGCCGCTGGTGACGGCGAATGCGCCGATGTGATCGGGAAGGCCTGTCTCTTTGGGCGCGATGAAATCAGAGAGCGAACGGCAAGGTTCGCCGCCTTCCCTGTTTGCCTGCTGGCGAAGGAAGTGGAAACGGGCGAGCTCGGTATCGTACGAGTCGTCCGCGTACAAGGCCACATCGTCGCCCACTGCGTTTGCCGGAAACAGCCCATACACCCCGCGGGCAGTGATGAGGTTCTCTTCGATGATCCGATCGAGCAGAGTGTTGGCTTCGGCAAAGATCAGGCGCGCCTGCGCACCCTGCTCCGGATGCTCCAGGATGCGTGGGTAAACACCCTTTAGTTCCCAGGTGTGAAAGAACGGCGTCCAGTCAATGAATTCGCGCAGCGTTGCCAGTGGAAAGTTGTCGAGCACACGAACCCCGGTGAATTCGGGCACGGGCAAGTCTTCCTCGCGCCACGTAATCGGCGTGCGTCGTTTGCGGGCGGATTCAAGTGAAGCCACCTTCTGGCGCGGTACGGCGTGAACCTTGCGGAGCGCCTCATAGTCAGCGCGGTGCTGCGCCACGAATTCCGGCTTGCCATCATCGCTGAGTAGACTGGTCGTGACAGGGACCGCACGGCTGGCATCGAGCACGTGGATCACGGGCTCACTGTAATGCGGCGCTATTTTGACCGCGGTGTGCGCGCGGCTGGTGGTTGCTCCACCAATGAGGAGTGGCAGCTTGAATCCCTGCCGCTCCATCTCGCGGGCCACGTGCACCATCTCATCGAGCGACGGCGTAATCAGTCCGCTCAGGCCAATCATGTCCGCCTTTTCGGCCTTTGCGCGTTCCAGAATTCGCTCGCAAGGAACCATTACCCCCAGGTCGACCACATCGTAGTTGTTGCAAGCCAGAACCACGCCGACGATGTTTTTGCCGATGTCGTGCACGTCCCCTTTCACAGTTGCGAGCAGGATTTTCCCTTGTGCCTTGACCACCTCGCCGGCCGCGACCATCGCAGCCTTTTCGGCTTCCATAAACGGCGTCAGATGCGCCACTGCCTTCTTCATCACCCGGGCGGACTTGACCACCTGGGGCAGAAACATCTTGCCTGCTCCGAAGAGATCGCCCACCACGCTCATGCCGTCCATGAGCGGACCCTCGATGACCAGGAGCGGGCGGCCGAGCTTGATACGCGCTTCTTCCGCATCGATCTCGATGTAGGTGTCGATACCCTTGACCAGGGCGTGCGAGAGACGCTCCTCTACAGTTCCAGCCCGCCATTCTTCGGCTTTCTTTTCACTGACTTCATTGTCCTGGCCTTCGGCCTTTAGTGCCTCGCCGAAGTCGACCAGGCGCTGCGTCGCGTCGGGGCGGCGATTGAGCAATACGTCCTCGACCAGCGCTTTCAGTCCGGGTTCTATCTCCTCGTACACCTCGAGCATTCCGGCATTGACGATGCCCATATCCATGCCGGCCCCAATAGCGTGATAAAGGAATGCGGAGTGCATTGCCTCGCGCACCTTATTGTTGCCCCGAAAGCTGAAGGAGATGTTCGAGACACCGCCGCTGACCTTGGCATGCGGCAAGTTGGCCTTGATCCAGCGAGTGGCGTTGATGAAGTCAACGGCGTAGTTGTTGTGCTCTTCCATGCCGGTGGCGACGGTGAGGATGTTGGGGTCGAAGATGATGTCCTCGGGCGGGAAACCGACATCTTCGACCAGAATCGCATAGGCGCGCTCGCAGACGCGGATTCTATCCTCGTACGTCGCGGCCTGACCCTGTTCGTCGAAGGCCATCACGACGGCTGCAGCACCGTACTTCAAGACCGCAGCGGCATGTTCGCGGAATTTCTCAACACCCTCCTTGAGCGAGATCGAATTCACAATGCCCTTGCCCTGCAGGCATTTGAGACCGGCTTCGATGACGGCCCAATTCGACGAGTCCACCATGAAAGGGACCCTGGCGACCTCAGGCTCGCTGCCCAACAACTGCAGATAACGGGTCATGGCCGCGACGCCGTCGATCATGCCCTCATCCATGCAGATGTCGAGAATGTTTGCCCCATTCTCGACCTGCTGACGGGCTACGCTGACCGCCTCTTCGTATTTGCCTTCCTTTACCAGCTTGGCGAATTTGGGTGATCCGGCCACGTTGGTTCGCTCGCCGATGAGGATGAAGACTCCTGGCTGCTGGGTAAATGGCTGCGAGCCAGACAGACGAAGAGGTTTTGGTGAGGGAATCTCGTTCACGCTGCTGCCTCGATCTGGCGGATTCTTCGCGGACTCTGGCCTTCGAGCGCTTTGGCGATTGCCGCGATGTGCTCAGGGGTGTTGCCGCAACATCCGCCCGCAATGTTGATGAGCCCCGCGCGAGCAAAATCGCCGAGAGATCGAGCCATGTCCTGCGGTCCCAGATCGAAACCGGTTTCAGAGAGAGGATTGGGCAAACCGGCATTTGGATAACAGGAGATTGCGACGTTCGCCTTCTCTGACAATTCCGAAAGGAATGGGTACATCAAATCAGGACCGAGAGAGCAGTTGAGCCCCACTGAGAGCGGCTTCACGTGTTCTACCGCGTTCCAGAATGCCTCCGTGGTTTGCGCAGAGATCAGCGTCTCGCCGCCACGTCCTACAGCAGCCGAGATCATGACCGGAAGTTCCCTGTTGTTCGCGGTAAGTCCATCCTGATCGAAGACCTCGCGAATTGCAACAAGCGCTGCTTTGGCGTTGAGCGAGTCGAAGATGGTTTCGACGAGCAGCAGGTCGACGCCCCCGGCGATGAGCGCGCGCACCTGCTCACTGTAGGCAGCTTTGACTTGATCGAACGTGACCACCCTGAAGCCGGGATCGTTGGCATCGGGCGAGTTCGAGAGAGAAACGGTCAGGGGCCCGACGGCTCCCGCAACAAACCGTTGACGCGCTCCGCTGCCAATGCCGTTTGCATTTCCGACACGGTCGGCCCATTCTCTGCAGATCCGAGCCGACTTCTCATTAATCTCCCAAGCCAGCTCTTTGAGAAACGTATCTTCGATGATCTTCTGGTAGAACTCAGGGTCTTTGCGGCCGCCGTGCTCACGCGGATCTTCCACGAAGAACTCGCTCTGGGTGATGCTGGTGGCGCCAAATGTGTTGGTCTCGATGATGTCCGCGCCAGCTTCAAGGAAGCGGCGATGAATGTCCCCAATCATCTCCGGTTGAGTGAGTGTGAAGAGGTCACCGTTGTTGAGCAGGTCCTTGGTCGAGTTCTTGAACCGCTCGCCACGAATGTCCGCTTCCTTCATGCCGTAGGTGCGAATGGTGGTGCCCATCGCACCATCGATAATGGCGATTCGACTCTCGAGGATTTTCTGCAGGGGATGTCGATGAGAAAAGGTCATTTGTCTCCGAAGGTCATTGGCGAAGCAGTCTTGACAACGGCATCCATCCTCCGAGTTGTTGTCTTTAACCCTAACGTGAGCGCCGAGGAAGCAGCCTACCATCTAGCATATACGGTTTCGGATTCCCTTCTCCTTATCCTGCGCAGAAACAAATCTGTGAGGTGAGACTCGTGAAGATGCAGAGGAATCCGGGTCGCTGCACGACCCGGATTCCTTTAGTTAAGCTGACTCAAGTTGCAAACCTTTGACTCAGCCCTTAGTCAGAGTTTGGGCAAAACGCTGCAGTCACTTGCCCTGGCAGCAATCATCCCCGCAGCCTTCGGGGCAGCAGGTTTTTGCGCAGCCATCCGAGCAGCAGGACTTCGCACAGGCATCGGAACAGCAAGCGGCGCAGGCGCCGCTGCCTGACTTCGTTGGCTGATGGGATGGGTGTGCAAATGCAGTGACGGCGAGAACGAGGCTCAGCGAAAGAAATGCGATTGTACGCTTCATGGTTTTCTCCTTGACGTTGAAATTGCAGTGGAATGTCACGCCTGAGGCACTGAGCCAAAGGCTGCTTGATCGGCATGCATGTCAGGAGCGGTCTAGATCCGGAAAACCCTGAAGAGAATGTATCGAGGAGGAGAACTGTTCAGCAAATGCGCGGGAGACGGCCCCGCGATAGCGGCACCCGGACCTGCATTGGACTGCAACGGCGAAAGGCAATCCACCAGGTTGCTGGATTTCCGCTCGATGCCCGTCGTCAACCGGACCACATTCTGCGGCGCCGCGTCTGGGCAACAATTTTGTCCACATCCAAAGCCTGTCACCGCGGGCATCGAGCAGTGCGTGCCCATTGCGCTCATGGCCATGGGGCATGACGGAGCACATGCAGTCTTCAATTGTGCCGCCATGCCGCACGTAATCCGCGCAAGGGCGGTTTGACCCGCCAGGATGGCAATTACGACGATGGCGACGACCTTGAGAAATCTCTTCATCAGCTTGCGTGAGATTATAGCCCGAAGTGGATTCAGTCTGTGCGTTAAATCACAACCCTCGCGTGTACTGCGCATTCTTCGAGTACAACAGCTCGGCGCTTTTATTTGGCCGCCGTCAGAGCGCTCACCGGCAGCAGCATGTCTTCCTTGCGCATCACCAGGTTGGTGGCATTCAGGGTGGCGAGCTCGAAGCCATGGCCGTGAGTGATGGCGTCAGTAGGGCAGGCCTCAACGCAATAGCCGCAGAAGATGCAGCGGTTGTAATCGATGTTGTAGACCTTGGCGTAGCGCTCTGACGAGGAAATGCGCTGTTCCTCGGTGTTTTCAGCGGCCTCGATGTAGATGCAATTTGCGGGGCAGGCTGCGGCGCACAGGAAGCAGGCGACACACTTCTCGAGGCCATTTTCGTCGCGCTGCAAGACGTGCGCGCCGCGAAATCGCTGCTCGAAGATGGCTCCGCGCATGGGACCCTTGCCGTCGGGGTAGTTCTCAACCTGTGTGGGCGCCAGCATCTCGCCAAAGGTGATGCTCATGCCCTTTGCGATGGCGGCCAGATTGCGCACAATCGACATAAGGTCAGTATACGATGGATTTCGGGAGGAGATCATCGTGCGAATGCGGCATTGGACTGCACTCTTTTTATTGACTTTGGGAGCCGGCGCGTTTGGCCTGAGAGCGCGGGCGCAGGATCAATCGCCCGCTCCGGCGATGAGCGGGATGGGCTCGCAGGCGGGAAAGGCCACGGGGCAAGCTCCGGCGCCGGCAGTTCCGCTCAAGATCACATTTGGCACGAGGTCGGCCGAGTGGACCCCGGTTACGCTGGCTGCCCTGCCACATCAGACCATTACCGTTTACAACGAGCACGCCAAGGTGAACCAGACTTACACGGGTGTCTCGCTGATCGATCTGCTCACTCCGCTGGGGGTGCCGGCCAAGCCACATGGAAAGGACTTCGTCCTCTTTTTTGTGGCGGAGGGGTCAGATGGCTATCGGGTTGTCTACTCTGTGGCCGAGGTCAACCCCGATGTGCAGGACGTTACGGTTATTGTGGCCGACACGCTCGATGGAAAACCTCTTGCCGATAAAGGTCCCTTTCAACTTGTGGCCACGGGGCAAAAACGTCCTGCCCGGTGGGTGCGCAATCTGGTTGCAGTCCGGGTGCTGCCGGCTGAGTAATTGCGCCTTCTTCGATCTTGAAAGGAGAAGAGTCTACTGCGGATGCTCTTCCGGGTGCGCCGGCTTCTCCTCCTGCTTGGGTTTTGGATGCGAGGCCTGCGGCTTCGGTGCTGGATGGCGCTGTGGCGGAGCCTGAGGTTTGGGAGCCACCCGCTGTTCGGGGCGCAGGATGGCGCTCCGTCGGCGCCGGACGCTCTGGTGTCGCACGGCGCTGCGGTGGGGCTTGGCGTTCGGGAACTGCCTGTCTTGGCGCGGGGTGGGATTCCGGGGTTGGAGCGGACTGATGCCGGATTGGTTGTTGGGGGGCAGGCCGCTCGTGGTTTTCAGGGTTGGCGCGCGTCACAGGAGCGGGATTGGTACGCTCTTGAATCCTCTCATTCTGCTTTTGAACGGGCTGATTGCGCATGGGGGGCGGCGCAACCGGCCGTACGTTGCGATCTGCGGCGATCGGACGGCTGACGGTCATGTTGGTGGGACGGCCATGATTGATGGACGCAAATTGAGTCCGGTCGGTGCTGGCAACACGCTGATTCTGTAGCTGCGCGGTCATGGGTGGCGCATGTGGTTCTCTGAGCGCCGCCAGTTCCTCGGGCCTTGGCCTCACCTGGATACCACCTGATCCGCCGTTGAAACTAACCCTGGTGTTGTTCCTGTTGACGACTGTGTAGTTGTAGACATTGTGTACAACTGTGACATTCACGTTGTTGACGGAACGGTTGTAGTCGAAGTGGTCACCGCGCCAGTAGCCACCCTGATAACCGACGCCGACGTAGCCGAAGCCGTAGTTGATGCCACCGTAGTAGCCGATGTGCGGACCCCAGTAACCGTGAAAAAACTCATAGCGGTTCTGCCGATAACCCCAGTAGCCGGGGGTCCAGAGTGCACCCGAATAGGGAGCCTGCACCCACACGCCAGGCACCCAGTAGTATCCCTGCGAAGCATAGGACCAGTAGCCGGGGGTCCAGAGATAGTCATCTCCCGGCGCTGGGGGCTGTTCATAATCGGGCAGGGGCGGCGGCGGCTGAGGAGCGGTCTCTACAGGCTGTTCCCCATAGTCCGACTCATCGTAGCCTTGATCGTACGAGGCGCCCGAATCCGATGGCGGAGCGCTTTCGGTTGCACCGGTTGGCGCGGGTGCTCCGCTCGAATTGGCGGAGACTGGAGCCAGGTTCGCATTCGCCGGATCGCCTGCCTGGTCCGGTGAGCTTTGACTCTGATCTGCGGCTGTCTGGCTTTGATTGCTGTGACATGCGGAGCAGAGCGCAGCCGCTAGAGCGAGCGACATCCAAGGAACAAGCCGGGGGTACCTGATCATAGGGATCTCTCCAATCCGATTGGATGCCGGAAAGAGAACATTCTTTGCCCGCGCAGGTGGACCCCAGGCTAATGTTTCGGACTAATGCGTGGTTCCAGGGGGTGCGGAGCGTCCTTGAGTGTTGGCAGGAGTGGTGATTGGTTTGCGCTCGTAATGCGGTTTCGTTGCAGCGGGATGACACAGGGTTGAGTCCTGGCCGCGTGCCAAGCCGGCCACGGCGTCCACTGCGAGGCAGAGCCGCTGTTTCATAGCATCGGCCTGCTTGCCGCTCAGCAGTTGAGTTCGCTCAAGGCTGTTCCACGAGTCGAGATCATACTGGTAGATGTAGTCTTCCGGCGGCTTCTGCGCGCCGTAGTCGAAGTGGCTCCATGTGCCCACTAGTTCCCGGCCATTGGGGTCCGCCATTACGGCATAGACCTGGGTTAATGCGACGCCGGCAGGAGTACTCGTTGTCCATACCGGCACCGCCCGCCCGCCGCTGATCCAGCGCGGAGTCCACATGTGCTGCGTGATGTCGTAGTGAAGAGCCGTGAAATATGTGGTTGCAGCGCACTCGGCGCAGTCGTCATACAGAATGCCCGGCTCCCGTGGCGCGGTCTCAGTAAAGTGCAGCCAACCCACCCAGCGCAGATTGACCCCGGTGAATAGCGGCGTGACCAAATGGCTGGTAAGTGAGACGTTCCATACCGCGAAGGTGTCTGCGTTGGCCGCCGCTTGTGGACCAGCTCGCAACGTGGTGACGACAAGGGCTGCGTCATACTCCACGCCGATCTCACGGATGGCCGTCCATTTTTCAGGCTCCATCGCGCGAGTGACCCAGACGATCACGTCTTGATCTTTTTGGGAGTGGAAATCAACCCAGTGAAAGCTGTCCGGTGCCTGCTGCGCTGAGATCGGAGTTGAGGTGAAAAGTACAGAAGCTATGAAGACAGAAATGAATCCGCGAATGACAGCCCGCATGCTCTTAGATATAGCAGACGCCGCCGCGCGCCTTTGCAGGGCACAATTCATTTTTGGCCCTGCAGCCGCGCCAAATTCGCACGGGCCTGCGCATGGTTCGGCTGCAGTCGCAGGGCGTGCTCAAAATCCGCACGGGCGGCGTCAGTTTTTCCGCCCCGGGCTTCCATTACGCCAAGGTTATTCCACCCATCAGCATCGTCATCGAGCAGTTTCAGCGCAGTTCGCTGTTCTTCGATTGCCTGACCCAGGTTCCCAATTGCAGCGAGCACCTGTGACATTGCGGAATGCAGTTGAGGATCCTCTGGTTTGAGTTCAACTGCATGCCGCAACTGCGCTTGCGCAAGTTGAAGGTTCCCGGACTGCGCGTAGGCGCGGGCAAGCTGCTCATAGGCATCCACGAAAGACGGGTTGAGGCGAATTGCTTCGGAGAGTAGTTGGATCGCTTGGTCAGTCCGCCCTGCGGTTGCTTCGTCTTCGCCTAAGCCGAGGAGAGCCGTTTGATTCTGCGGATCGAGTTCGAGGCTGCGGTGGAATTCTGCCTCCGCGACATCGGCACGGCCTTCTGTGGCGAGTGTCGCGCCGAGCCCCGCGTGCATTTCGGCATCCTCAGGACAGGAATTCAGCAGCTCGCGGAAATCCGACTCGGCGCTCTTCAATTCCTCATGGCGCAGTTCGAGATTGGCGATGTCGAAACGAGCGTCGCAGGCTTTCGAGCCAGGGGCTGTCGCGGAACTTATCGCGTCTCGATACTGCTCCTCCGCGCGCTGCCACTCGCCCGCGCCTTCCAGGGCCGCTCCGAGAGCCGTGAGCGTGCGGGTGTCGTTGGGAGAAAGACGCAACTCCTGCTGAAAAGCTGCGACAGCCTCGGTGAATTTACCTTCTCCCGCCAACGCGGCCGCAAGGTTATAAAGGCTGACCTGATCTGTTGGTGTTTTGCGCAGGCGATTGCGCATCCATGCTTCTTCCAATAGAAGTCGTGGATCCGTCGAGTTTGGCTTCACATTGACCGGCAGTACCTGCAACCATAAGTGCGCCATTTCGTCTTCAGACCGATTGCCTGCGCGCACCCGAATCGGCGGCGAGTGGGGATTGTGCACGTTAGCCGAAGAATTGTCGTAGGTGTAACGCATGTGGAGGACGGTGCCCTTTGGCAATTGCAGTGGCTCCTTGTAAGCGTAGACCGCTTGGCGATCAATGTCCCAGTTGCGAATCCATACCAGCCATTTTTTTTGCCCGTCGGGCAGCGTGGCCCAGCCTTCCAAATCGCGACCCAGATAATGTGCGTGCGGGTAGACGCCAAGCACTTCGACATCGACTGGAAGCACGAGCGAATCTTCAACTACAAAGTCGGGATCTCCCGCGGGAATATTGAGCGCGTCGTCGCGTTCCAATGCCAGCAGCATCGGCTGCTTTGTTGGCGGCTTATCAGTGAAGTAGAGGCCCACCTGCGCGTCCAGGATCTCCGGCTTACCCGACGGCTTGAGGTGCATGTTGAGAATCAAGTCATTGCCTGGATCCAGTTCCCAGGGCATTCCCTGGGGTTCAACCAGTGACGGAGTATCGGGCTTCCAAAAAAGAAAGTGGCTGTCCGGCTCAAAGCGATTGCCGGAGTCGACCAGCAACTCCATGCCGGGAACGCCATCTTGCCACCCGTTGGGATGCTGTTGGCGCAGGCTCCCTGTGCGGTCGATGATGATGTTGGCGTGATGGACGACCTGGGGTGTGCCGGGAACGATCTCCAGTGCACGTATGTAATGCGTCTGCTTAAGCGGATAAGGGAGGATGAAGTTTCTGAAGGCGTCTGTGCCGCCCGCATTGAGCGTGAACGGCCTCTCCACCCTGAGAACCAGGTCTGGTTTGCCTAGAAGCCAGGTGGCATCGTAATGCGGCGGCTCGGGTGCTTCGGCGCGATTGCCTTGCGGCATTCCAGTTTGTGACCAGCGCTTGATTAGCGCGAGATCGCGGTCGGAGAGGCGGCGTACATCGGCGAAATCGCCGTAGCCGGGTTCGGGTAGCCAGGGCGGCATGAAATGCGATTGCGTCACACGGACCATCTGCGGCGCCCAGCGGCTTGCATCGGCGTAAGTGAGCAGGCTGAACGGCCCTGCACCGCCGGGGTGATGGCAGGTGGTGCAGTGTGCGTAGACAAGGGGCGCGATGTCATGGCTCCAGGTCACGGCGGGGGCAGTGGAAATTGAATTGTGGCTGACGACTGCGCCCGCGTCCTGCAGCGCTGTAACTGCTGCTTGGGTATGGACTGGCATTCGACACGCGAAATAAATAAGCACAAGGAGGGTCGGCAGCGCGATTGTGATTCCCAGACTCCTCATGGCTGAAGAAAGACTATGGAGCAACCAACTGTCGGACCGGCCGGCTGCTGGATCGGCTTGCCGGCAAGCGCGGCCGCAATTGCCAGTTCAAGATCATGATGATGTGACTGGGGGCGCTCCTGACCGAGAGAAAGATAACGGTCATCGATGCGGCCACGGTAGACTTCGCGGAGCGCACCCTGATCCACTTTGAACATTACCGCTTCGGGTGTAATGGTTGCGTGCGCCATGCGCACAAGAGTCTGCCGCCGGTCGAGCACAGTGCTCTCGGTAATAGAAAAGTCTTTGTCGTGTTTCGACACAACGGAAGCACTGTCAGTGGGATTGGGGAAAACCCACCAGAAGCGCACGCCCTGCGCCGAGAATTCATGATTTAGCCGTGCGATTTCAGGCACGTATCTGTTGGAGATGGGGCAATCACTGGCAGCAAAGACCAGCACCACAGCACGAATTCCGGGGCCGGCAAGTTCGCGAACCGGCTGGCCCTCCAGGTCCATACCAAACGTCTCGACTGCGGGCGCACGCATCGCGGCTAGCAAGGTCGCAAGCAGGATGATAGCGGCGCGATGGGGACGGAAAAGCAAATGGAATTAGCCGCTCCAGCGGCACAGGTGGATTCTAGCAAAACGATGCAACCGCGGTGAATGGACGCTCACTGTTTGCCTCAAGTCTGGTCGCACCCCTGGGTTGCATGGTTCGGTAGTGTGAAAAGCGGCTAGAGCCCCAGCTTCGTCCACAGTGCATCGACTTTGGCTTTGGTGGCACCGTCCATTTCGATCATCGCGGGCCAGGGACGATCGAAGCCTTCAGCCTTCCACTTGCGGGTGGCATCTATCCCCATTTTTGATCCGTAGTTGGGCAGCCTGGAGGAGTGGTCGAGCGAATCGATGGGGCCCAGTGTGAATTGGATATCCCGCTCAGGATCGATATTGTTGGCGACCCGCAACACTACGTCGGGGATATCCTGCACATCGCAGTCTTCATCCACGACGATGATGCACTTGGTAAACATGGCCTGGCCCAGCGACCAGATCGCATTCATCACTTTACGCGCCTGGCCCGGGTAGCTCTTGCGAATCGACACGATCATCAGATTGTGAAAGACGGCTTCGACTGGCAGGTGAATATCAACCAATTCGGGGATGGTCATCTTCATCGCGGGGAGGAAGATGCGCTCGACCGCTTTGCCCATCCATGCATCTTCCATGGGCGGCTTTCCAACGATGGTGGCGGCGTAGATGGGCTCCTTGCGATGGGTGATGCAGGTGAGATGAAAAACCGGGTACTCATCGGTCATGGTGTAGAAGCCGGTGTGGTCGCCGAATGGGCCTTCGGAGCGCAGTTCGCCGAGTTCCACGTAGCCTTCGAGAATAATCTCCGCATGCGCCGGAACTTCAAGATTGACCGTCTCGCATTTGACGATTTCAACGGGCTTGCCGCGGAGGAACCCCGCAATCATGAACTCTTCCACTTCCGGTGGCGCGGGCACTATGGCTGCAAAAGTGGTGGCGGGATCCGTGCCGATGGCTACGGCAACTTCAAGGCGCGAGCCTTTCAGGTTGCCCAATGCCACCTGGGGAAGACCTCCGATGGGGCCGTCCGGAATGGCTACGGCGCCGCCGGCCGACTCAGCCATTGCCGCCACGCGCGCGGTCTTCTCGCCGAAGGTTCCCTCCTCCTTGGAAGCGGAGGCTGCTGCATTGCGAATTGCTTCGCGGTAATGCTCCGCGGCAACTTTCTGGCGCTGCCAGTGCATGCCCGTGGTCTGGCCGTCGTAGACCTGCATCCGATACATGCCAATGTTGCGCTTGCCGGTGCGGGGGTCGCGTGTGTGCACGCAAGGCAGGGTAATGAATCGTCCTCCGTCGTGGGGCCAGCACTTGAGGACGGGAAATTGATTGAGGTCGAAGTTGCTTTTGAGAATGACTTCCTTGCAGGGGGCATCTTTCGCGTTGACGGTTTTGGGGAAGGCACTGGTGAGTGCGCTCAGTTGAGGCAACATCTTGAGTTTGTCAAAAAGGCCTTCAGGGGCTTTGACGTTCATGAGACTTTGAATGCGTGTGGCAATCTCGTCAAGCCGTTGCACGCCGAGGGCCAGCGCCATACGCCGCTCGCTGCCGAATTGATTAATGAAAACCTTGTGTCCGGGATGACCTTTGATGTTCTCGAAAAGCAACGCCGGACCACCGGGCGCGTAGTTCCCATTCGCAGCGGCACTCGGTTTCGCGCCAATCTTGCTCACGCGGTCGGTAATTTCCGTGATCTCAAGTTCTGGCGATACTTCTTCGCGGATCCGCTTGAGTTCGCCGTGCTTTTCAAGAGCGCTGATCCATTCGCGCAGATCGTCGTAGGCCAAAAGAGTGCTCTCCGTTCGACGGTTAACCGTCCTCCCACATACTAAGGCTTCTGGCAACCCAAAGGCTCATGGGACTTACGCGTTGCGTTTTGGACCGCGCCTATGGCATTCTCCCCGCAGCGAATAGGAGTCCCCCAATGAAAAACCCCCTTGCAGGTCACAACAAGCCATACTTCAAATTGCGTAAGAAAAAAACTCCGGCTGTTCACGCCACGATCCCGGCTGTTCCTTGGAGCGTGCCGGGGTTGTGTGCTGCCTACAACTGGCCAAAAGGCCTTGCGGGCGGCGGGGTCATCGCCATTGTTGAACTGGGCGGCGGCTGGGTGCAGTCCGACATCGCCGCATTCTTCCAATCTGTCAACCAACCTTCGCCACAGATTACCGATGTTTCAGTGGACGGCACGCTGAATAATCCCAATCAGAACGTCGGATCCGCGGATGATCCCGACTACGAAGTCGCACTGGACATCGAAGTTTCTGGTGCGGCTTACTACACTGCAACAGGGAAGCCGGCCACCATCCGGGTCTACTGGTCGCAGGACATCGCGTCAGCAGTACAGAAAGCGGCTGCCGATGGGTGCGACGTGTGCTCCATCTCCTGGGGCGCAGATGAGGCGGTCTGGGGCTCGGCCGCTGCCGAACAGATGGAGTCGGTCGCCGCGAGTGCAAGCGGTGGCGGCATGATTGTGTTTGCCGCTTCTGGAGACAACGACTCAAGCGACGGTGGCCAGACGCCTGCCAACGTCGACGTTCCATCCTCCTGTCCCCATGTCGTGGGCTGCGGAGGGACCTTGAAAACCGCAACGCAGGAATCAGTGTGGAACGACAACCCCGGCGAGACGGACGGCGAAGGAACAGGCGGTGGCTACTCGACCATCTTTCCCGTGCAGGCGTTTCAAATTGGTGCGCCACCGCCGCCGGCGGGCAGCACGGCGGGCAAGGGCAGGATGGTGCCCGACGTGGCTGGCGACGCGGACCCTGATTCCGGCTACGAAATCATTGTCCATGGTTCACAGGCAGTTGTAGGCGGCACAAGTGCGGTGGCGCCGCTCTACGCAGGATTGTTTGCCTCGTTCGGCATCAAGCTCGGGTTTGTCACGCCGAAACTCTGGCTGAATCAAAAAGCCTTTAACGACGTAACGGTGGGCGGAAACGGATTCTACAACGCGGCCCCTGGACCGGATCCATGCAGCGGAATTGGATCGCCGATTGGGGCGAGTATTGCAGCGTTGTTTTAGACGACTGAATCGCGCGGGACGCCCAAAAAACGCAGACGCGCCAGGGATCCGCGGTGCCCGACCTTGATAATTCGCTCAACCCAGTCGCCTATAACGTCGCTTCAGTCTGCTGTTGAGAGAGAACGGGCGGGATTGCGTCCAGTGGGAATCCGAGCCGCTTCCACTCGTCGAATCCGCCGCGCAATGGGCGTACGCGCTCGATGCCCAATTTGTGCAGCGTCATAGCTGTCTTGGCAGCGGTTGCCTCACTGGGGCAGGTGCAATAGAGAACGATATCGCGGTCGCGAGGAATCTCGTGGACACGCGCGGTCAAGGCGTCCGGCGAAAAATGCAGGGCGCCAGGCAGCACGAACGGGTCCGGCAGCAATTCAAGAGGATGGCGCAGGTCCACGATGAAAACGGGTTCACCTGCATCGAGCTGGCGCTTCAGTTCCTCGGGCTCCAGCCGCGCTTCCACCAGCGCCTTGATGAAGCGCTGACGGCGAACAAGGCGGGCAATGAAGAACCCCAGAATTCCGAGGATCAGGAGAACACCCGCAAACCTGCCCACCCAATTCAGAAGGCTTGGGTCACGCTTGAGAGCGTCGCCAAACAAGCGACCGACGGACAGCAGTGCGCCCACCCAGAGCGTCGCGCCAATGCCATCAAAAACTAGGAATCGCCCGAATGACATTCCGTTTTCGCCGGCCACGGGAGCGGCCAGCGTAGCCAGACCAGGCACGAACTTGGCAATCATCAAGGTGACTGCGCGGCGCCGGCCAAAGGAGTCCTGCGTTTTGCGGACGCAGATGGTGGGCTCCATCGAGAGCTTGCAGAGGATGCGCAGCACATGATGGCCGTACCTTCGCCCGACCAGGAACCATGAACTGTCGGCCACGACGCACGCGAGCACTCCCAAGATGAGCGCGAGGGGAAAGCTCAGCTTATGTTCCGCAGAAAGCGCCCCGGCAGCGATGAGCACTGGTGTCGCAGGCAATGGAATTCCAACCTGCTCCACCAGGATCCAGGCGAACAACAGCAGGTAACCGTACATGAGCAGAATGTGAGTGGGTAAAGCCATAAGGGGAAATTTCCGTCGGTACTTCCGCTGCGTTGGGCCGCCCACTGCATTTGCGCACCAAGCGCAAAGGGAAAATGCGGCAGTTCAATCTAACTATAGGATGATTTGGAGGAGAAATCGCTTCAGTCTAAATGCAGGTGAAACCTGCCCAGGATCGGCAACGGCCGCCCGAAGGCGGCCATCGTGCGGACTGATGAAAGTTCTCGCGCTCTACCTGTCGGTGGAACTGGAAGGCGAGGATAGGCCGGCTTGCGTCTGTGTG
Organism: uncultured Acidobacteriota bacterium; assembly: GCA_963725945.1. GTDB lineage: Bacteria > Acidobacteriota > Terriglobia > Terriglobales > Acidobacteriaceae > Telmatobacter. The sequence goes on along the minus strand of CAVSAW010000014.1, from coordinate 43,321 downwards.
CCCTTCTCGGCGAAATAGTTACGATCCGCAAGATTCTTGTAGAACTCGCCGGTGAGTTCGGCGGCGCGGGGACCGAAGGTAGGGCGACCGCCTTCAAGGAAGAAGACCGTCACCAGGCTACCCTGGGGTGAATCGGAGTAGGACGCGAACCAGCCAAAGCGGGTTCCGTTGTCAGAGCAGGTGCCGGTCTTGCCAAACACCGGAAAGTCGTGGAAGTTGGCGCGCAAGCGGCGAGCGGTACCATATTCGACTGCGCCTGCCATGCCATCCTGGAGATCAGGAATGTACTTTGCGATATCGAGGGTCCGCTTGACCTTGGGCTCGAAGTTCGCAACTTCTTCCGGCGTTGTAGGATGCTGCAGATAGTAAAGAGTTCCACCGTTGGCGAGGGCGGCCACGTAAGCGCCCAGTTGCAAGCGGCGTCATCGACACACCCTGGCCGAAACTGCACATGCGGCCAACGCCGCCTTCCGACGCGGGCAGAGGCTGATCAGGGTAAACACCCAATTGTTCGCCTGGAATGTTGTAGCCGGCCAACTCTCCCAGCCCGAATTTATTGGCGTAGTTGCGTACGCGATCGAAGCCAAGTTCTCGGCCCAATTCCTCAAAGTAGAGGTTGTTGCTGTGCGCCAGGGCTTCCGTCATGTTCATGCGGAACCCCGGCAACTGCACCATGGTGTCGCGGGTGACCAGGCCTTCGGAGAGCGCTGCCATGGCAACGGTGATCTTGATCGTCGAGCAGGGCTCAGCGCCCGGCGAGAGGGCCAGCTTCTGGTTCACCATGGCCAGGATGCGCCCGTTCGCGGGGTTGATGACGAGGGCGGTACCGTTCATGTCACCCAGAGCGTCGATGGCAGCCTGGCGAACTACTGGGTCTTCGCCAGTTGTGACGTCGCTTGCAAGAAGGTCGCTGCCGGCAAATGAACTGGCCGTAAACCGCTCATAATAACGATGCCGGCGGACATGCAGCGAGGTCCTGCGTAATGTGGCTGCTGAATGACTCGATGAAGTGGCGTAATGATGAACGCGTGTCGTGCGCGCACCAGTATGAGTGGTAGCGGAAGCGGCGCGATGCGTTGAGGTGTGGTGGGCCCTGGAGTGGTTGGACGCAGCCAAGTGCTGGGCCGTAGGCCTCGAATGATGCAGCGTGTGGGGGGCATCCAGTGCCAGGGCGCAGGTTGCGCCGGTCCCCATCCCAACCAAAGCCAATAAAACTGCAGGAAAGCAAGACAGTTTCATCCAGTGAACACCCTCTCTACCTATGAATCGCTCGCCATGCGCCTGCCCGCGGGAAGCGCACTCTATTTCTATCGGTCTTTTGGAACGTACCCGCAATCTGATCCGCGGCCGGTAAACCTATACGATTGAACCATTCCGGCTCCGAAACTTCACCGAATCAGACCAGGTCCGAATCGCAACCGACCCGGTGTTGCTTACTTCAACAATAAATGAACTATTGAAACAGCGAAACCCTTGCCTGGCTGAGCATCCTGTTTTTTTTGAAGACTGTTGGTTCACTATAGAGCCGATTCTCGCTTTGGAACAGGAAATTTGCGGTGACGAAAGTCACTCGGTAACCAATCGCTCGCGCTCAAACGGAAATCAGAACTTCAAACGGCGCATAAACGCGGGAACGTCGAGATCGCGCTCCGCTTCTTCCCCAGGCGCTGAGTAGGTACTCGTCCCAGACTTGGTGGGCTCATCCGGAGCTGCTGGGCCGCGCACTCCATTTCCAAAATCGGAGGCATAATCCCTTGGCAGCGGGGTATAGACCGGCTCCTCTGCTAATTCGGCAAACTGCGGGCGGGTCGCTGAAAAGGCTGGCTCAGCCTCCATCGTGATCCTGCCATCCCGCGCTTCGATGCGGGCGCTCGGGACAACGGCGGCCGAGAAGAAGGCCGGCTCGTCGGCCTCCATTTCTTCCTGGCCTGGCTCTTCATCCTCGCTGAGGAAACGCGGGGGAGCGGGAGCAACTTCCGCAGAAGGCGGTGGAGGAGCAGCTTCGCGCATCCAGTTACCCGGTGCCACGACAGGTACAGACACCACGGGCGCCTCTTCTACGCTCAACATGCGGGCACGACGTTCGGGCATCTGGTCGCGGAAGCCCGTGGCGATCACAGTAATCTTGATCTCATCACCCATCTTTTCGTCCTGCACCGCGCCGAAAATGATATTTGCATCCTCGTGTGCAGACGACTGGATGAGCGACGACGCCTCGTTGACCTCGGATAGCTTAAGCGAACTGGAGCCGGTGATGTTGATGAGGATACCGCGTGCACCGTCGATGGCGCCCGCCTCGAGAAGCGGAGAAGCCATGGCGGCCTGGGCGGCCTCGACGGCGCGATTGGAACCCGAACGCACAGCCGTGCCCATGACCGCGTGGCCCATGCCGGCCATGGTGGTCTTCACGTCGGCAAAGTCGCGGTTGATGATGCCGGGAATCGTAATGATGTCCGAGATTCCCTGCACGCCCTGACGAAGCACGTCGTCGGCGATGCGGAAGCTCTCAAAGAAGCCGGCGTCCTTGGCCACGGCCAGCAGCTTCTCGTTGGGGATCACGATCATGGTATCGACGCTCTCAATCAATTCCTTGAGACCGCGCTCGGCCTGTTGCAGGCGGCGCTTGCCTTCAAACGCAAAAGGCCGGGTGATAACGGCGACGGTAAGAATGCCCATCTCGCTGGCCAGCGAGGCGATGACCGGGGCAGCTCCGGTACCAGTGCCACCGCCCAGACCTGCGGTGACGAAGACCATATCCGCGCCTTCAAGCGCTTCAATGATCTTTTCAGAGTCTTCGAGCGCAGCCCGGCGACCCACGTCAGGATTCGCACCCGCTCCCAGGCCCGAGGTGAGGCGAACGCCGAGTTGCAGCTTAATCGGGGCCTGCGATAGCTTGAGAGCCTGCACGTCGGTATTGGCGGCGATAAACTCCACGCCCTCCAGACCAGCCTGGATCATGCGATTGACGGCATTTCCCCCGCCGCCACCCACTCCGATGACCTTGATGCGCGCACCGCGCGGGGTCTCATCGTGAAACTGAATGCGCATTTCTCCGGCTTCGTTCGTCTGCTGTTCCATCGCGGCCTTTTTCTCCCTCTTCATAGCCTATTCGCTACTCCCTGTTAAAAACTAGATGCAAAAATGGCACGCAACTTGGCGCGCAGGCCATTGCTCTCTGCGGCGCGGGTCACGCGCGTGCGGTGAGCATACAGCAGCATCCCGATAGCTGTGGCAAAACTGGGATGAATCAACTCACTGGGCATGTTCGAGAGGCGAACCGGCATCCCGGTGCGCGCGGGAACCCGCAATTGAGTCTCCGTCACATCCAGCATGCCGGGCAGCGTGGCTCCGCCACCGGTGAGAACGCACCCCGCGCCCAGCGCGTCAACCACGCCACCATGGCGCAGGCTTTCCTTAACGAAATACATGAGTTCGCGTGCTCGTGGTTCCAGTATCTCCGCGAAGGAGCGCAAGCGCACCATCTGCGGATCAGGGTTATTAATCTGGATCTCTGCTTCCTGCGGGACGGCTGTCACCACGGCGTGGCCGTATTGACGCTTCAATTCTTCGGCCTGAATTACCGGCATTTGCAGACCGACTGCGAGGTCGTTGGTAAAGTGAGCGCCTCCCACTGGGATGGAAGCCGTATGGGCCACTGCGCCCTCGAAGAAGACCACCAGATCGCTGGAGTGTGCGCCGATATCCAGAAGGCACACGCCCAGTTCGCGTTCGTCGGCTGAAAGCGTGGCCTCGGCGGCCGCAATCGACTCCAGCACCGCTTCGGTCACTTCGATTCCGGCGCGATTGGCGCAAGTCACTGTGCTTTGCAAGGCGCTTCCCGAGCAGGTGGCAATATGCAGGTCAACCTCAAGCCGGGCACCCACCATGCCCACGGGATCGAAGATGCCGGGCTGATCATCGAGGATGAACTGCCGAGGCAGCAGGTGAAGGATTTCACGGTCGGGAGGCCGCTCGACAGCGCGCGCGCGTTCCATCGCAGAACGCACATCTTCGCGAGTAATCTCGCGCATACGGCTGCCGAGATCGAACCCGCCGTTGGTGTTGACCCCGCGGATGTGCGGACCGCCGACACCGACAACGCACTCGTCAATGTTGGCGCGCGCCACCCACTCCGCGCGTTCGATTGCGGCCTTGACGGTCTTGGCAGCAGGGGCAAGATCGGAGATGAGCCCCTTCCGCATCCCGGCCGACTCCATGACTCCGTGGCCGCGATAGCGCAGCGCGCCTTCGTTCAGGTCGCCAGCCAGCACGCGGGTCCACGCGCTGCCAATGTCGAGCACTACGATCAGATTGTCCTGCTTCTCGCTCATCGTTCGGGACTCACTGGCCCTGTCTGGCGGCTGCGGCCGGGCGGTTTTTTGCGTTCTTCTGCCTGCTTCGGTTGAGCGCGGCGCGTTTGGCTTCAGCGCGCCTCCTGGCCTTCATTTTTTCTGCCATTGCAATTACCGAGGCCTTCGAGCTTGAGTTCGCGTGCGCCTTGACAGGCTTTACTGCCGCCGCATGCTTTATTGGAGCGGGGGCAAGTGCGGGCGCGAGTGCGGGAGCCGCGGCTTCGGCCTGGGCAGGCAGCGTCGCCGGCTCGCCGGCAGCAGGCTTGACGTCCCCCGTGTTGACTGCCGTTTGGTTTGCAGTCGCCCCGGGAGTCATTTCGAGCACCACCTGCTGGTCATAACGCAAATCCACTTCGGCAAGTTTCGGATACTGCTGACGCCATTCGGCGATATGAGCTTTGTAGCGCTGGTAGCGGTCGAGAAAATGGTCTTCGCCAAAGTGAGCCAGGATGTCCGCTCCCTGCTCAGGCATCAAAACCCGCGCGTCTTCGGGATCGGTGAGGTCGATCTCCGAAACTTGATCGGAATCATGTTGCCCATTTGCGTCCAGCTCGCCGATCAGGCGCTGGTAAACCGCCATCCGCGTTTTGCGGGACGGCAATGGATCGCCCGCGTCAATCCCAGTCACAACAGGAAACGAGTAGTGATGCTGCGCCATCGCGGCAGCGGGCATGTCCAGCAGAACTCCGTTAGCGTCCACCAATCCAATCTGTTGGCCGCGTCGCACAAACGCGACCGGTTGGCGCTCCACCACTGAGACGCGAATCTGGTCTGGCAGAAGGCGCATCACGGTGGCCTGTTGCACCCAGGGAATTTGCTCCAGTTGTTTGCGTCGATCTGCGAGGGGGACAAAGAAGATGTTGCGCCCTACGTCTTCACCGAAGACCGGCAGCATGTCTGCCCGGCTGACTTCGACAAGACCTGTCGCCTGGATGTTGCTGGTTCCTGCAATGCGGAAACGCGGGTCGCGATCGAGGAAATTTTTGAGGAGGTGAATCGAGATAGCGAGAGCCGAAACAACCGCGAAGGCGCCGAGGCCAAGGAATACACGCCCCCAAGTCCCCCTGGGGCGCCACCACGGATTGCGCGGCGCACCGTAGCGTTCTCTGCGAGAGTCAGGCCGGTCATCGCCGTCTAAATCTTCAATCTCAAGTGGCATGCCGGGTAGCCCGCGCCCTGAGAGAGGCACACTCTGCCCCACGCGCCGGAAGCGAGACTCCACGGGCGATTCATCTTCCCAGGGCAGGGACCGAGTTTTGTTATTTCCTTTAATTGCCACGCCTGAGCACGGGTCGTGAGATTCGCCAGCCTCAACTATAGCCCGTGGCTGCGCGGCTTTTTCCGCAAGGGCCTCAAAGGGAATCCGCAGTGTTACGAGGCGGTTGCATTCGCTTGCTGAAGCAGTTCGGCGACTGCTTCATCGGCCTCCTGCGGGAAGTGCGAATAGAACTGGCTGACCGCAACGAATTGACGTGGCTCGTCGACGCAAACCAGATTGTCGACGAGTGCCCTAAGGCTACGGCAGGTGGAGGCCGGCGCAACCGGCGCGGCAACGATCAGTCGAGATGGACGCATCGAACGCAGCGCAAGAATTGCCACCTGGATACTGGCTCCGGTTGCGATGCCATCGTCAACCAGAATGACAGTCTTTCCTTCGACCTCAAGAGGCGGACGATGTCCTCGAAATACCCTGGCGCGTTCGCTCACTCTTTGCGCGGTTTCAGACTTGATGCTGTCAATTTGTGTCGCAGAAATGTTTTTCACGCGGATGATATCCAGGTCGAGGAAGCATTTCCCTCCTTCCGCGATCGCTCCGAACGCAAGCTCTTGCTGGCCTGGAACGGGAAGCTTGGCAGCAATGAACACGTCGAGCGGCACACGAAGCGCGCGGGCCACCTCTCCAGCGACAACCACTCCACCGCGCGGAATCCCAAGCACAACGAGGTTCGCGCTTCCGACATATCCGGCGAGGCGCACTGCAAGCTGACGGCCGGCATCCTTCCGATCAATGAAGGTCATCTTTCGCCCTCCTGCGCAGGCCGGGCTTCGGCCAAAGTTCGGCCGCATGGATCGATTGTGAACTAATCTGCGCCCAGTGCTGCAAGGATTTGCGGAGCGAGTTGGCTTACGCTGCCCGCGCCGAGGGTCAGAATCAGGTCGCCTTCGCGAGCCTGGGCGGCAACCGCAGCCACTGCAGCTGCGAAGTCCTGGACATTCTGCACGCACGGTCCCTTGATTCTGGCGGCTAAAGTCTCCGCGGTCACCCCTGGAATCGGGTCTTCACTCGCGGCATAGATGGGCAGCACGAGGACGCTGTCGGCATCTTGAAATGCACTCCCGAATTCCTCCATCAGGTCATGCGTGCGCGAATATCGATGGGGCTGAAACACGACGAGGATGCGGCGATGGCCGCATTCGCGCGCCGCAGCCAACGTAGCACGGATCTCCGTGGGATGGTGGCCGTAATCGTCCACCACCGTGACGCCGCGCACCTCTCCACGCTGCTGAAAGCGGCGATCGACACCGCGAAAATGATTGAGTCCTTCCGCGATTTTTTCCGGAGATACTTCAAGCTGGTGAGCAATGGCGACTGCGGCAGTGGCGTTGAGTACGTTGTGGCGTCCCGGCACGTGCAGTTCGAACGGACCCAACGGCCCTTTTGCGGTTGAGACCTGAAAGCGTGAATAGGTACCAGGAACCGTGCCAAGGAATTCGAGCCGGTAAGCTGCCTCGGCTGCGACGCCATACGTGAATACTCGGCGACGCACGTCGGGCAAAATCGCCGCAAGTTGCGGATTGTCGACGCATGCCGTGACTGCTCCATAAAACGGCACCTTATCCATGAAGGCGAGAAAGGCGTTCTCAACATCGGACATATCGCGGTAGCAATCCATGTGCTCGCGGTCGAGATTAGTAACGACTGCCAGGATTGGCGAAAGCTTGAGAAAGGATCGGTCGCTTTCGTCCGCCTCGGCAACTAAATATTGCGTCGTCCCAAGCCGTGCGTTCGAACCCAGCGCATCTACGCGGCCGCCGACGACAACCGTGGGATCAAGGCCGCCCGCTCCAAGCACAGAAGCGACCATTGAGGTTGTCGTCGTTTTCCCGTGCATGCCCGCAATGGCGATGCCGTATTTGAGACGCATCAACTCAGCAAGCATCTCCGCACGTTGAATCACGGGAATCTTGCGGGAATATGCTTCGACCACTTCAGGGTTGGAGGAGGACACAGCAGAACTGGCAACCACGACGGTTGCGCCTGCCACATGCGCGGCCGCGTGGCCCTCATAAATCGTCGCGCCCAATTGTGCGAGGCGGTCAGTGACGGGTCCACGGCGCAGGTCTGAGCCCGACACTTTCATGCCCAGGTTAAGCAGAATTTCGGCAATGCCGCTCATGCCGATTCCGCCGATTCCGATGAAGTGCGCGTGCTGGGAGGTAGCAAACATTTGAATGCGAAACTCCACTCTATCACCGGGGCGCGCAATGCTTTGGCGGCCGAAGAAAAGGCCGCCATAAACACTGCTTTCGAAGAAAGTTGCGGATGTTTATTTCACCTGGCGGCCACAACCTTTGGCACCGATCGAGGTTGAATCAGGACATGACCGGCGCACCAGAGAGGCGGCAGGAACAAAGCCTCAAACGGAAAGCAGCCGGATCGGCAATTCTGAGAAATCAGGATGATACCGAATGGGACGGAGGACGTATGAGAAGCATGAGGAATTGGATGCTGGGTGCAGCAGTAGTGGCAGGCGGACTGGGCCTCGGAGCGACCACGGCCCAGGCAGCCGAGTTTGGTGTTTACGTGCGCGGGCCGGTGGCCTATGTTCCTCCGTGCCCGGGACCGGGCTATGTCTGGGTGAATGGCTACATGGCCAACGGATACTGGATCGAAGGACGTTGGAACTTCGTCGGAGTGCGCGGCGGAGACCGGTTCGCATTCATCGATCATGATCGGGGCCGTGATTTTGACCGTCACTTCGACCGTGACCACGGCAGGGACCATTTCCGCCGGTAAATCTGAACCGAAACCGAATTTGCCACTGACGGCCTCTCCTTCGGGAGGGGCCGTTCTCATTTATGCAAGCTGCGAAGCCGGCTCACACCGAATTGCGGCGTACGATGCCGTTGCGGCGCTCGGCGTGGGTTCGAAACAAATGGCTTGCCCTTTCTGTGGTGATTGAAGGATTCTTTACGTGGGACCGCAACTTAACCGCGCAATTGCTGTTTGACTGTACAGAAGCTGGTGAAGGTGAAAAACCACACTGGCGGGTGCTGAGAACGGGGGTTGCCTCCGGATCCCAGGTCCAAGAACGGGACGGGGCAGCACATGGAGGAAGTCATGAAAAGCGTGAAATTGCTCATGTTTGCGATGCTGCTTGCTCTGCCGTTCGCGGCAACGGCGAATGCCCAGGTAGGTGTTGGCGTTGGCGTGGGGCCGGAAGTGGTTGCTCCCCCAGTGGATTACGGTCCGCCAGTATGCGAATGGGGCTACTACTCCTATTACCCATATGCCTGCGCGCCTTACGGCTATTACGGCCCGCAGTGGTTTAGCGGTGGCTTGTTTATCGGCGTAGGTCCCTGGTACGGCTGGGGTTATAGACACGGCTGGGGCGGCTACGGCTATCGCGGTGGATACGGATACCGGGGCGGCTATGGATATCGCGGCGGCTACGTGGCAGGTCGCGGTGGATACGGCTACGGCGCACGCGGATATGCAGGTGGAACACGTGCATATGGCGGATCCCGTGGAGGTTATGCTGCACCTCGTGCCGGCGGCGGCGGTAACGCTTATCGCGGCGGTGGCGGCGTAAGGAGCTTTGGTGGCGGCGGTGTTTCCCACGGCGGTGGTGGCGGTGGCTTCCATGGTGGAGGCGGCGGCGGATTCCACGGCGGTGGCGGTGGCGGACACCGGTAAGCTGATCTGATTCTGCGTGATGAGGCCCGTCTGCTTTGGCAGGCGGGCTTCTTTTTTGGGGCTAAGAGTAGGTCCGGAATGTGCACGGTTGAGCGTCACGGTTGGACAAAAACGTGGCATCGGTTTGCCACGGTCGACGGAAATCCGTGGCAACGGTTGGCCACGGCTGCTCAAATCCGTGCAGCGGCAAGAACGGCGAGGCGGTCGGCAATGTGCTCGGCAGCGCCGGGGTGGGCCTGCGTTTTGGCTGCAGCGGCCATGGCAGTGAGACGGCTGGGGTCGGTCAGCAGCGCTTCGAGAGCGTCGAGGAGTTTGCCGGGGGTGGCCAGATCCTGCTCGGTGAGGAGCACGGCGGCTCCGGCGTTGACCATTTCTTCAGCGTTGCGTTTCTGGTGGTCGTCCGCGGCGGCGGCGAATGGCACCAGCAACGATGGCTTGGCGGCGGCTGCGAGTTCGGCCACGGTGGATGCACCGCTGCGCGACATGACCAGGGTGGCTTTGCCGAAATGGGCGGGCATGTTGTCGAGGAACGCGCTCACCTGCCAACGGGCGGGGTCCGCATTTGTGGCGGCATAGGCAGCGCGGGTGGTGTCGAGGTTGCGTGCGCCACTCTGATGCATGATGGTAAGGCGCGGCACGGCTTCAAGAAGTGCGGGAACAATTTGCGGCAGCGCGTTGTTGAACAGGCGCGCGCCCTGCGAGCCTCCGAAGACGAGAAGATGAGGCGCGGCGCCGGGCGACTCGAGATTGAAGAATGCAGGGCGGACGGGAATGCCGGTGACTTCGGCGTTGCGGAACCATTTCGTCGCAGATGGGAAATTGACGGCGGCGGCCTGCACGCGCTTGCCGACGAGGCGATTGGCGAGGCCGGGCATGGCGTTGGGTTCGAAGGCCATGGTGGGGACTTTGAGCAACAGCGCGGCAGCCATCGCGGGGCCCGAGGCGTATCCACCCACGCCCAAGACCACGTGCGGTTTGAATTCGCGAATGAGGCGGCGACAGGCGAGAATGCTGAGCGGCAGGTCGAGCAAAGTGCGCAGCTGGGTAATGAGCGAGACGTTCTTGAGCGGGCCGACTTCGATGAGGTGGAGCTTGAAGCCGGCGTCGGGGACGAGACGGGATTCCATGCCGCGTGCGGTGCCGACGAAGAGAACTTCGGCGGTATGGCGCGCAACCAACTCGCGGGCCACGGCGAGTGCTGGAATGATGTGGCCGCCGGTTCCGCCTCCGGCGATGAGTACGCGCAATGCCAAGTTGTGCCTTTCAGTAAGGCAAGTTTAACAAGCGAGGCGGCACGGCTTCAGTGTCGTGGCAGTTACGTTGGTCGTATGGATTGAGAAGTGCCGATCGAAGGCTGCGCATAACCTTCTGCGAAAATAACCGCGCCTGCATTGCAGAAGATTACGGCCCTGCGCCGCACAATCATGGAAAGGACAAGCGCGGCACGCTCTCTTTCAGAGGGCAAAAGGCGCACCCACCCCCTCTTGAATATTTTCGTTTTCCACAAAAAGCTTGCAGATTATATCGCGGCTAGTTTTCGCAGAAGTTTCCCTGGCCGCATCCGCCGCCACCGCAACAGCCGCCGCCGGAGGCGCAGGGCGGGAGCGCGGCTTGGTTCGCGCCTTTGGTGATGGCGCCCGCGCCTCCGCTGATGAGGCGATGGACATGGCCGCCGCAGGTGGGACAGGTTTCGAGGGCGGCATCGGACATTTTCTGGCGCTGCTCGAAGTGGTGGTCGCAAGTGTCGCAGAGGTATTCGTAGGCAGGCATGGGTTTGGGTCTCTTCAATGATTGTACGAGACTGGCTTCTAGCCCTCCCAGGTCTCTAAGGAGACCCGGGGCACCCATGGTCGCGCCTGGTTTGGATTGCGAAGACACGGGCACACATTTTCGCGCTTGATTTGTTACGCGACAGCGCGCGCGCGGGAGGAAGTGTTGCGACTCGGTGCCGTCATTCTTGTCTTCCGAGTGGATCTCAACTCGATTCTGCTTTGCATTTGGAGGCGATCGGCATAGTGCAGCAACTTTTCGATGCTGACCTTGCTGATTCTTCCGTTCATCAGGTTGCTGACGTTCGGCTGGTATTCGTCGAGGACGCCAGTCAGTTCGCGCTGGGTGAATCCGCGACGGTCGATCTCCGCAAGAATTGCTTCGACAATGGCGGCCTTGATCTTCAAGGCGGAAGCCGCGGAGCGGGAAAACCCGATGTCGTCGAATACGTCGCCTTTGGTGATATGGGTCGGTTTGGTCATGATAAAACCACTCCTTTAGGAGCTTTTGAGGTCTCGCAATCTTTGCTGGACAAGGTGCAATCTCGACTTGGCTGTTTCAAGATCGCGCTTTTCCGTTTTCCGGCTGTCTTTCTCGAAGCAGTGCAGCACATGAATGACATTGTTGATGCGAGCGAGATACATGACCCGGTACCAGCTGCGGGCATCGCCCTCTTTCAATTCCCAAACGCCCTTGCCTACTGATGCCATGGAACGATGGCCGCACAAGGGATGCCTTCCATTTTGAATCTGCCGCAGAGAGAACCCGAGGGTCGCTTTGACTTCATCGGGAAAGCTGCCCAGAACTTCCTTTGAATCTCCCTCCCATGCTATGTTTGCGGGCCCGGGATCGTGTGCGGCTTTCATGCGAGATCGATTATATAACATTTACTATACACTGCAAAGAAAGCCGAAAGCGAAGGATCTCAGGTCGAAGGCGCAAGAGCACCAGACTCCCTGCTGGGCTGGTTCCCGGGCGCCTTTCATCACGCGCCGAGGCAATTGACAATTTTCGTACTGACGCCATTCCAGTTCCCTGTTGCGGACCCGGTGGTTTCTACCGCTGTCTTGAATGCATCGGCTTGAGCGCTGGTGAATACGCCGGAATTCACGAGGCAATCTTTTACCTTGTGCCAGCGAAATACGCCCTGCACGGGAGCGGGCATGATCTGGTCGTTCACCGTGATATTCACGAGCAGCTTTCCGCCGGTGTTGGAAACCTGAGTGAACTGAATCTGGTTGGCCTCGTTGGGCTGTTCCCCGTCGTGCAGCTCGATGCCAAGAAGCTCAGCTTCCGCATCGGCGATGCTGACTTCGGGAAGGATGTACATGGTCTGGCTGTTTGTGAGTGCTGAGAGGATCTGATTCTGCTGAGCCGCAGTGAGCCCCATGAGCCCGAAAGTGTGCACCAGGGTTGCCTGGTCGGGAAAGGTGTTGAAAAAGATGGGACCGATGAACTGCGGTACAGCGATGCCCATTGCGTACATTGAGCCCGATCCCGCGGGAAGGAGATAGCAATAGAGGACATATTGATTCATGGGGGATTTCACCTCAGCCGGATTGTACTCCGGGGCTGGGTACGGGATGCGAATGCTGTGGTGGAAACATCGGGGTGGGAGGGGCTGACGATCAAAAGCAGATCCTTCGCGCCGCTTAACTCAGGCGTGCTTCGCTTAGGATGACACTTCTGTGGTTGGGGAAGTGTTGGGGGGCGTGCTTTGCTCAGGATGACAGTTCTCGGGGAGGTCAGGCGGAGAGGCCCGGGGCTGAAGCCCGCGTTCACCTGGGCGCTTTCTTTCAGAGGCCTGAAGGCCCCTGCTCCTTCCGACGGGGGGCTGGCGTGACCATTTGGAGAATTCATTGTTTTTCCTGTTGATTGGGGAATGGTTCGGCGTGATAGGCTTGGCGAACCGAACCCCAGAATCGCCTCAAAATGCCGGATAAGGTTCGACCGGCAAGACGTAAGACTATCTTCAGCAAGGAGCTTTATCGTGCAAATCCGCAAGTGGAGTTTCCTATCTCGCGTGGTGGTTGCGACGGCGGGCGCGACGCTGCTGGCGGCGCTTTCAACCGGATGCAAGGCAGCTCCGGCCCCAGCAACAAGCGGCGCCGCGACCCAAGCTGCGCAGAGCAGCGGCGGAACGCAGGCCGGCTACAAGACCATTGCGATGCCCAATGGCGGCCACGTGTATTGGGGTGCGCTGGCCGGGCAACCTACGCCTGAAGATGCGATGGGCAAGGTGATGACGAAGGTGACTGCCCTATGCGGAGACCGTCCGCAGCTTGGCAAGCTGGACAAGAATACGACCGGCGAGATTCTGGCCGGCTTTTTTACCGTGACGGGCAAGAGCCTGGACGGCAAGGCGATGGAAGGGCTGGCGATTGTGTACGCGCCCAAGACCGGAACGGCGGGCGGGGCGGTGCTGCTGGATGACGCCGACCGGTTTCCGACGACGGTGAACGCGATGTTCGCAACGCTCAAGCAGGCGCTGGGAGGTTCGGGAAGTTCATCGGGGGCCCAGGGGCCAGCCGGTGGGTCGGGAGCTTCTGCGGCGGGGAGTTCGGCGGCAACGTCTGCTCCCGTGAAGGCGGGGCCGGCGCAGCCATTGCAGCGCGCGGTGTTTCCCGATGGAACCGGATCGATTGGGTTGCCCGCGGGATGGCAGATGCAACAGGCGTCGAAGGGTGATGTGAGCGCGGCGGGGCCGAACGGCGAGAAGCTGCGCTTCGGCTGGACCATTGCGGTGATCGATCCCACGAACCCGGGGTCACGGGCGTTGATGGGCAACAGCCGAGGGGCTGCGCCGGGAAATTTCGTCGCGATTCCGCATAGCGCCGACCCGGCTACTGCGTTCAAGGCTGCCTTTACGCAGTTGGCGCAGAAGGCGCGCAAGCAGCCGCCGGTCATCGACATTGCAAAGGTGCAGGACATCCCGATGCAAGGGGGCGCGAACGAGTTTTTGAGCGGCGATATCGACTTTAACGACGGCAAAGGCAAGCAATTTCTTTTGACGCAGATGCTCAACACGCCGATACTCGCCGCGGGCAGTTGGCAGATGACTTTATATGTGATGTACGGACCCCAGCAGGTGATGGGTCAGGAGGCAAGCACGATTGCGGAGATTTACCCAAACTACAGCCTCAATGCGAAGGCGGTGAACGCGATCGTGAACCAGGAGAATCAACAGATCATTGCGATCACGAATTCAACTTTGAATATGATCCAGCAATACACCGACAGTTCGGACCGCATGACCGCGGGGATGTCAAACATGCTGCGCGACCAGTCGGTGGTGGTGGACACGCAAACGGGAGGCCACGCGACGACTTCAGACGATTTGGCGGGCGCGCTGATCAATGCCAATCCCGGGCGCTTTCAGACGGTTTCGCCGAGCGGATATATTCCGGGAATCGACTATTGATTTGAAGGGAAGCTGAACAGGATATGCGATGCGGATGGAATCGGGCCTCGGGGGTGAACCCCGAGGCCCGCTTCGCTTTGGAGGGGTGGGAAAAGGTAAAAGCAGATCCTTCGCTCCGCTTACCCCATTGACTTCGTCAGCGGGGCCCCAGGCGCGCTGCGCTCAGCGACTGTCTGGATTGTCAAGGGCGGGTTGGTGGAAAAGCGGAAAACGATGTTGCCGTTTTCCTCTTTCCCACAACCTCGACTACGACTGCTGACGAGTTGACCAGCTCAGTTGTGGGTGGGTGCTCTGTTGTCGAACCTCGCGAGCTTTGGCGTTGATGCGCACGAGCAGCTTGTGGGCGACGGCGATGCGAACGACTTTGGGTGGTTTGCCGGCGGCGCGCAGGCGCTGCTGGAAGCAGATGAAGTCGGGCTCGTAACGAGCGACCACACTGCCCACCAGGAACAGGATGTCTCGGACTGAGGCGCGGCCTCCTCGCACCGCGCGTTTGCCCTGGTGTTTGCCTGAGTCATTGGCCAGCGGGGCTACGTCCTGCCAGCTTGGAGATGGTCTTGTTGGAGAGCGTGCCGATCTCCGGCATCTCGGCCATGATGCGGGCCACGGTGCGGTCGGCGACGCCCTTGATGGTGCGGAAGGCCTGATTCAGTTCGCGCCACAAGGGATCGGCTTGGATCAGTGCAGCGATGGCCTGTTCCAGTTCCGTGATCTGTTCGGCGAGGAAGGTGAGCATCGCGCGGAAGCTGTTCTGTATCGCGGGATTGGTGACCAGACGCTGCTGGTTCAGCTGCGCGGTGCGAACCTCGGTGAGCTGGCGCAGACGCGTGACGCGGGCGCGCAACTCGAGTTGTGTCGGCGGAGCCAGGCATAGCGGCTGAGACTTCCTGGTCTGCGCGTACCAGGCGATTATGCCGGCATCGATGGCGTCGGTCTTCTCCAGCCAACCCATGCTCTGGGCGAACTGGCGCACCGCACGCGGGTTGACTACCGCCACCGGCAGGCCGTGTTCAGAGAGCTGCGCAAAGGCCCGCTGTTCGTAGCCGCCGGTGGCTTCCATGGCGACCAGTGCAACTTGATGACTCTCACAGAAAGCGGCCAACTCGGCGATGCCCTCCGGGGTGTTGGCGAAGGTGGCTGCGGCGCCGTCCTGTCCGATGCGCGCGGCTAAACAAGATGAACCAATATCCACTCCACAAATGATCCGTGTCACGGTAACCTGCCTTGTATATTCGACTGAGATCGTGCGACTGTTCGGTCGTACGTGACTTGGGCAGCGGTCGCCTGTGCTGAGCGCCGGTCGTTGAGACCGCAGGATGAACGGGAGCCGTCCGCCCGCGGGGGAGCCGATGACTCGACTCCCCCACTACAACAGTCTCTAACAAAAACTGTCGCTTATCTAGAGATACAAGGATGACACCTCTACGGTTATTGAAGCTTGGTGGGCGTGCATCGCTCAGGATGACCCTTCTTGGGTTGACTGAACCGCGGCGCAGCGTGCGCGGTCAATTCACTTGTTTGGAGATGTTGAGGAGGACGCCGATGCTGGCGAGGGTGAAGAAGAGTGAGGTTCCGCCGGAGGAAATGAAGGGGAGCGGGATGCCCTTGGTGGGAAGCAGCGAGAGGACGACGCTGATGTTGAAGAAGGCCTGCAGCAGGATGGCGGTGGTGATGCCGAAGGCGGTGAGGCGGGCGAAGGGGTCCGTGGCGCGGTAGGCGGTGCGCAGTCCGCGATAGCCGAGGACGACAAAGAGGATGACGATGCACATGGCGCCGACGAAGCCGAGTTCCTCGGCGATGTTGGCGAAGATGAAGTCGGTGGAGGCTTCGGGGAGGTAGAAGAGCTTCTGCATGCCTTCCATGAAGCCGCGGCCGGTGAGGCCGCCGGTGCCGACGGCGATGAGGGACTGGTTGATGTGGAATCCGGCGCCCATGGGGTCGGAGTCGGGATGGAGGAAGGCCAGCATGCGGTGGCGGCGCCAGGGGACCCAGAAGAGCAATGCGGCGAGAGGCGGCAGCGCCGGCGCAGCAGGCGAGGAAGAGATACTTCCACTCCATGCCGGCGAGCATGAGCATCATGGCGGTGACGCCGGCGAGGACGAGGGCGGTGCCGAGGTCGGGCTGCTTGACGATCAGGAGCATGAAGACGACAGGGATGATGGCGGCGCGAAGGAGGGTGTTCTTCCAGTCGTGCATGGAGTCGAGGCGCGTGGAGAGAAACCAGGCGAGAAAAAGGATGAGGACGAGCTTGGCAATTTCAGAGGGCTGGAAGGTGAAGAGGCCGCCAAAGCGTATCCAGCGATGGGTGTTGTGGGAGTCGCGGAAGAAGAAGACCATGACCAGGAGCACGGTGGTGACGGCGAGAGCGGAGTAGATGAAGCGGGGCGACTTGTAGCGGCTGTAGTCCACGCGCATGAGGACGACCATGAGGAGGACGCCGGCGAGCGCCCACCCGGCCTGACGGCCGACGAAGGCGTAGGGGGAGTGGTAGCGCTCCTGCGCGACGACGGCGGAGGCGGAAAAGACCATGGCGAGGCCGACGACTACGAGCAGCAGGGTGGTGAAGAAGATCCATTTGTCGACGCCTATCGCGCTTGTGCCATGTTGACTACCCCACGGACGAACGACCTGTCCGTGGGAGCCCCGGATTTCAGGTTGATCGTGTCTACTCTTATGGTTTCACGGGTGGGCTGTGGAGATTGGGTCGTGCGATGCAGTCCGCACCAAGGTGATTAATTCGATGAATCGGCGAAGGTGGGTTGAATGGGGCGAAGAGCAACCGCAGATCCTTCAACTTCGCTCAGGATGACGCTTCTTTGGTTGGGTCGACTGCGGCGGGTCAAGAAGACACGAATGTCGTTCATCAAATGCTTCAGGCGTTTTGCCAGACTTTCCAGCCGCGCCATTCGTTGACGAGTTCCTTGAAGACGCGGCCGCGGTGCTCGTAGCTTTCGAACTGGTCGAAGCTGGAGCAGGCGGGGGCGAGCAGCACGACTTCGCCGGGATGCGCGGCGGAGGCTGCGGCGCTGACGGCCTTGTCGAGGGTTTCGCAGGAGTGGAGCGGGACGACGCCGCGCAGGTGCGACTCGATTTTGGCGGCGGCGGAGCCGATGGTGTAGACGGCGCGCACGTGCTCGCGGAGCAGCGGCGAGAGCTGGGTGTAGTCGGAGTTCTTGTCTTTGCCGCCGAGGATGAGATGGATGCCGCGTGGAGAAGGCGGCGATGGCCTTGGCGGTGGCGTCGACGTTGGTGGCCTTGGAGTCGTTGTAGAACTCGACGCCGTTGAGGGTGGCGACGTATTCGAGGCGATGCTCGACGGCCTTGAAGTTTTCGATGGCGCGGCGGATGGCGTTCGACGGGCGCTCCGGCGAGGCGCGCGGCGCAGACCGCGGCGAGGACGTTTTCGACGTTGTGCTCGCCCTTGAGCGGGATGCCGCTGAGCGGGCATGATGCTTTTCGGTGGCGCGTCCTTCGAGCGGAGCGATAGACGACGTGGCCCGCCTTCGACCCAGGCGCCCTGCTCGACGGGGCGCTCGAGCGAAAACCAGTAGACGCGGGCTACGGAGCGCGGAGCGGCTGCGGCGGCGCGGACGTTGTCGGCGTTGAGCACGAGCGAAGTCCTCGGCGGTTTGCGCGGCGAAGATGCGCTCCTTGGCGAGGGCGTAGTTTTCGAAGGTGCCGTGGCGGTCGAGGTGGTCGGGCGTGATGTTGAGGATGACGGCGATATTGGGATGAAACTGCTCGGTGGTTTCGAGCTGGAAGCTGGAGACTTCGAGGACCGACCAGGTGTCGTGGGTGCTTTCGTCGATGAGGGCGACGACGGGGACGCCGATGTTGCCGCCGACGAGCGTGGGAAAGCCGGCTGCTTCGAGGATTTCGCCGAGCAGGGAGGTGGTGGTGGTTTTGCCGTTGGAGCCGGTGATGGCGAGGGATTTGCCCTTGCAGGAAGCGGGCGGCGAGTTCCAGTTCGCCGATGACGGGGAGGCCGAAGCTTTTGACCTGGGCCAGTTCGGGCGTATCGAGCGGCACGCCGGGGCTGACGACGATCAGGTCCTGGCGGCGGAAGGTGAGCAGGCCGTGGCCGCCGGCTTCGACCATGATGCCCTCTTCGAGCAGGGCGGGAATGTCTTTGGCGAGGGCCTCGGCGCTGCGGACGTCGGAGACGGTGACCTGGGCGCCGCGGCGGCGCAGAAACAACGCCGCGGCCAGGCCGGATTTGCCCAGTCCGACGACCAGAACTTTTTTGCCTTTGAGTTCCATCATGGGGTCTGTCCTCAGGCTCTTGCGCGACTCTCTCTATTGTGCACCGCAGGGCGCGTGGCGCGTGCGGTGCTAACGCAGTTTCAAGGTGGTGAGTGCAAACAATGCAAACACCAGGGCGCCAATCCAGAAGCGGACGATGATTTTGGATTCGCTCCAGCCGATCTGCTCGAAGTGGTGATGCAGCGGCGCCATCTTGAAGATACGCTTCTTGTTGCGGAGCTTGTAGCTGCCCACCTGCAGCACCACGGAGAGCGCTTCAATGATGAAGATGCCGCCGATGAAGGGCAGCAGCAGCTCCTGGCGGATGATGATGGCGACGGTGCCGATGGCGCCGCCCAGGGCCAGCGAGCCGACGTCGCCCATGAAGATTTCGGCGGGGTGGGCGTTGTACCAGAGAAAGCCGATGGAAGCGCCGACCATGGACCCGCAGAAGACGGTGAGCTCGCCGACCATGGGCATGCGCTGGAGTTCGAGGTAGTCGGCAAAGACGACGTGGCCGCTGACGTAGGTGAGCACGGCAAGAGCGCCGGCGGCGATGATGGTGCAGCCGATGGCGAGGCCGTCGAGGCCGTCAGTGAGGTTGACGGCGTTGGACGAGCCCATGAGCACGAAGATGACGAAGACGACGAAGGGCAGGAAAGACGAGGAAGCCGAGATGCGGAATGGTGCCGGGCCAATGCCAGAGCAGATCGGGGCGCCAGCTCTTGATGAACGGCACGGTCAACTGCGGTTGAGAACATTTTGAACTGCGAAGCACGACCAGGGCGACGGCCACCATGGCCGCGGCCACGCCCTGCCAGAAGAGCTTGGCGCGCGCGGTGAGGCCGAGGCTGCGGCGCTGGACGACCTTGATGTAGTCGTCGGCAAAGCCGATGGCGCCGAAGGCAAGGGTGGAGAAGACGGTGATCCAGACGAAGGGGTTGGCGGGGTCGGACCAGAGCACGGTGGGCAGCAGAATGGCGATGACGATGAGCACGCCGCCCATGGTGGGCGTGCCGGATTTTTTCTGGTGGGACTGCGGGCCGTCTTCGCGGATGTACTGGCCGATTTGGAATTCGCGAAGTTTCTGAATGACGTAGGGGCCGATGAAGAGCGCGATCAGCAGCGCGGTGAGCGAAGCGAAGGCGGTGCGAAACGTGAGATAGCGGAAGATGCGGAACGGGTGAAAGAACGGGAAAAGCTTTTCGTAGAGCAGCCAGTAAAGCAAGTGGCCTCCGGAGCCGGATTGAGGCGAGATTCAGGTTGATTCTACAAGGCTGGGCATGCGCGGAATCGTGGAAATCGCATGTCAGGGACCTAGTGAGTGCTGATGTCCAGAAACATTTGCGCAGCCATAACCCTGGCTGGGAAAAGCCGGGTGGGCTGTCGGTTTGGTACGTTGTGAAGCGGGAGGAAGTCGATGATCGACGGAGAGATAAAGGTCTCGGTCTCCATCGCAGATGAAACGGACGCGCCTTCCCTGGCGGCGCTTCACTCTGAAGTGGCGGACGATCTGACCCGTCGCTATGGACGGGGCGTCTGGTCATCTCATGTCACGGAAAGGGGCGTTCTCTTCGGCTTTCGGCACTCGAACGTGTTGATTGCGCGCAAGGGCAGAAAAATCGTGGGAACGCTGCAATTGCAAAACAAGAAGCCCTGGTCTATTGATGTCTCCTATTTCACGCCGGTAAGCAAGGCGATCTACCTCAAAGCCATGGCGGTTTTGCCCGGCTTGCAACGGAAAGGGATCGGACGCCTCTTGCTGGAGGAAGCGGCGAAGCAGGCTCGGAACTGGCCGGCTGAAGCAATCCGGCTGGACGCATTTGATGCGGATGCGGGAGCAGGCGGCTTCTATGCGAAGTGCGGATTCCTCGAGCGCGGGCGCAGGACCTACCGCGAGACGCCTCTGATTTATTTCGAGATGATTTTACAGACCTGAAGAGTTTGAACGCCGCGATGCGCCTTACTTCTTCGCGCTGCTTTGACGTTGCAACTCCGCTTCGAAAGCCTGTTGACGATCGGCGATGTAGGCTTTGTAGCCCTCAGGATCGATGAAGGCGTTTTTGTCGCCGGCCTTGAAGCGCGGATATTTTTCGGTGAGGTCGAAGTAGCCGCCGTGGGCGCCGAGGAAGATGTCGCAGGGAAGACTCTTCAGGACTTGGAATTGATGCCGATAGTCCGCGGCGATTTGAGGGTAGGTCTTGTTGCGGACGAGCTTGTAGCCGGGATTGACGTTGGGGCTGCCGACGATGACCACATGAAGGATGCGCGCGACTTGCGATTGAAGGGTCGGCCCGCCCTCGGCTTCGTCCAGAGTCCATGTCGTGGTTCCCTTGGTGTGGCCGGCGGTGAGGTGCGCGGTGAGGACGACGCCGCCGAGCGAGACCTTGTCGCCGTCGTGGAGAATTCGGTCGACATGCGTGGGCAGGAAATCGCATGGACTTGTCGGCGCCATATTGAAAATCAGTCCGGCCGCCCGACTCGACGACGGATACGTCGGGCGCCATGACTTAGTACTTGGCGCCGGTGAGACGTTTGACCTCGGCACTGCCGGCGCAGTGGTCGTAGTGCGCGTGACTGATGAGGAGAATCTTGATGTCGGTGAATTTGAAGCCGAGAGACTCGACACTTTTGCGGATGAGCGCGGGCGACGACGCGAGATTGCTGTTGATAAGGATGTCGCCCCTTGGCGTGACGATGAGGTAGGAGGCGAGGTCCTGGCTGCCGACGTAATACAGATTGCCGGCGATGCGGAAGGGCGGGAATGGTGTGGTCCATGACGGCGGGGACTTGCGCAGGACGAGCTGCGAATCGGCAGGATAAAGAAAGCGCAAAGGCGATTGCGGTGCGCCTGAGAATATCTTGCGAGGCTCACTGGTGCTCCGCGGAATGAGGTTTGATTCTTCACGATCTCGATCGCCTTTTCGAGGTGGACACCGCGCGAGCCTTTGACGAGCACGACGTCGCCAGGCTGCATATTGATGAGGAGCCAGCGACCTGCGGATTCGGCGTCGGGAAGAAAGACGGAGGCGACGCCGCCGGCGCAGGCTGCAGTGGCGAGATGTTCCGCGTTGCCGCCCACGCCGACGGCGATATCGAGGCCGGCTTCGGCGGCGGCCTTGCCGCATGCGGCGTGGAGCGCGGGGCCATGCTCGCCGAGCTCAAGCATTTCGCCGGCGACAAGAATGCGGCGGCGTGCAGGGCGCGCGGCGAGGGTACGAATCATGGAGCGCAGTGCTTCGGGATTGGAGTTGTAGCTGTCGTTGAGCAGGGTAGCCCCGTTAATTTCGATGACCTGGCCGCGCTTGTCGCCGGCGGTGAGGGATTCAAGCGCGGCGACGGCTGCGTCGAGATCGACTCCGGCTTCAAGAGCGACGGCGAGACCGGCCATGGCATTGGCCGCGTTGTGCGCTGCCGAGCAGATGCAGATTGAAGGTACCTTCGTATTCGCCGGCGCGGTAGCGGACATGGAGGCCGTCGAGATCCTCGGTCTCTTCGAGAATCTGCGGGTCGGCGCAGGGGCCGTTGCCGAAGTAGACTACGCGGCCCGCGAAATCGCGCCCGAACTGCGAAACGTAAGGGTCGGAGCAATTGAGGAAAGCGACGCCGCTGGCTGGGAGCGCGGCGACGAGTTCAAACTTGGCACGCGCGATGCCGGCCTGGCCATCGGGAAAGTTTTCGATGTGCGCAGTGCCGACGTTGGTGACCACGCCCCAATCGGGCGCGGCGATGCGCGCGAGTGCAGCGATTTCACCGCTGTGGTTCATACCCATTTCGATGACGGCGTATTCGTGCTCCGACTTTAGCCGCAGCAACTGCAGGGGAAGGCCGTAAGCATTGTTGAGATTGCCGATGGACTTGAGCACGTTGAACTTTGCGGCGAGCGCGGCGGCGATGGCTTCCTTTGTGGTGGTTTTGCCGGCTGAGCCGGTAACGGCGACGACGCGCTTGCCCCAGCGGCGGCGCACATGGGCCGCGAGCGACTGCAAGGCGACGAGCGTATCTTCAGCAATGAGGAGCGGAAGAGCAAGCACGGCGTCTGGCAAGGCGGCAACGCGAGCGCGTGAAACCACGGCGGCGATGGCGCCGCGCTCGACTGCGGCAGCGATGAAGTCGTGGCCATCGAGGCGGTCGCCGCGCACGGCAAAGAAAAGCTCGCCGGGAGACACGGTGCGCGAGTCGATGGAGTAGCCGCGTAACCTCAAGCACGCCAGGCTGCGCAACACTGGCCGGTGCTTCAAGCACTGCGCCGGCGCCGATAGCCGCTTCTGCGAGTGTGAGCTTCATCGCACTCCACCGTAACCCAGTTCGGCGAGCGTGGAAAGTGCAATTTCGGAGTCGTCAAAAGGTATGGTGCGGTCGGCGAGAATCTGTTCCTTCTCGTGGCCCTTGCCGGCGATGAGGACAACGTCGTGGGGCTTTGCGGATTCAAGTGCGAGTCGAATGGCGGCAGCGCGATCGGGCTCGATGGTGTAGGGCTTTCCGGTGGCCTTGAGGGCAGGCTCGATTTCGGCGAGGATGGCGAGCGGATCTTCAGAGCGCGGATTGTCGCTGGTGGCGACGACGAAGTCGCTTCCCTCCCCTGCGGCCTGGCCCATTTTGGGGCGCTTGGTGCGGTCGCGATCGCCGCCGCAGCCGAAGACGGTGATGACGCGGCTCTGCGTCTGCGCAGCCATTTGGCGCGCGAGCGCGGTGAGATTGCGAAGAGCGTCATCGGTGTGCGCGTAATCGACGATGACGGTGAAGGGCTGGCCTGCATCGACGGGCTGGAAGCGGCCGGGAACGGGCTTGAGGTGTGGCGTAGATTCGACCAGATCGTTGAATGCGACACCACGAGCATGGGCGGCTGCAAGTGCCGCGAGAAGGTTGAGAATGTTGACTTCACCCGCAAGGCGTGAGGTGATTTGCGCGGAGCCTGCGGGGGTTTCGAGCTGGATGACGGCTCCGCCGGGGGTGAGCGTGAAGCTGGCGGCGCGCCAATCGCCAATCCCTATTCCGTAGGTGCGGATTTCTGCACCGGCGCGGCGGGCTGCGGCCGCTAGCTGCTTTGTGCGCTCATCATGGGCGTTGAGGACAGCAACGCGCGGAGCGGGATATGTGGTGCCATCGAATAGAAGCCGCTTGGCGGCGAAGTACTTCTCCATCGTCTGGTGGTAGTCGAGATGGTCGCGGGTGAGGTTGGTAAAGACGGCCACATCAAATTGGATGCCGGCGGCGCGGCCCTGGTCGAGTGCGTGGCTGGAAACTTCGGTGACGAGCTCGGTCGCGCCGCCGCTCACGCCCTGGGCGATGAGTTCAAAGAGGTCGCGCGACTCGGGTGTAGTGTGAAGCGACGGGCGCACTTCGCCGGCAACGTGATATTCGATGGTGCCGATGAGGATGGTCTTGCGGGCAGCGGCGTTGAGAAGCGCTTCGGTGAGAAATGCGGTGGTGGTTTTGCCGTTTGTGCCGGTGATGCCGGTGGCTGCCAGGCTTCGCTCGGGATGGCCGAAGAAGGCGGCCGAGGCCTCGGCGAGCGCGCGGCGGCCGTGCTCGACGGCAAGGAGGGGCAGGCCGGGCTGATAGACGAGCAGATGATCGAAGGTGGGCGCGGAGTCGGTGATGACGCCAAGCGCGCCGGCGGCGAGGGCCTTGTCGATGTAGCGATTGCCATCGGTCGAGCCGCCCTTCATGGCGACGAAGACCGCGCCGGGACGGATGCGGCGGGAGTCGTATTCAACGCCGGTGATGGGCTGGGCGGAAGCGCCGGATGCGTCGACAGCTGTGATTTCGGAGATGAGATCTTTCCAGAACATGCTGGGGTTGATTGTAGATTGCGGGGCTATCCGGATTCAGTGACGGGTGAATAGATCACCGGCCGCAGCGGACAACTATTTTTGTGCCGACGGGGACCTGCGTGCCGGGGGCTGGGGCCTGCTCGCGGGCGGTGCCGCTGCCTGTGAACTGTACATCGAGTCCTGCGGCGGTTGCCACTTCAATCACCTTGCGCATGGGCAACCCGACGAGCGAAGGGACGGTCATCTTTTTCCCATCGTTGATGGTGACCTGCGAGGGCGGCTTGTGCGATGCCGGCGGCAGCGCGGCTGGCACAGGCGACGAGTTCGACGCGGTTGCAGCTTGTGCGATCGCCGACTTGGTTTGTGCGATGGCCGGCGGAGAAGATGGCGGCGCGGGAGCAGTCGGCGGACTCGGGGGCGCACGGAGCGGATCGTCGGCGGGCAGATCGTTGACGGCTGCGAAAAGCGCGTTGACGTTGTTCTGATCTGCGCCGGCGTCGTCTTCGGTGATGGGGGCTTCCTTCTTCGCCTCCACCTTGGGCGGGAGGACGTCGATGTCGTGCGGGACGCTGAGGTATTCGAGAACCTGCTGCGCGACCTCAGCAAAGACCGGCGCGGAGACCGCGGTCCCGTAATAGGAAGCGCCTTTGGGGTTGTCCATGACCACGGCGATCGGCGATGACCGGATTGTTGACGGGCGCGATGCCCGCGAACGATGCGATGTGCATGGTCTTCGAATAAAGGTGCGTGACGGGATCAATTTTCTGCGCGGTGCCGGTTTTGCCGCCTGAGGAGTAGCCGTTGAGTCTGCGCGGGCTTGCCGGTGCCGTAGAGGACGACGCCTTCCATCATCTTGCGCATCTGGGCGGCGGTCATCTCGGAGATGACGCGATGTGCGCCGGATGGCAGCGGATTGGGCAATTCTTCGTCGAGCTTGAAGGGCGCGGCCTGCAGCGAAGGCGCCTGCGAGGCTGCCCACCTGGCCGGGGATCAACACGCGCGGGGGCAAGTATGTGCCGCCGTTGGCGATGGTGGAAACCATTGAGACGAGCTGCAGCGGGGTGACGCCGACCTCCTGCCCGATGGCGAGAGAGCCGATGGACGATGATCCCCAGCGATTGGCGGGCCGCAGCAGGCCGCGGGTTTCGCCGGGAAGTTCCAGTGCCGGTGCGGGCGCCGAAACCGAATTCGCGAATGTAGTGGTAGAAGTTGTCGGGTCCCACCTTGAGCGCGAGTTTGACGGCGGCCACGTCGCTGGAGTGCTCCAGCGCCTCGTGGACTGGGATGACGCCATAGTGGTCGCCCTTGTCGTCGTGGATGACGCGACCGGCGAGGGTGATTTTGCCGCCCTGGCAATCGATCATGTCGTCGGGCTTGGCGACGTTGGATCGAGTGCGGCGGAATAGGTGACGAGCTTGAAGACGGAGCCGGGCTCGTAGACGTCGCTGACGGCGTGGTCCTTCAACAGCGCCGGGGTGGTGTGGCGGAAATCGTTGGGGTTGAAGGTGGGGCGAATGGCGAGGGCGAGAATCTGGCCGGTGTGCACGTCCTGCACGACGATGGTGCCATTGTCGGCGTGCGTCTTTGTCCATGGCGTGGTCGAGCGCCTGCTCGGCCATGAACTGGATGTTGTTGTCGATGGTGAGCTGGAGATTCTGGCCCGGCTCGGGTTCATGCTCGATTGAGCCGAGCACGTGGCGGCGCGCGTCCATGGCGGTGAAGACGCGGCCGGGCACGCCGTGAAGGCGCGCATCAAATTTCTGCTCGAGTCCACCAAGGCCGTTGTCGTCGAGGCCGACGTAGCCGAGCACCTGCGCGGCGAGCTGGTTGTCAGGATAGAAGCGCTGGAACTCCTTTTGGAAATAGATGCCCTTCATGTTGAGGGCTCGGACCCGCGCGGAGACGTCGGGCGTGACGCGGCGCGCGACCCAGGCAAAGCTGTGGCCCTTGTTGAGGCGGTTGGCGATTTCGGGCTCGGTGGTTCGTTTGTCTTCGGGATCGGTGTGGACGATCGCGGCGAGACTGCGCGCGGCGGCTTGCTTGTCGTCCATCTTCGGTGGGCACGGCGTAGATGGAGTCGACCTGCACGGTCATGGCGAGTTCGCGCATATTGCGGTCATAGAGGACGCCGCGGCGGGGAGCCACCTCAAAGGTGCGCTGCTGCTGCTTTTGCGCGCGCTCGACGTATTCGGAGTGGCGGATGATCTGGAGCCAGAAGAGACGGCCTGCGATGGCGAAGGCCCAGAGAAGGAAAAAAAGGCACACAAGCCAGAAGCGCGCCAGCTTCATGGGCATGGCGCGCGGTGTGGTGCTGCGGTTTCGGTTGGCGCGAAGAGTTGCCTGCATGGCGAATCGTTAGCGAAGACGCTCTCGTCCAGTTTAACTGGGCGGGTGGGGGAGGGGGTGTGACTTGCGCGAGGACCGGAGCGCTGTTGTCAGGACGGGCAGTTGGCATGCACCACCTGACCGGGCTGCGGCGCGGCGAAGCCCATCTGACGAGCCAGGCCATCGATGCGGCCGGGCTGAGTCATCTCCGCTTCGCTGAGACGCAACTGGCGATTCTCTTCGCGCAGCTGATCGAGCGCCTGCTTCTCCGACTCCACGCGATAGGAGCCTTCGATGGCGCTGAAATGCTGCAGACCATAGAACATGACCAGCGAAAACAGCACGGTGACCGCGGCAGAGAAGATGCGCATCTGGTGCACGCGCACCGGATCAGGGCCTTGACGAGGCGCGAGTTGTCAAAGTGCTTGGCGAAGCTGACCTCGGGCGTGCGCACGCCGCGGCGGCGCATCGGCTGCTGCGCCAGCAAGAGCGGCGTTGTGCTCGGCGATCGACGCGGCTGTGCCAGCCGCTGTCCGGTATCAAAGTAGGTTGTGGTGCATGCCGCCATGGTTCACCTCAGCTTCTCGCTGCTAGCTCCTAGCTGCTAGCTTGGACTTTGCTTGAATTTGTCTCTTCGATTTCTAGAAGAGGATTCATCTTGTTGCTGTATTGCATCAGGGGCTAAAGCCCCAATTTCTTATGGCCCTCGTTGGCTCGACTTAAGTCGTGCCCTGTTACAGAGCTTCAATCCCAAACCACGTCTAGCCGGCAGGCATAAGCTAACGGTTAGTAGCTGTTTTTTCTGCTGCTCTCAACTTTGCGCTGCGTGAGCGCGGGTTGCGATCTGTCTCTTCTTCGCCGGCCGTGACCGGCTTCTTGGTCAACACTTCCCAAATTCCCTGATGCGCGCCTTCGCGCAAACTGTCTTTCGCGATGCGATCTTCCAAACGAGTGAAAGCTGATGACGACCAGTCGTCCGGAGGGCTTAAGCAATTTTGGTGCGGCCTCCATGAGCGCTCGAATTTCGTCCAGCTCGCGATTCACATAAATCCGGAGAGCCTGAAATGTGCGGGTCGCCGGGTGAATCCTGTCCTGTTTCATTGCCGGGGCGGCTGAGGCGACAATCCGGGAAAGCTGCCCCGTGGTTGTGACCGGCCGCCCGCGAACAATGGCTCTGGCGATTCTCCGCGACCTCCTTTCCTCTCCGTATTCGTAAATAAGGTTTGCCAGCTCGCGCTCACTCGCCTCATTCACCACTTGTGCGGCGGTCGGCCCCTGACGCGTATCCATACGCATGTCAAGATTGCCGTCCGCCATAAAACTGAATCCTCTGCGCGCCTCGTTCAGCTGCAGGCTGCTGACACCGAAGTCGGCCAGCAATCCATCCAGCGAGGCCGGCTGCACATGGCTGGCGATGGAACTGAATGCTTCGCCGACCAACGTGATCTTTGGCGCCTGGCTGCCCAGTTCACTCGAAACCTGGGCCAACTTCGCTTTGGCCAACTCCAGCGCTTCGGGGTCCCTGTCGAAACCGATCAGGTGACCTTTGGGGCCGAGCCTGCGGGCAATTTCAGCCGCGTGGCCAGCGACGCCGAGCGTGCAATCCGCCACCGTGGCGCCTGCGCGCAGATTGAGAAACTCAATCGCATCTTTTAAAAGAACTGGCACATGGCGTTCACTCTGATTCGTCATGCGCTCCCCCTGAGGGGCATTGTTACTACTCAACTCTTGAGGGCGAGAATTGCCGCCATCGCCTTGCGATCATCCGCCGTCAATTCATTGGCGGGGAGATTCTGTTCGAAGGCCTCCCGGTTGTGAACTTCCAGGTAGGTCCTCATGCCAAAAACCGTGACTTCGGCGTCCAGCCTGGCCGTGCCGCGAAGAATCTGGGGCAGGAGCAAGCGGGCCTGGTTGTCCATCTCCACCTGCTGGCCGTAGTAGCTGGTCAGGTTGAGGTACTTTCTGACGGCGTCGTCCATGGTGCTGGCGTCAGCCAACTGCTCTTCGCGCTTCTCCCACTCGGGGAGGGGCCAGATCTCGGCGCTTTTGCCATCCGTGCTGGTCACATAAAACTGGGTGACATGCGCGGCATCAACCAGTTGCTTGAAGGCAGAGGGCAGCTTTAACCGCCCCTTTTCATCGACCTTCGCCGGATGATTGCCCCTGAACATTGCCTGGCCTCGCGCCGTCACAACTTTCGTTTCCCGCTTCAAACGCGGCTGATGCTTCCCTGCCCGGTTGGCGAAGGTGGTTCACAGACCACCTGGACCCCTCGGAAGACTTGCGGAGCGTTAAAATTGAAGGAATGGCGGTATGAAATCTGGAGCCTTACTCCCTTTCGCTCCCTTTTGCTCCACTCAAGACACGATAATAGACCAGAAAAATATCCACACCAACCCCTAAAAGTGTTAATTCCTCTGGAAAACGCTGTTTGACGAGATAAGCCGGGGCTGTGCTTTGCGGAAGGCCGCCTAATAGCTCCCCGAGGAGCAATTACCACAATATGTAGTGTTGACCAGAGTGATTCTTAGGACGATATTGACTCTTTGCAGAAAGGCGAGAAGGGTTTATAGGAGAACAAAAAGCGAATCTACCTGGCTGCGGGTTCGTCAGCGGGCTTTCTGCGGATAGCAACGACCTTCAAAAGATAGATAAATACCAGCGTGTTGACGATGAGGAGTGCGACGCGGACCCAGGTGAGGCGGCGGAAGACTTCGAATATCTCCCAGGGCAGGAACGAGGCAGTGATCGCCAGTGTAAGAATCTCTCCCCAGGCTTTTTCGAGGTAGAGGCCGATTCCCTCGGCCAGGCTGAGGCCGGCGTAGCTGAAGGCCAGCGCGCCGATGCGGCGCAGGAGGGGATCGTTGACCAGCGAAGCTTTCTCAGCGATGAAGTTGATCAAGCGCGATTCGGGATTGAAGTGGAGAGCTTCGCGAACCGCTTCAAAGACGTCGCCCACGTCTTTGTGGAGCAGGCGCATGGCGCCGAATCCGATGGAAGCGATGAGGAGCGCCTGGACGACTTTGTAGGCTGCAATCAGCACCAGCCACTTGTTATGGCGCTTGCGGCTGGTGGTTCGTTGGTCTGGACTTTCGATGATTTCCTCTGCCGGCCTGTCGCCGCGAAAAGCAAGCACCTGTCGATACGTTAAACGATGAAGGCCGGTTCTCCCAACGGGCAGGGTTGCGAGGGGCCCCAAAGGTCATGCTTTGCCGGCATGGATAAAGCGATGGTGATTTGTGCATGGCGTGGAACTGCCGGCTATTGCCACGAATCCAAATGAGGCAGTCGCGCGTTCAAGGAGTGTAGTCAATTTCCCCACCGGAGGAAGTACATTTCATGAATCGCACGCGCAAGACTTTTCTGGCTGTAATGATGGCCATCGCCCTTACACTTTCCGCCACATCTGTTCTGGCTCAAATGGATCCGATGGTTGGCGGCGCCGCAATGTACCCGACCAAGAACGTCGTCGAGAACGCGGTGAACTCCCAGGATCACACCACACTGGTTGCAGCCGTGAAGGCGGCCGGACTCGTGGAAACGCTGGAAGGGCCGGGGCCCTTTACGGTGTTTGCGCCGACGAATGCCGCATTTGACAAGCTGCCCGCCGGCACAGTGGACACGCTGCTGAAGCCGGAGAACAAGGATCAACTTGTGAAGGTACTCACGTATCACGTAGTGGCCGGCAAGGTGAGCTCAAAAGAACTGGTGAAGATGATCAAGAAGGGCGGCGGCAAGGCCGAATTGAAGACTGTGGAAGGCGGCACGCTGACGGCCTCGCTGCAAGGCGGGAAGGTGAAGCTGACCGATGAAAAGGGTGGCACCGCGACGGTGACGATCGCCGATGTGTACCAATCGAACGGCGTGATCCATGTGGTTGATTCGGTTCTTCTGCCCAACTAATCAGAGATCAGCGAGGTGCCTCTCCCAGAGGGACGGGTGCGTGCGGAAGAGTGATTGCTTACACAGTTGCGAATCGCACGCGCCCATGCCAAAGAGAGTGGCCTCTACTTTCTTAGGTTCAGCAACGCTTCACGATCAATCACGTTTCCATCCAGAATGAGGATGGAGATGCGGCGCACGTTCCAAATGCTCACAGTGGGGTCGCCGTCGATGACGAGAAGATCGGCGCGGCGTCCGGGGGCGACCTGACCTAGTTCAGTCCAGCCAAATTGAAGAGCGTAGTTATTGGTGGCGGCGGCCAGGGCCTCGCGCGGCGAGAGTCCAAGGCGCGTGAGCATTTCAAGCTCGGTGTGCATGGAAAGGCCTGGCATGGCGCCCATCACGGGAGCACCGGAAGCGGCCAGGTAGTGGGGGTTGGCGTTGAAGATGGTCTCGTTGATCTGCCACAGGCGCATGGCAGATTGATCGGCCTTCTTGCGGAGATTCTCTTCCATCCAGCGCTGCCCGTAGGCAGGCAAGTGGCGCGTCCAGGGCGCGAGGGGATAATCCATTTCGCCGGTGGTGCTGTCAGGCGGATCGAACATGTGGGCTGGATCGAGGAGCGCAGCGGCAGGTTCTCTCCAAAGATTGCGATGTTCCGGCAGGTTTTGGAAATAGATGCTGAACGTGGGCATCAGCGCGGCGTGGTGACTGGCGAGGATGCGCGAGTAGAGGCGCAGGTGCAGGTCTATGGGCGGAATATGCTGCGAGTAATCTAAGGCCGTATTCGCGGCGGAGCCGTAGGGGTCGTCGACGAGGGGTCGCTGCAATTCGTCGGGAATGACACCCAGCTCATAGCGACCCATGTGCACGAGCGCATCGACGCCGGCCTCGATGCCCACGCTGTAAGGCGTCGCAACAAATTCACCGTATGTGACAAGGCCCACCTGATGGGCGTGGGTGATGATCCATTGGGTATTGGGCGCGGTGAGATCGGGGCCTAGCCAGAGGACGCGGGTACCGAGGCGGGCGGTGTCAGCGAGTTGGCGCGCAGTATCTTCAGGTGTGAGTTCGGCGGGATGCGCACCTTCTTTGAGCCTGCTGGACCAATCACCATGTCCCTGCAACAGACTCCAGTTGTCGGTGGAACCGATGGAATCGGCGAGGTAGAGATGCGGACGAGGATTGGCGTTGAAATCAATGGGCCCGCGCTGGTCACCGGATTTGGCAACGACCGTTGTGACGCCCATGTAGAGATTGGCGTTGGCCTGGCCCTGGCTGTTGATGTTGGTGAAGCCGTCGACCAGGCCGGGGATGATGTACTTGCCTGTGCAATCGATGACACGCGCGTTTTTGGGAACGGCGAGTTCGCTGCGTGAGCCTACGGCAAAGATTCTGCCTTCACTGAGGATGACGATCGAATCGGGAATGTCTTTTGCGGAGCGGCCCCAGTTGGTGACATCGACTACTGTGCCACCATCGAGAACGAGAAACGAGGCTGCCTGAGAATTTGGATTTTGGAGGACCGGCGCTTGAGAACAGGCCGGAATTGAGGTCAGTGCCCATGCAACAGCCCACACCAGGAAAAAACGATAAGGTCCCATAGAAAGATTGTGCTGTTGAGGATTGTCGCACACGAAATCGGGGAAGGGTGTGAGTGCAAAGACTCTACTGCAGCCGGCAGCGATTGCGCGGAAGCGGGCCACCGGTAGCAAGCGAAGCAATTGCATCGCAATTTGAAGCTGCGAGTGTTTAACTGGCCACCAACGTCCGGCGCTGGCGGTGCGCAAGGACCGGCATCACCTGAGCCATTGCGTCGTCGACGGTGATGCCGTATTTAGCCCGGAGCGCTTCCACCTTGCCGTGCTCGATAAACAGGTCGGGCCAGCCGATGCGCAGCACGGGAACGGCGATTCCCATCTCATCAAGAGCCTCAATTACAGCAGAACCGAAACCGCCCATCTTGACGTGATCTTCGAATGTGACGAAAGCGGCAACACGGCGACCGTACTCCTCAAGCATCTCGCGGTCGAGTGGCTTGATGAAACGGGGATTAATGACCGCTGCGGAGAATCCGTCGCGCTCGAGGCGTGCGCTGAGTTCCTGGGCGAAAGTGATCATGGGGCCGAGGCCGAGAATGGCAACGTCGGAGCCGTCGGCGATGATCTCTGATTTTCCGATGGGCAGCACGACGGATTCAGTCTTGCGAGCCACGCCGGCGACGGCTCCGCGCGGGTAGCGGATGGCGCTGGGGCCGGGAAGCTGGAGAGCGGTCTTCATCATATCCGCCAGTTCGTCTTCGTCTTTTGGCGCCATGAGAATCATCTCTGGCATGCCGCGGAGATAGGCGATGTCGAATAAGCCGTGATGCGTGGGGCCGTCGTCACCGGACAGGCCCGCGCGGTCCATGCAGAAGAGCACGGGCAGCTTTTGCAAGCTCACGTCGTGGATGATGGGATCGAATGCGCGCTGCAGAAAAGTGGAGTAGATGGCGCAGACAGGACGGAAGCCGCGCGTGGCCATGCCTGCGGCGAAGATGACAGCGTGTTCTTCGGCGATGCCCACGTCGAAGTAGCGGCGCGGATGATGAGGGCGGAAGAGATCGAGGCCGGTGCCATTGGGCATGGCGGCGGTGATGGCAACAACGCGGGGATCGTCATTGGCAAGCTGGACAAGGGTGTTGGCGAAGACCTCAGAGTAGGTCAACTGGCCAGTAGGCTTGGTCTTGCCGGTCTCCGCATCGTAAGGTCCCAGACCGTGAAATTTCTTTTGGCCGTCGAGCGCGGGCTGATAGCCACGACCCTTCTCGGTGAGGACGTGCAGCAGCACGGGGCGATTCTCTGCCTTGAGGAATTTGAACGTCTCGATGAGGAGCGGAAGGTTGTGGCCGTCGATGGGGCCGAAGTACTGCAGGCCGAACTCCTCAAACAGGATGGAGGGCCATAGCATGCTCTTGGCGGCTTCTTCGGCGCGTCGCACTACGGTGACTGCGGTCTTGCCACCGAATCGCTCGACAAGGCGTGCCGCAGACTCGTGGAAATTCTTGTAGTGCTCGTTGGTGACGATGCGGTGGAAGTAGCGGGCGATGGCGCCGACATTGCGATCGATTGACCACTCATTGTCATTGAGGACGACGATGAGGCGCTTGGTCTGTTCGGCGATGTTGTTGAGGGCTTCAAAAGAGATGCCGTTGGTGAATGCTGCATCGCCTGCGACCGCGATGACGTGTTCTTTGCCGCCGGCGAGATCGCGGGCAACGGCCATTCCCAGAGCCGCGGAGAGGGCTGTGCCGGCGTGTCCAGCGCCGTAGCAATCGTGTTCGCTCTCAGTGCGCAGCATGAAGCCGTTGAGGCCGCCGGGCTGGCGAATGGTTGCGAAGCGGTCGAGCCGGCCGGTGAGCATTTTATGCACGTAGGCCTGGTGGCTGACGTCGAAGAGCAGCTTGTCTTCAGGGGTATCAAAGACGGTATGAAGGGCGAGGGTGAGTTCAACTACGCCCAGGTTGGGGCCGAGGTGGCCACCGGTCTTTGAGAGGGTTTGAATGAGGAATGCGCGAATCTCGCCCGCCAACTCGACCATTTGCGCTTCGTTGAGGCGCTTGACGTCAGCGGGCGAATGAATGGATTCCAGCAGTGTTCCCATTTGCGTCCTTCCCCCGGAAAAAAGCCGGGTGTCCAAGAGCACGCCTCGGGGCCCCGGCTGGACCAAGAAAACCGTCGCGGCCCTTCCTGGAACTGCATCCATCCGATGGGGATGGCACAGCCCGACGAACAGCGGACCGCGGAAGTGCGTCTCCCAAGTATAGCAATCGGCAAGATTGCCCGCGGTTGAATGTTTTGACGGGACCCAACTTGCAAAGTTGCGTCAAAACACTGGGTTTGGGGCGGCAGTGACCACGAAGAAAGCGTTGTAGGATGGCCATGAGGAAAGGCAGGGCGAAATGGACGCGCGCAAAGGGTTGAAGACCGCAGTGTGGGGATTGTTTTTGCTGACGTTGGGGTTTGCCGTGCCGGTGTATGGGCAGTTGCCCGAGCCGGGGTCAGCAAGCTAGCTTCGCCCAACCCGCTGCTGGATGCGACCGTGAAGCCTGGCAAGATGCTGCTCTACGACCTGGAAGCGCGTTTTGCCAAAGATGTGGCGGAGCGGGGGGGCGCTGCGTTTGCAGACTGGTTTGCCGAGGACGGCGTTGCGCTGGGAAACGGGCAAGCAGCGGTGGTGGGCCGAGTGGCGATCATTAAATCGGCCAACTGGTCGCCAAAAGACTATCAACTAACCTGGACGCCGACGGACGCGGTGATGGGGCCTTCAGGCGATATGGGCTACACGTGGGGGCATTTTGATGGGCACAGCAAGGACGCGAATGGAAATCCTGTAACGACGAGCGGGCGCTATATGACGATCTGGCGCAAACAGCCCGACGGAAGCTGGAAGGTTGTGCTGGATGCGGGTGCGAACGAACCAGCCGGTGCGGGCGACTGCTGCAAGCTGCCTCCGGCGGGGAATTGACAAGAGTCGCGGGCACTGAACTGCAGATCCTGCCGAGGAATCCGCATGCCAGATGAATCGAAGAGGCTGGAGCGTTTGGCGAAGCTGTCGGCGATCTGCCTAGCACTGCCATCGGCGACGCGCGAGGACACGCACGGGCACGCAAGCTTCAAGGTGGCGAAGAAGGTATTTGCGTATTACCTAAACGATCATCATGGAGATGGAATCATCAGCGTCTGCTGCAAGGTGCCGCACGGCGACAACAGATGGCTCATTGAGGCGAACCCTCGGAAGTTTTACATGCCCGCCTACATTGGACCGAGAGGGTGGATCGGGCTGCGCCTGGATCGCGCGACAGTGGACTGGCGCGAGGTGAAGGAACTCGTATTGGGCAGCTATGCAGAAACCGCGCCGAAGAAGTTCCTGGCGCTTTTGTAAAGCGAATACGCCCGGCGATTGGAGAGGGAGCGGGATTCGGCTGGCTTAACTTGATTGCGCAGATGGTGTGAGACAATGCCCACGTTGGTCTTCCCCTTCCCTGTTCCCCAACTGACGGACAACTTTTGATGGGTTTATCCGGAAACATTCAGAACTTGCTGTTCGGGCGGCCGCTGGCTACCAGCGAAGAACGCGCGGAACATATCGGGCCCATCGCAGGGATACCTATTTTCGGTCTCGATGCCCTGAGCTCTGCCGCTTACGGCCCTGAGGCCGCGCTAACGCTGCTGATTCCGCTGGGCCTGCTGGGCGTGCAGTACATCGTGCCGGTGAGCGCAGCGATTATCGCGCTGCTGACCATTGTCTTCTTCAGCTACCGGCAGACGATCGATGCCTATCCCAGCGGCGGCGGCTCGTACACGGTGGCCACGGAGAACCTGGGCGACGGCGCGGGGCTGCTGGCGGCGGCGGCACTGATGATTGACTACACGCTGACTGCGGCGGTGGGCATCTCGGCTGGAGTCGGCGCGCTGATCTCGGCTGTACCGGAACTGCAGCCGCATACGCTGCAGTTATGTCTGGGCGTGCTGGTGATTCTGACCATAATCAACATGCGCGGGGTACATGACACGGGCGTGGTGTTCATGATTCCCACGTACCTGTTCACGGGCACGCTGCTGATCGTGATCGCGGTAGGGGCGTTTCATGCGTTGACTAGCGGCGGACACCCTCACGCAGCGACACCGCTGCCTGCGCTGCCGCCAGCGACGGCCACGCTGGGCTTGTGGCTGATGATGAAAGTTTTCTCTTCAGGTTGTACGGCGATGACAGGCGTGGAAGCGGTGAGCAATGGCGTAATGGCCTTTCGCGACGACACGCGGAAGAACGCAAAGATCACACTGACCATCATTATTGTCCTGCTGGCGATTTTGCTGGCGGGCATTGCGCTGCTGTGCCGCGCTTACGGGGTGGGGGCGACCGACCCCAATGGCGCGCACTACGAAAGCGTACTGTCGATGCTCACGCGCGCAGTGATGGGCCACGGCTGGTTCTATTACTTGACCATCGGCTCGGTGTTGCTGGTGCTGGCGCTCTCTGCGAACACGGCGTTTGCCGATTTTCCGCGGCTGACGCGCGCGATTGCCGGGAACAACTATCTGCCCCACGTCTTCCTGCTGCGGGGCAGGCGGCTGCTTTATTCGTGGGGAATCTATGTGCTGGTATTTCTGACGGCGCTGCTGCTGATTCTCTTCGGCGGCGTGACGGACAGGCTGATTCCCCTCTACGCCATTGGCGCGTTTATGGCGTTCACGCTTTCGCAGGCCGGGATGGTGGTCCACTGGTGGCGCAAGCGAAACGCTCGGCTGCGGATGTGCGTGAATGGCCTGGGCGCGTTGGCGACCGGCATCACTACGCTTGTGGTGCTGGTTGCGAAGTTTGTGGAAGGCGCGTGGATCACGGCGTTGTTGATTGTGGCGATGATTGTGCTGATGCGCGCAGTGAAGCGGCACTATGTGCGCGTGGCGCGCGCAACTTCGCTGAGTCGGGCCATTGTGCCTGCTGAGGTGACGGAGCCCATCGTCGTGGTGCCGATCGACCGCTGGAGCAGGATTACGGAAAAGGCGCTGTCGTTCGCGCTTTCGATGTCGAACGATATTCGCTGCCTGCACGTGCAAACCACCGATGTGCCGGATGACATCTGCAACGATTTTGAAAGCAAGATCGCGGCGCCGCTGCGCAAGGCGGGCAAGTGTGTTCCCAAGCTGGAGATTCTGCAATCACCGTATCGGTACGTATTGCATCCGGTGGTGGAGTACGTCCTGAAGGTGGAGCGAGAGTCGAGCGTGCACAAGGTCTGCGTGCTGGTTCCGGAGTTGGTGGTGCGGCATTGGTGGGAGAACCTGCTTCACAACCGGCGCGCGGATCTGCTGAAGGTGATTCTGCTGCTGCGCGGAAATCGGCGCATTATTGTGGTGAATATTCCGTGGTATCTCGAAGAAAAATGAATTGCGGCGGGGGCGGCGCAGGATGCAGCTGCCGGATCTTTTGGCGACGGTCTGATTCCCTTCCCGGCTGCGAACGGTCAAAATAGAGAGTGGACCCTCGAACAATCCCAGGACCAGCGAACGGAAAAACTGGCATTCGCCATGACACACTGTGGCGTGTGTTGAGGGCATACTTTCTCGTTTGGCTGGGAATGGGGTTGTTTGTTTCGGCCCTGGTGAGGGCGCAGGATTCGGAGGCGCCGCCTCCGCAGGCAAGCACGGTGCAGCCTCAAACGGGCCCAACGGTCACATTGCACGGAGTGGTGCGGAACGCGGCAACGGGCGAGCCACTGCCGAGGGCGCTGGTGCGGATTGAAGGCGACGCAGATACGGGGGCGCTGACCGATGGCGAGGGAAGATTTGAGATTCCCGATGTGGCCACTGGGCCGCAGGCAGTGCAGGTCATCAAGCCTGGCTATCGGGATGGGGCGGATACGGACATGGAAGTCGATGATGAGGACGAGGGCGAAAGTCCGCATGCCGTTTTTGTTGCCGCAGAGATGCCCGATGTGGTGTTTACGATGGCGCCCACGAACTCGATCCACGGGCAGATTCAACTGTCGACAGGCGACTCGGCCCAGGGCGTTGAAGTGACGCTGCTGCAGCGGACGGTAATGAGCGGGAGGATGGCGTGGCAGGTGGAATCCGCTGCCAAGGCCAACAGCGATGGGGTGTATCGCTTTGCGGGGCTGGCTGACGGGACGTATGCGATCTACAGCAGCCCGGCCATGGACAGCGAATCCGCGAGCAACCTGATTGCTACGGGACGGAGCGGCAATGTGAGCCGCAGCGGATACGCAAGCCAGTTCTATCCTGATGCGCGAGACATTGCCGGCGCCGCGAAGATCCGGCTGAAGGGTGGCGAGCAGGCGGAGGCGAATCTGACGTTGACGCTGGAGCCGTTTCACGCCGTGACAGCTGTGGTGGTCTCAGGGGATGGGCGCAAGAGTATGGACGCATCGCTGGCGCAGCCTGGCGCTCTGACCGCAGCTGTCTTGATGGACGGCCAGGGGCACGAACTTCCTTACGTCGCGCAATACGATGGGGCGACGCACTCGCTGCAGGCAATCCTACCCGACGGGACTTATTCGATGTTGGTGACGGTGCTGACCCGGAACAACCTGGTGCGATCTTCGGTGGGCGCCGCGGTGAATTTGGTTCCCCAGATTGCTCCTGCGTTGAATGGGCAGGTGGATTTCTCCGTCGCAGGGCACGCGGTCTCAAATCTGCGCGTTCCGCTCTCAGCGATTCACGCGAGCCCGGTGCAGGTGAGCCTGATCCGAAGCGGAGTGCCGGCGGCGCGCTCGGGCGCAACGCCAGAGGGTTCAGATGGGGTGTTCCTGACTGTGAGCCAGTCCGGAGGGTGGATTTCAGACGAGATGGTGAGCGGCTTTGCGGAAGGCCCGGTGAGCGGGCCGTTGAACGCGGCGCCGGTGCGACCGGGCTCCTACTGGGCGCATACGAGTTTGGCGAACAAGGTCTACTGTGAGGGGTCACTCACTGCGGGAGGAGCGAACCTGGCGCGCGAGCCGCTGGTGGTGGGCCTGACGGGTCCAAATGCGCCGGTGAGCCTGGCGCTGCGCTCTGACTGCGCAAGCCTCACAATCAGTGTGCCGGCCACGATGGGAATTCCAATGGTGGGAGAAGAGCCTTCCTACACCGTCTACGTAGTTCCTGATTTCGATACGACCGAGGACGTGATCCCGCAAACGCTGCGCGCTTCAACCGGCGGCACGGTGACATTGGACGGACTGACGCCGGGCGGCTATCACGTGTACGCATTCGCGCGGCCTGTGGAGCTTGCGTATCGAAACGGCGAAACGATGGCGGCACTTCAAAATCCAGGGCAGGCGGTGACGCTAACGCCAGGAGCCAAGGCCAACCTGGTGCTGGAGGCGCCGGAACATTGATGCAGCGAAGAACGACGAATCCAGTTGTTTGCAGGTCGCTGCGATGGGCGGCGGCGATGGGGCTGATGCTTGCGGGGATGGCGTTTGGGGCACAGACTGGGCCGCCTTCGCAAGCGGCAACTTCGCCGGGCACCGGCCCTTACTGCATTGCCGGAACAGTTGTGAATGGGGTGACGGGCGAACCAGTGCGGCGCGCCACGGTGGCTGTGCTGGATGAGAAGGACAGCCATATCGTGGAGTCCGTTGCATCAGACACCGATGGACGTTTTGTACTGGAGGCTTTGCCCGCGGCCAAGTATCAGTTGACGGCCTCGAAGCGCGGATTCCGGACAGCATTCTATGACGAGCACGAGGAATTCAGCACGGCGATTGTGACCGGACCCGACCAGGACACGTCGCATCTGAAATTTCGACTGACTCCGGGGGCGGTACTGCACGGAGTGGTTTCAGGCGATGGTGGCGACCCGGTGGAGGGCGCGCGGGTGATGCTTTTCTTGCGGCCGCAGCATCCCAGACTTGGCGAACACAATCAGCAGACCGACTCGATGACGACTGACGATACTGGAGCCTACGAGTTCAGTAATCTGGCGCCTGGCGAATATATGGTGGCGGTACTGGCGGAACCGTGGTACGCGCTGCACAGCGCCGGGTTGCGCGCACCCGCGAAACAGGCGAGCGAAGGAAGCATCGCGCTGGATGTGGCTTACCCTGTGACCTACTTCGATTCGACGACCGACGAGGCTTCTGCCACGCCCATTGTGCTGGCCGGAGGCAGCCGGGAAGAGGCGGACATCAACCTGCGTGCGACTCCGGCTTTGCGCCTGTCGATTGAAACTCCACGGAAGGCGGATGGGTCGATTGCGCGGCCAGAGTTGCGACAGATGATCTTCGGATCCCAGATTTCGGCGGAGAGCGCTGGATTTCTTGATGCCATGCAGACTGGGTCGGTGGAGATTACAG
Source organism: uncultured Acidobacteriota bacterium (assembly GCA_963725945.1). GTDB lineage: Bacteria > Acidobacteriota > Terriglobia > Terriglobales > Acidobacteriaceae > Telmatobacter. The sequence goes on along the minus strand of CAVSAW010000014.1, from coordinate 2,796 downwards.
GGGTAGCGCCGGGGCACTACCAGTTGGCGCAGGGCGATCCTCCACGGCTGGCGGATATGGACCTGGCCGCAAGCCAGCAGGTGGATGCGAACAGTGGCACGCCGGTGTTTACCGTGGCCGGAAGCTTGCGGATGGCGAATGGCATTTCTCCGCCGGACTCGGTAAATCTGCGGCTGGATCTGACGAGCGCGGCGCGCGGACACGATGACCTGGCATTGCAGGCGAGGAAGGGCCAGTTCAGATTTGAGGTCGTGCAGCCGGGCACATGGTCCTTGGCGGCAGACAGCGGCGGCAAGGTGCTTCCGGTGGTTTCAATCGCTGCGGGTGGCACGTCGCATGGAGGAGGAGAGCTCACCATGCGTGACCACGCGCTGAATCTCGTGGTGACACTGAGCCAGGGCAATGCACGCGTGGAAGGCTTTGCGCGCAAGGACGACGAGGGCTTTGCAGGTGCGATGGTGGTGCTTGTTCCGCGCGACCCCGACGCGTGGCAGGCGCTGACGCGGCGCGATCAGTCGGACTCGGACGGCAGCTTTTCGCTTCGCGACGTGGCGCCGGGCCAGTACACGGTGGTGGCGATCGAGGATGGGTGGGGGTTGGACTGGTCGCGACCGGAGGTCCTTGGCAGCTACCTTCGCAACGGGACAGCCGTCACAGTAAATGGGAATTCCGACGCGTTGGTGCATGTGGCCGGGGCGGTGACGGTGCAGGCGCGTTGAACTGAGCCTGTTCGCACTTCGTGGAACAGGGGGAAGACGATAGTCTATTGATGTACCGGATTCAAATGAGGGCCCGCCGAGAGTCGCGGCCCAAGAAGCGGCTGAGCCGCCGCAGCATTGTATCGAGGAGAGTTCGCATTGACGAGAAAGTTGCTGTTTTCGATTTTGGCCGTGGTTTCGGCCGCACTTATGCCCCTGGTGGCCAGCAGCCAGATTGCCCCGGATAAGCCAGTTTCCCAGTCGACCGAACCCAGCTATAAGAATGAAGCCTTCGTGGGCTGGGGTTACACCAGCCTGAACCAGGTGAACCAGTCGCGCAACGGTTTGCAAGGCGTGAGTCTGCAGTATACGCGTAACCTGGGCAAATACTTTGGGATTACTGGAGAAGGCGGCCACTATGCCTGGGTGATTACCTCGGCCAACACCGGAAACCCGACGGTGGACATGTACCTGGGCGGCCCGATTTTCCATGCGCCGCTCTATGGGCGCACGAGCATTTTTGTTCATGGGCTGCTGGGCGTGGTGCACACAGGCAACGTTTCGATTTCGCCGAGCAAATCATTTGCAGGGGGGATTGGCATGGGCGCAGATTACAACTTGAGACCGCGGCTTGCATTGCGCCTTTATGGCGACGATATCGGGTCCGCATTTACGGTTGTGCCGTTCGAGCCGGGCGATTCGGCGCACACGCGATTCAATGCGCGCGCTTCGATTGGCGTGGTGTACAAGTTCTAAGAAACTCAACGGGGGCAAACGCAGAAGAGGCGGAAGCAGAGGCTTCCGCCTCTTCTGCGTTGCGGAAAACTGATGGAAGGTCACTCGGGAGCTAAGACCCCTTCGTCTTGGGGCTATTACGGCACCCTTCAACCGGCTCGCGCCAGGCTTTTGAAGCAGTGCCCTGTCAAGTCAAGGAACCTGAGATCGAACTCAAGAGGCGCCCGGTTTGGGGAGCACGGAATACTTGAGCATAAGTATGCCGCTGGGCAGGGGCTTGCATTCTTCGAGGCGCAGAGTTGCGCGGCGGCCTTCGGGCAAAAGGCGCACGCCGCCACCGAGCAGCTCTGGAAACACCGCAACATCGACGGCATCGACCAACTCGGCGTCGAGGAGGCAACGAAAGAGCGCGCCGCCGCCGCAGAGCCAGATGTTCTTGCACGGCTTTGAGCCGGGATTCGCTTTGAGCGCCGCGACGGCTCCGGGGACATCGCTCGAGATGATGGTGACGTCGGGATGCTCTTTCGGATTCAGCGTAGTCGAGACGACAAATCCCTTCATGCCCATGCCCTTCGGGGCCATGCGACGCTGCCGCATGGCTTCATAAGTGAGGCGACCCATCAGCAAGGTGTCGAACTGGGAGTAGATTTCACCGAAGTCAATGTCGTTGTTGTGGGTGATCCAGTCGTATTCGCTTTGGGGGCCGGCAATAAAGCCGTCGAGGGTGCTGGCAACACAATAGCGAAGACAGCGCATAGGGATTCTCCGTTGGATAGATTATTCCTGATTGCCCAAAGAGCCGCGGAGAAAAGCGGGCAGAAGAGACCGGCTTTCAAACTGGGTCCTCACGTTTCGTTGGGCAAAATCCTGATTCGAACCAGATTGCAAAGTAGGTGCGCTATAGAATCCCCCAGGCGGAGATGTCACTCGCAAGATCCCGCTACGAAGGAACTTTCTGTGTTCTGGGCATGATGGTCTTCGCAGTTATTTCCATTGTGCCTTCTTGGTAGGAAATCGCGCGCAAAGCGGAGAGGATTTTGTGTGGGGTCGCGGTGATTGATTCGATTCGTGGCCTGCCGTTGATAAGGCAGTGGTCTCCAGGTAAGCGGTTATTCGGGCAAAACCGATCGAAATCCAGGCTGCGGCTCAAGGCCATCGTATGCAAGTCTTGAATTGGCGTTCGATCGATTTACTTCGAGGCGTGTTGATCTAAAGTGAGATTGGATCGTGATCTCTCTCTGCGCCGTTCGCCCGTCGCGAAGCGGGAGCGATCTGGACAGAGAGGAATTTGGAACTCGCGCAAAAGGCAGGTCCCTGCCACGGCGGAGAAGTTTCCAATTCGCTGGGGAAATGCGCTCCGGTC
>CAVSAW010000013.1:0-225920 GCA_963725945.1 uncultured Acidobacteriota bacterium | reverse complement strand
CAAAATAGGCAAGGCTTTCCTTAGCCCATTGGATACGAAGGCGAGAATCGCTGAATGCTGTTCTGTTGCCCATTTGCCTTAGCCTTGATTGCGCTATGATAGACCCCATGAAGACGAAACCGCAGTCCGCCGAATACAAGGCTTTCGAGAACCTACTAGGCCAAGTTCTCACTGTGTCGAAAGCGGAACTAAATAGGCGCATTGAAGCAGGAAAAGCGCGAGAAGCGAACGCCTAAATCCGCTTCCCGCGCCTCTGCCGTCCCAACCAAGCCAGCCTAGAACGCGCTTTCTCCCACCTTGCCGGTCAGTTCTGCATAGGTCAGTCTCTTCCCTGAAATCTGCGATAATGCCAGCACGAAGCGGTCCGCGTCAGTCAAGCGGATTGTCTTTGGTTGCGCGGTTGTTGTAGCGGAATGCCTGCTCATCCACATAGCGGTCAAGGTGGAACGGCTCGACGCTGACATAGGTTCCGCCCAGCGACCGCTTGAGCAGGCCCAGAAGTTCTCGATTCCCTGAGTGTGGACCTGGCCGCGCACATATTCAACGGCGTGATTGATAATGACGTGCTCGAAGTTGATTCCCTTGTATCCGCCCCATTCATCGGTGACGACGTAGCGCCGGGAGCGATGTGCTTGTTTGCCACTCGTCTGCAGTGTGGTGTGACTGGGGAATCACGACTTCAGACTTGACGCGATTCTTGCGCTCGAGCATCCCCATCACAATAGCTTCGCCATTGGGACGCCACCGATGCCGCTAAAGCCGGTCTCCTGGGTTTCTCGGCTTGTGCTTGTTCTTTAGCTTGCCGCCGATGAAAACCTCGTCCATCTCGACAGGATCACCCTGAGAGCCGAGTTTGAGCAAAGTCCATTCTGTAGTGCAAGGCGGATGCGGTGCAGCATGAACCATGAATTGCCGTTGACGGTACCCTCATCATGAGCACACAAATCTAAGCGTGTGACTTTCAGTTGTTCATCTTCGTCAAGTGGGAGCGCATTCGAGACGTGGGGCACCCATGGGAGTGCGGATTGGCGCAGTGCTTTCCCATGTCTCAGATGCGAGACATGGGCCACCCATTTTCGTGGGAATTGATGGGGTGAGAGAAACGATCCTTCGCTCCGCTACCCTATCGCGCAGAATCGCGGGCCGGGGCACAATCGTGCGGCTCTAGGATGACAGCGGTGGGAAAGGAGCTCGTGCTTTCCCATGTCTCAGACGCGAGACATGGGCCATCCATTTTCTTGCGGATGGATGGGGCGCGAAGCGCGTTTGCCTGGACGGCCAGCGCTACTCGCGGGAGGCGATGCCGAGGGCTTTCATTTTGCGGTAGAGGTGGCTGCGCTCGAGGCCGAGGAGTTCGGCGGCGCGGCTGACGTTGTTGCGGGCTTCTTCAATCTTTTTGAGGATGTATTCGCGCTCGTAGGCGTCGCGGGCCTGCTGGAGGGTGGAGAACTCCTCTGTGGAGCGCGATGCGGCCTTGTGGGTGAGCGGCGGCAGATGCTTGCGCTCGATGCGCAGGGCGCGCGGGTTGAGAATCAGCACGCGCTCGATCACGTTCTTCAATTCGCGGACGTTGCCGGGCCAGTGATATTCGCGAGCATTTCGAGGGCTTCTTCGCCGATCTCCATGCGCGGGCGGCCGTACTGGCGGCCGAATTCGGCGAGAAATTCGCGCGCGAGGAGCGGGATATCCTGCTTGCGCTCGCGGAGCGGCGGCACGAAAAACGGCACCACGTTGAGGCGGTAGAAGAGATCTTCGCGGAAGTTGCCCTTGGCGATCTCTTCTTCAAGATCCTTGTTGGTGGAGGCGATGAGGCGCACGTCGACGCGGAGGGGCTGCGTGCCGCCGACGGGCGTAAAGAGCTGATCGTCGAGGGCGCTGAGCACCTTGGCCTGGGTCTTGAGGCTCATGTCGCCGACTTCATCGAGAAAAAGCGAGCCGCCGTCGGCGCGTTCGAGGGTGCCGCGCTGCTCCGGCGGCCCGCCGGGCTGCGCGCCATGACGATAGCCGAAGAGCTCGGCCTCAATGTGCGTCTTCGGGGATGGCGGCGCAGTTGAGCTCGACGAAGACGCGATCGCGGCGCAGACTTTCGGCGTGAATGGCGCGGGCGATGAGTTCCTTGCCGGTGCCCGACTCGCCGTAGATGAGGACGCGGCCGTTGGTGGGAGCCATGAGGCGAATCTGCTGGCGCAGCGCCTTGACGGGAACGCTTTCGCCGGTGAGCACGGAGCCGACGCTGAACTGGCGCTTGAACTCCAGATTCTCAGCAGCGCAGGCGGCGGGCTTCGACGGCATTTTTGAGGACGATGAGGGTGCGGTCGAGGGAGAGCGGCTTCTCAAGAAAGTCGTATGCGCCCAGCTTGGTGGCTTTGACGGCGGTTTCGATGGTGCCGTGGCCGGAGATGATGACGACTTCGGGGCGAGTTTCGGGCGCGAGGCGCATGGATGTCGGCGAGAACGTCGAGGCCGTCGCGATCGGGGAGCCAGATGTCGAGCAGGACGACGTCGTAGGGCGCGTCCTGAACGAGCACCAGAGCCTCAGCCGCGGTAGCCGCGGTGGCGACGCCGTAACCTTCTTCGCGGAGGATCTCTTCGAGCGAGGTGCGAATTTCCGCCTCGTCGTCGACCACCAGGACGTGATTCATGAGCGCGCTCCGCTGACGGGCACAGTTGCGGAGCGTTTCGGGCGGAGCATGAGTCGCAGGCTGTGCCGGGGCGGGTTCCATCAACGGCAGGCGCACGAGAAAGCGCGCGCCCTTGGGGCTGTTGCTCTCGGCGCGAATGGAGCCGCCGTGTTCCTGGACGATTTTGGCGGCGATGGAAAGGCCGAGGCCGGTGCCGCGCTGCTTGGTGGAGTAGAAGGGCAGGAAGAGCCGCTCGCGAATTTCTTCGGTGAGGCCGTGGCCGGTGTCAGAGACGGCGACTTCGACGGCGGCGCCGTCTTCACTGAGGGAGCTGGAGACGCCGAGGACGCGGAGCAGGCTGCCCTGCATGGCCTCGGCGGCGTTGTCGATGAGGTTGGCGAGGGCGCGGCGAATGGCCTCGGGATCGGCGAGGACGATGGGCAGGCCGGGCTCGAGATCGCGCCGCACGGTGATGCCGTCGAGGCGGCCGGCGAACAGGGCCAGCGCTTCGTCGGCGACCTGATTCATGTCGCAGGCGCGCGGCTGGGGCGCGGGAAACTGGGCGAGCGCGGAGAACTGGTCGACCAGCGTGCGCAAGGTGCCGACGCAGGCGAGAATGACCTCGCTGCATTTGCGAATGATGGTGGGCGAGTCGGGCTGGCTGCGGTCGAGATGGCGGCCGATGCGTTCGGCGGAGAGCGCGATGGGCGTGAGCGGATTCTTGATTTCGTGGGCGACGCGCTGGGCCACTTCTTTCCACGCAAGCTGGCGCTGGGCGCGGAGGAGTTCGGTGGTGTCTTCGACGACGAGGACGGTGCCGGGCTTGCCGTGCGCCAGTTCAAGACGCGCGCTGGTGACGGCGAGATGCATGTTGCGGCCGCGGGCGTGGAATTCGATCTCAGTGGAGGCTGCGCCCATGCGCTGGCCGCGGCGAATGACGGCGGCGAGGTCGTCGACGTTCTCGGGGGGCAGCAGAGCATCGAGCTTTTGGCCGCGCAGGCCGGCATCTTCATGCATGGCCCATCAGGACGGCGAAGGCGCGATTGGCCTGGAGCACGTGGCCGGAGCCGTCGAGCGTGACGACGCCGCTGGGAATGGTTTCGACGATGGTTTCAAGCTCGCGGCGGCGCTCCTCGATGGCCTGGTTGGCGGCGGTGAGTTGCGCGGAAGAGCTCTCAGCGAGCTGGCGGCTGGCGTCGAGATCGGCGGCCATGTGATTGAAGGAGCGGACCAGCTCGGCCATTTCGCCGGTGGTGATGAGCGCCGACGCGGTGGTCATATTTGCCGGCGGCAATCTCGTCCATGGCATCGGCGAGCGCTTCGACGGGACGCGTGATCTGCTTGGAGAGAAACAGGGCGAGCCACACGCTGGAGAAGAAGACGACCACGGTGATGAGCAGCAGCATGAGGAAGAACGTGGAGCGGATGCGGTTGCGGGAACGGAAGAGGTCCCAATAGGCTGCGGCGCCGCTGCGGATGCGCGCGGTGGTCTGGCTGAGGCCCTGGGGCATGGGCAGCGCGACGACGACGACTTTGCCGGAGGCGGTGGCGGCCATGCCCAGCGCGTACTCCTGCCCAGCGACGCGGAGGACGGGCTCGTCGCTGCGCTGCGCGGTGCTGAGCAGGCTGGACGAGAGCGGGCCTTGCAGCGGAGTCGCAGTTCCCGTCTTCACCTTCATTGAGCCACGGAAGCAGGCTTGCCGGGCTTGATTCCGGTGGAGCCTGAAAGCTGGCGAGGACCTGCAGGTCTTTGTCGTAGACGACGGCGAATCCGCCGGCGAGGGTGATGCGGTGGGTGCGCGAGCTCGTCCTGAAGGCCCGCGGAGTTCTGGTCGGGCGCGCCGAAGGCGGCGATGGATTCGGCCTCGACGCGGGCGTTGTTGGTGACGTACTGGGCCAGCTCGAGCACGACGCGGTTGGAGTCTTCGCGCAACTCGGAGGTGTTGGGGGAGAACCAGCGGTCGATGGAGCGGTTCATGAGCTCGAAGCTGAACAGGAACATGAAGACCGCGGGAGTGAGGGCGATGAGCACGGCGCCGAGAACCATGCGGGTGCGCAGGCGCGCGCCGAGGGCGCTGCTGCTCTGGTCGGCGTAGAGCTTGAGGATGTTCCTGAGCAGCAGAATCAGGAGCACGAGCAGAAGAAGAAAGACGACGACGGTGAGGCCGGTGAAGGCCAGCGTTTCGCCCGCGGTTTCAGGATTGAGGAAGCGGACGTTGGAGGTGTTGAAGGCCTGGAGCGCGCCCAGCAGGGCGAAGAACAAAAGCGCCGCCGGCGCCCAGAAAGAACACCGTCCGCCGTCGTGGATCGCCGCGCGAAACCATGGGGGGATTATAGAACTGCCGGTGAACAAGGGGTCAGGGATCAGGGGCCAGGGGGCAGGGATCAGGGGCGGGCTGGGCTGATGGGCACCGCGATCCGCCACAATTGGCTTACCTCAAGACAAGGAACTTGAACCATCCTTCCCAAACGTCGGTCCACGCATGGGCAATGATGTTTGCGCGGAGATTGCCTCGCCAGGCGGCCAGCACGCCATAAAGAGATCCAAGGACGCTGATGACGATGACGTTGGTCCAGCCCTGGTAGGCGTGAAAGAGGCCAAAGACCACGCCCTGCAGCACAACGGCGAGTGCGAGATTGCCGGTGAGCGCGTGGAACTGGCGCTGGAGGAAGCCGCGAAATGCCATTTCCTCACAGATTCCGGCGGTGGTCGAGGTTGCGACCCAAATCAGGATTTCAAGCGGGCTCTTCGGCAAGAGACTGGCGACGGTCTTTGCACTCTCTACGCCACCCGGATTCAGGAACGGTTGCGTCAGCAGCCAATGCACACCGTACGCTGCCGCTTCCCAGAGGACCCAGAACGGCAGCACAATCGCGATGTCGGTGAGGACGTCTTTCCAGGAAGTCCATCGCCCGCCTGACAGCGTTTGGAGGTTGCCGCCTTTGCGATGCACGCCTGCCCAGCAGTAATAGAGGAGGGCCCAATCCATGAAGATTGCGGTGAGATAGATGGGGATGGCTTGACTGTGGCTGGCGAGCTGCGTGGGGGCTGCTCCGCCGCCGTGCGGGGGCGCGTGCTGAGCGAGAAAGCCCATGGTGACGACGCCGGCGCCAATGAGCAAAAAACCGATGAGCCATCCCCATGAGGCGATCTGTTGAGGCCGTTGACGCGCTGCGGAGTTCACTGATTCGACGGGCTCATTTTCGGGCATGCTTCTTCTCCTTTCGGGTTGTAGAGTTGTTGCGCTGTGCGTGGTGTAGTTTGCGCAGGGCATCTCCGTGTTTCTTCAGCCCATCGCACGTGGGCCTGAAGTTCCAACTGCCCAAAGCGCGCGGCCATCTTCCAGTAAGGCGCACCAGGATAGTGCTGGTTGGGGACGATCTCCTCGGCCTCGATGCGGATGAACTCGCGGAGTGCGGCGCGTTCGCTTTCCAGCATGTGCTCGATGTAACGGATGAGAACTTCGGGGGCAGCTTTGTCTCCGAAGAAAAGCTTCAGAAGCAATTCGTTGCGCGGAACCTCGGGTTGCGGGGGAACCGCAAGCCAGCTAGCCAGACGGTCATGGCCGTTTTTTGTGATGGAGTAGATCCGGCGGTCGGGCTTGCCTTTGTGGCGTTCGGTTTTCGAAGTCACATACCCGGCGGCGGCCAACTTTTTGAGGTTGGGGTAGATCTGCCCATAGCTCTCATTCCAGAAGTGGCCGACGGATGCTCGAATGGTCATGCCGAGGTCGTAGCCGGACATGGGCTCAATTGCGAGGAGGCCGAGGAGGATATCCATACTTGAACTTGAGCGCTTCGTCATATTGCTAATAGCAATATGCCTGCTAGAGTAAATATTCAAGATATTTTTTCAAAAATGGCTCGGCGCCGTTCAGCGTAGAATTTCTGCTGCGCTGTTTTGCCGTTGCTTGTGTTTTGAGGAAATCGATTATGAAGGTCTTACTCGCACTTCTGATTCTTGCGCCGGCGTTTGCGCTAGCAGAGAAGCCGGCACCGAACCCGACTGATTACGCGGTGGTGGTAAGTCCTGCGGCCACTGTAGCGCCCGTGCCTTGCTGCACCAGCGCGATGGCGCTTGGCACATTGCGTTCGATTGCAGCGACGTGACGGGCGGCTCGAGCGTCTGCTTCTGGGAACATCACTTAAACGCAACGATTGACGGCAAGAAGTATGAACTGACCAGCATCCACCCATTAAAAAATGTCTTCGTTCTACGCGTGGGAGACTACAAGGCAAAGGTGCTGAAAGAGGACACCTCGAAGAGCTACGAGTACCAGCGGAGTTATGAATTGCTCTATCCGGATGGACAGACTGAGGATTTCCAGGTGATGGGGGAATCAGAGTAAGAACAAGCTTCGGCTCGTGGTCGCAGGTCTTCAGCGGTCTCCGCAGTCGGAGGCAGGGCAGCGAGAATACCGACCAGCGAGGAGGCTACGCGAGGACGCTGGCGGCGGCGGTCCAGGGGCGGTGCTGACTTTCGGCTACGCCGCGATAGGTGAGGGTGCCGCGCCAGGTGTTGAGTCCTTCTGCCAGACCTGCGTCCTGCTTGAGGGCTTCGCGCGCGCCGAGGTTGGCGAGACGCAACAGGTAGGGGAAGGTTGAGTTGGTGAGCGCCAGCGTGGAGGTGTGCGGCACTGCGCCGGGCATGTTGGTGACGCAGTAATGGACCACTCCGTCGACTACGAAGCTGGGATTGGAGTGCGAGGTGGGGCGGGCAGTCTCGACGCAGCCGCCCTGATCGATGGCGACATCGACGATGACTGCACCCTTCTTCATATTCGAAACCATGGCACGGGTGACGAGTTTGGGCGCGGTTGCCCCGGGGATGAGAACGCCCCCGATGACGAGGTCGGCTTCGCGGGTGGCATTGGCCACGTTATAGCTGTTGGAGGCCAGGGTGTAGAGGCGTCCGCCGAAGATGTCTTCGAGCTCGCGGAGACGGTTGAGATTGACGTCGATAAGGGTTGTCTTGGCGCCGAAGCCGAGAGCGATGCGTGCTGCGTTGGTGCCCACGATGCCTCCGCCGATGATGCAGACATGGGCGGGCGGCACACCGGGCACGCCGCCGAGCAGAATGCCGCGGCCGCCGCGCTCCTTTTCAAGATAGGTAGCACCGACCTGCACGCTCATGCGGCCTGCAACTTCGCTCATCGGGGTGAGAAGAGGCAGCGTGCCCGCGCGGTCGCGCACCGTTTCATAGGCGATGCCGATGACTTTGGATTCGAGAAGCTTGTTGGTGAGATCGGGGAGCGGTGCGAGGTGGAGATAGGTGAAGAGAACGAGGCCCTCGCGGAAAAATACATATTCCGATTCGATGGGCTCCTTGACCTTGACGACCATGTCGGCTTTGCCCCATGCATAGCCTGCGTCGCCGACGATTTCTGCGCCTGCGTTCTGGTATTCGGCGTCGGGGAATCCCGATTGCGCGCCGGCGAGGGTCTCGACGAGCACGGTGTGGCCGGCCTCAGTGAGCGCCTTGACGCCGGCTGGAGTGACGCCAACGCGGGCTTCGTTGTCTTTAATTTCTTTGGGGACGCCGATGATCATTACGGATGCTCCTTTACGCGCGCTGCTGCTTTATCTATTGGACGCTCTCTGGGGAGGGCTTGGATTTAAGAAGCCGCCGCGCCGGAGTTGGATATTCGAGGGAGGGCTGAACCGGTGCGGATCTAGATTTCGCTTCCAACTGGCTAGAATCGTACGGCGGATTCAGCTTCCAATGTGTGCAAAGTTTGTGGTAAAACTCGCGCATGGGCACAAAACGTGACCGTAACATAGCCTTGACGCACGAAACACCCGGGGCAGGTGAAGGGGCCGAGCTGGATGAGTTGGACGTAGCGATTCTGCGCCACCTGGAACGGAATGGCAGGGCGACGAACTACGAGGTGGGCGAGGCGGTAGGGCTGTCGGCTTCGGCAGCGTCGCGGCGGATTCTGGCGCTGGAAACGGCGGGAGCAATTCGCGGCTATCGCGCGCTGGTGGACGACCGGCTGCTGGGCAAGCGCATGACGGTGTATATCCGGGTGACGCTGGAGCGTCAGTCGGCGGCAGTGCTGGGCGCATTTGAGACGGCGGTGCGGCGTTGCCGGGAGATTGTGAGTTGCCACCTGATGGCGGGGCAATATGACTACATGCTTGTGGCGCGGGTGGCGGGGATTGACGACTATGGGCGCCTGCACCAGAACGAGCTGTCGCGACTGCCAGGGGTGACGCGATTGGAGACGAGCTTTGCGCTGCGGGATGTGATGGAGGCTAAGGGGTAGGACGGCCGCGCTTGTGACTGGCGCCCAACACAGTTCAGGCGGCCTTTCTGGGCCAAGGGCCTCTTATGTTGTGTCGCATATGAGCACCGCGTCCTAGCTGAGATGGGGTTGGGCCAAGTAGTAACTTCCGAGTAGGCCACCACTCGACCGGGAGCCTCAAGCCTGAGCGTAGAATCGTGCCTAGCCGTCGAGTAGATGCTGCACAGAGGACCAGCACAGATGCGTGGATCAGTTCCGTCAGACCCTCTTTCCAAGCCGGTTCGGCGCCTTATCTCTCTAGTCGGGCTAGCGGTCTTCATGTACTTGTGCATGGGCAAATTTCGATTCACTCACGATGGGCTAAACCTTGCCTTTGAGTGTCTTTTTTTCTTGCTCCCACTTTTCGCCATCAAGCCTTCCCTGCGCCTGCCTCGCTGGGCCAAGATAACGACTCTAACATTACTCGTGCCGCTTTCGGCGTTTTCATTCATAGGCTTGATAGGCATGGCGGCGTGCGATATTCCAGACGCCGTAAACCAAGTCCAGCTCAGCCGTGAGCTCTGTACACTCCAACACGGGCGGTACTCGGTACATCTTGCATGGGAGGAGACGGCGGGAGGAGCTGTAGGCCCACACGGCGTGAGCTTGGAACAGCGAAGGAGCATTCTACCGGGTCTTGACCTCGTGAAATCCTTGAACTATTTCGAGGGTGCGAGTGAGGGCACACTCTCGTGGGCAGGTGCAGACAGAGTCTCGTTGTATATTCCTATCGCCGGGTATTATCAGAATCAAAAAAACATCCATCGCGAGTATTCTTTGAAACCCTGGCTATATTTCTGACATCGGCCCTCGCCATTCCTGGCGTTCCGGGCGAATCACCGCCTACACGGAAGTTACTTTCGGAGCAACACCGTGGCCAACTGTTGACAAGCTTGTAAGTGACGAGCGGCCCACCATACGACTGGGAGTCGAAGAGAACGGCAAACCGGCTCGATGAATGCATTGGACTGCCGGCGCTGAATTCAGCGAATCGCTTCAATAGCCCGGCTGACTGAAGCCCCTACACTCTTTTACGGAGCAGGTCTGCTATATCGTCCATCTTCTCGTCCAGCAGACCCAACTTGCGCGACACGCCCTGAATCTCAGATTCCGCGCGCCGATTGACGTCGAAATCCGAGCTCGGCGCGCAGCCGATCCCTGGTGTCCTGCCGATTCTGGCTCATCATGATGACCGGAGCTTGCATGGCGGCCAGCATCGAGAGGAAGAGATTAAGAAGAATAAATGGATAGGGATCCCACGCCTGCTTATCGAGCAGGACATTGACCAGCGTGTAAAACGTCAGCAAAACGGCAAAGAGGATAATGAAGGTCCACGACCCACCAAAACGGGCTACATGGTCGGCGATCCTCTCCCCGGTGGTGGCATCTTTCTCGATCAGATCGTTTGGATTTCGGTTGGCGCGGACCCGCACCAATCCCTGGGCGGCATGGAGCTGGCGGCCGAGTGTGGTAAGCAGATCCATCCCCGCCATGGGTTTTCGGCTGAGCAGGACGCTCGATGTCGTCCCGGGAAACCTCGAGGCAGAGGGACTCCTCGATCGCGTATGGCGCTGGTCTGATGCGGCGTTTGTTCAAGCATGGAAGCGAAACCGAAGAACTCGCCACTTCCCGGCTCGTCGATCACCACTTCCTGCTGATCTTCGTCCACAGTGAACACGCTCACTTTGCCCGAGATGACCACGTAAGCCTGCGGACCGGGGTCGCCCACTTTGTAAATGCGCTCGCGCGGCGCGAATGTCTTGAGTTCGACCTGGCTTGCCAGCACGGCCGCCTCTTCATCGTCCAGCAGGGAAAAGAGGGGAATTTTTCTAAGTACTTCCGGATTGCACGCCATTGACTGCCTCCATGGGATGCAAGAAACCGAATTATGGCCATGCGGTCGATTCGATTAGGGCGCGCTATCGTGGCGGGAAGCAGAAACCCAGAGGGCGGGGAAATCCACAGCAAACCCGATCTGGCCGCCGATCTGCGGGCTGGCAACGTATTTGCCCCCGAGCAGTCCGAAACAGAATTGACAGTCCATTGCGAAGGGCGTATTGACCGCCACCCATGGCCTGAAGTTGCTTTTGCCCAGATTATCCTTCTCAGCATAGCCGCCGTAGAGCTCGGCACCGAGGGTGAGTCGGCTGCTGAAATCGTGCAGCATCGAGAGCCCGCCGGTGTAAACCTGACCGCGGGTATTTTGTATTCCCAGCACGCCGGTACTGGTGTTGCCGGCGAACAAGATTCCCAGGTTTCCAGTAATTCTGGTCTTTTCAGAAAGTGGACTTTTGCGCGATGAAATTGAGCCAATAGTCGGCCAGTCCCGAGCCGAGTTGCTGCTTGGAGTCTCCGGTGGGGAATTCGGTGTAGAAACTGGCACCAAGGCCGGTAGCCGCGAGCCCTTGGACTCCTTATGAAATGCCCATTTGATGCCCATATTGGTGTCTCCCATGCCGCTGGAGGGCTGGTTTCCAGCGGTTCGCTGGATGGTGAGATAGGGAGCGTCCAGATCCAGTTCCAAATTGTGCGGCAGGCCACTAGTTGATCTTGAAATTGGCCGTGTTTTGCCGGACATTCGGGTACTGAAGCTGCAGCGCGTCATACTCGTTGAAGAACTCAAAATGCCATTTCCCCCGATTCGGTGACCCCGGTGTCATCGGTATAGAAAGGCAGTTGAGCGTGCAGCTGCCGGCAGAAGAAGAGCGCACATGCAAGCGACAACGATAGCCGAACGCGATTAGTGAAAGTCATCAGATGAGCAATCAGAATAGCGGCCCAAGAGGGGTTCGCCAAATTAGAAATGGCGACAAAAAGAAGAATTAACAGTCCTCTAACTCGGTTTAAGTTAGATCGCGCATCCGCTCATCGAGCCGTTTGGGGGGAATTCCGGGTTCCTCGAGGATCGCACACAATCCAGCTGTTAATTAGAACCGGACTCAAGCATCATCGACCTCGAATTGCCGGAATCATGGGACCCGCGATGTTGTTGGACCCGATCCTTGCCAGTTAGATGGTTGTGCTCTGATGCGAAAACGGATTCTTCAATGCTCTCTTTCTTCGTCACACCAGGTGGGTTAATCTTTTAGGCACGCACGACTGTTCGCGGTTCACGCCTCTTCGCCCTGGTGGCGTACTCAGATTTCATCCCCTTGCTCGATTCACTTGTCCGTTGCGATTGCAACAAGGAGCGCCGATGTTTTCAGCCAACCCTGCTGTTTCCTTGTTTTTGCCTTGCCGTCCTGGTTCTCGCCGTTGCTCCTTCGCAGGGGCACGCGCGGAGGTGCCGACGCCGATCTCGGTGCTGGGGCATAATCCTGGAGACGATTTTTACCTGGCCGATTACGAAGACACGATCCGCTATTTTCACGCGCTGGCCGCGGCCTCGGACCGCATCAAGATGTTCACGGTGGGCAAGAGCACCGAGGGCAAGGACATTGAAGTGGCGGTGATTTCGTCGCCGCAGAACCTGGCCAAGCTGGACGACTACAAACAGATTCCGGGCCGGCTGGCGCATGCGACCGATTTGAACGATGCGCAGGCGCTGGAGCTGGCGCGGACGTCGAAGGTGATTGTGCACATTGACGGCGGGCTGCATGCGGACGAGGTGGCGGGGCCGCAGCACACGATGGTGCTGGCCTACAAGCTGCTCTCGGCGCAGAACGATCCGCAGGTGGACGCGATTCTGGACAACGTGATTCTGGTGCTGTGGCCGACGCTCAATCCCGATGGGCAGGACATGGTGGTGCACTGGTACCGGCAGAACGTGGGGACCAAGTATGAAGTGAGCCCGATGCCGTGGCTCTACCAGGATTATGTTGGCCACGATAACAATCGCGACGGCTACATGATGAACATGAAGGAAGAGCAGGTGGTGGTGAAGGCGCAGCTGGAATACAGTCCGGAGATCTTTTACTGCCAGCACCAGACGGCTCCCTTCCCGGCGCGCATCTGGATTCCGCCGTTTTCTGATCCGATATCGAGCAACATCAGCCCGCTGGTGCGGAGCTGGCTGAACCTGATTGGCGCGAACATGACGGCCTATCTGAACGCGCATCAACATGCCGGGTTCGATTTCGGAATCGCGCTTTGACAACTGGTATGCGGGCTTTACGGACTGGGCGCACGTGTTTCGCAACGAGATTTCGTTTTTTACGGAGACGGCGCTCTACGAGTACGCGACGCCGCACTTCTACACAGTGCAGCGATTTTCCCAAGGAGTACCAGGACCTGCGCGCGCTGAGCATGTATTCGACGCCGTGGGAGGGCGGCTGGTGGCGGCTGAAGGACGCAGTGGATTACATGGTGGGCGGGTCGATGTCGGTGCTGGACCTGGCGGCGAAGAATCGAGAAACGCTGCTCTACAACCGCTACCAGGCGGCACGGGACAACATTCAGCACTTCAGCAAGGAACCGCCTTTTGCGTATGTAATCAGCGACAAGCAGGCGGATACGCCCGAGGCCGGGCTGCTGGCGCAGAAGATGATCGACAACGGGCTGGATGTCTACGCATCGAAAGACGGCTTCAAGGCGAATGGCGTGACGTATCCCGCGGGCTCGTGGGTGATTCCGATGGACCAGCCGTTTTCGGCGCTGGCGAAGGAGCTATTTGAGCGGCAGAGATATCCTGACGCGCTGGAGAACGGAACGGCCAAGGCGATCGATCTGCCATATGACGTGACGGGCTGGACGCTGCCTTTGCAGATGGGCGTGAACGTGGATGCGGTGACCGATCCGCTAGGAGCCGACGAGCGGGCGCTGCTGACGAAGATCGACAAGGTGGAGCTGCCGGAAGCTGCAGTGGACGGAGCGGGCGCGGTGTTTGCCATCAGCCACAAAGCGAATGCGTCATTCGAACTGGTGAATGCAGCGCTGAAAGCGGGAGCGAGTGTGTCACTGGCGGAGGATCCTGTGAAGACCGCGGAAGGCGCGGAGACGGGCGCATTTCTGATTGGGGGAATCAGCCGCGCAACGCTTGGGCGATCTGGCGAAGAAGTATGCGGTATCGGCGGTGGCGGTGAGTGCGCCGGCACACACGTTACCGATGAAGAAGGCGCGCATCGGTCTCTACCGGCCCTGGGAGCCGTCGATCGATGAAGGGTGGACGCGGTGGATTCTGGAGAACTACGGATTTGAGCCGAAGAGCCTGTACAACGCGGACATTCGCGCGGCGGATTTGCGCAGCCGCTACGACGTGATTGTGCTGCCCGACATGTCGGCGAAGCAGATGATGGATGGGTTTGGCGTGGGCATTGTGCCGGGCGAGTATGCGGGCGGTATGGGGCAGGATGGCATGGACAATCTGCGCGAGTTCACGCGCGAAGGTGGAACGCTGATTGCGCTGAACAAGACGGCGGGCAGCCTGATTCCGGCGATGTCGTTGCCGGTGAAGAACGTGCTGGAGGGGGTGAAGAGCGACAAGTTCTTCTGCTCGGGCGCGCTGCTGCGCGTGAACACGGAGCATGCGGATTTGCCGGTGAATTTTGGCGTCGTCAGATTCGCCGGTGGTGATGTTCCAGAGCGGACCGGCGTTCGAGCCGCTGCCGGGATTTCACGGGGCGGTGATCGCGCAGTACGCGAAGGAGACAAACCCGCTGGAGAGCGGACTGCTGCTGCATCCGGAAGCGATTGAAGGCAAGGCGGCGGCGATGGAACTTGCCTATGGGAAGGGGCGGATTGTGCTGTACGGCTTCAAGCCGCAGTTCCGCGGACAGTCGCACGCGACCTATAAGTATCTCTTTAACGAGCTGTATGCATTTGACCATCCTCCGCTGCCGGTTGAGGCGGTTCCGGCAACCCCGGCAAAGGCTGAAACCGCGGCTGCGGCGGCAACGCCAACGGCAGATTCGAAGAAGCCGGAGAGCCCGCCACAGGAATAAGCCGAGGGCGAGTTGTCGCGCGGAGAAGTGAATGCGCCCGCCCGAAGATTCACGAATGGCGGGCAGTTTGCGGGCCGAAAATCGGACGAAGATGTGCCGCCAAAATGTTCATCGCAAAGGCCATGGAGGTATTACTTCGGTGAGTACGCGGGTCGATTGAAGTTGAAATGGGCGGCGCGGCGCTGTACCTTGGCATTAATTCCCATAGGCCAGAACATTGCTCCATTGGGGAGAGGTGCTTCCTAGATGGCGGAGTCCGACCAGCAATCCCAACAAGCCGAGACACCTGCAGTTGAGGTGCTGGAACGCTTCATTGCCCACCCGGAAGAGGCGACGGATGGCAGCGGCGGTGGAATGACGCCGCCCAAAGCTCAGAAGTCCGGGTTGAAGATACTGCTCCTGGGACTCCTGGTGTTAGGCATCGCGGTTTACGCCCTAATCGGGTTGAAGAAGTCGACTCCGAAGGCAGACTCTGTCGACCTGGGCCCAGGAATCGAGAATGCGTCTGGGTTGCGCGGGCACCTAGTGGCGGGGTGGCAAGGGAACGCACAATACCAATTGCGGATAGAACCCATCGATCCGCGTGAGAACGTGGGATTTGCATTTGTGACTGCCAATCCTCAGAAGGCGATCTCCATTCATGTTCGAGTGCTCGACGCCTCAGGATTCGCATTGTGCGGCATGGACGTCCTGATTCCCTTTGACGGGCGCAAATCGCAGGCGAACGCGGATTCAGGAGATAAAGCGGCATCTACATCTGCAGCCCAATTTCAACAAGCTCTTGAGCATGCAAGTGACAGCGGGAAGGACGTTTTCCAGACTGAAACCGGAGCGGACGGAAAGATCGATGCGCTGAATGCGAAGGGCGTGCTGCCGTGTTCTCTAGACGAGTACAAGCGTTTTTATTATTGGGACTTCTCCTCGAATTTTCCGACGCTTGCGGAGCAGGACCTGTTGCTCGGGCGGAAGCCTGCTGTAAGTGTGCAGGAAGCACAGAGTGCGCCGGAAAATGAGTTTGCGGTACCCAAGATCAAGCCTCGCAAACCCGTTGTGAAGAAGCCACCGGCTGCTTTTTATATGCAGGGAGACGACCGGGTCGTGGGGTGGGATAGTGCGCGTGGCGTACTGGAGGGCGATGCTGGACACAGCTTCACCATTCCGAAAAAGAGTGACCAGGCCATCGCTGCCGCCTGGGCCGAGGCAGACGCGATGATTCACTACAAGTGCGATCCGCACGCGAACTGCGCGCTCATCCACATGGGGACCACGGGCGTGGTGATGGCGCGGCTGAATGAGTAGCCGCTGAAGGTCCCGCACAATCGCTGAGAAGACTCCTCGGAAAATCCAACCGCATATCCTTCGACTGTGCTCGGGGCGACACTGGCGGGGATTCGAGAGTGCTGTCCCATGTCTCGAATCATCGCGGCGACAAGGACCTGTCGCTGGGAACCCCGGCCAGGATACATGGGACACTCACGGTCGTGCGGATTGATGCGCTGGGAGAGCCTATTCTGCGTTGTCGATTTGGGCGCGCTGGAGTTTGTCGGAGTAATCCACGTAGACAGCTTTCCAGGTGGTGAAGAAGTCAATGGCGCCCAAGCCCTCGCGATGGCCGTTGCCGGTCTGCTTGACTCCGCCGAAGGGGAGATGGACTTCGGCACCGATGGTGGGTGCATTGATATAGGTGATGCCGGCCTCGAGGTCGCGGATGGCGGAGAAGGCGCGGTTTACATCCTTCGTATAGAGCGCGGTGGAGAGGCCGTAGTCGATGGAGTTGGCGATTTCGATTGCCTGCTCGAAGGTATCGAACTCGATGAGGCTCACGACGGGGCCGAATACTTCTTCGCGCGCGATGCGCATGCTGGGAGTGACGCTGCCGAGCACGGTGGGTTCAAAGAAGGTGCCTTTGGCGTAGGCTCCCGATGTGAGCGCGTGGCCGCCGGCGAGGAGCTTTGCGCCTTCTGCGAGGGCGATGTCTACATACTTCGCAGAGGTCTCAATCTGGCCGGCATTGACCTGCGGACCGACTTCGATTGATTCATCGAGGCCGTTGCCGATTTTGAGCGCTTTGGCACGAGCGACAAATCTGGCGGTGAAATCCGCCGCGATGCCCTTTTGCAGAAGGATGCGGCTGGTGGCGGTGCAACGCTGGCCGGTTGTGCCGAAGGAACCCCAGAGAGCACCGTCGAGCGCGAGGTCGAGGTTTGCATCGTTGAGGACGATCTGCGCATTCTTGCCGCCCATTTCGAGCGAGACCGGCTTGAAGGTAGCGGCGGCGCGCTGGCCCACGAGAGAGCCCACTTCACTGGAGCCGGTAAAGCTGATGGCACGGACGTCTTTGTGTTCAAGGAGCGCCATACCGGTGGCTGAGCCGCTGCCGCAAACCAAGTTGACAACGCCGGGCGGAAGGCCGGCATCGACGAGTGCCTGGACGAGGTTGTAGACGGAGAGCGGCGTATCGGATGCGGGCTTGATGACGCAGGTGTTGCCCGCGACCAGTGCAGGAAAGAGCTTCCAACTGGGGATGGCCATGGGGAAGTTCCACGGCGTAATGAGACCGACAACGCCGACGGGCATGCGGACGCTCATGGCGAACTTGTTCTGCAACTCGCTGGGGGTGGTGACGCCGAAAAGGCGGCGACCCTCGCCGGCCACGTAGAAGGCTTCGTCGATGGCTTCCTGCACATCGCCGCGGGTCTCGGCCAGCACCTTGCCCATTTCGCGGGTCATATCGCGGGCGTATTTTTCCTTGTTTTGGATGAGATTGTTGCCTGCATGAAGAAGGATCTCAGCGCGCTTGGGCGCGGGAACGAGGCGCCAGGTGGCGAAGGCTTTTTTTGCGGAGGCCACGGCCAGGGCCACATCCCCAGCGTCTGAGGAGGGAAAGGCGCCAACGACGTCAGAGTGGTCGGCGGGGTTGAGGTTGAGGATGGTCTTTCCGCTTGCGGCCGGCAGCCACTCGCCGCCAATTAGATTTTTGTAAATGGGATAGGTCATGAAAACCTCGAAAGCGGATGACAATCAGGCCGACCGAAACGGCCAACTGGCCCGGCACAATCCCTGAGTGTATCGCACCGGTCGGGAGGCGTGACACGCTCGTAACTGCGCGGGGCGAGCTAACCAAACGGGTACGTCCCGCTGGCCGTACAATGGTTCTTGAGGTAGATTTAATTCTCAAATGTCATTGAACGGATATCCCTCGCGTTCCTCGCGGTCGCACGGTCTGCGCTCCCTCTTCAGCATGTTTTCGAGCGACCTGGCCATTGATCTCGGCACCGCCAACACACTGGTCTATGCGGCTGGTAAAGGCATTGTTGTCAACGAGCCCTCCATTGTAGCCATCAACAAAAATACGGGCGAAGTGGAAGCCGTGGGCAAGGAAGCCAAAGAGATGCTGGGGCGGACGCCGGGCAACATCGTGGCCATCAAGCCGATGAAGGATGGCGTGATTGCCGACTTCAAAGTGACAGAAAAGATGTTGAACTATTTCATCCAGAAGGCGCACAACCGCAAGATGCTGGTGCACCCTCGGATTGTGATCGGCGTGCCGTCTGAGATTACGCAGGTGGAGAAGCGCGCTGTGGAGGACTCTGCCTATCGCGCCAAGGCCAGCGAAGTGTATCTGGTGGAACAGGCGATGGTGGCGGCGATTGGCGCTGGGCTGCCGGTAACCGAGCCGGGCGGCAATATGGTGGTGGACATCGGCGGCGGGACGACGGATATCGCCGTGATCTCGCTGTCGGGCATTGTCTATTCGCGCTCTGTGCGCATGGCCGGCAACCAGATGGACGAGGCCATTACCAATTACCTGAAACGAAAGTACAACCTGCTGATCGGCGAACGCACGGCCGAGGCTATCAAGATTGAGATTGGGTCGGCGTTTCCGCTGGACAAACCACTGACGATGGAGATCAGGGGACGCAACCTGATTGAAGGCGTGCCCAAGACCATCAGCATTGACGACAGCGAAATTCGCGAGGCGCTGGGCGAATGCATCGCAGTGATCATGAACGCGATTCGCGTGGCACTGGAACGGACGCCGCCCGAATTGTCAGCCGATATTTCAGATCGCGGCATTGTGCTGACCGGCGGTGGCGCGCTGATCAAGAATCTTGACAAGCGCATCCGCGAAGAAACCGGCCTGCCAGTTTCGGTGGCCGACGATCCGCTGGCGTCCGTGGTGTTGGGCACGGGCAAGATGCTGTCAGACTTCCGCCTGCTGCGCAAGATCAAGATCGACTGAAACAGGTGTCAGGTTTCAGGGATCAGGGTGCGCCCGCACAGTATAGGCGATTCCCGTGCGCTGACCCCTGAAACCTGACCCCTGACCTCTGGCTTATATGGAATCCATCTTCGACCGCTATCGGAATCTCGTGGTGCTGCTGGCTCTGCTTGTGGTGCAAATCCTGGGCTTGGCCGTGCAGGTGCACCGGACCGAATCCGGACGCATGAGCATTGACCCGCGCGACAGCGGCGGCGTTCGGTTGTTGCGGCTCTGGGCCAACTCAATTGTGACGCCTCCGGAGCGACTAATTCATGGCTCTGGGATGGGTGTCTCGCAACTTTGGGACAACTATATCGATCTGCGCCACGTGCGCCAGGAGAATCGTGACCTGGAACAAACGGTGGACCGGCTGCGCCTGGAGCAGGCCGCATTGCTGGAAGACGCACGGCAGGGCCAACGGCTGCAAAGCCTGCTTGGATTTCAGGAAAAGTACATTTACAAGACCATGGCCGCCCAGGTAATTGGGGCCAGCGGCAGCGACCAGTCGCGTGTGTTTTATATCGACAAGGGCAGGAATGCGGGACTGCAGCCGGACATGGCCGTCATTACTCCAGATGGAATTGTGGGCAAAGTGCGAGATGTGTTTCCGACCACGTCGCAGGTTCTCGTAATCAACGATCAGACGAGTGGCGCGGGGGTGATTCTGGAGACCACGCGCATCCGCGGAATTCTGCGCGGCAATGCGGTCGGCCAGCCGGAGATTGTGGGCATCATGTCGGACAACCGCATCAAGCCGGGCGAGAAAGTACTGACAGCGGGTGGCGACCAGATTTTCCCGCGCGGCCTGGCGGTGGGGGTAGTGGACAAAGTGGTTCCCGACCCCACGCGGGATTCCTTTATTGACGTGATTGTGAAGCCGGCGGCCCAACTTGACCGGCTGGATGAAGTGCTCATCATTACCTCAACCGAAGCGCGCTTCCCGGCAGATCAGCAGCAGGACATTGCCACCAGTGAAACGCTGAAAGGCGCGGAAGCAGCGGAAGAGAATGCACAGAAGAAAGCGTCGCAGATTATGGCGGAACGGCTTCCGGGCCTGATCGACCCCAGCCTGCCGCCCGATCAGCAACCGCTGAACGACACGTCAAACCCGACTCCGGTGGCGCACCCGCCGCAGCCGCTGCACCCGGACCGCTTTACACCGGGAGCGGGAGATTCAGCTTTGCCTGCCGGGCTTCCGGAGGATGGAGCGCAGGGCACGCCGGCGGCGAAGAGCACAACGCCGAAGAAGGCGGCGACACCCGCGAAGGCAGCGGGGAATGCGGCTGCGCCGGCGCCGGAAAAGCCCGATCCAAATTTAGAACCGCGGAGGAACCCGTAGCCATGTCAGTTCTGACGGCAGACGCCCGCCGCGATTTCGAGATTCACCGATTCCCCTTCCTCATCTATGCGTTGATCCCCCTAGTGGCGCTGGTGTTACAGGCGTGGCTTCCGCGCTTGCTGGGAGCCTATGCATGGTTCGATCTGCCGCTGGTGGTTACGGTTTATTTCGCGCTGGGCAGACGGAGCCCGATCCAGGGAACGCTGATGGGCGGAGCGCTGGGAATTTTTGAAGACGCGTTGACGCACCACGCCATCGGCATCAACGGCATCGCGAAGACGGTAGTCGGGTTTCTGGCCGCATCTGTGGGGATACGCATTGATGTAGATAGCCAGACGATCCGGCTGGGCCTCATTTTTTTGCTGTCGCTGTTGTCCAGTGCGATCTACATTTTTGTCTTTCGATTTCTGCTTGGATTGGCTTTGGATTCAAATTGGCTTTTTGAGTTTTTGAAGGCGCTCGGCAACTCAGCGATTGCACTTGTCCTCTTCCCTTTGCTCGATCGTTTTCAGTTGCGAGACTGATTGCAGCGCCAATTACTGCGCGGCGCTTGTTTGACGCTGCGTTCCCTTCCGCCCTCGCGGTATGCCGAGGCGGCGGCCACGTTCTTTGAATTTGAGTCTGCATGGAATATTTCCTGAAAACCGCGCGGCTCGGATTCCGGTGCTGGAGCGAGGCCGATGCTCCGCTGGCACTGGGACTGTGGGGCGACCCCAGCGTGAATGCGTTCCTGGTTGGTCCGCTTACGCCGGATGCGATTGGCGCGCGGCTGAAACGGGAGATCTCGCAGATGCAGAAATATGAGTTGCAGTACTGGCCTATCTTCCTGCTCGACGGGGATGTGCACGTTGGATGCGCCGGGCTGCAACCTTATCGAATGCAGGAGCAAATCTACGAACTCGGATTCCACTTGCGTCGAGAATTCTGGGGCCGAGGACTGGCCCAGGAAGCAGCGCGCGGCCTTATTGAACATGCTTTTTCCTCATTGAACGCAACAGCACTTTTCGCGGGGCATCACCCCATGAATCAAGAATCACGCAGGGTGCTTTTGAAAGTCGGCTTCATCTACGCGGGAGAAGCGTTGTATCCGCCCTCGGGCGTGATTGAACCGACATATTTGCTTCACAAGGCTCCGATGGCTGGATCGCCGGGAGATGGCGTTACTGAGGGACTACACGAGCCATTTGGAACGGGTGCATGAGACCCGATCATCACTGTATTCTGAGAGTGCAAACCGATGTATTTTGACAAGGCAACACGCGGCGAGAAGCTCTCCAGCATCAAGCTGACGGCCGTGCAGTACGGCATCCTCCTGATGATGCTGGCTCTGGCCGCGGGGCTATGGCGGCTGCAGGTGCTGGGCGCGAGCAATTTTCGCGTGCTGGCGGAGCAGAACCGCATTCGCAAGGTGCCGATTCTGGCTGCGCGGGGCAAGCTTGTTTGACCGCGAAAACCGGCTGATTGTCGACAACTACCCTTCTGTCTCCTGCTTCCTGGTGCGAGAGCAGAACCACAACGTGGACGCCGACCTGCCGCTGATTGCACGCGGACTGAACCTCGACCTGAACCAACTGCGTGCCACGCTGCAACACTATCGGCTTTCACCTGGGTATCAGCCCATCCCCATCAAGCAGGACATCACCGCCGACGAGCAGGCGTTTATCGAGGCGCATCGCAACGAACTGCCGGAGTTGGAGACCATTGACGAGGCGCGCAGGCTCTATCCACGCGACGGGTTTGCGGCGCACCTGATCGGCTATGTGGGCGAAGTGAGCGAAGACATGCTCAACGACCCACGCTATGCGGCCTATGAACCGGGCGACGTAGTGGGCAAAGCGGGCGTGGAGGAGACCTACGACCAGTTGCTGCGCGGGCAGGACGGATCGCGGGATGTGATTGTGGACAGCCACGGACGCGAAGTTGGCTATCTGGGAATCCAGCACGCCATTCCCGGCAAGGACCTGCGCCTGACCATCGACAACGATCTGCAGCGCGCGGCGGAGCTGGCCCTGGGCGATCGCGACGGCGCCATCGTGGCCATGGACCCCCGCAATGGCGAGATTCTGGCCATGGTTTCGCGTCCCAGCTTCGACCCGAACGAGTTCGCGGTGCGCATCGATCGCGCCGACTGGAACAAGCTGATCACCGATCCCGAACATCCGCTGATGAACAAGTCCATCCAGGCCCAGCTTGCGCCGGGGTCCACGTTCAAGATTCTGATGTCGGTGGCCGGCTTGCAGGAAGGCATCGCGCAGAACCTGCACAGTTATGTGCAACGGCGGATGGGGCACCTTTACGGGCTCTTCTCACCACTGCGACGAGCACCACGGCGCGGTGGATATCCACAACGCCATTCCCTACTCCTGCGACACGTTCTATTACACGCTGGGCGACAAGCTGGGCATCGACCGCATTGCCAAATACGCCACCGAATTCGGCTTTGGCCAGAAGACCGGCATCGATCTGCCCGGCGAGCAGCCAGGCCTGATGCCGTCAGCGGAGTGGCTGCCATGAAGAACTTATCACCACCGGTGGTACGCCGACGAAACATCTCGACGTCGGCCATCGGCCAGGGCGCCGTTGAAGCAACGCCGATCCAATTGGCGCGCATCATCGGCGGCATCGCCTCCGGCGGACACATGGTTCGGCCCCACGTCGGTTTTCCCGGATCAGCTGCCGGACGATTTCCGGCGCGCGCTTGCTGGACACCTTTCCCGGGTCAGGCAACGCGTACATTCCCATCGATCCTGAAAACTGGGAGATCATTACCGACGGCATGGCCGAGGTGACGCAACCGGCGCTTTACCATACCGCCGGCTCGGCGCATCTTGACGGCATCGATTTTGCCGGCAAGACCGGGACCGCCGCAGGTGATGAGCCACGAAGCCCTGGGCAAGACGGCCAAAGGCATATCACTCGTCCGAATGTCTGGTTTGTGGGCGTGACGCCTCGCCGCAACCCGGAGCTGGTGGTCGCGGTGCTTTGGCAGAACGGCGAATTCAGCTATTATCCTGCGCGCATCGGCGCCAGGTTGTGGCGGCCTATGTGGAGAAGCAGCGCCGGCTGGCGCACAACCTCCAGCCCGTCAAGACACGCCGCCGGAAGCCGGTCGAGGTGGGCGCGGTGTGGACTACGCCGGAAACCGGTGGAACGGAAAAGGCGGCAAGGAAACGGCGCACCTGCATGCTGGACACTTTCTTCGTCTACCCCGGAGATGCCGGCGCTAAAGGAGAGTGGCGCGCAGAACGATCTGCATGGCTCCGCCGGGACGCATCGGCGAAGACTCATCCGGCCTGACATCCGCGCCCGGACAGCCCGTTCCCGAGCGAACGCTGGGTGCGCTGCTTCCCGAGCTTCCCTGGAAGAAGCCATGAGCCCCGCCCGCCGCTTTCTCAGCTTTCGCGACTTCGACTGGGCACTGCTGGGCATGGTGCTGGTGCTTTGCACCATCTCAGTGCTTGAAATTTACTCGGCCACCTTCCACACGCGGTTTGCCAGCTTTCCGACCAAGCAGGTTTTCTGGATTGCGCGGCGGGCTGGCCATGATGTTCCTGCTGGCCAAGATCGATTACCATCGGCTCCTCGACTGGGCTCCCGTGGGCTTACGGTGTCTTCCTGCTTGCCGCTGGTGGCAGTGAAGGCGGTTGGACACAAGGTGCTGGGCGCGCGGCGGTGGATCAGTGTCGGCCCCGTGCAGTTCCAGCCATCGGAGTGGGTCAAGCTGGTCCTGATCCTGGTGGTGGCACGGTACTTTGCCAACCTGGGCGGGCGCAACCTGACCTGGAGGGAGATCTTCAAGGCCTTTGCGCTGGTGGGAGTCCCGATGGCCCTGGTGCTGATCCAGCCGGACCTGGGCACGACGCTGACCTATGCGCCGATCCTGGTTGCGGGGCTGTTTCTGGGGGGAATCAATTTGCGCCAGGCGCTGATTCTCTCCACCTGCGCCGCTGGTGTTGGTAGCCGGTGTGTGGACCAGCGGCAAGATTCTGAAGCCTTACCAGAAGGCCCGGCTCACGAGCTTTATCAATCCCGACAACGACCCCAAGGGCAGCGGCTACCAGATCCGGCAATCGCTCATTGCGGTCGGGCTCCGGGGGCATCTGGGGCAAAGGAGCGGAAAAAGGGACCCAGACCCAGGGCTATTTTCTGCCCATTCCGTACACGGATTTCATCTTTGCCGCGTTCAGCGAGGAGCACGGGTTCGTGGGCGCGATCTTAGTGCTGCTGCTATACTTCCTCATATTGATGCGTTTGATTCAAAACGCTCAAACAGCCGCAGACCTGTCCGGCTCCCTGATTATCATGGGGATCGTGGCTGTGTTGACCTTCCAGATTGCGGTCAACGTGGGCATGGTCATTGGCTTTATGCCAGTCACCGGAATCCCTTTACCGTTAATGAGTTACGGTGGATCGTCGGTGTTGTTTACCTTCCTGGCGCTGGGCGTGGCGATGAACGTGCGCATGCGCCGGTTTGTAAACTGAAGCGGATTGACAGATTTATCTCTTGTGCCTCACCCGGAGAATGTCCGGCTCACAGGAGAAGCAAATTGAAAGCATTACGCCGGCCAGGTCCCGATGGATCGCGAGCCCGGCAGGATTGGGTTCATGAGCACGCAGAGACGGGAAAACCGTCAGCCCCAGCGACAAAAATCTGCGCCAGGGGCCCCGGAATAGCTGGCAGCGTGCGAGTTGCGCGGAACGCACGCGAGTTTCGGGAGAAATTCCCGCAGGCTCGTACGCGCAGTTCGCCCGTGCAAACGCCACGCGGATTAACGGCCCCGCCGAAGTTTCCGGCCTGGATTGGCCACAAACTCTCTGCAAACGGATCAGCCTATCGAACAGCTTGTAGGGCAGGACAACCGCCGCGGATCACCGCCCCCTGGGCGTGACGCTGCGCGGCTAGCCGGCCCATCGGCCACTCGCAGGTCATCCCTTTCGCACATCCCCATCCCGTCCGGTCTTCGCGCGTCTCCATCCGACCTTGCCGCAGGCCCCAGCAGGCAGACGCCGCTGGGCGGAAAGGTACGATGGCAAAAGAGATTTGCATCTCAAGCACGCCGCATGAGACGCGGCTTGCGATTCTTGAAGACGATCAACTCGCGGAAATCTACTACGAACGCGAAAATGAATACACCCTGGCGGGCTCCATTTACAACGGGCGCGTCACCCGGGTCTTGCCCGGCATGCAGTCGGCATTTGTCGATATTGGCCTGGAGCGCGACGCGTTCCTCTATGTAACCGACTTTCTGGAGCTTGAAGACCAGGAAGAGACCGACGAACTGGAAAAGGCGGCGGCCAGCAGCCCCAACCAACCACCCCGCGAAGTTCGGCACGGCGGCGACCGAAACGGGCAGCGCGAAGGCCAGAGGCAAGACCAGCGACAGGATCGCGGCGGACGGGATCGGCGTCCCGCGGTCGAAAGCGCACCTGAGACAGTTGAGAGCGGAACCGAGCCGGAGATTGGATTCACCTGCGGCTCCCGGTCGCTTGTCACGGCAGAGCAGACGGGTAGCGACCAGGAATCCTCTGACGAGCAAGGAGCCAAGCGCTGGCGTGGACGGCGGCGGCGTCGCGGCGGCCGCGGCGGCTCTGCGGATGCGCCAGCGAGCCACCCGGGAGACAGAAGAAGCCGACGAGCCCCGAACCGGCAGACTGCGACGCAGAGCCCAGTCACCCACGAAATTCGGGCGGCGGCAGCACCCGCACAGCGTGCCGAGCGAGCGCCGGCACCCTTTGTCCTTCCCGGCGAGTCCCTCTCGCGCTATGGCGGCGCACCTGCGGAAGAGCAGAAGCAAGCCGCTGCCCGACGGCGGCTGCTCCGGCGCGACCGCTGCCAACCTACAAGCCTTCCACGCTGATTGAAGCTCCCATCGAATGGGATGGCAGCGGGTTGCTGCCCGGCGAGTCGCTGTCAAGGCACCGCAACCGCCAGCCGGAAGCAGGCTGCGGAGAGTGGGCATCGAGGGCGAGGAGTGTGGCAGCCGACGCGATCGAAGAAGCAGACCTTTGTCGGAAGAAATGCTTGAACGGTCTGCTGAGGCGAGGGGTGAAACTGCGTCTCGAGCAAGGTCGGAATCCGCGGCACAGCCTGAGACCGACGGACTACACCATCGAGACGGAGTTCGAAGCGCCTTCAGCCGATGAACAAGTTGCCCCGGCGATGACGAGCCAGGCGGAAGGATTTGACATTGCCGGCCGAGGACACCGCCTCTGAACCGGGTGAGAACGCCGCTCATGAGCCAGATCCGAATGCGACCGCGTCGCACCATTTCGATCCTAACCCGCCCAGTGGTTTCCGCCTGTTTGGGCTGGGCGGGAAGAAAAAGAAGGCGGAAGAGCCGGTTCAGGAAGCTGCGCCAGAACCCAAAGCAGCGCGGTGGCCTCGGTTTCAGCTTTCGCGCCAGGCAGCGGGCTGATCGAAGAAGAAGTCATCGAGGGAGAGGAATACGAAACTCCCGGCATCCTCATCACCACAAAGACGGACGAGCACGATCTGGACGAGTACGAAGAGGAGACGCTGCAGACGCAGATTCGCTCAGGCGAACTGGGCGAGATGCTGCAGGAAGCGCATCTGGATCATCGCATCCAGTTGAACTTCGACGACAAGAACGGCGAAGAAGAGGACGAAGAATCCTTCGAAGGAGAAGAAGAGGAAGAGGAGGAGCCCGTTGCGGCCGAAGGACAACCCGCCGGTGAAGACTGCGGCGCAACCACGCCGCGATCGCCGAGGGCGCGGACGCCGCGGAGGCAGAGGCGGGCCGAGCGGACAACGTCCGGGAGATCGCCGTGGGCCGTCGCGGCGTTCGGCGCAGACCTCGGACCTGCCGATCATTTCCGATCTGTTGAAGCCGGGGCAGGAGATCCTGGTGCAGATTGCCAAGGAGCCCATCGCCAAGAAGGGCGCGCGCATCACCAGCCACATCGCGCTGCCGGGGCGCTTTCTGGTTTTCATGCCGACGGTTTCGCATGTGGGCGTGAGCCGCAAAATTGCGTCGGACGAAGAGCGCCAGCGCCTGAAGCGGATTTTAACCAGCGAGCGCGGCGAAGCTTCGGGCGGCTTCATTGTGCGCACCGCGGCGGAGGGCGCGTCAGAAGAGGAATTGCGCAGCCGATCTGCGCTTCCTGATTCATCTGTGGGACGAGATCAAGCAGCGTTCAGACAGTTCCAAGTCGCCGGCGCTGATCTATCACGATCTGTCGCTGATCGAGCGAATCTTGCGCGACCAGGTGAGCGCAAATTTCTCGTCGATCTGGGTTGACTCGCAGGATGACTACGAGCGCATTGTGCGGTTCCTCAACCGCTTCTCGCCGAACCTGGTGCGGCGCGTGAAGCTCTATACCAAGGAGACTCCGCTCTTTGAGCACTTCGGCATTCAGGATGAAATTTCGAAGGCGCTGCGCTCGAAGGTTTGGCTCAAGAGCGGCGGGTCGATCGTGATCAACCAGACCGAAGCGTTGGTGGCGATCGACATCAACACCGGCAAGTATGTCGGCAAGTCGGCGCGGCTTGAAGACACCATTGTGAAGACCAACCTCGATGCTGTGCCGGAGATCGTGCGCCAGATTCGGCTGCGCGACCTGGGCGGCATCATCATCATCGACTTCATCGACATGGATGAGCGCAAGAACCGATTCAAGGTGATGGCGGCGCTTGAAGAAGCCCTGAAGAGTGACCGCGCACCGACAAAGGTTCTCCAGTTCAATGACTTTGGATTGGTGGCCATTACCCGCAAGCGGGTGAAGCAGTCCCTGGAACGAACCCTGAGTGTTCCCTGCCCGACCTGCCAGGCCACGGGAATGGTGAAGAGCCCGGCCACGGTATGCAACGAGATTTACATCGAGCTGCGCAAGATGCGGAAGCACTTTGAGAACGCCGATGTGCTGCTGCGCGTAAACCCGGAAACGGTGAAGGTGCTGAAGGCCAACAACGGGAGCTGGCTGACCGAATTTGAGGAGTTGGTCGGCAAGAACATCCTGGTCAAGAGCGACGCGACTCTGCACCCGGAGCAATTCGACATCCAGGGCTAAGGCGAAAAGGCCTCATGTAGCGCACGGGCCGGAGCGATGCTCCGGCCCGTGCTGTTTGGGCAGGTTACGAAGCAACTTCCGGGCGGGAATTGTGTCTAACCACTCACAGGGTGCACGGCACGATTCCCTGGTGAACCTGCAGCAACAATTCGACTTGTGAGGTAACGAAATGTCATCCCCCCGTTGGATGTCGCTGATGCGGCATGTCACAATTTTGTCGGCAGCAGTGACGTTTGCAGCCGGCTCCGCGAGCGCCCAATTCGCGCCCTCTCCCAACCCATCCAGTTCTTCGGCAACGTCGACTGCAGAATCGAGTTCGAGTTCAAGCTCGCTACAACTGTTTGCCGATGACGGCGAGGGAGCGAGCGGCATTGCCTTCGGCACCTTCGGCGGGATCGGGTGGCGGCCAGAATGACCGCAATGGCGGCTATCATTCGCATAGCCTGTTCAGCCATCTCACCTATGCGTTTGGCGGCGGGTTCAACGCGCCGACCAGCAATTCTTCGCCCTACATCACATGGGGCGGGAATTTCAGCCTAGGTGCGGGCTATCAGTTCGATCCACATTTCAGCCTGATGGCGGAGTACCAGTTCATCGACGACAAGCTCCCGGGGAACCTGATTGCAGAGACTGGCGCGAACGGCGGCCATGCGCACATCTGGTCGTTCACGCTGGAGCCGGTCATCGATCTATTCCCCAAGAGCCACAATGATTTGTATGTGACTGGCGGAGGGGGATTTTACCGCAAGGTGACGAGCTTTACCGATCCGGAAGAGGCCGAGTATTGCACTACTTCTTCTGCGGCGTCACGACGGAAAACGTGGTTGTCGGCCACTTCTCGAGCAACCAGGGCGGATGGAATGTCGGCGGCGGCTACATGCACCGGTTGGGCGGCATGTACAACGACAGTAGGATGAAGCTGTTTGCCGAAGTGCGCTATCTGGATGTGATGAGCCCCGCCTCGGCGATCGCTCCGAATGGATTAGGGGTGGCGGCTGTTGGCTCCGACACGAAGCTAATCCCGATCACGGTGGGCGTGCGTTGGTAGATCGCGCCACGGCTTCATGCCCAGGCTCTATATCCTTTCGAGTTGCGCAGCTTTGAATGGAGCGGGAAGGATGGGAGTCGGCGAGCTCCGCTAAAGAATTCCCAATACCCGGAGGCGCACGAGGCCTCCGGCGAGCACGCCCAGCGGAGAGATCGCAACGAGGGCGAGCTGATACCAGACGGGCTGCTTCCCTCGCGATTGCAGAGCGCTCAGCGCGGACAGCGCCAGGACGATGATGCCGAGCACCAGCACGTGCACCAGCGGGTTGGCCGCGGCGACCCACGCTGTGACGTAGCCGCCGACCGCAGCCGCGAGGAACGAGTATCCGAGATTCACGAAGACGTAGTCGAGGTGGGGCTTGTCTTGTTCGCCAACCCAGCTCGGGGTGAGCCGGGTGAGCAACGCGGTGATGACGATGACCAGCGCGGCCATGGCGGCAAAACCGGTCGCGAGCGCCAGAAATGCGTGCAGGATTACCACGGCTTCCATTCCGATTGCGTGGGTGTGCCGACCTCGCCGCGTTCGATGCGGGCAAGAAATGTGCGCGCCAGGCGGGGCTCGCCGGGATGGCTCTCGCCATGGATGGTGCAGAGGTCGAGGAACTCATCGCAGAGCGCGTTGGGCTCTCCTGCCTGATTGGAGATGGCCTGCAGCGCAATGGCCAGTTCACGGAGTCGCGCCGCCTCGGGCCAGATGTGGACAGGCTCGTCGTCTCCTGACAGTTCGAGGTCAGAGAAGAGGCCGCGGCGCCCGCGCGCGCATTCTTCAAGGCAGGCCATGAGCTGGTCGGCAAAAATGCGGCTCAGCGATTCGAGTTGATCGGGTTCCATTGCGTCGCGCGGGTCCATGAGATTCCCTCGATTACTTGCTCTGCATCGCTGCTTCAACATCTTCGGCGGTGTGTGGAAGAGCGGCGTCGAGGTCGATGAGCTTGCCATCGGCGCCGACAAGAAAATCGCACTCGATGCGCACGCCCAGGTTTTCTTCCGGAATGTAGACGCCGGGCTCGATGGTAAAGACCATTCCCGGCTTGAGCACCGCGGGATAATCCGCCGGATCGTGCACATCGATGCCCACCATGTGGCCCAGCCGTGCAGCCAGTATTTGCCCAGCGGCTGGCCGTGCAGATCCTTTCCGTGAGTGTTGATGTAGTTGTAGGCAGCCGTATCGAGCGAATCGGGATCGGTGCGATAGCAGTCGTTGATCTTCGACTTGCCCGCGACGAATGCGTTGATGGCCGCCTGCTGCGCGCCCAGCACAATGTTGTAGATCTCGCGCTGGCGGGCAGTGAAGTGCCCATTCACAGGCACAGTGCGCGTGATGTCCGAGGCATACATCGAATACTCGCATGCCGCATCGACCAGCAAAACGTCGCCGTCCTCCATGGTGCGCGAATTCTCAGCATAATGGAGCGTGGTCGAGTTGATGCCCGAGCCGACGATGGGCGAATAGGCGGGGCGCTCACAGCCGTGTTCAAACCAGACCGCGGTCATCTTGCCAGCGATGGTTCGCTCGGTTACGCCCGGCTTGACTTCGTGCATCATTGCTCTCTGCGCGGCGATGGAGGCGGCGGTCGCCTTCTTGAGCAGTTCGATTTCGCCAGCATCCTTGACCTGCCGCAACGGCATGGTCGAGGCTCGTCACATCGTGGGCTGCGGGCGCAGTATCCATGCCCAGAGTGACGGCGTTGAACGTGACGAGCGCCTTGGCCTCTACGATCCGGTTGCGTCCAGAGGAACCAAGCGAGGCGGCGATCCGTGGCGATGAGCTTGTTCAGGTCGACGGGCAACTTGGTCATCGGCTCGACGGCGTCGACGCCGGTGGCCTGCAAGATTCCCGGCGATGCTGCGTCCATCTTGGCGCCGGTGTAGGTTTCGCCGCGAGGTCGCGAGTGGGCAGAAACAGGATTTCCTTGTAGCCGCTCGCCGGGGATCGGGAGCAACGAGCATGAGCGCCGCGCCGGGTTCGTTCCAGCCAGTGAGGTAGTAGAAGTCGCTGTCCTGGCGGTAGGGCATGAAGTCCAGACTGCGCTCTTCAGCGGCGAAGAGAATTGCAATTCCGCCTTTCAACTGCGCGGCCAGCGCGACGCGGCGCGCGTGATACGCACTTACGGGTTGCTTCTCGAGGGCGCTCGAAGGAGGAGTGGACACAAGAATAGCGAGCAAAAGGAAGACGAGGGATTGCGCAAGTTTCATTTCGCTATTGTCGCCCCTCGTGCTGTCGCGTGCAAAAAGTGAGTGACCGGTTGACTTCGCGAGGGATCAGGGCATCCACAGGACGGAGAAGCTAAGAGATCGGGCTTTTGAAAAGGATCAGGCGAGCTGCAGGGGAGCGGAGAGTATTTCCTCTGCTGGAGTCAGATGGCCGGTGCCGATTGCGTCATGCGTTCTTGTCGAGGAGGCGACGAAACGCCGAGGGCGCGACGGGGCGGCCAAAGAGCCATCCCTGCGCGTAGATGGACTGGTTGGCGGCGGCAAAATAGTTGGCCTGCTGCTTGGTCTCAATCCCTTCGACGACCACGCGCAGTTTGAGCGTTTCGGCCATGGTGAGAATCTGCGGAAGAATCGAGACAGTGACCGCTTCGGTGCCGATCGCCTTGGTGAATGCTTTGTCGATTTTGATGCGCATCGACGGAAAGGTCGTGCAGATATGCCAGGCTGGAGTAGCCGGTGCCGAAGTCGTCGATGTGGACGCAGTGGCCTTTCTTGCGGAGATGAAGGATTGTTTCTTTTGCAACCTGCTGGCGGGCCGTATAGCTTTCGGTGATTTCGATGCCGAGGTTATGAGCGGAGACGTTCGCCTTTGAGAGCGCGGATTCGAGCATGGGCAGGAAGTTGGGATCGGCGAGATCCGCGGCGGCGATATTCACGTTGACGCGAAAGTCGGGACATTGGCGCATCGTGGTTCCAAAGTCGCGCAGCACATGCCGCACCACGAGCTCTGGTGATTGCTCCTACGAAGCCATGCTCCTCGGCCACCTTGATGAAGACTCTGGGGGAATGAGCTTTTTGTCTTCGTCGGTCCAGCGAGCCAGAGCCTCCGCCTCGACGATCCGGCCGCTGGCCAGATCGACAATGGGCTGATAGACCACCCTCAGCGCATCGCGGCGAATGGCGCGCAGGAGCTGATACTGGATGCCTTTCTTGCGGCGATGGACGAGGGAACAGATGAAACCGAAGAAGCCTCCGGTGAGCGCGCCTGAGACAGTGAAGGCAAAGAGTTCACCACGGTTGGTGCGCATGGCTTCAGGCACAGACATGTACGCGGTGGTGCAGAGAGCGCCGTCGATCGAGCAGCGAGTGGCATAGATGCTTCCATCGAGTTGCGAACGGCCTGGCCGGGCAAGAATGGAGTCGTCGACCTGAGGAGACTCGCCGAGCAGGCGGCTCATCTGCTGGCTTGGAGTGTCGAGGTCCCGTACGGTGAAGTGCATGTTGGCCGCGGAGAGCGACTTGGGCGAGTAGGGATTGTAGACAACGAAGGAGCGGCCCAATTGGACGGTGATTACAGTTTGATCACCGATCCTGAATTGGGGGATATTGCGATAAACCAGAGTGCTGTCCCACTGCGAGAAATCTGGCTTCAACTGCGCTTGCGACTGGTCGGAACGGCCCAGCGTGGTAGAGCACTCGATCCTTCCATCGTTCATGCGGCCGGCGGCCTTGAGGTATTGCGACTGGAAGACCAGCTGGCGGAAGTAAGTGATTTCAGGTCGGAACAGAATGGATAGGGGGAAGCGGCAAGTTTCGCGAGGACGAAGCGCGACTCGGCGGTGGAGCTGTCACCCTCTGCCATGATGCGGCTTGCGAACTGGTCGAGCCGGCCCGAGGCCTGATTGATGGCAAGGGTGCGGCCCAGCCATAGCCCGGCGAGGGCGCCTGCGGCGACACCCAGGACCGTTGCCACCAGAGCAACCAGAACGCGCTGCTGAAGGGTACGCACCATAGAACTTCCTCATGCTCTTACGTTTCCTGCGAAGAAACAACACCCCTTTTGGGCCATTTGATTGGCTTCGGTAATGCAATTCCCCCCGGGTTGGCGCGGTTGCCGTTGAATTTCCTCATGAATCGGCGTATCCTCGGATTGCAGACGAATTTGTCCGCCTGAGTTGCCGTGGGTCTGCCGGCTGGCGGAGAGATGAGTGGGCTCATAGCCCACTTTTTATTTGGGCTAAATTTCTGGTGCTGAACAGCCGCCAGGGCGGGGTCCGAAAGGTCGGGATCCTGGCCATTGGGGTTATTGAGCGGCGTGGGAACGATGGCAGTAAAGCTGGACGAAATTCGGTTGGCGGCGGAACGAGTTGCCGCCTCGCACGGGCTGGAAGTGGTTGATATTGAGTTTGTTGGCCCGGCAAAAGAACGCACCTTGCGGGTGTTTCTCGAGAAGAACGCCGAGGGGCGGGCGCGATTGAAGGCCGAGGTTGAGGCAGGAGCAGGGGGACTACCGGAGCGGCTGGCCGAAGGCAAGTTGAGTGTCGAGCAGCTTTCCGGCATCACACATGAAGATTGCGCCGCGTTCAGCCGGGATTTTGGTGTGCTGCTGGACGTAGAAGACCTGGTTCCAGGAGCGGAATACACGCTTGAGGCGAGTTCACCGGGACTGGATCGCAAGCTAGCCAAACTTGAGGATTTTCAACGGTTTGCAGGCTGCCTGGTGAAGGTGCAGACCTTTGAGCCGATTCGCAATAACCGCCATTGGCAGGGGCGGCTGACAGCGGGGAAATCGACGGGAAACGAGGGAACGATCTGCCTCGATCTCTCCGCCGTGAAGCAGAACAGCAAGAGCCGGAAAACCGGCGTGGACACGGTAGAAATTGCGCTCGGAAACATAGAGAAGGCGCAACTGGTACCGGAGATTTAGTTTTTGGAGATTGTGCTCTCCCAGGTCTCAAATGTGAGACGTGGGGCATCCAGCATCCACGAAGAATCAACCTTAACCAAACTGGCACGGGCGCAGACGCCCCGTGGACCCGACAATCCGAGAGAGTAAGCACAGTATGGCCACCAGCATGTTGTATCAAAGCATCGAGCTCCTGAGCCGCGAGAAGGGCATTGAGCCGCAGATCGTGGTTGGAGCCGTGGAAGAGGCTATCGCCCTGGCCACGCGCAAGTACTACAAAACGCAAGAGAACATGCGCGGGGAGCTGAACAAGGAGACGGGCGAGATCACGGCCTACATCTATAAGACGGTGGTGGCCGACGAGGAGCAGGTTGAGGACCCGGTGAACCAAATTACGCTGGCCGAGGCCAATGAGCTGGCACCCGGCGCCGAGGTAGGGAGCGAAATTCGCCTCTATCGCGACACCAGCCCATTGGGCCGCATAGCTGCCCAACTTGCCAAACAGGTCATCTTCCAAAAGGTGCGTGAAGCCGAGCGGGACACAGTGTTCAACGAATATGCACACCGCGAGAAGGAAGTACTGAACGCCACGGTAAAGCGGATCGAGGGCCAGGACGTGATCTACGACCTGGGCAAGGCGGAGGCGCGCTGCCCCAAGCGGGAACAGTCGCGGCTGGAGCAGTTCTCGATTGGTGAGCGGGTGCGGGTAGTGCTGCTGAAAGTTGACCGTGCCGCCAAGGGGCCGCAAGTGATTGTCTCTCGTGCCGCGCCGGAATTGGTTTCAAACCTGTTCCAGTCTGAAGTGCCGGAGATCTACGACAATACCGTGGTGATTCGCGCCATTGCGCGCGAGGCCGGGGAGCGCACAAAAATTGCCGTTCAATCTCGTGACAAGGATGTGGACCCGGTAGGCGCATGCGTGGGCATGAAGGGCATGCGGGTGCAGTCGATTATCCGCGAGTTGCGCGGCGAGAAGATCGACATCATTGAGTTCTCCGATGAAATCACGACGTTTGCCGAGAAGGCGCTGCAACCGGCCAAGGTGAGTCGGGTGTCGATTTCCGACCTGACAGACAAACAGCTTGAAGTCATTGTGGACGATACTCAGCTCTCACTAGCCATCGGCAAGAAAGGTCAGAACGTGCGCCTGGCGGCAAAGCTGCTGGGCTGGAAGATCGACATCAAGAGCGAGGAAGAAAAACGCCAGGAAGTGGAGCAGCAGATGCAGGCCATGTCTGGCGGGCCTTCCACGCCGATTGAGCAAGTCACAGAACTGGGTGAGTCCATCATTCAGAAGCTGGTGGTTGCGGGAATCACGACGGTCGAAGCACTGGCCGACATGACGCCGGAGCAGCTCGAAGAGATTCCCGGCATCGGAGAAAAGACGCTGGAGCGGATCAGTGTAGCGGTACGCCACTACTTCGGCCATTTCGAAGAGGGCGAAGAGGGGCACGTGCCGGAAGCCGCAGAGGGAGAAACTCTGGACGCGGAACATGCCGAAGCAGAAGCTTCGGAGACTGCGGATAGCGTTTCACTACAGGCAGCCAAAAGAGAGCACGGAGAAGCGGAGATCGAGAACGCCCCCGCGGTTGTAGCCGATGCGGAAGCAGAGGCGGAAAACGCAGCGGAAGTCATTGATGAGTTAGAAAGTGTGCAGGCGGCCGAAGCGGAAGATGACGCCGAGGCCGGCATTGAGACGGGTGAAGCAACAACCGAAACCCTGGAAGAGCAAGCGGTCGAAGAGGACGGCGCATAAGTTGCGCCCGGCCTTAAAAGGCCAATCAGGTGATAATGGAAGTTCAAGAAGCAGCCAATGCCATGAGGTAGCTATGAGCAACTAAGGGCTTTGGGTCGCGGGTTTTGAAAAGAGGCGGATGAGTAAGGTTCGAATCAACGATCTCGCGCGCGAGATGGAAGTGAAAAGCCGTCAGATTCTTGACGTGTTGGCAGAGCTCGGTCTCGGAGAGGGCAAGACCCACTCCAGTTCGATTGAAGACCACGAGGCCGACAAGGTTCGTGCGCAATTTGAGCGTGGATCGCGGGCAGCGGGCCACGGCAGTGGTGCGGCTTCTCGCGCCGCCCAGACAATTGCGCCCAAGATCGATCTCTCTCACGTTTCCAAGCCCGGCGATGTGATGAAGGCCATTATGGCCAAGAAGCAGGAAGTTGAGGCGGAGGCACGCAAGAGCCATGCGCCGGCGCGGCCTGCGCCCACGGTTACAGCTGCGCCAGCAAAGGCCCCGGTGGTTGCCGCCGCGCCGCCTGCTACCGCTCCAGTTCGCCCGGAGCCGCGAAAGATTGTGCCTGCCGCCCGGCCTGCACCGGCCATCGTAACCGCCCCGCATGCGCCTGCCATTGCATCGCGCCCGCCCGCTGGTCCAGTGGTCGCAAAGGCTCCCGCTGGAGCTGTGACTGTGCGTCCTGCAGTCGCAGTTGTGCCTCCGCCGGTCGCCGTGGTGGTGAAATCGCCCGTGCGCGAAGTGCCGCCGCCGGTCGAGCATGCAACTCCGGCGACAAAGCCGCACGCGACTCCTGCGGCGGCGCCAGTCTCCGTCGAAGCCCCTACCGCTGCCGTTGTGACTTCGCCTGCCGCGACTGTGGTGGAGCCGTCCGTTGCCGCCGTGACCGCTGGAGCGGTGGCGGAGGAATCGGCTGCATCCAGGTTGAAGATTGAGGCCCAGGTCGCGCCCGAAGCTGGGG
Source organism: uncultured Acidobacteriota bacterium (assembly GCA_963725945.1). Taxonomy (GTDB): domain Bacteria; phylum Acidobacteriota; class Terriglobia; order Terriglobales; family Acidobacteriaceae; genus Telmatobacter. Next base: position 188,918 of record CAVSAW010000013.1, on the reverse strand, counting down.
CCGCTGGCGCATCTTCGCGCCATCCGGCGCAACGCGCAGCAGAGCAAGCGACGCCGCCCGCGGCACCTCCGGTTCGCCGGGTTGTGATGCCGCAGACTGGCCCGCGCCCGGTATACAAGGCGCCCATCCCGGATCCCAACGCCCCAGCCGCAAGCGCGCAGGCGGGCGGAATCCAGCGCGGCAAGCCCATATTTGATCGCAGGCCTGCCGGCGCGCCGTCAGGTCCAGGCAACTACCCTCAACGAACACCCAGCAGTGCTCCCGGGCAATTTGCCGGCGGGCCGCGTCCCAAGCATCCAACCCGCACGACGCCCGGCTACGCCGGACCCGGTGGAACGGGAGCTCCGGGTGCACGTCCCGGCTTTGGCGCGCGACCAGGTTTCGGCGGACCGCCGCGGCCCGGCGGCTTTGGGGGTGCGCGTCCCGGCGCAGGCGGAGCACCGCCGACTGGCGAAGCGCCTCGCCCGCAGCGTGCAGCGCCAAGAGGGCGCGGCGGACGGCCGCAGTATCCCAAGACGAAGGAAGGCCCGATGAAAGGGTTTGTGCCACCGCCGCGGTTTGGCGGTGCCACGCACTTCAGCACGGAGCCGCTTCCGATCACGCGCGAAATCACGGTGACCGAGGGCATCAGCGTAAAGGACCTGGCGGAGAAGCTGGAAATTCGCGCTAAGGACCTGATTGCGACGCTGCTGATGCGCGGCGTGTTTGTCACGGTGAACCAATCGCTTGACGCTGAGATGGTGAAGGACGTTGCCGCGAAATTCGGCGCGGGCGCCACGGTCATCAGCTACGAAGAGGAAATTGCCAACCAGGCGATCGAGGAAGTTCTCGAGGCCGAGAATACGGGTGAACTGGAAGTGCCGCGTTCTCCTGTGGTCACGGTAATGGGCCACGTGGATCACGGCAAGACCTCGTTGCTCGACGCGATTCGTGAAACCGATGTGGCGGCGGGCGAGGCGGGCGGAATCACGCAGCATATCGGCGCCTACAAGGTGAAGTTCGCCAAGGAAGGATCGCCGGCATCGGGCCGCGAGATCGTCTTCCTCGACACGCCCGGTCACGAAGCCTTCACCCGCATGCGGGCACGCGGCGCCAAGGTGACGGATATCGTGGTCATCGTGGTGGCGGCAGACGACGGCGTGATGCCGCAGACGCTGGAGGCAATCGACCATGCCAGGGCGGCGAACGTACCGATCATTGTGGCGGTGAACAAGATCGACAAACCGGAGGCCAACCCAGACCGCGTGAAGAAGCAATTGGCGGATCGCGGGCTGACTCCGGAAGAGTGGGCAGCTCCGGGCGAAGGCACGGTGTTCGTTGAAGTGTCAGCCAAGAAGCGCAAGAATCTTGACCTGCTGCTGGAGATGATCTGCCTGGTCTCAGATATTCGCGCACCGAAAGCCACGCCGGGACGTAAGGCTGTGGGCTCCGTAATCGAAGCCAAGCTCGACCGTGGACGCGGCGCCGTAGCGACTGTGCTGGTGCAGGACGGAACGCTGCGGTTGAATGACAGCTACATTGTCGGCAACACGTTCGGCAAGGTTCGCGCCATGTTTGACGATCGCGGGCGCGCACTGGAAGAAGCCGGTCCCTCAACTCCGGTTGAGGTACTAGGTTTGGAAGCCATGCCGGATTCGGGCGACACCTTTTTGGTGGTGGCCGATCGCGACAAGGCAAAGGGCATTGCTCAATACCGCAAGATGAAGGAGCGCGAGGCGCAGCTTGCCAAGAGCTCGCGCGTTTCGCTTGAAGGACTGGCGGAACAGATTCGCCAGGCCGGCGTGAAGGACCTGCCACTGATCATTAAGGGCGACGTGACGGGATCGGTTGAAGTGCTGGCCGATTCGCTGGTGCGCATGTCGACGGAAAAGGTGCGCGTGAAGGTGATTCACTCAGGCGTTGGCTCCATCACGGAGAGCGACGTGTTGCTGGCGACCGCTTCAAACGCGATCATCATTGGCTTCAACGTGCGGCCGGAGCGCAAGGCTGCCGAACTGGCGCAACAGGAAGGCATCGAGATTCGTCTGCACTCGATTATTTACGAGTTGCAGGATGAGATGCGCCTGGCCATGCTGGGCCTGCTGGACCCGACCTTCAAGGAAAACTACGTGGGCCGCGCGGAAGTCATCAACGTGTTCCGCATTCCCAAGGTGGGTACGATTGCCGGATGCCGTGTGCAGGATGGCGTGATCCGGCGCGACTCCGAGATCAAGGTCATGCGCGGCGAGGAGCAGGTGTTCAAGGGGAAGATCGGCTCGCTGAAGCGCTTTAAGGACGATGCGCGCGAAGTGACCAACGGTATGGAGTGCGGCATCGGCATTGCCAACTTCAATGACGTGAAGGAAGGCGACTTGATTGAAGCCTTCTCCACGGAGAAGCTGGCCGCTGATCTTGGAGCCCTGACTTCAGCCAAGGCGTAATTCAAACCTGCTTCAAAAGCAAAACGCGGACTTCGGTCCGCGTTTTGCTTTTTGCGGATGCGTGGATCGGATGAAAGCTGGCAGGCCGGGGTGAAAGCGGTTGACGGGCAACGGTTAACCGGCCTTTGCCGTGTCGAGATATTCGGCGTGGATTTCCATCTGCCAGCGTCCGTCGCGGTGAACCCAAACGGTGGAGATATTGGCATACAGCGTGAACGTGCTTGAGCTGCATGTTGCGGCTTGGCTGGCGCGATAGACGATGGTGGCGATCTCGGGAGATAGAAACGCAACTTTGGGGTCGATCATCTTTACCGGGCCGATGTGGCAAGGGGAGCTCTGGGCTCGCCTGACGGTCGCGATGACCTGGTCGCGGGTCATCATCTCCTGTTCAATCTGGACGAAGTCGGGGAGCATCATCTTCTCCAACTCCGGGATGTTGCCTTTGACCTCAAATTGCTGGAAGGCTGCCTCAATTGCAATGATTTGATTGGCACTGGGCGAAGGTCGTGCTGAGCTGTCGGCTCTGGACTGCGCCACAGAGGTGAGGGAGTAATTGAATGCGCAGAAAAGGATCGTCCCCCGGACAACGAACGAGATTGCGTGCTTATCGAGTCGAACAGGGCGAGCCGTGCGATCAGAATTCATGGAAGACCTGTTCCTTTGCCATGCAGCTAAAGTTTCTCGAGCAAGAACGGATGCGACTGATTCGTTTCACGAATTTTAATGCGACTGCACGGAGAATCCATTCACGACGAACTCCGTGTGGAGGTGCATCTTCCAATCTCCCTCGTGGCGGAACCAGACGGTGGAAACGTTGATGTTGATCTTTGCAGTGCGGTTGTTGCAGGTTGTGCTGAATCTGCCGTTATAGGTGATGGTGGCCACGTCAGGAGAGAGGACCATGACCTGCGGATTGATGATGCTGACGGGATCCGCGCTGCAGGTTCGATGGAATTGATTGAACGCGGTGAGGGTCTCATCACGGGTGAAAATCTTGTTCGAGACATTTACAAAGTCCGGCATCATCAAACTGCCGAATTCGGCGGTGTCACCGGCGGTGTAGGCCTTCCAAAGCAACTGCTCCTTCGCAATAATCTCGTCTGCGCTGGGCGCGGACTGCGCGGCTGCCGGCGGTGCGGATTGAGTTGAGGCGGGTGCTGCGGTTTGAGCGGCCGCCGACAGCGAAGCAAGACAAAGCGCAAGGCTCAGCAAATGGCGCATGGCCGGAGTGTAGATCAAATAGGTCACATTGGCCATACGGGATCATCGAATCCGCAGGGCCGGCTTTTTCGCACAGGCGTCCCAGGTTTCAAGATATTGCAGGGCCTCTTCGAGACGCCTAATCCCGAATGTAGCCCTTGCGTATCAGCGGAGATGCGGTGATTCGCGACGGGCAAAGGGCCGACGACAGCAATCATGTGCCGGTCCGTCAACCGCTAGTTCTCAATGGCCAGCACATCGTAGAAGTAGTTGATCGACACACGTTTGACCGTACCGGGCAGCTTGGGTAGTGGCAGGGTTTGATCCACGGTTTTGGAGCCAGTTATCCTGATGGAGCCCAGTCGGAGCAACGTGCCATCTGTGAGTTCCAGGGAGAGCGGAACCAGCATTTTGAAGTCCGGCGGGACTCCCGATTGTGTCAGTTTGATGTGCAAGGTGTTTCCGTCCCCGTTCGGGGTGACTTGACCCTCAAAGTGATAGGTTGGTAATTCCGTCCCATAAACATACTGATTGAAGAACCAATCCATCCGGTGATTACCATCCATGTCCATCTCTTGGGTCATGTGCTTTTCGACCATCGCCTTGAAGTCCTCTGTGGTGGCGGCGCGCAACCGATAGGTACTGAGAAAGTCGTGCATCATGGCACTGAAGCCAGAGTCTCCCTCCTTGCGCGACCACATCATCATCCGGATCATGTGCAGAATGTAAGCGCCCTTGGGATAGACAAGGTCCTGGTAGATATCCCACCCGGTTTTCGAAGTACTGAGTCGAAATCCCATGGTGACCGGCCCAACGTCGATAGGCCGAAAGCCCATCGCATTTTTCTCGGTGATCAGCCTGCGCTGCTGCTTCCAGAACTCGCGAAAGTCGTCCGGCTTGGGCCGCGTGGCTTGCAGGAAGATTGAGGCAGAGGCATTGGCGAACCCTTCGCTCATCCATTGGTCGCGGTAACTTCGAAACCCGACGGTCTGACCCCACCACTGGTGAGCTACCTCGTGCGGCGTAACAATCTTCCAGTACATATCCTCGGGATGCAGGCCCATCATATGCTGCTGGGTTGAATCGAGAAAACCGCAGATGGGCAGATAGACCAGCATTGGCCAGCTTTGGCCATAGTTACATGCAAATTGCTGGGTCAAGGCCACTCTGGCGAAGGGTATTGCGCCGAAATAGCTGGTATACAGGCGCGCAGCGACCTCACCCTGGCTCAGTTGCACAGGGAGCATCGATACCGCGCTGAAACTTCCCATGCCGTTCTCGCCCATGTGACTCAACGCGTCGGGCGCGACGGTATTGGCGTAGGCGTCGATGGTAAGGTTGTCGCCTAGCTTACCTTCCACCGTTGCTTCTTTCATTGCGAACGTGCCAAGGTTGAAGCCAATGACCGCCAGGGGAACGTCCGTTTTCCATTCGGATGTCGTGATCCTGCCGTCCGTGCTCTCATTTACCTTGGTCCCGGTGGCGATTAGCTGGAGGCCCTTGGGAACATGAAATCTCATGTGATATGTGGCGTAGTCGCCGAGTCCGTGGGCAGAATTGGGATACCAGCTTTGACGGGCGACCGGATAGTAATTTGAGCCGCCTTCGTTCATCACCACATCTTTACCGCCGTAAGTAACTCGAATCGCAGCAGACTCGCCTTTTTTGAGCGGATGAGCCAGGATCACTCCGAAATCCGCGTCCTCGTCTTTTTTTTCCTGCACAAAGTCCAGTGGTTCGCCTTTATCTGTCTCAGCGCGGCTCACACGCAAGGTGGGATAAAGCGAAAGCGGCGCGACCGCCACGCCGTCCTGCAAGGCAAGGATGTGTACCGTGGCGAGCCCAGAGAGAAAACCACCCTTCTCGATGGAGACATCGAGGTCCTCATTGTCGATCCGGAAAGGCTCATTCTCCCCGCGCCCCCCGCTGCCATGGGCCGCATCTGAATTCGAGCGGAACGCGGTCGGATAAGTCGCGCCCCAATCGTTCCAGTTCATCAGCGAGACCTCTTCCGGCTCGACATCCGCTGCCCCATGCGGATCAATCCTGAAGAAGAGATGTGGATTCTTTTTACCGTGAATCGCAGCCAGAAAGAATCCTCCCGATGCTGGACTCAGTACGTCTTCAAGCAGCCGCAGATCAAGATTCTCAAATAGCTTCAGGCGCTGAAAATTGTGCAGGTCGCGGGCGTCTGAGTCATATGCGGAGTCAGGATTTCCTTTACCACTTGCGCCTTTGTGAAGCTCGATGGCCGTCGCATCGCTGAATCGCAAAACCAGATGATCGAAGTCCTCATCGAATGTGTCGCTGGAGTTGAGGATGGCCAGGTTGTGCTTTTCCTCGGCGGTGGGAGGCTCCAGGTGAAAATGGCCTTCACCTTTGAATACCGCGCCGGTCACCTTGCCGTTTACCTCGTTATAGAAGGCAAACTCGCCGTGATGAAAAGTGAACACTGCCGCATCGCGGTGGATTTCAAGATTATTCACAGCAATGACGTCGTCGCCCGGTAGCACATTGCGCAGCTGCTGGTAGAAAGGATTGCTGTTCGGGGCGCGTTGCGCCAACAATGTCCCACCACAAATGATGGATAGGAGCACGACGTAAACAAAAGAAAGGCGAGCATGAAACCGCATTTAGAGGCTCCCTGAGGCTAAGCTTGCGGCTTCAGTATGGGGCATCAATCGGATTTGCGCCGTGACAGACCCACGCTTCGTACTTACCGACGATACTCTTTTAGCAATAGGCAGGCCTGGACGCCCTGTCAGCAATAAGAATTAGAAAGGTTTGCAGCAGAATGACGGCCCGAGAATCCGGGCCCCCGGAGGTCTCCATTTCAAGAGCGGGGACTTCAAAGTCCCAAGTCTATCGTGATTCAGTGGGAAGACCTGGGACTCTGCTTTTCGGCCCGCTTAGCGACTGAAATGCACGTAATTTCGGCCTTCATACAGTCTGAATCCCCCCGACGCATCGGCCACAACCTGCAGCGGCATGGGACGCTTCATATCCTGGTCTGAGGCGGAGGTTGCGGTGAGGACGTCGTGCGCGCCGACATCGGTGACCACAAACTTGTTGCCGGGAATGAAGCCCACTCCATAGATGCCTGCGGGAAGACTTTTTCCACCAATTTTGATGGGCACCTCGGTGATGAAGTAAGCCTGATACTTCGCCTGCACGTCGCTCGAATAGCCGCTGGTGTCAACCAAAGTGGAAAGGAGATAGTATCCGTCGGCAAACTTGACTCCGCAGGAGTTTCGCAACTGCGTGGGAGCCGACTGAGCCTTGTAATAGACAGACGCGGGAAGCAGCTTTTGAGCATCGGCGGCTTTGAGAACTGTGCCGCCGCCTGGGCGGTCATCCGCACTGGAGACGCCACGACAGCCAAAGCCAGCGCGCCACGCCCCTACCAATCTTGAAAATCGCGTTGAAGTCGCTTCTGAACTTGACCCCCGTGGAATATGACGCGTCCGGAGTTGATAGCTATCAGCCATTGTGGAAGCGGGTGGGTCTGGCGCGGCGCTTAGAGCCACGGTGGAGCCGCGGGAGTTTCGCACGCGGGGTATAATCGCACCCATGGCGGCGATTGCGCACACCAAGGTCGAGGACGCTGAAAGGCGGCAAGAAGCTGTGCGTGCTGGAAGGAGCGGCTACGCGCGCTTGGCAGCGTGATGGTGGCCTACTCCGGCGGCGTGGATTCGGCATTTCTGGCAGCCGCGGCGCATCGCGTTCTGGGCAACCGGATGCTAGCAGTTCTGGCCGATTCACCGAGCCTGGCCCGCCGCGACATGGAACAAGCGCGCGTGTTCGCAGAGACGCATGGGATTCGCTATGCGCGTGATTCAGACGGAAGAACTGGACAAGCCTGAGTATCAGCGCAACGACGCGAATCGCTGCTTCCACTGCAAGACGGAGCTGTTTGAAGGCATGCAGACTCTGGGCGCGGAATTGGGATTTTCGCAGATCGCTTATGGAATGAACGCCGACGACACGCGAGATTATCGCCCCGGGCAGCGCGCGGCCAAGGAACACGCAGTGCTGGCTCCGCTGGCGGAGGCGGGGCTGACAAAGCAGGAAATTCGTACGCTAGCGAAAGCGGCCGGGTACACGCTGTGGGATCGTCCGGCGGCGCCGTGCCTGTCTTCGCGCGTGGAGTATGGCCGCGCGGTGACCCGGGAAGTGCTGAAACAAGTGGAGCGCGGCGAAGAGAGCCTGCGGCAGTTGGGATTTCGTGAGTTTCGCGTGCGGCATCACGGAGAGCTGGCGCGGGTTGAGATTTCTCGCGAAGAACTGCCGCGTGCGCTGACGATGGAGATGCTTGATGCGATCACCACGGCGTTGCGGCAAGCCGGCTTCCAGTATGTGACGCTGGATTGCGTGGGATTCCGATCCGGATCAATGAACGCGATTTTGCCCGCCGAGGTCCTCACCCGGCGCGGGGCATAGCCGACAGTTTAGAATTCAAGCCTCGATGCGAACAGGATACCTGGAGTGCTTTTCCGGCGATCAGCGGCGACATGCTGCTGGGGGCGTTGGTCGATGCGGGCGTGCCCTTCAGCACCCTTGAAGAGTCGACGTCCGCACTGAATGTGGGCGCGGAACTCGCAATGCGCAAGGTGAGCCGAGGCGGTCTCGCTGCGACCAAGGTGGATGTGGTGACGCCGGATCATCGCGCGGCCGAGCATACACATGGGCATGAGCAGGGGCACTCACACGAGTCGCATGCGCACTCACATCGCATGCACCATCGTTCGCTTTCCGCGATTCTCGGGATTATCAAGGCTGCTCCGCTGGATGAGGCCGTGAAGGAGCGCGCCAGCCGCGCGTTTCAACTGCTTGGCGAGGCGGAAGCAGCGATTCACTCCATTCCCATTGAAAAGGTTCACTTTCACGAAGTCGGCGCGGTGGACACGATTGTCGATATCGTCTGCACCGCGGCGGGATGCGCTGCGCTGGGCGTGGATCGCTGGCTGGCGTCCCCCCTGAATGTAGGCAGCGGAACGGTGGAGTGCGCGCACGGAACCTTGCCTGTGCCCGCGCCAGCGACGTTGGCCTTGTTGGGCGACGCGCCGGTATATGCAGCCGGGGAACCGATGGAGCGCGTGACGCCGACGGGTGCGGCGATCTTGCGGATGCTGGATGTGCACTATACGGCGCTGCCCGCGATGCGCGTTATGGCGTCGGGCTATGGCGCGGGCGGACGCGAGACGCCGGGGCAGCCCAACCTGTTGCGATTGCTGGTTGGCGAAGAGGCGGCGTTGGAACTCGGCGTGGAGCCTATTGCGATCATCGAAACGGTGATTGATGACTCGAGTCCACAGTTGCTTGCGTATGTGAGCGAGTTGCTGCTGGAAGCGGGTGCGTGGGACGTGTATCGCGCGAATGTGCAGATGAAGAAAGGCCGTGCTGGAGTGCAGATGACAGTGCTATGCCGGCCTGATTTAGTTTCCACATTGCGCGATCTGATTTTGCGCGAGACGACGACGATTGGATTGCATTGGCGACTTGAGAATAAGGCTTCGCTGGCGAGGGAGTTTGCGGAGGTGCAGACGGCATGGGGCGCGGTGCGCATCAAGATTGCGCGCTGGCCCGCGGGCGAGGTGGCGAACGCAGCACCGGAGTATGAGGACTGCAGGCTGATCGCGAGAAAACATAGAGTTCCGCTCAAGCAGGTGATGCAGGCGGCGATGCGCGTGTACGCTTTGACGCAAGCCGGGAAGGAGACGCGCTGATGGATCGCCAGCAAATTGAGGCGCTGCTCAATGAAGTGCGCGCAGGCCGCACCGGCGTGGAGGATGCGCTCGAACGCCTGCGCGATCTGCCTTTTGAGGACCTGGGCTTCGCCAAGCTCGATCATCATCGCGCGCTGCGGACAGGAATGCCGGAGGTGATCTTTGCCGCGGGAAAGACGGCCGCACAGGTGGCGCATATCTTCGCGCGCATGGCGCATGCCGGTGGCAACGTGCTGGCCACACGGGCATCGCGAGAGGCTTACGAGGCGGTGAGCGCAGTGGAACCGCGCGCCGTGCACCACGAAACCGCACACGCCATCACCCTCGAACAAACGCCGGCTGCTGCAGGAAAAGGAACAATCTGCGTGGTGTGCGCAGGCACCAGCGATTTGCCTGTGGCGGAAGAGGCGGCGGTAACTGCACGGCTTTTGGGCAATACGGTGGAGTTGATTGCGGATGTGGGAGTGGCCGGAATTCACCGGCTGCTGGCGCAGAAGGAGTCCCTGCAAACGGCACGGGCACTGGTGGTGTGCGCAGGCATGGAAGGCGCGCTGCCCACGGTGGTGGCGGGGCTGGTGCATGCGCCAGTGCTGGCGGTTCCGACGAGCGTTGGGTATGGCGCGTCGTTTGGCGGCGTGGCAGCGCTGTTAGGGATGTTGAACTCCTGCTCGCCGAATGTGTCGGTGGTAAACATTGACAACGGCTTCGGGGCTGCCTGCATCGCTTCGCTGATTAATCATTTGTGACGCAGCGCGATGGCTTCGCAGGATCAGTGAAATGCGGCAGTTTATAGGTTTGGAGCTAATTTCCGTGCCGGATTGGTTTTAGAATCCACTCAAAGTGACGCCTGTCACTGTCCTGAGCCTGCCTTAGCGCCAATCATCCTTGGTACGTGGATACGGCCCCGCCCACGGTTCGCTGAGGAGATTTGTGGCCCGTTCCAGACTGCCCATATTGCGCAGGATTTCGCAGATTTTCTTTCTGCTCCTGTTTCTCGTGTTGCTGGCCTTTACGACGTTACGTCCGACGCCGGGCGCTACGGCGGACCTCCATCTGCGCTTGCCGGTGCGCCTGTTCTTTGAGTGGGATCCGCTGGTGGCGGTGGCCAATGCGCTGGCCAGTCACGCGCTGTATCGCGGCTTGCTCTGGAGCCTGATTATTCTGCTGCCCACGCTGTTTCTAGGGCGCTTCTTCTGCGGCTGGATTTGCCCGATGGGCACGCTGCAGCACTTCGCCGGCAACCTGCCCTCGGAAGCAAAACGCGGCAAACAGCGCATCGAGTCGAACCGCTACAAGCGCTGGCAGACTGCGAAATACGTGGTATTGATTGCGGGACTGGTGTCCGCTTGTTTTGGGTCGATGGCCATCGGCTGGCTCGATCCCTTCAGCCTGCTGGTTCGTTCGATTGGATTGGCGAATCTTGCCCGCATTCAACTTTGCGGTTCGCGCCGTGCTGCTGCCGCTGGAGCACAGCCACGTAGCGGTGATTCGCGCGGCGGGTGAGACGCTCCATAACATTTTGCAAGCCACGGTGCTCGACTTCAGGCAGACGCACTTTGCGCAGGGGCTAGCGCTCGGCATTGTGTTTCTTCTGATTCTTGCGGCCAGTTTGCGCGTGACGCGGCTTTGGTGCCGTGCGATTTGTCCTTTGGGGGCGCTGCTGGGAGCAGTCTCGCAGTGGTCGATTCTGGGGCTGCATAAGGATCCGGCGGCCTGCGATAAATGCAATCGCTGCCTGCTGAATTGCCAGGGCGGCGACGACCCCGTCGGGGGCGCACCGTGGCGCAAGGCCGAGTGCCTGATGTGCATGAACTGCGTAGGAAGCTGTCCGCATGACAGTCTCAAGTTCCAATTCTTCCGCAAAGAGCGCGAGGTGGCTTCGCCGGATATCGGACGCCGCAAGGCACTGACCGGGTTGGCGGCGGGAGCCGCACTGGTGCCTCTGATGCACGCAGACACAGGACTTGGCAAAAGCCGCAACGATCGGCTGCTGCGTCCTCCAGGTGCGCTGGATGAAGACGAATTTCTTTCGCGCTGCATCCGCTGCGGCGAGTGCATGAAGGTGTGCCCGAACAATTCGCTGCATCCCACGCTGGATCAGGCGGGACTTGAGGGGTTGTGGACGCCCACACTGGTTCCGCGCATCGGTTATTGCGAGCCGAGTTGCGTGCTGTGCTCTGAAGTTTGCCCCACGGGCGCCATCTGGCAGATTACTCCGAAGGAAAAGGGTTGGGTGGCGGGCGCGAGTACCGCGGCCAGCCAGCCTGTGCGGCTGGGGACGGCGTTCTATGACCACGGGCGCTGCCTGCCGTGGGCTCTTGCAACTGACTGCATTGTGTGCGAGGAATGGTGCCCGGTTTCGCCGAAGGCTATTTACGTGGAGGAAGCGCAGGTGGTGGACTCGGCCGGCAACACAAAGACGCTGAAGCAGCCGCGTGTCGATCCCAGCCGGTGCGTGGGCTGCGGGGCATGCGAGTATGCCTGTCCGCTGCAGGAGCGCCCTGCGGTGTATGTCACAAGCATCGGCGAAAGCCGCTCACCCGGTAGTCAGATTCTGCTGAACAGGAATTAGAAGAGGATGCATTCATCATGATTTATTCGAGAAGATTCTTTTGGGCCGCCGTTGCCGTTGCATTGGTGGCGGTTGTTGCCGGTTCGGGATGCAAGAAAGCCAAGGTAGACGCTTTCCCAGCGTCGGGCGCGGTTACAGGATGGGAAAAATCCAGTGAGACGCGCGTCTTTGCCGCCAAGGATCTGTGGCAATACATCGATGGCGATGCGGAACAGTACATTGCTGCCGGAGTTGTGACCACATCCACGTCTGACTACAAGTACCCGGGGCAGCTGGAGGCCACGGTAGACGTGCACACCATGAACGGCGCGGATGGCGCGCGCAAGATGCTTGAAGTTGGACTGACCCGGGACGCCAGGACGATTCAACTGGGCGATGAGGGCGTGCAATACGCGCAAAGCGTGATCTTCAGAAAGGGCCATTACCTGGTCCGCATTGTCGCCTATCAATCCACCGCTGATTCGGCGCAGGCGCTGGTGTCACTGGCGCACGGCGTAGAAGCGAAACTGTAAACCCGCGCGACCTGGGAACCAGGCCGCCGCATGATTGCGAGGAAAGCGATGAAAAGCCGCCGTGATTTTCTAAAGGGAGCAGCAACAGGAGCGGTGTTGATTGGTTCGAAGGGCGCGCTGGGATTGACCGGCGGATTGGACCGGCACGAAACTGAAGGCAGGTCGAAGGTAGTAATTGCGAGGGATCCGCTGCTGCATGCAGACGGCGCACAACCGGACGAAAAGCGCGTGCAGGCGATGCTGGACCGCGCAATTGCCGCCTATACGGGCCGCGAGCACCCGGTGGACGCATGGAAGCATATCGTGCTGCAGGGGCGGGGCCAGGACAAGGTCATCGGGCTCAAGACGAATGGGCTGGGCGGCAAAGGAATCTCGACTCACCTTGCGCTGGTGCTGGCGATCGCGGAGCGGCTGCAACAGGCCGGAGTGAAGCCAGGCAACATCCTGGTGTGGGATCGGAACGCACGCGATCTTGAGGCGTGCGGGCTGACCATCAACACGGATCCAAGCCGGATTCGCTGTTATGGCAGCGACGTCGCGGGATTTGAGGAGAGCGTCGAAACCTGGGGAACGGCGAGTCCGCGGCTCTCAAAGATTTTGACACGCGAATGCGCGATGGTTATCAATTTGCCGATTCTGAAGGACCACAGCGGCGCGGGTGTCACTTTCGCGATGAAGAATATGTATGGCGTGTTGGAGCATCCGCAGGACCTGCACCCCGGCGGATGCAACCCCGGCGTTGCCGATTTGAATTGCTGCCCGACGATTCGCGAGAAGATCAAGCTGACCATCGGCGACGCCATGTCCTCGGTATATGAAGGCGGACCGGGTTTCCATCCTGAGCACCTCTGGTATCCCAACGCTTTGATTGTGGGCGAGGATCGCGTTGCGTTGGATCAGATCGCATGGGGACTAATCGAGCACAAGCGCGCCGAGGCCGGTCTGCCGACCCTGGAGGCTGCCGGGCGCCCTCCGCGCTACATTGCAACCGGCGCTGACGACGCGCATCGGCTGGGTACCAATGATCTCAAAAGGATCAATCTGGTGGAGATTTAGGAGTTGAGATTGCGCGGCTCGGAATCTGAACGCGAGGACAGTGATGGCGAGTGAAGCCGACGGAAGACCGGAAATGTCAGCTGGAGTGAAGCCTGCGATGACGCGACGCGAGGCCATGCTGCAATTGCTGCGCGTGGGCAGCGTCGGCGCCGGTGCGGTTGGCGCGGCTTACTGGCTGAGCGAGCGCAGCAGTCGTCCGCTTCCGGCTCATGCGGAACAGGCGCGGCGCGATCATCGGATTTCGGCCGATCCGCAGTTTCCAAAATTGACGGTCGTGCAGGGCGGCGAACCGCGTGCGCTGGTGCAACAGGCACTGGCGAACCTTGGCGGCATTCGCCGGTTTGTGAGCCGGCAGGATGTAGTGGTCATCAAGCCCAACATTGCGTGGGACCGGACGCCGGAACAGGCCGCCAACACCAATCCCGAACATGTTGCGGAAGTGGTGCGGCAATGCTGGAGCGCCGGGGCCAAGCGCGTGATTGTGACGGATGTGAGCTGCAATGAGGCGCGGCGGTGCTTTCATCGTTCAGGCATTGAAGCGGCGGCGCGCGCGGAGGGTGCGGAGGTGATTTTGCCGGACCCTGAACTCTATCGCGACGTCGACCTGGGCGGCGTAGTGCTGAAGAGCTGGCCGGTGTTCACGCCCTTTCTGGAGGCGGACAAGATTTTCAATCTTCCGATCGCGAAGCATCATGAACTGACGGGCGCGACACTGGGGATGAAGAACTGGTATGGCATTCTGGGCGGACAGAGGAATCGTCTGCACCAGCAGATTCATCAGAGCCTCGCGGACCTGGCCAGCTTTATGCTGCCCACACTGACCATCATGGACTGCTACCGCATCCTGATTCGCAATGGACCCACCGGCGGCAACCTTGAGGACGTTGTGCTGAAGAAGACAGTGGTCGCAGGGACGGATCCGGTGGCACTGGATGCGTATGTGGCGAAGGCCTACTGGAACCTTGACCCCGAGCACCTGCCCTATCTGCAGATGGCGGCGAACCGCGGTTTGGGGACCGTGGACTTTGAGACGCTGGCGGTGAAGGTGAGCCAGATTTCTTAGAGTTCGCGCCGGTGAATACGCCAGCTGACCGTAATGCCTGTGGTGAAAATCAAGACCGCCGAAAACCAGCCCTCAGCGGCGAAAGCCGCGGTGATTCCTGAGGCGTTACGGCACGACTAAACAGGTTGCGGAAAAAGGCCCAATTCCAGAATTGATCCGGTCCCAGCTTTCGCAGGGCTGAAGCCCAACGTTGGTTCGCTTTATTGGCCCGACTCAAGTCGTGCCCTTGTTACAGAGCCTTCGAGAATTTATCCCTATGAGTTTTCCGCAGCCTGTAAAGTCATGTCCTTTCAAAATCCGGCTTCCACCACGGGCCGCTATGGCGTGTTGCGGCGAAAAAGAATACCCTCAGTCAGCTAGATATCAACGTTGAGGATTGAACCTCTGCATGCCGAAACATGCGCGTCGGCCATGTAACTTTTTCCTGCACTGCGAAACCAGATCGCATGAAGTTTGCCGACGACGAGGTGGCGTTCATTGGCGCTGAGCGTTCAAGAACAATTCGGCCAGATCGATATTTACGTGTTCGATCAGATTTTGCGCGGGAACATCCACGCCGGAATGCGGGTGCTGGAAGCGGGATGCGGCTACGGGCGCAACCTCGTCCACCTGATGCGCGAAGGGTGCGAGGTGTTTGCGCTGGACGCAGACAGCGCGGGCGTTGAGCATGTGCGGCAGCTTTCTGCGTCGCTGGAGACGGGATTGCCCGCGAAGAATTTTCTGGTGGGGCGGATTGAGAAAATGCCGTTCCCCGATGAATTTGCGGATGCGGTGATCTGCTCTGCGGTGCTGCACTTTGCAAAAGATGAAGAGCAGTTTCGCGCCATGCTGGCGGAGCTTTGGCGGGTGTTGCGACCGGGCGGATTGCTGTTTTGCCGGCTGGGCTCACGGATCGGAATGGAGTTCAGGCGGCTGCGGGATAATGTGTTTCTGCTGCCCGACGGATCGAAATGGTTTCTGGTGGATGAAGAGATGCTGCTGGAACTGACGGGCGAATTGAACGCGGTACTGGTGGATCCGATCAAGACTACGATCGTGCAAGATCATCGCTGCATGACGACGTGGGTGTTGCGGAAGCGAATGGAGTGAGTGTCGCCATCCTGCGAGAATTACTGACATTCTCTGACAACGGATGATGAAGCCTTGACACGAGGTGAGGCTCAGATTGCCGACAAGCCAACCGAAGGTTCCCTCAGGGGCTAAAGCCCGCTTGAATTTGCGGCTATTATGGCACGGCTGAAGCCGTGCCCTTTCAAAACAGAGGCTTCGCGTCTTGCAAACTCCGCGAGCGCCGCTGCTTTATGGCCGGTCGTAGAAGCGGAAGAAGAGCGACGGCTTTGCGCAGGGCTCGGCGCGGGCGACTAACTCGCTCGCCTGGCTGTCATTGAGCGGCGTGAACTCGCGCGCCAGTTTCACGTTTTCTTCAAGCTGAGCGATGGTGTCGCAGCCGATGATGACGGTGCTCACGGGGCGCGAGAGGGTGTAATACATGGCCTCGCGCATCTTCAACGTGCCGGGTGAGGACGTTTGAAAGGTCATGCCTTCCCAGGAGTGCTTCTGTTCCTCGATGGGCGGCGGTGTCCAAGTGGATAAGAGGCGGCTGCGGCCGGGAATCTTCATGCCGATGATGCCCATTTGCTTTTCGACAGCCAGCGGCAGCAGCGCGTCGTTGAAGCTGTAGTGATGCGGATCGGCGGCATTCATCGCCATGAGAATGGTGTCGAACGGGTAGCGTTTGATGCCTTCAATCAGTGCGTCGGGACGGTAGTGGCCGGTGAGGCCGAGATAGCGCACCACCTTCTGCTGCTGCATTTCGACGAGCGCTTCTAATGCGCCGCCCTTGGCGAAGACCTCGTTGATGTCGGTCATGGTGCCGATGTCGTGAAGCTGCCAGAGATCGACGTGGTCGGTCTGCAGCAGCTCGAGCGACTTTTCGATCATGCGCATGGAGCCGTCGCGGGTGCGCTCCTTGGTCTTGGTGGCGAGGAAGGCCTCATTGCGGCGGTGGGCCATCACTTTGCCAACATATTGCTCGCTCCAGCGATCGGGACCGCCGTAGATGGACGAGGTGTCGATATAGTTGACGCCAAGATCGAGCGCGCGCTCGACGATGGGGACGGCGACTTCGAAATTGTTGGGGCGCTCAAGCGAAGCCTGGCCGCCAAGCGAGAAGATGCCGACCTTGTAGCCGGTCCTGCCCAGATTGCGGGTGGGCATGGCTTCCATGGTGCGCGGATTCTCAGGGAGCGAGGGCATGGTCTTCGGCGTGTCAGCCAGGACCGAAGGCGTGAGCAGAGCGGCCGTGACAGCGCCGCCGGCTTTGAGAAAATCGCGGCGGCCTGACTTGCGGGAAGAAGCGGAATTGAGGTCACTCATAGAAGTCGCTCCTGGGTGCGATGTTGCGGGCGACTCCATCATAAACCCGCACTGCGCTTGTCGCCGGAAGGCGGTGCGCGAAGGTGCGAGCCGTGGGGCGAGAGCGAGGAAGCAGGCGATATAATCTGCAAGCTTTTTGTGGAAAACGAAAATATTCAATGGGGGGTGGGTAAATGCCGCGGGGAGGAAAGAAAACCCTGACCGGAGTCTGGCTTGATTCCACTGTACGCGGTGGGGGGAAATAATCTGCAAAGCGGGCGAATGAACATTATGAAGATTCGCGCTTGCCCAGGTGGCAGGGGCGAGACCTCCACCGCAGCGACGAAGACGAGTCGCCGGGGGCTCTGGACCCTCAAGAGGCACTCAGCCTGAAGCGAACCGATTGCTCTGCCTGCGATCGAGATAGACATGCGCTACTCCGCATGGAAGTGAACGAGCCTCACTCGGCAATAGCCATTTCTACCCTGGCGCGCTAGACTTGGGGACCTCGGACAATATCCGATGACTTGGAGAGTGCTATGAAACGTCTTCCTCGGATTGCGCCGTGGGTCTTGTTCGGCCTTGCCGCCGCCCTCTGCGTGGCAATCTGTCACCAGCGTCTGATTTCTACCATTTCCACCGTCCACGCCGCCGTCGCGGTGGCGCAAGATCCGGGCACACAGTACCCGGGCACGCCCGATCAGGGCCAGGACCCCGCTGACGCCAACATCGCGCCCAGTGGACCGTCGTACACAACTGAAGCTCCTCCACCGCCTGACCAGCAAAACGGCCCCGCCGCGGAGCAAGAAGATTCGACCTACGCTGACCAACCCGTGGCCAACGCTGCGGAGCCTCCGCCCGCGCTGCCCGACTACGTTCAGCCGCCGTGCCCTGGGGATGGCTACCTCTGGGAGCCGGGATACTGGGCGTGGTCACAGGCCGGGTATTACTGGGTACCCGGTGCGTGGGTAGAGTCCCCGTATATGGGTGCATTGTGGACGCCGGGCTATTGGGGCTTCTACTCTGGCCGCTATTGGTTTCATCCCGGCCATTGGGGTTCGCACATCGGCTACTACGGCGGCATCAACTACGGTTTCGGCTACTTTGGCATTGGGTACGAAGGCGGCTATTGGAACAGCGGTCACTTCGTGTACAACCGCGTCTACAACCACCTGAACGACCGCAGAGTTCATAACGTGTATAGCTTTAACGCGGGCAATCGCGGATTCGCCAACCGCGAAGCATTCAATCGCGGAAACACCAATAACAACAACCGCGACAACAGCTACAACAACAACAATCGCAACAGCAATAACAACGGCTCTCGTCCCAGCTTCCATGGCGGGCAAGGCGGCGTGCAGGCCCACCCGCAGCCTTCGGATGCGGCGGCGTTTCACGAGCCGACTGCACCGCGCATGAATACACAGGTGCAGCACGAGCAGAAGTTCCAGTCGAATCGGGGGCAATTTGCGAATACAAATCGCGGCCAGCCCGCCAAGCCGGCTATCAGCCGACCGATCCCGGCAGACCATAACGTGAAGCCCACAACGCAGAGTCACGGAGGACAGCAGGACGAGCATCATCGGTAAGCTCGCGCGGCTTGCGAAAAATTCCTGTCAGATAGCGAGTGCGCACCTCGGGACGTCACATTCTTGAGGTGCGCGGTCTTGGCGCCGCTCCTGCAACACACATTTCTTCATGCGTAACAGCACAAAGGCCGCCCTTTCGGGCGGCTTTTGGCGTTTTGAGATTGGCGGATCGCCGATATAATCTGCAAGCTTTTTGTGGAAAACGAAAATTTTGGAGGGGGGTGGAGGGTACTGCGGGAAGGGGGAAAAAATCCGGGCCGGAGCCTGGCTGAGTTTGAGTGTATGTGGATGGGGGAAATAATCTGCAAAGTTGGGGGCTAAATTGGGGTGAAGGTTCGTGCTTTGCAAGATCTCAGGGGCGAGACGTCCGCCCCAGCAGGCCTAGACTTCGCCTTGCTCAATTTGGAGGTGCGTGCGCATGGCGGAAAGAAAGCTGCGAATTACTGTCTCGGAGTGGCGTTGAGGAATGAGTTCAGAAAGACTGGCGTTGCTGGCCAAACCGGCATCAATGGCAGCGATGACATCAGGCAGTGACAGCTTTAAATGCTCTGCAAACACCACCATTGAGACGACACGGTCGATTCCGTTCAACGGCTCCGCGTCGAACTGGATGGGGTAGATGAGCATTCTCAGGATCGCGGCCGCGTGGGGGTCTAAATCGATCACTGCACTCATCGCAAATGGCTCCTGACAACGATCGCCTTCTGAATTATGCACGATTGCCGGGATTGGCTGAGATCGCGAAGCAGCGATCAGAGGAGGTAAGGCACCAGGGCAGCGGTTTGACGAGCATAGGCGCCATACGCCTCGCCGAACTGGGAACGCATCCACTGCTCCTCAATGCTGAGCTTGATCCACAGCGCGAGGAAGATGAGAGCGAAGGCGATGAACCCGCGCACCTGGGAGACGGCGATTGCCATGCCAAGGAAACCGGTCAGAATGCCGGTGTAGATGGGGTGACGGACCACGGCATAGGGGCCTGTGTTGATGAGTTCGTGGCCCTGCTTGATGGTGACGGAGCGGCTCCAGTTTCTGCCGAGGTGCACGCGCGCCCAGACGGCGAACAGAAGGCCGGCGATGGTGATGGCTGCTCCCAGCCAGAAGGGCCAAAGGCCAGCCGGCCAGAGCTGGCGGTAAAGCCAGGGCAGCGGGATGTGCGTTGTGGAGAGGATGACGATCGCGATCATGAAAATGAGGACGCGCAAAATGCGCGAGGCGGCCGGCTCAAGGCGCTGGGTGGTTTTGGTATTGGCGGCTTTGATCTGCCAATAAAGAAGAAAAAGGATCCAGACCACGGGGAAGAAAGATTCGTAGAACCAGAGCATTCAAGACCTCACGACACTGAAGGCGTCGACGATGGTGAGCGAGGGGACGTTCCAGGGCACGCGACACCAGCGAGGGACTTTGTCGCCATGCTTTTTCGCATTGATTGTCGCATCCCTCAACCTCTTCGTCTATGTTTCCGGGGGGAAGGCTGCTGATTGTTGACAGCATTCTGGATGATTGGCGGGGATGTGGGCGGGTGTGGGTTGGTGGTTTCCCAGGTCTCAGAGGCGAGACCTGGGGCACCCGTTTTCGTGGGAATCGATGGGTTGGGAAACAGCAGATCCTTCGCTCCGCTTACCCCGCTCGGGCGGGGCCCCAAGCGTGCTCCGCTCAGGATGACACTTCTCAACTGGGGAGCGATGATGGCACGGCTGAAGCCGTGCCCTGTTACAAACCAAAAGCACATGCGGGCTGGTTTCATGCGCTCCCACCCTTGTGTGGTGTCCCAGAAGTTCTTGTAAGAATCGGGGGAATGGAAAAGCAGATTCTTCGACTCACCACCCCCGAACTGAAAGACGTTCGGGGCCCCGTTCGCTCAGAATGACAGCCGCAATTATGCTATGAACTTCCGAGACGGGACACTAGCGTCGCGAGGATGGGGCCCCCATTTTCGTGGTGATTGAAGCATCCGCAAATGCACAAAGGCCGCCCTTGCGGGCGGCCTATGTGCGTGCTGGATTGCAAGGGGGCTTCTCCGTCCGGGCTGAAGCCGTACCCTTCAAATCGTCCTAGTCGCCGGCGACGGGCTCGGCCGGCTGGTGGCGGTTGATGGGCGAAGCGGCGTTGTTCGAAGCGGGCTTGATGGAGCTCAGGCTTACGAGGCCTTCGACGGGCTTTTCGCCGAGGACATGTTCGCGATAGAGCTTGGCCATCTGCGCGTTCTCCGCATCCTGCTTCAGCTTGTCGGCGGTGGTTACGGCACGGGCGCGCATCTTTTCTTCGCGGGCGTTTTTGGCGATGCCGAGCTGGTCGAGGGTGTGATTGGCTTCGGAGTTGACGTGCTCCATGTTGAGCACGAGCTCGTGGCCGACCTGGCCCATGCTGACCTTTTTGCCGCCGGCGAAGATTTCGTGACGGCCGTGCTCCTCATACCACTTGGTGAGGGTGGCGGTCATGTGCATCTTCTCGATGATGTTGCGCCAGCCGACGCCGGTGTTGTAGGCGCAGAAGCTGATTTCGCCTTCCTGCGTGGCGTAAGGAATGATGCACTGCTCGGTGCGGCGGAAGTCGTAGTTGAAGAGATCCTGGAACCACATGCCGGCGATGAAGAGGAAGTTCCAGCGATCGGAGCGGCGCTTCTTGATGTCTTCCATGGTGCGATCGCCCTTGACGCTGCCGTAATTGCGGCCGGTGGCGTTGAAGGTCTTGTCCATCTTCTTGAGCATGTCGGTGATCTTGAAGTGGGTGGGCGACATGAAGGGATCGTAGTTGCGGAGGAGCGCCAGGCCGAAGCCGATGACGGACATCCACTTGCCGCGGGCCGCGTCGTTGACCTTGGCGAGGTCCTTGGCCACGATGTTCATGTTGAGGAAGGCGGTGACGGGAGCGGACTCCTTGGTTTCCTTGTCGATCATGAGAGCCATGCCGATGCCGCAGTTGGGATGGCAACCGCAGGAGAGCTGGCCCCACTCGGCGGTGGGCCCGTGAATGAGGTCGGCCCAGTCAGAGAAGGTGCTCATGAAGCTGATGGGGAACCAATCGCGCTCCGGCTCGCCGATGCCGCACTGCTTTTTGATGTCGTGGGCCATGTGCGAGAGGGTGTAGCGCTGGGCGATGCGGCGCTCGTCGGTGATGTCTTCGTCGCGGCCGGTGAAGCTGACAGGCTGGAAGCTGAGGAAGCTGATCTTCTTGGGGTTGTCGAGCGCGAACTGGATGATGTGGCCAACCTGCTCGTTGTTGATGCCGTTGATGATGGTGGTGACGGGAACGATGTCAACACCGGCTTCGTGCAGATTGTTGATGGCCTGGAGTTTTACGTCGAACAGGTTGCCGACCTTGCGATGCGAGTTGGCGGCGTTGCCGATGCCGTCGAACTGGAGGTAGACGTAGCGGAGACCGGCTTCGGCAGCAGCGCGGCAGAGTTCCTTTGACTTGGCGAATTCAATGCCGTTGGAAGCGGCCTGCACGCTGTTGTATCCAACCTTGCGCGAGTACGCGACAGCGTCAAGGAAGTAGGGCGAGAGAGTGGGCTCGCCGCCGGAGAACTGAACGCTCATCTGCCGCTTGGGCTTGATGGTGATGGCGTTGTCGAGCATGGTCTTGATTTCTTCCCACGTAAGCTCGTGGACGAAACCGACCTGGTTGGCGTCCATGAAGCAGGGGTCGCACATCATGTTGCAGCGGTTGGTGAGGTCGATGGTGAGGACCGAGCCGCGGCCGTTGGTGATGGTGGATGTGCCGTGGTGGTGGAGGTTCTTGTCGCCTTCGCCGTGGGCGCGGATGTCGCGGCCGGGGAAGCTCTCTTCAAGGTGCTTGAAGAAGGCGGTGTCGATGGACATGACGTCTTCGAAGTGGCCGTGCTTGGGGCAATCCTTGACCATGAGGATCTGGCCGTCGCGCTCGATGATCTGGGCCTTGATTTCGCCGACCTTTTCGTTCAGGAGCACTTCGTGGGGCAGCTTGCCGTCGAGGATCTGTTTGCGGATCTCGGGGACGCATTTGGGACAGAGCGAGTCAGTGGTGCGCGGCCAGCCGAGGGGCGGCTTCTCTTTCTGATAGCTCTTGAGGAGGGGCTTCTCGCTCCACTTGGGGGTGAAGGATGCGTTGGGGCTGATGCGGTTAATCCGCTCGTAGACAACCCACGCGCCTTTGGCAGCGTAGACGACGGCCTTCTCAGCGTACTTGATCGCTTTGGACATGTTGCGGTCTCCTTATGTAGTTACCGGCCAGAGTGGCTCGCCCGACCCTTTTTCCAGCGCGCCGGTGGACGGCACTGCCGGAACCTGAAAACTCATGACAAGAGTAACTTTAGGTGCCTGGTCAATCCAACGTGGGTGCAGCGAACGGGGAAATCGGCAGCTGAATGGCGGCTGGGGGGCGGTGAATGGCAACATCGGGAGACGGAAAACGAGGCGTGAGCTGGGACACAACTGCCTTGGACTGCAATGGTTTAGGAGCACCCCGGTTTATGACCCGCCGCCGCCGTCGGCCTTGGCGACCTGATCGATGACGCGCTGGACGAGGACAACCTGGACGTGGATGTGGCGGGCGACGTCGGGCAGGAACTCGGTGATGAAGTTGTCGATGGGCGAGGTGGCGATTCCGATGGCGTAGCGGGCGCTGCTGGCGGGAAGGTTGGTATGGCGGCCGGGGACGTAGAGGTTGCTGATTTCATCGTCGATAGCGTAGCCAACAAGATTGGCGTAGTTGAGCATGCCTTCGCCGTTGTCGCCCTGGGTCCATAGCAACTTGAAGAATGGCGTGGCCAATGCGGTGCGGGATGGTGGCGTTGGGCAGCGGTGGTAGTGCGGGTCCTGATGGGCGATGGTGGGGATGAGGAAGGTTCCGAAGAACTCGCCGGTCATGTCCTGCGCGAAGCTGACGCCCACGTTGCGCCCGAAGCCGGGCATGCCGGGGCCGTAGGGGGATTGGGAGTCGGACGCGACGGTGATGGCGGAGTTGCCGAGGATGGTGATGGCGTTGAAGGGATCGAGCAGGTTGCGCACGGCGAGGCGGGCTTTTTCTTTGGGCGTGAGCGGCTTGACTTCAGGGCCGGTAAGGAAGCGCGCAAACCAGTTGGTGAGGGGTTGGGGCGGGCAGGGAGGCAGTTCGGTGGATGCGGCTGCGGTCCGTGCTTGAGGCAGAATCTGCTGGTGTGGGCTGGAAGCCTGCCATTTCGAGCGCCGTTTCGGCGGTGGTGAAAGCCGCGGCTGCGCCTAGTGGTTCAAACTTCGGCACGAGCCTGCAGGGTCCGGCCTGGCAGGCGTGTGCGCAATATTCTGCGGCTTGGGAGCGTCGGGAAGAGGCGACCCAGGGAGCGGCGCAGAAGGGTTGGACGGCTCTGGTTGTGCCGCCTGCGCCGCGGCTCTGGGAAGCTGAGGCGGGAAGACGAACATTGCCACGAGCGCGGCCAACCCCAGCCGGGTTGCGATGCGTCCTACCTCTCCAGGGGCAGTTCGACACCGGTCGTCGTCCTTCCATCGCTTTCGCAAAAGCGGTTCCCTCGCTGGCGGTTGATTTGCATCATCGTACTGGAGAAGGGGCAGAGGCGGCTGTGCGATGGCCTCGAGACGGAATCCGGGTGCTGCATCCGCGCTGAATTCGTCCACTCTCAAATTCAGACGCAGAATTCAAGCGAAAGGTAACCTCGGGGCATCGAAGCAGTTGAGTTGGCGACGCGGGGAAAAATGCGCGACAGAGTGACGAGCGGCGTGTTGACCATCGCGGCACGTGCGAGTCCAGTGGTATTGACGGGGTGGTACACACCTCGCACACTGAAAGCGAGGGAGACTGCTGTGAGCACTTATCCTCCACCGGGACCGGGACCAGGCGGCGTGGGACGGCGGATTGAAGAAGCCGTCGAATTGATTGAGATGGAGCTGCGCCACACGATCGCGTATGTCAACGATGCGGTGGTTCCGCAGGTTCGCAAGGAGTCGATCACCGCGATGCGTAAGCTGTCGGACACGCTGCGCACTCTAGCCGACCGCATGGACCAGCCGAAGGGGCCGAAGACTTGATGAGTGCAGTCACTCAACGGCGTCACATGGGTCGCTGGGAAGGCCGCGCGGGGCTGAGTCTTGTATTTCTGGTTGCGTTCCTGGCTCTTGCAGGCTGCGGTCATCACCAGAACACGGCACGCATGCCCGCGCCCCAGGCCGCTCCGCCCGAGGTGCGGCCGAGTATACCCAGCGCAACCTACTTATCCGACTTATCCCACGCAGCCGAGTGTGGCGACGGGACGCATTCCTGTCACGCCCGCCCCGGCGGGAGGGATCAGCGACGAAGACAAGGAATTTGTGCTGACGCATCGGCCCATTTTCAGCGAAGAGGGCGACGCGACCTGGTATACCGCGCCGTATAAAGGACGCAAGGCGGCGAATGGCCAGGTGTTTGACGACGATGCGCTGACGGCGGCGCATCGCACGCTGCCGATGGGTTCGCTGATCGTGGTGACGAATCTGAAGACCCGGCAAGCTTCGGCGATGCGCATCACGGATCGGGGCCCGTTCAGGCCGGACAAGATTATCGATCTTACGATGGCCTCGGCGAAGTCGATCGGGCTATACAGGGTGGGTACGGCGCCGGTGAGGATTGACGTGTATGAGACGCCCAAGCCGATGGAGACAGGCGGGCGATGGTGCGTGCAGATTGGGGCGTTTACAAGTGAGCGCAAGGCCGAGGAGTTGAAGGAACGGCTTCTGCGCCAGTATCCCGAGGCCAAGGTCATTGAGTTTCCGGGAGAAGACAGCTACTGGGTGCGGATCCGGCCCGAGGGCGACAATCGCGAGCAGGCGGTGTTTATCGCGCGAGCATCTGCATCCGGATGAGGGCGACGCGTATCTGACGCGGCTGGATTGAGGAAGACAGTTTCTAGCTTCTAGCTATTAGCTTTCAGCTTTCAGCTTTCAGCTTTTCCGGGTCTCAAGTGCGAGATCTATCGACAAGCTCGGGGCAGGCTCGGGGGTCTCCCGGCCACCAGCTATTGCACGACTAGTAAATTCTGGGTAGGCGGTGATTGGGGCAGAACCCATATAAAGCTGAAGGGCCACTGTCCAATTAGATTGCACTACCCTTCCAATCGCGGGCTTTTCGCACCCAGTCGGCAAAGCGATTGGCCCAATTCACTCCCGGCTCCGATGCGAGCAATTCCTCAGCATCCGATCGTTCTAGGGCAAGCAGTGCGAGCGCAATAAACAATAGCGCCTCCGGTGTATTGAAAATCACCGTATTTACCGCTGAAAGCGCATCCCTTTCCCATTGCGCCTCGAGGATCATGACACTTTCACCTTTGCTAACCAAGTAATCGAGCATCAGCACGCTCGCAGTTGCCGCGACCGCAAAAGCGGTTCCCAATCTTCGGATTCTGATCGAGACCGTCGGCCCTTCGGGTGGCTTTAGCAATCGAATTGAAGCCGGCAAAAGAAGCCATGCGATGCACGCCTGCCCCCCAAGGGAAATCACGTAGAAAAATACATGCGACAATGCGATTTCGTGAATACGTTCGGGTATGAGTGGGAACGACCCCAAGACGATCAAAACTCCGCCTAAGATCCCCACGACCGCAATATACTTCAGCGAAAGAACTAGGACTTCCCGCATCCTTGGCCTGATTCCCTGCAATACAGCAATTGTGTCAGGCATCCTCTCATCGAGAAAGATGTACACAAGGTTCTTAGTCACGATGAGCGCCACTACAAAAAGAAAGACCTCAACAAAATCCTTTACAAAACCGAGGGGTATGCTCAACATCAGGGCTCGATGTTGAGCCTGCGCCAGGTCGGCAACCGGTGCTTCTCCGCCCAACACGGAACGCCGCGTTGAAAAGAACGTAAAGAGCCGGCGAAGCTCGACCTTCTGTATTCTTCCAAACGCGAGCATTCCGATGCCGGCAGTCCAGCATGGAACACATACGACAATGTGCCTTCGAAACAGCTCAAAGGTTCGGCTCCAAAGCTCTTTCATGACGGACTCATTCTATCTGGGTGTGCCGAGTGTATCGTCGCCAAACAAGAAATTACTCTTCAGGCAACAGTGCGCGTCGCCTGAAGATCAAGTAGTTATTTCAGGGTGGGCGGTGACTCAGGCGTTACTTGAAGAGGAGCCTTTCCCTCAAACGGGCGAACACCGGCAGTTCCACAATCATCACCATGAACCACAACAGCTTCCAAACCGCGACATGCGAAAGGACAACGACGAAAACGGCCAGATGTAAAGCCAGGAGGCATGTGGAGAGAATCCAGAATTGCCTCTGCTTAAGATATGTGCGGCTGTCATTGACGAAGAACCCAAAGATGAACGTTGTGAACAGAACCAGTCCGCCCCAGCGGGTGAAGTCACCAGCAATGATTCCGACCGCCCCTGATGCAACAAAGACGCACGGGATGATTAGCACATAGGGCCACGTGATGTGTGCTGGGTCGAAGTTCCAGACGCTGCCTGTCTTCGTTGTCATTTTGGCCAAAGTATAAACCTGATTCTTGGTGAGTGGTCGCCAATCCTTCCCCAACGCCCAAATCCGGGTTAGGGACGAGTTGCCGGTGATACATCCGGAGCCTCTACTGCCGCCTAGAACACGTTCGAGGAGCCGACTTGTCGCCACTACTTGATCGGATGCCATCTGCAGCAAAAAGCCAGCTACAGGCGAAGTTCCTTATCTAGGTCGTATTATTCCCAAATGAACATTGCAACCATCGTTGGAGGCTTTCTCGCAGCGGCTTTGCTCGTCTGCCAATCTGGGATCGCCGAGTCCTTTGATAAGCCGCTTCACAAGACGGTGCTAGACCTAGGACGGTCAACGTACCTGATGAGAAACGACGACAGGCATGTGACGGTGACCTGCTTGTACTACAACCATTTCATGGTCAAGGAGCAAAACAATCCCGGCGTAAAAGGCGCAGAGTTGATCGCGCTCGCGTCAGTGCAGGCCGGACACCTTCCCAAATGTTTGCAGGCCCTACAGCCTGGTGAAAAGGAGTTCACCGAGTGGAGCGAAGAGTACAAGAAATTCTTGCCGTGGAATGGATATTTTGCGGGAGTGAAGCACGATCTGATTTTCCTCGAATGGCCTGATGGGGATGACAATAGCGGTATCCCATTCACCGCATTTGAGGCCGATGCTAAGACGAAGTTCTTCGAGGATTCTGTTGCACTCGAAGCTCGTGGAGAGAGGCATTTGAATTTTCTCCCTACGTCCGCCAAGCAGATCGTCCTTCGCTACCTTAGAGTGGCGAGTGCAGGATGTTCCATTCCAAAATTTAGCGAGAGTTGCTGGAGCAAGCTGCAACAACAAACGGGTCTGCCTCACTCACCGGTGCCAAAATGTACCGATTACGAGGGCACACAAGCCGGAGTTGCTGCCTCCGTAATTGCCTATCCGGTCGAGGCCACACTGTACCCTAAGCCTTCCGTCCGTCCACTCGGCGGACCGGTCAGATGCTTCCCCCAAGAGTGACCTCATACCTGGGCGGATTAGTCCTGACAATGGTCGCAGCATCCAACTATGGAGTTGTGCCTGGATGGTGGCTTACTCGTCAGTAACTACGTTCTCAACATAGCCGGGTCCGCGGTGGAAGCTTGATTGATTTCGATCGGACTGCATTTTCCCGTTGCGGACGAGGGAGCTCCCGACATATTGTGAGTCGCAAGGTTTCCCTGGAGGGCGCAATGGCAAGTTCAGTCTCTGCAGTTTTGACCCAACGAGTGCGGCAGAATTATCTGGCGAATCTGGTTGCGTCGATTGCCTGCTTTGTGTTTGAAGCGGGCTGGTACTCCTACTTTATGCAGTCGTGGTTGAGCGGGATTGGCCGCACGCGGGAGTGGCTGATGAGCTCGGCGGGCTTCAATCCCGCGCTGCAGTATGGCACGGCGCTGGTGTCAGCCGCGGTGATGGCAACAGCGATCTCGTGCGTCACGCAGTTGACGGGGGCACAGACAGCATTGCGCGGCGTCAAGGTGGCGGCGCTGCTGTGGCTGGGATTTGAGCTGACGGCGTATTCGACGGAGTATGTATTTGAGGTGCGGCCACTGAGCCTGCTGGGGATTAACGCGGGCTTCTGGCTCGTTGGGATGATGCTGATGGGCGCGATTGTGGGGGCCTGGAAGAAGAAGGCGTGAGGCGGCGTCTTCTCATACCTACAAGCATCTCGCTTTCCCATGTCTCAGATGCGAGACCCTTCGACAGGCTCAGGGCAGGCTCGGGGCACCCATTTTCGAGCGGATTGGCGCTTCGTGAGAAGCGAATCATCACGAATTATTCCGGGGGCGGGTAGAAGGGGAGCTTGTTGTTCTTCTCGTTGGCGCGGCGGATGGTGACGTCGTCGAGCAGGAGCGCGGGCGCGAGGATGGTTTGCGGGACATCGCCGAAATAATTGGCGACCCACAGATCCTTGCCTGCTGCTTCGATGCTGGAGCGCAGCGCACGCTGGTCGAGATCCTCGAGCGAGGCTCCGCGGACCAGTTCGCGCTTGCCGGCGGGAGTGCCATCGGGAGTGACGCGATAGAGGAGCCGTGGGGCAAGTTCAGGCCCCAGCGTGGCGACGAAGTAGACACTCTTCAGGTCGCGATCTTTTGCGAGGGCCAGCAACTTCTGGTTCAATGCGTCGTCGCTGAGGCCTTCGTGCGCCGTCACTTTCATCACGCCAATTTCGGGATGCGTTGGGCCGGTGATTGCGGCGCGGGAGTGTCCGTTGGACTGAGGAAAGTCGCGCACCGGCTCGCGGCCGACGAGGTAGCTCTCAAGCTTGCCGTCGGTGACAAGATCGACGGCCTGCGCGGGCACGCCGTCGTCGTCGACGTCGTAGGCGCCCATGAGGCCCTTACCCTCGAAAGTCTTTAACGCGGGATCGTCGACGATGTCGATGAACTCCGGCAGGACGCGTGCATGAAAGCTCGAAGCGAAGGGTCCGTTGGTGCGGGCCTCGGTGCCCAGCGGAGGCCGCGTGGCCGCGACGGAGCCAGCCACCAGACTGCGGAGCGTGTCGGTGCTGGCGTCCGAACTGAGCAATACCGGCCCGTGATATTCCTCTTCAACGAGGGGCGCTTTGCGGAGATCGGCGAGCGAAGCAATCAACGCGGCCGCGTGTTTTTGAAACGCATCGGGCGCATCGAGATCCTTGAGCGCGACGCCGGAGGTGGCGTAGGAGCGGTCGAGCCGCATGCCGTCGGCGGCCTGGGTGCCCACACCGAAGGTTTCCTGATAATCGCCTGAGGACTTGCGGACGATGGTTCCCTCGCTGTTGACCAGCCATGTGGTCGTGACGCGGGCATGAAACATCGCGGTGCAATACTGCACATCGCGCTGGCTGTCTTTGACAGAGGCATCGGTGCGATAGATTCCGCTGTCGCGCGCCACGCGGTCGACCCACGCAGCTTCGTCGAGCTTGAGATGCAGCGGATTGGCCAGCGAGACGACAGGGGTTTCCTTGCTGAAGTCGTCGGATTGCGGCGGTGTTTGCACGGCCTTCAATGCGGCCTGTTTTTGCGCGTAGGCAGCGAGGGCGCTCTTGTAGGCCTGGTCGGTGGCTTGCCATAGCGCAGAGCGCAGCGCGATGGGATCGTCGTCGAGCGAAGTGAGTTGAATCGCACCGTCGCCGCGTCCACCGGAGCTATCGGTCTTGTAGTCGCCCACGCGCACGGTGATGCGGGCGATGCGGGCGCGTGCGTTTTGCGAGTCTTCGCTGGCGCCAAACGCGGCTTTTGTTTCGTAGTCTTCGAGGTCTTCAATGCGGTATTCGATGAAGAACGGCTTTTGAAAGCCGGGCAATTGGAGCTGGCTCATGCTGCGGTCGAGCTCTGTGAGCATGGCTTTGAGGACCGAGTCTTTTTCGGCGTCGGCGCGGGTGGACTGGGCCGTGGCGCACTGAGGAGCGACGAAGCAGGCTGCGAGAAATCCAACGCCGGCAATCCTTGCGATGAGACGAAGGGGATTCATTGCGCCTCCTTTGTTGCGGGCGCAACGGCGGGAGCGCCGGGGATGGGCAGTATGGGCGGCCTTGCCGTGCCTTGCGGCTGGCGCTGGGTTTCAATTTCGCTGACGAGCATGGCGGGAGCGACGGCGCTGACGGGAACCGTGCCGGACTCGGCGCCGCACTCGCCGTTGAAGACTTCGCTCTTGTCGCCGGTGGCGAGGATGCGCTTCATTGCGGCAAGAGGCGTGCCGACAATGCTGACGCCGCGCACAAGTTCGTCGGGACGGCCATCGACATAGACGCGCCATACGACCAGGGGGATGACTTGAAACGCCTGCGGCGAACTGCGCGTGGTGACTGCAAAGCCGGAGGAGATGTCTTCAAAGTAGAGGCCGTAGGGCTTGCCCTGCTTCTTCGCCTCGTCGATCAACTGCTTGCGGAGATCCGCCTCAGGAACGGCTTTGGTTGAAGTGACGATGAGGTTGCCCTGGCGGCCGGTGGGCATGCGGCCGGTTTGCGCGCGGCCATGGCCGTTGGAGCTGGCGAAGCTGGCGATGGGCAGACGCGACATGAGGAAAGTCTTCAGCACGCCATCCTGAATAAGTTCGACGCGCTGGGCCTTTTCGCCCTCGTCATCATAGGTGTAGCTGCCGCTGAGCCATGTCTTGCCGAAGGTGGTGAGTGTGGGGTCGTCGGCAACTGATAAGAAGGTGGGCAGCACGTCCTTGCCAAGATCCTTGGTGAAGGTCTGGCCTTCTTCGTCGCCGCGCTGGCGCTGGCCTTCAAGCCGATGGCCGAGCACCTCATGGAAGAAGACCGCGGCGGCGCGCCCGGAGAGGATGGCGGGGCCATCGAAGGGCTCGGTAACCGGCGCCTTGCGCAGCGCCTCAAGATTGGCTCCCAGCGCGCGGATGGCAGATTCCATGTCAGCCTGCGAGGGAAGACCATCGACAGTTTCGGCCTCGAAGGTCTGGTCGCGGAACATGTCCATGCCGTCGTCGGCACGGGTAACCGCGAAGACGACGAGGCGCGCCTGTATGTGCGGCTCGACGACCTGGGAACCTTCAGACGAGGCATAGTAGTCTGTCTCGTTCTGGATGGAGAGCCCAACGAAATTCTGGTAGACGTCGGGATATTCGCGGAAGATTTTTGAGAGCTCTCGGACGCGCTGCCCCCACGCGGCACGGTCGACCACCACCGGAGGAGCGGGTTTGACGATGGAAACCTGTGGCGCTTCCTTGCTGAAGTCGGGCGAGGAGTCTTCTTCCTTGGCGCGTACCTGGGCTTCTGTTTTGACGCGAAGGAAGTTATCGATCGCGTTGCCGTAGCCGGTATTGGTGGCAAGCCATAAGGAGCGGGCCAGGGCTTCGCGATCGTCGCCCAGCGGAAGCTGCAGGCTGTTCACCGCGGAACCGCGGTGGTCGCCATGGGTGTTGTCGAGCTTGGAATCGCCAAGTCGAACCTGCACGTCGGCGACGCGAATGTGGGCTGCCGAGTCGCTGACCAGGGCGCCATATTGCGCGCTGATTGACACCATGCTCGCGTCGCTGACCGCGTAACTGAGGAAGTAAGGCGGCAGTTGCGTGGGGTCGCCCTGCTTGCCAAGCGAGGTGAATGCGCGGTGCAACTCGGTGGTCATTGCGTCCAAGATAACGGGTGGCGGCGTTGCGGCTGCGGCGGGTAACGCAGCGACCACTGCAAGAGCGGCACATGCGATTCGTATGCATGTATGAGGGGCGGGCCGCGTGCGGGCGGCGAAAGGAAATTGTGGCATAGGTTGGGACTGCTCTGTTAGAAACTCTTCCATGTTGATTGTCTCAGAGTCAGCTACGTCCGGGAAGAAACGGATGAGTTTTCGCCGCTATTGGTCACATTGGGTTTGCCTGTCGATTCTGCTCGCCTGCCTAAGTGTGCTGGCACTTGGAAGCTGCAGCGCGCAGCCCGCGGTGTCCCAGCCGGCACAAGCCCAGCCTGCAAGCGCGCAAGCCAATGAGCCGCAGGCGTACCAATTGCCGCCCGACAAGCTGGCCAAGGCCATCTCGCTCAATCGCATTCGCAACATCATGGATATCGTCGGCTCGCTGTGGGGGCTGGCGGTGCTCTGGGTTCTGCTGGCCATGCGCGGAGCGGCGGGAATGGGCGCCTGGGCGGAAGGTGTGTCTGGCCGGCGCTGGCTGCAGGGACTGGCGTTCTTCGCAGCGCTGATCGTGGTGCTGACTTTGGCGAATATGCCATTGGATTTATTTAGCTACATGGTGCACACCGCCTACGGTATCAGCGTGCAGAGTTGGGGAAGCTGGCTGGGTGATGAAGGGAAGGCGCTGGGTCTGGCGCTGGTGTTGGGCGCGCCGGTGCTGCTGCTCTTCAACTGGATTGTGCGACGCTGGCCGCGACGGTATTGGCTGGGAGTGTGGGTGGCCACACTGCCGCTGCTGGTGCTGTCGATTTTTATCTCACCGCTGCTGGAGCCCATTTTTGATAAATTCGAGCCGCTCAAAAAGGATCACCCTGCGCTGGTGACGAAACTCGAAAAAGTGGCGGCGCGCACGGGGACCAACATTCCACCGGACCGCATGGTCCTGATGATTGCCAGCACGAAGACCAATGGGCTGAATGCCTACGTAAGCGGCATGGGAGCGACCAAGCGCATTGTTGTATGGGACACCACGGCGGGACGTATTCCCGACGATGAAGTGATGTTTGTGTTTGGCCATGAGAGCGGCCATTATGTGCTGAACCACATTCCGAAAGAGATTGCGGGTACGGCATTCGGATTGTTTTTTGTCTACTGGGCGTGCGCTGGGTTTGCGGCGTGGCTTGTGGCGCGATTCGGGGCGCGGTGGAAGGTGGACGCGCTGGGAAGCCGCGCCGGATTTGTGGTGCTGATGTTTGCGATTTCAGTGGCGGGCTTTGTGCTGGAACCAGTGAGCAACACGTTCAGCCGTCATTTTGAACATGAGGCGGACGTGTACGGGCAGGAAGCGCTTCACGGTCTTGTTCCCGATCCGCAAAAGACTGCCGTGGCCAGCTTTAACGCGCTGGGTGAGGCGTGGCTCGAAGACCCCAGCCCGAGCCCGTTGATCGAGTTCTGGGAGTACAGCCACCCGTCGGTGAAGACGCGGGCCAACTTTGCTGCGCATTATGATCCGTGGGCCAATGGAGGGCATGGGGAGTATTTCGCGAAGTGAAGTGCGGGGCGAACTCGCTGTTGGACCGCAACATCGGTTCCGAGGAATTGATAGAGCGGTAAGGCGGGGTGCGGTGCGATTCGAAATCGCATAAAATAGGAAGACAATGGCGCTTCCCCCCATCCCGTCGATTCTTGCGTCTGCTGCCGGTCTTATTGCGGTGACGATGTGGCGCCTGCGCGAGACGCGGACGGCCGTTTCGTTGCGGAAGATTGTGATTCCGCCGCTGGGGATGGCTACCGGCTTCTCAATGTTTGTGGTACCTGCGTTTCGGATTCCGTGGGCGTGGGCGGGACTGGCGTTCGCGATTGGCGCGGTTGCGCTGGCATGGCCGCTGCTG
The DNA here is from genome assembly GCA_963725945.1 of uncultured Acidobacteriota bacterium. Lineage (GTDB taxonomy): Bacteria > Acidobacteriota > Terriglobia > Terriglobales > Acidobacteriaceae > Telmatobacter. Next base: position 155,003 of record CAVSAW010000013.1, on the reverse strand, counting down.
CTGACGACGCGGCTGGAGCGGCAGGGCGACGCGGTAATGATGAAGCGGTCGGGCGCGTTTCTGGTGGTGATCCTGGTACTGGCAGTGATTCGGTTTGCCGCGCGCGGCTATTTTGACTCCTTCCTGACCACGCAGCAGACGGCTGGGATTTTCTTTATTCTCGCCTTCGGCATGATTGTGGTTTGGCGGACGAAGCTGCTGGTGGACTTCCGCAAGATGACGGCGGGGCTGGCAGCCGACGCCGCCTAGAAGCGGGCTGCGGTGCCTGCGCCACCGGTAGAATTCCCCTATGCACTTTCTCACGCTCTCTCGCCGACGCATCGATGCGTTTCCTCCCGAGGCTTTTACGCAGGAACTGCTGGCGCTGGAAGGCCGGCGGGTGAAGGAACTGAACGCTACTGGAATTCTGAAACAGATCTGGCTGCGCGGCGACCTGCCCGGTGCGGCGATTGTGTGGGAGGCCACAAGCGAAGACGAGGTGCGCGCGGCGATCGGCACACTGCCGGTTTTCAAAGCAGGAATGCTGGAAATCGCGATGCTGGTACCGTTGAAACCTTATCCGGGATTCGACCCGGCAAAACCGTAGGGGATTCGAGTCGGCAAAAGGGGCGGACCAAAGCGCGGAGGCTGGAGCTTCACTCAGCGCAGTTCCCTGCTTTTCCTCAGACAACGCGGCGAGGCCGCACGATTTACACTAAGGTTTCGCTATTTTACCTGAGGAGCGGAAGCAGCCATGGCGTATCCCACGAACTACCGCTACACCCGCGAACATGAATGGATTGCGCTTGATGGCGCAATCGGGACGATTGGAATTACCGACTACGCGCAGAACTCGCTGGGCGACATTGTGTATGTGGACTCGCCGAAGGTTGGCGACCAGGTGACAGCCAACGTCGCGTTCGGCTCGGTGGAGAGCGTGAAGGCCGTGAGCGATCTTGTATTCGCCGGTAACCGGCACGGTGACCGCGGTGAATGAGGAGCTGAAGAATTCGCCGGACAAGATCAACGAAGCGCCGCATGATGCGTGGATTATCAAAGTCGAACTGGCCGACCCGGCGGAGTTTGAGAAGCTGCTGGATGCTGAGGCATATGAGAAGTTTGTGTCTGAAGAGCAGTGAGTGAGAGGAGCAGTGAAGATAGTGAAAGGGTGAAGAGCGTCAAGGGAGAAATTACAGGCGGCTTCACTTCTTCACTCCTTCACTACCTTCACTGATTCCAAGGGAGCACATGCGCTATCTTCCCAAATCGCCCGCTGAACGGGAACGGATGCTCGCAGAGATTGGGGCGAGGTCCATCGACGATCTATTTGCCGTGATCCCGGCCGAATACCGGCTGACGCGCGACCTGGATGTGCCGCGCCAACAGGCGGAGAGCGAAATCATCAACTACTTCCGCGCCGCCGCGGACAAGAACGCCACGGGCTACGCCAGCTTTCTGGGCGCGGGCGCGTATCGGCATTACCGGCCGGTGATTATTGATTCGCTGGTGCAGCGCGGCGAGTTTCTGACCAGCTATACGCCTTACCAGGCGGAGATTACGCAAGGCACGCTGCAGGCCATCTTCGAGTTCCAGACCATGATTGCGGAGTTGACCGGAATGGACGTGGCCAACGCCAGCATGTATGACGGGTCGACCGGCGCGGCCGAAGCGGTGATGATGGCGGTGCGCGTGACCGGGCGGCACAAGGCTGTGGTGGCGTGGACGGTGCATCCCGAGTATCGCGAGGTGCTGGCGACCTATGCGAAACACCAGGGGCTGCCTTCGACGCTGGTGGGCTATGACGCGAAGACGGGGCGCGTGGATCTGGCGGCGCTGGAAGCGGCGGTGACGGAAGAGACAGCGGCGGTGCTGGTGCAGAGCCCCAACTTCTTCGGCGTGATTGAGGACGTGCCGGCGATTGCGGAGATTGCGCACAAGAAGGGCGCGCTGCTGATTGTGTCGATTGCCGAGGCGGTTTCGCTGGGCGTGGTGCGGCCTCCGGTGGAAGCGGACATTGTGAGCATGGAGGCGCAGAGCTTTGGCGTGGCGCTGAGTTATGGCGGCCCGTTCTGCGGCGTGATTGCGGCGAAAGAGCAATTTTTGCGGCAGATGCCGGGGCGGCTTGTGGGGCAGACGGTGGACGGCGCAGGAAATCGCGGGTTTGTGCTGACGCTTTCGACGCGCGAGCAGCATATTCGGCGGGAGAAAGCGACCTCGAATATCTGCACCAATCAAGCATTGGTGGCGCTGATGGCGACGATCTTTCTGACCGTGTATGGGAAGGAGGGGATTCGCGAACTGGCGGAGCACAACCTGGCCAAGGCTGCGTACGCGGCCGAGGCGTTGAGTGAGGCTTCAGGCACGGAGCTGCTGTTTACGGGCGCGCCGCGGTTTCACGAGTTTGTGCTGCAGACGCAGGAGTCCCCGGCGTTGTGGGGCCAGCGGCTGCTCGACGAGAAGATTGTGGGCGGCGTGGAGTTGAGCCGGTGGTATCCGGAGTTGGGGAATGCGACGCTGTGGTGCGCGACGGAAGTGGTGACGCGCGAGCAGATTGATGCGGCGGCCAAGGTGCTGGCGGCGGGGCTGGTGGAGGCGTAGGGAATTTATCGATTCGCAATCGAGCGGGGAGGACGATGGATGGAAAGCCCGAACCCATTCGTGTTCACGGAAGAGGAACTTCGAAAACAACAGACGAAAAGATTCGTAATGCTGCATTGGTGGGCTCTGCTGTGGGGCGGTTCGATGTCGACCGCGATCCTACTCGGCGCGAAGTATGTTAACCATGATGCGTTTTACAGATCGCCGATACGTATCGTGACGACGATCGTTTTCTGGATTATTGCAGCGTACTTGGTTGAGTTATGGCGCCTTCATCGGTGGGTTCAACGACGGCGACGCGAACAACTAGAAGAATCGATGTACTTAGACAAAATGCGCGAATCGAATTCGAACAATCTGCAGCGAGGATAAAAATGCCAGCTACTGAACAGATCGGGCCGCACACGCTTGGCAAGGTTCGTCCGCACCAGACGCAGAACGAGGCGCTGCTCTTTGAGAAGTCGTCGCCGGGCAAGCGCGCCTACAAGATGCCGCCGCTGGATGTGCCGGCTGTCGATCCCGCTGCGCTGTTGGGTGAGTCGCATCGGAAGGCGCCGGGATTGCTGCCGGAGTTGAGCGAGATTGAGATCATTCGCCACTTCACGCGGCTGTCGACGTGGAACTATGCGATTGATCTGGGGATGTATCCGCTGGGGTCGTGCACGATGAAGTACAACCCGCGGGTGAACGAGTTTGTGGCGCGGATTGAGGGTCTGGCGGAGGCGCATCCTTATCGGCCCGAATCGCTGGCGCAGGGCGTGCTGGAAGTGATTGAACTGCTGCAGCGCTGCCTGCTGGACATTACAGGGATGGACGCGATTACGCTGCAGCCGGCGGCGGGGGCGCATGGGGAGTTCACGGGGATTCTGCTGGTGCGGGCGTGGCACGAGTCGCAGGGGAATGCGCGCAAAAAAGTGCTGATTCCGGACTCGGCGCACGGAACGAACCCGGCGACGGCGGCGATTTGCGGCTATAGCGTAGAAAACCTGAAGTCGAATGCCGATGGGGGAATCGACCTTGAAGCGCTGGAGCGGCAGGTGGACGGCGAGACGGCCGCGCTGATGCTGACCAATCCCTCGACCATTGGAGTGTTTGAGAGCCAGATCCACAAGATTGCGGACATTCTGCATGCCAAGGGCGCGCTGCTCTATATGGACGGCGCCAACATGAACGCGCTGGTAGGCAAGGCGCGGCCGGGCGACTTTGGCGTGGACGTGATGCACCTGAACCTGCACAAGACCTTTTCGACTCCGCATGGGGGAGGGGGGCCTGGGTCGGGTCCGGTGGCATGCAAGGGGTTTCTGGAGCCGTTTCTGCCGATTCCGGTGCTGGTGAGAGGGACAGGGAAGAGGGATCAGGGATCAGGGATCAAGAACGAACGGACTCAGGGACTCGGACCGTTGGGCTGGAATTATGACCGGCCGCAGTCTGTGGGGCGGGTGCGGGCATTCTATGGAAACACCGGGATGTTCATCCGGGCGCTGGCCTACATTCTGGCCAACGGGCCGGACGGATTGCGCCAAACGACTGAAGACGCAGTGCTCAATGCCAACTACATCCGCAAGAAACTGGAAGATCTGTACGAGCTGCCGTACAAGACGGCGTCGATGCACGAGGTGGTGTTCAGCGACAAGCGACAGGCGGCTAAAGGCATAAAAACAGGTGACATTGCCAAGCGGCTGATCGACTACGGATTCCACCCTTACACGGTCAGCTTCCCGCTGATTGTGCATGGGGCATTGATGATTGAGCCCACGGAGAGCGAGTCGCTGGAAGAGCTGGACCTGTTCATTGCGGCGATGCGGTCGATTGCCCGGGAGGTGGACGAGACGCCCGATTTGGTGAAAACGGCGCCACACTCGACACGGGTTTCGCGGCTGGACGAGGTGCTGGCGGCTCGGAAACCGGTGCTGCGCTGGCGTCCCTGAGGGGCCTGAATCCCGTCTTTGACAGACGCAGATTTTTGGACGGAATTTCTAGAGCCCAGGTGGAGAGGCCGGCAAGTTCGAAGCCTTGTCAACGACCCTGGCCGGTTCAGGCCGGTGAGTACTCCGTCCCCAATTAGTAATCAAGAGACTCACCTTTTGGTTGCAATTCGAATCATCCTAGCAAGATAATCGGTAACCTAAAGGCACTATATCCAGGCATTGGGACAGGGGTCGCCCATCGGCTGGAGAGGCTTCGGCAGCACGAAGTGCCAGAATATGCCCTCGACGGCAAATTTGATCGTTCGAAAGCGCTGAACGAAATTTTCCCTGTTCCCTGCCGCGAAGAGTTCCGACGTTGAACGAAAGAGCCCGACTCGGCTGGCTGAAGCCTGGGCTCATGGGTGCACGAGGAGTAACGAATGAAGATCATGAAGGACCAGAGGGGTCAGATCCTGGTGCTTGTCGTCCTCTGCATGACGGTTTTGCTGGGTTTTATGGCGCTCGCGATCGATGTGGGCTTACTTTTCCGCGCCAGACGGAACGTGCAGATTGCGGCCGACGCAGCCGCCGTTGCGGGAGGGCTGGACTACAAATACAACACTTCGAAGACATCGGCGCAGACTGCGGGCAAGGCAGCGTCTTCAGCGAACGGGGTGACGGACGGAACCGGCGGGGCTGCGGTTACGATCAATGTTCCCCCGGTGAATGGACCCTATGCAGGAACTGCTGGGTTTGTGGAGGCCATCGTTACCCAGCCGAATCCCACTTTTTTCATGGCGCTGTTTCATATCAGTTCAGTGAGCGTTGCCGCCCGGGCGGTGGTCGGCTCCGGTTCAAGTGGTGGCTGCATATGGACGCTGGCAAGGTCCGGAGACGACGTCTCGTTAACGGGATCCGGTGCGCTGACTGCATCGAACTGCGACATTTACGACGACTCGAGTGCGAGCAACGCGTTGACGCTTACAGGAAGCGGCTCGATATCGGCCAAGGCGATCGGCATTGTGGGCGGTTATAACAAGACCGGCTCGGGGACAATCACACCGAATCCCCCGACGACGGGAATTTCCCCTGCGGCCGATCCGCTGACTTTGTCGCCGCCGACAATTCCGACGGGGAGTTGCTCAGCTAGTTGCACCCAGAGCAACTCGGGCAGCGGCAACTTGACCGTACCCCCCGGAAACTATACCTCGATCTCCAATACCGGCAGCGGCACAGTGACCCTGCAGCCGGGGAATTACATTATCAATGGCAACCTGAGCAACACGGGAAGCGGGAACCTGGTTCTTGGCGCCGGGAATTACACGATTGGCGGGAACTTTACCACGACCGGGAGCGGAGCGCTGACGCTTGGCTCCGGACTTTACACCATAGGCGGCAACCTCAGTCTGACCGGGTCCGGCACTCTGACCGGCAGCAACGTCACTTTCTACACACTAGGCAGCTCGACTGTGACGGGAAGCGGGAGCGAGGTGCTGACGGCACCGACTTCAGGGACCTACAACGGGGTTCTTTTCTATCAGCCACCGAGTGACACCAGTGGAATGTCAATCACCGGTTCGGGCGGCTCGACGATTCAAGGGATTGTGTACGCGCCCGGCGCTCCTCTGACCTTGACCGGGTCGGGCAGCATGACGGTGTCCCTGGACATCATTGTGGACACCCTGAGTGTTACCGGCAGCGGCTCGATCACGGACACCAATTATTCCGTGGTAACGAACACTGGCTCAGCGCTTTCAAAACTTGTGATGGTGGAGTAGGCATGCAGATTTTAGAAGTTCGCAATTGGATCGGGCGGGGCCTCATCGCGCGCTTGCGCAACAAAGATGGGCAGATTGGTCAGGCTCTTGTCGAACTTGCGGTCACCATGCCGCTGCTGCTGGTGATTTTTGTGGGCGCATTCGAGATGGGCAGGGTGGCCTACACATCCATCGAGGTGTCCAACGCAGCTTTGGCCGGCGTGCAGTATGGCTCGCAGACCGCAGCCACGGCGGGCGACACAACGGGGATACAAACGGCGGCCCAGAATGACGCACCAAACGTCGCGCTGGGGACCACGACCGCGAGCTCTTCCTGCATTTGTTCTGACGGGTCTGCTTCGACTTGTTTGTCAACGGACTGCTCCACCTCCCATATTGAGACCATTCTGACTGTCAAGACACAGGCGACTTTCAACCCTGGGTTTCATTTGCCGGGACTTGCAACCTCCTACACGCTTCATGGACAGGCGATCCAGAAGGTCCTGCAGTGATGAACCTGACGACGGCAAACGGGAAGGGGGGTAGCAAGATGATGAGATGCTTGAGTTGTCTGGGCAGCCGCCTTCCTGGGCGCGCAACTTTTGGCGGAGAATCGACGGAGCAGGAGGGACCAGGCGTGCGCGGCCAGGAAGGCTCGGCCCTGGTTGAATTCGCACTGGCATCGGCGATTCTGTTTGTCATGTTGTTTGGCATCATCGGGGGGTGCCTTGCGCTTTATACGTTTAATTTTGTTTCCGATGCTGCCCGCGAAGGGACTCGATGGGCGGTGGTCCGCGGCGGGTCTTGTACGGCGCTGGATCATTGCGGGGCGGCGTCAGCGGACGTTCAGACGTATGTGCAAAGTCTCGGGTATCCGGGCATGACGGCGAGCAACCTGACCGCCGCCACGACATGGTGGAGCGCGAGTGCATCCGCACCCACAACGTGGTCTAGTTGCGCCGGGAGTGGCTGTAATGTCCCCGGAAACGCGGTGCAGGTGCAGGTCACGTACACCTTTCCGTTCGATATCCCCTACTGGAAGGTCACGACGATCAGCATCAGCAGCAAGTCTCAGATGGTCATTTCCAACTAGGGGTTAGTGCCAGCGCGGCCCGTCCCAGGGGCCTTTTCACTCTGGATTCCCACACATCGCCGCGGCAATTCACAAGCCTTTTTCCACCCCCTGTCGGCCTACACTTTGAGTATGGCCACGCTCCCCAATCTGAATCTCGACACGGGCCTCCCTGCCAACATCGACGCCGAAAAGACCATTCTCGGCGCCATTCTGCTGGACAATGCCGCGCACTCAGAGGCCGCTGAGAAGCTGGAGTCGGAGGACTTTTCGCTGGACTCGCACCGGCGCATTTTTCTGCGCATGAGCGAGCTGATGAACTCGCAGCGCGCCGTGGACATTGTGACCCTGGCGAACGAGCTGGCTCGCTACAAGGAAATTGAGGCTGTGGGCGGCGTGGCTTACCTGGCGTCGCTGACTGAAGGTCTGCCGCTGCGGCCGGTGATCGAAGAGTACATCCGGATCGTGAAGGACAAGAGCCTGCTGCGGCGGCTGATGGCGATCTGCTCCGCGGCGATTGCGCGCGCGGCGGACCAGAGCGAGACGGCGCTCGAGGTGCTGGGCGCGGCTGAGACGCAGCTTCTGGAAGCCAGCGAAAAAGGCATCACGCACGGCCTGCAGCCGCTGGACCAGATTGTCGCGAATTCCTTTGGCAGCATTGACAATCTCTACAAGGAAAGCCGCGAGGTGACGGGGCTGGCCACCCACTTTAACGAGCTGGACAACATGACCAGCGGCCTGCAAAAGGGCGAGCTGATCATCATTGCCGCGCGGCCCTCGATGGGAAAGACGGCGCTGGCCATCAATATCGCGCAGAACGCAGCCATCAAGAGCCAGGCAACGGTGGCGGTCTTCAGCCTGGAAATGAGCAAGGAGGCGCTGCTGCGCCGCATGCTGGCCTCGCAGGCGTGGGTGGATCAGCGCAAGCTGCAAACCGGATTTCTGCCCAAAGAAGACCAGGTAAAGCTGCAGCACGCGCTGGAGCAGCTGGTTGAGTCGCGCATCTTTATCGATGACACGGCGGGCATCTCGCTGGCGGAGATGCGCGCCAAGGCGCGGCGGCTGAAACAGAACGCGCATGGCCTGGACCTGGTGGTGGTGGACTACCTGCAACTGATGTCGGCCACGCTGCCCTCGGCCGGAGGCAAGCGCTATGAGAACCGCACCCAGGAGGTGTCGGCGATCTCGCGCGGACTGAAGGCGCTGGCGAAAGAGCTGAATCTGCCCGTGGTTGCGCTGTCGCAGCTGTCTCGAGCCAGCGAGCGGCGCGGCGAAGACAAGCGGCCGATGCTGAGCGATCTGCGCGAGTCGGGCTCGATTGAGCAGGATGCCGACGTGGTGGCCTTCATTCATCGCGAATCGTATTACAACCGCGACGAAGAGATGACCAAAGAGGAAAAGGCGAAGTCGGAGATCATCCTGGCCAAGCAGCGTAACGGACCGACGGGAACTGTCCATCTGAACTTCATCTCGCGCTACACGCTGTTCTCCGATCCCGACTCGGGGCACGAGCTTTAGTCGCCATGCGCAAGAGAACACCTTGCGGAAAGAATCCCTGGCAATCATAAGCACGCACGCAGGGGCTAAAGCCCAGTGTTGAGGCGCGATTTGCGGCACGGCTGAAGCCGTGCCCTTTCAAAACCCTCATGATGCAACCGGCTCTACGTCTCGTTGAGGATCAGGACCACGCGGCCGGCGATGAGATCGCTGGGCGACTCGTCTGGCTCCGCCTCAACCACCTGCACCGGGAAAGCGATGTTGTGCGGGCGCAGCACCAGGCGGCCGGCGAGGAATTCGACATAGCGCAGGGTCAGGTGAGCCCCGCTGCGCACCGCATAGAGCGTGGGCGGCTGGAGCGGTAGGGCATGAGCGAGTTGTAATGGCGATCGATGACCGCGAGGGCCTCGGGCAGCACGAGCGGGTCCATGGGAAGCGCATCGGCAGAGGGGATGCGGACGGCGACGAATCGTTGCCAGGTGCGCCGCGCGGCCGAGGTGCGTGTGCGAATGGACTGCAGTGCACTGGACGGCAAGTGCAGCCGCGATTTCTGCGCAGCCAGGCCGGATGAAGGGCTCGAAGAGCGCGGCGCCGTGCGAGACGACCGGGACGTTGCTGATTTCCTCATCGATCGACCAGCCGGTAGACGCGTGATTCGCGGGCAGCAGGTCGGCGGCCGCCATGTGTTGCGCGGAGAGAATGCGGTCCATTCCCGCGAGGAGAGCTGCCGCTTGCTGTGGAGAAAATTCGAAAGATGAGACTGGCCAAAGCCGGTCTCGCGCGCAAGAAGCGAGACGCTGAGCGTGCCCCGCTGAATTCTGCGGACCAATTCCAGGCGGAGGTGCTCATGCAGCTGGGTAAAATTCATGTGTGGAAAATCCGCCACCAGAAATGGAGCGGAAAGGTCTCCATTTGCTTGCAGCAAACCGATTTGCGCTGATTGGCCTTCATTTTCGTGGTTTGGCAGATGAGCGAAGAGCGCGTGAGCACTAAATTCGTCTAGTTGCATTGACTCAAAAGAAACCAACCTCTAGATTGGCTTTACTTTATCTCGCACAGGTTTTAGGGAAATTTTCGAGGAAATGCTTCATTGGCGCAATTCAACGAGGGTGGTATCTCGCCCTCTTCGGTAACCAATGGACATCTCCGGGTGGGCCTAAATCCATACCGGTCATCCTCTTCCCAATCGCAGGCGCTCTACCAGAGCGTCCCGGGAGACCTGTGGGGAGGATTCCCGGATCTGCGCGCCATGAGCATGTACAAACAACGAGAGAACACAGGCGGCAATCAACCGTCAGGACATCAGAATCCTGAGTAGCCTTGCCTGGTTCTCTTCTGCCCCGCCGCACCACAAAAACCACACAAAATTGGCGGGATGAGAGCACTCTTACGGAGAATCCGTCATGGAAACGCGCGTGCAATTGAAAATTTGCGAAGTTTGCGGTTGCCTTTGGTACCGGGCCCAGGCTCAACAAGGGAATGTGTATTGCAAGGAGTGTGAGACAAAGCTGAAGGATTTTCCATCGCCTGAGAGCCGGAAAAGGCGCGGCCGTCCGACGCAGAAAGCCGCTGATCAGGATCTGGGCGGTTGCGGAAGCAATAGGAGGTGCGCAATGAGCGCAGCCCTTCAGTTGCCGATGGTTTGGGGGGCAGACAGTCTCAGATCGCTGGCATTGCCCCGGGTTGCAGAAAAGCTGGGAGCAAGGCTTGGCTCAGCGCCCAAGGTGAAGGCGGATGAATACTTGCCCGGGGACAAACCGGACGTCAGCCTGGCCTTCTACAGGAAGCACACAGAGAAGATGCTGCGGCGCTACCTGTATGCCTCAATGCAGGTGGGCAGGGCGCCGTCGATCCTGGGCGATCCGATTGGGCGGGGATGGGTATCAAGCCGGCCGGTGCGCACATTTGAGGATGCCGTCATCTTTGTTCTCGACGTGGAGAAATGCCTGGACAAGCTGGGGTCGCTGGACCGCCAGATGCTGAGCCGGATTGTCATCCAGGAATACACGCAGGCCGAGGCCGCCGTGCTGATGGGGATGAGCGTTCGAACTGTCTGCTACAAATTCCCGCAGGCGTTGGATCGGTTGACGGAAAAGCTGCTGGAATCCGGGCTCCTTGTTTTACCGCACTCATAAATACGGGGCCAAAAGGCAAAAAGGGAGCGCTGCAAAGCGCTCTCTTTTTTGTTGCCGCGCAACCTACGTTTGCCTGTGCATGCGGCACCCGCGGCGTGTTTGCGAAAATCAATTCACCGGGACCTGCGACTTATGTCGCCACCCATGATACGGGATGCTAAAAATGATGATTCCAAAGATTCCTACTAGGATGACTGGCCACAATTCGCGTTCCGCTTCCAAAAAGCCTCGCCAACTCCAAAATATTGCCGGGAAATAAAGAAGGATAAAAATGGCGTTTGCCGCTATGGCCCATTGCTTTAATGCAGATTTATCTCTAAAGATCATCCACCATTCAACACCCAAGACAATTGAATAGATAGCGAAGGTCACGTTCGTGACGACGTCTCCTCTAGTAACTGAATGCGTTCGCGCCAAACCTCGAATGTTAGTGGAAACTACATAAATCCCTGTAACTGACCAATAAAGAAACATCCAGCAATACAGGGTTCTGCATATGGCTAGCAGCAGTACCAGGAACCGAAGAAGGATTTTTCGCATCGTATTCACGTCAAATCCGTCCTTCTTGCTATCCGTTGGGAACCAGAGGCCTATTGAATTCGATTCGACATCGAATCAAAGGCACTCCACATTGCAGGGCCGATTTCTAGAATTTGCGCGACCACTCGCGCGGCCAGCGCTCGACAATGACTTTCTTGTCGGTGAAGAACTCGACGGCGTCGCGACCCTGCGCATGCATCACGCCGAAGAAGCTTCCCTTCCACCCGGAGAATGGGAAGTAGGCCATGGGCGCGGGTACGCCGATGTTGATGCCGACGTTGCCGGTGGAGACGGAGTTGCGGAATTTGCGCGCCGATGCACCGGACGAGGTGAAGATGGAGCTGGCGTTGCCGTATGCCGAGCGGTCGATGAGCGCGATGGCTTCTTCGACAGAATCGGCATGAACCACGGACAGCACGGGGCCGAAGATTTCTGTTTCCATCAACGGACTGGCGGCGGACAGTCCATCGAGCACGGTGGGGCCCACGAATGTGCCCGAGCCATTTTTGGACAGGCCACGGCCGTCGACGATAGGCTTTGCACCTTCGTTCGCACCCTGGGCAATGAGCGAAACGACGCGGTCGCGACTGGCGGCGGTGATGACGGGACCCATCTGCGTCGACGTGTCGAGACCGTTGCCGACTTTGAGCGAGGATGCGGCGGCGGAAATTGCATCGCGAAACCAGCCTTGCGCTTCGCCCACGGTTACCGTGACGCTGACGGCCAGGCAGCGTTGGCCGGCGCAGCCAAAGGCCGAGTCGGCAATGATTTTTGTTGTCGTCTCCGGGTCGGCGTCCGGCAGTACGACGACGTGATTCTTTGCGCCGCCCTGGCACTGCACGCGTTTGCCGCTGGCTGAGCCGCGTGCGTAGACATGCCTGGCCACCGGCGTGGAGCCTACGAAGCTCACGGCGCGCACCAGGGGATGATCGAGCAGCGCGTCGACTGCGGGTTTGCCGCCGTTGACCAGGTTCACTACGCCTGCAGGCAGGCCGGTTTGCTGAATCAGTTCGACGAGTCGCGCGGCAGAAAATGGAACGCGATCGCTGGGCTTGAGCACAACGGTGTTTCCCGTGGCGATAGCGTAAGGCAGGAACCACAGGGGAATCATCAGCGGAAAATTGAACGGGGTAATCACCGCGCAAACACCGAGAGGCTGGCGCACCATGATTTCGTCGATGCCGGGCGCTACATCTTCGAGAGAGTAGCCCTGCATGAGGACGGGGATGCCGCAGGCTACCTCGACATTTTCAATGCCTCGGCGCAGTTCGCCCTTCGACTCGGACAGCGTCTTTCCGTTCTCGGTAGTGATGAGAGCAGCGAGTTCGTCGATGTGGTCTTCGAGCAGCACTTTGAGCTTGAAGAGAAACTGCACGCGGTCTGCCGCAGGCGTGGCGCGCCAGGCGGGGAAGGCTGTGTGGGCGGCCTCGACCGCGGCGTCGACCTCTTGCGCAGAGCCTGCGGGAGAGTGACCCAGCGGCTCGCCGGTGGCCGGGTTCAGGAGTTCAAGGCCGGGGGTACTGGTGGGCGCAAGCCATTTGCCGCCAATAAAGTTGCGCACCTCAGGGGAAGTGAGAGTCGTCATAGGATTCCCAATGTAACGCAACAGGCATGTTCTGGGCAGCAGGAAAGTGTGCGTTGCGCAGCACGCGGTCTGCTATCTTGGACGGGTTCGGCCGCTGGAGAAGGAACCAGCGTTCAAAATTGTTGGACGTCCGGAGGAAACGCATACATGCTCCGCAATGCCGCTTTTGTATTCCTGCTGACTGCGGTTGCGCTGGTTGCACAGCAGCCTGCATCGCAGCCGGTCCCCGCGCCGACCACTGCAGCTGATGCGCCCAATCGCGATACCAGCTATATCGATGCGAACGGAACCGCGCACGTGACGCGAGTGGTGCCTGTGCCGCAGGATGTGAGCCCGCAGGCACAGCTCATGCTGGGCCGCGCCGAGCCGGACCAGGGACCTCCGCAGTCGCTGGCCGACCGCCGCAAGATGACGGACGAATATACAGCACGCGCGCGCGCGGCGTGGAGCAGGCTCTGCCCCAACACGCTGGTTGACGACATGATGGCCGGCGTACCGGTGCACATTGTGACTCCCGAAGGCATGCCGGAGAGCAATCGAGACAAGGTGCTGTTGAATCTGCACGGCGGCGGCTTCAATTCAGATTCAGGGTCGTACACGGAGTCGATTCCGATTGCGGGCTACACGAAGATCAAAGTGGTGGCTGTGCTGTACCGTTTGGCGCCTGAGCATCCATTTCCCGCCTCGGTTGATGACGCGGTCGCGGTGTACAAGGAACTGCTGAAGACTTACAATCCGGAACACATTGTGATTTACGGAACTTCGGCCGGGGCGATTCTGACCGGTGAAGTGGCCGTGAAGCTGAAACAACTGAGCCTGCCGCTGCCGGCGGCCATGGGCATCTTCAGCGGCATGGGTGACTTTGCCGTTCCCGGTGACTCGCAAGCGATGTATGCGCTGCGCGGACTCACGGGCCATCTCGACCCGCCGGAAGCTGAGCCGCACGACGGAGAGTATACGGGCAAGACAGATCTGAAGGACCCTGTGCTCTCGCCCATCTACGCTGACCTGCACAGGCTGCCGCCTACGCTCTTCATCACCAGCGGCCGCGACCTGCTGCTGAGCGGCACGGCCAACCTGCATCGAGCGTTTGTGAATGCCGGTGTGGACGCGCGGCTGGTGATGTTTGACGCGCTGCCGCACGCCTTCTGGTACGATCCGCGGCTGCCCGAGGCGATTGAGGCCAATCACATGATGGCAGACTTCTTCGTAAAGGAACTGGGCAAGTAAGTCCCGGCTGTTTGTGCGTTGAACAGCGGCTTCGAACGATTCGTCGCTCGCTCTGGAATCGCGAGGCGAACGGGATTCACTGCTTCCGGAGTCAGTTTGTGGGCGGAATTCCGTTGCCTGGAATCGGTGTGACAGGAATGCGCAGCGCTGAGTTGAAGCGGGAGAAAAACTCGAAGGCTGCCGCCACGGCTGTGAGTTCGACGATCTCTCTGGGACTGAAGTGCGCGCGCACGGCATCGAAGGCGGCTTCATTGACCGCGTGTCCTGAAGTGTGCAGCAAGCCTGCATAGCGAAAACCGGCCTTCTCTTTCTCAGTAAAAGGACCGGATTCGAAGCCATCTTCACGCGATTTGTCTTCGAGGCTCGCCACCTGCCCAAAGGTGGCGCCACGTTTCTGCGCGAGATGGCGATGCGCGCTGACGCAATATTCGCAGCGGTTGAGAGAGGCCACGTAGGTGGCGATCAATTCCTTGTACCAGCCCTGCAGCGCGCCTTCGCCCATCAGTGGCTTGAGCAGAGCCGTAATTCCAAGAGCCAGCGGAGGAACGTTGGCCAACACTTTGAACATGTTGGGCACTACGCCACGGTCGGCTAGCAACGCTTCGTAGAGGGTGGCGACTTCAGCCGAAACCTGACCCCGTTCCAGCAAGGCAATGCGTGATTCAAGGGGAGCTGCGGCGGCCATTACGCCTCCAAAATCAGTCCCCGCAAGTGTAAGCCCATAGCGATTGATTCCCATGTCATTCAGGCCGGCACGCGGCTCCGGCGACCTCATTTGATAGAACGCTTGCCGGGCGTATTTTCCTTCGCGTGGCTCTCATGGGGGTGATCGAGGACCACACGGCGCGAGAATCTTATGGCTTCAAGCTGTTATTCCTAAATTATTTACCGTCAATTCTCGCCGCAGACAAAGCCCGCAGTCGAATTTTCTTGACACAGAGTACTCTATATAATAGAGTACTCGCATTGAGAGAGGCCTTGGCGGTGAAGTGAAGAGTGCGGGGCAGAGTTCTACCGGGGGGTGGGACAAATGAAGGCAGCTTTTCTAGGGCGGTTTGATCCGTGATCCGGCGGGTGGCGCGGCTTGCATTGCCGCTTGGTTTTGCCACCTCTCTTGCGGCACAGGCGCCGGCCGCGTCGAGCTGGGACGGCAGGGCGCCATTCGCGGCAAGGGCCAGTGGCGGGAGGCAACCGAAGTTGCATCTGACAACCACTCTCCGCAGCGCAGCGTGAATATGCTGCTCAAGCGCCAGCCAGGACATACAGCCTGCAGTTTTAAGAACCGTGCAAAGGAGATTTGCGATGCAAGATGAAATGAACGAGCGGGAGTTGAAAGAAAGATTGAGCCTGATTGAAAACATGATCGCCGAAGGCAGGCGGACAACGGAGAACTGGGGATGGACTTTTGTTTTCTGGGGGCTTGCCTACTATGTGGCGATTGCCTGGACATCCTTTGGCCACTACCCCCTGGCTTGGCTGATCACCATGATGGGCGCCTGGGTCCTGATGATGGTGATCGTCTGGAACAAAGGCAAGAAGCGCACGGAGAAGAAACCTGCGACAACGATAGGCCGGGCCATCTTTTCAATCTGGATCGCGATGGGTTTTTCCCTGACCTTCCTGCTGGTGGCGTTGGGATTCAGCGGCAGATTCAATGCCCAGCTTTTTGTGGCTGTGGTGGGGGCGATGCTGGGCACATCGAACGCGGCGTGCGGCTTGCTGCTGAAGTGGAAGGCGCAGTTTGCATGCGCCGTGGCGTGGTGGGGAGCCGCGGTTGCAGCCTGCTTTGCCAGTGAATCTCAGACCACGAATGATTTTTCTGGGTGCCATCTTCCTGTGCCAGATCGTATTCGGCGGGTACGTGATGTGGCTTGAAACGCGCCGCAACAAATTGGGGGCGGCCCATGCCTGAGCTGCCGGAGCTGAATCCTGTGATTCACGGGAAGCTGCGCCTGGCACTGCTGTC
This sequence comes from uncultured Acidobacteriota bacterium, assembly GCA_963725945.1. Taxonomy (GTDB): domain Bacteria; phylum Acidobacteriota; class Terriglobia; order Terriglobales; family Acidobacteriaceae; genus Telmatobacter. The sequence continues at coordinate 138,737 of CAVSAW010000013.1, read as the reverse complement.
ACTGCTCTCGGGTGTGGAGGAGGCGGAGTTTACCTGGCTGCGTTCACGCACCGGGTCGACCGACGGCAACCTGGGGGCACAGTTGCTGAAGCTGGAGGAGGCGGGCTATGTTGCGGTGGAGAAGAAATTTGTGCAGCGCAAACCGCAAACGGTTTATCGCATGACGGAATGCGGCCGCCAGGCGCTGACGGAATATGTGCAAGCGTTGAAGCAGTTACTGGGTGGAGCGATTGAGGCTTGAGAGTTTGGAGCGCTTTGAACTTTGAGTCTGCCAGGAGCGATGCGATGAACGACGTGAAAGCTGCAATTCAGGTCCGCGGGAGGGCGATTGGCGCCCTGTTCTTTGCGGGCTTTGGGGAACTTTGGGTCCTGCTCGCACTCTACGCATTGCAACGGCTCGGGGCTGCCACCATCGCCGGAGTTGCGCTGGTGGCGGTGATGTTGATTTCCGGTTCGCTGTGGCTGCTTCGCAAAGCGAAAGGATCGCTGACCGGACCCGACGATCCTGCCAAGGGACGTGTATTTATGCGGATCAATGCGATCCAGTGGATTGCAATCGCGGTGGTGGCATTCAGCTTTGCAAAGCTGCATATCGATGTCTACGTGATGAATGCGATCGCCGGCATTGTTGGGCTGCATATGTTTCCGCTCGCCCGTCTGTTTCGCTATCCGCTGCACTACCTGACGGGATCACTGCTGGTGGCCTGGGCCGCGGGGAGCGCGCTGCTTATTCCTGCGGAGCATCTGCAAGGCATTGCCTCGCTCGGGACCGGCGCGATTCTGTGGCTGAGCGCGGCCATCACTTTGGGCTTCGCGTTCCAGGTGGCGCAACAAGCCGCTAGCACGGCTCCGAACTAACAACCGAAGTCACCCGGATTGGCTTTTCCTGTGTCGGGCTGTGCACTTTTCAACATGACTCATCATTCTTCGGCAGCCGCGCCTGCGCCCCAGGTAGTATTCTGGCGGTCCACGTAAGAAAGGGGAATGCCAGATATGACCCTCAGCCGGTTCGTCCTGCCTTTGCTTGTTCTTGTCGTTGGATCTTTCGGACCCACATGTAACCGAGCCGTTGCTTCTCCTCCCCAGCCTCAAGCCTATGGCCAGCAAGGCGGATGGGATGCGCCTCCCAATGAATTCAATGAGCTCCAGCGCCGCGGATTCCATGACGGAATTGAGGGAGCGCGCAAGGACTTTGGAAATCACCGCAACCCGGATGTGAACAACCGCGACGAATACAACCATCCGGATCTTCCGCGCGAGCAGCGCGAAATCTATCGCGATGCATTTCGCCGCGGCTACCAGCAGGCGGCATCGCACCTGTGGGGCGGGCCTCCTGTTGAGCAGGCACCTCCGCCAATGCAGAGGCCTCCGGATCTTGGTGACTGGGCGATGCGCGGGCTGTTGAGCGACGCAGAACGCCATGGCTATAGCGACGGAATGGAGGAAGCACGGCGGGATGCGCGATTTAATCGCCCACTCGACCCGGACAACCATGACGACTATCGCAATCCGAATGTTCCGCCACCGGCAGTGGAGGAGTACCGCGAGGGATACATGCGCGGCTATGAAGTCGCCGTTTCGCAGCTTAATGGCGAACCACAGTGGCAGGACCGCGGCGACCCGGAGAGCTGGACGGCTCCGCAGCAGTTCAATGAAATACAGCGACGCGGATTCCATGACGGCATCGAAGGCGCACGGAAGGACTTCGGGAACCATCGCCGGCCCAATCCTAATAACCGCGACGAATACCGCGATCCTCGTCTTCCGTCTGAACTGGTGAGCGACTATCGCGCAGGATTCCGCCGCGGCTACGAGATGACGGTGACCCAACTCTGGGGCCGGCAGTAGCGATGGTCAAGGCAGCGCGCGCAAATCTGTCTAAGCGGAGATGGATTTGCGCACGCGCTGCATGATGCCCAGGTAATACGCCAGGTTGTGGATGGAGTTGAGAGTGCCGGCCAGCGGTTCGCCGCACTGTATCAGGTGACGCAAGTAGGCGCGCGAGTAGCGGCCACAGACCATGCAGGCGCAGGCGGGGTCGGGTGGGTTCTGGTCTTCAGCATACTGCTTGTTTTTGATGTTCATGCGGCCTTCGCTGGTGAAGAGCAGGCCGTGGCGCGCGGCGCGGGTGGGCAGCACACAATCCATCATGTCAACGCCCATGCGCGCGTATTGCTCAATCTCGTCGGGGTAGCCGACGCCCATCACGTAGCGAGGCTTGTTGGGCGGCAGCAGCGGCAGAACCTCTGAAATCACTTCAAGGGTCAAGTTGCGCGGCTCGCCCACACTGAGCCCGCCGATGGCATAACCGTCGAAATCCATTTCAACCAAACGTTGGGCACTTTCGCGGCGCAGATCCGCATAGACGCCGCCCTGTACGATGCCAAAAAGACTTTGGGTGTGGTCTTGCAGTTCGTCGTGCCATGGGACTTGGTGCCGATGAGCGCGGAAGTGATGGAGTGAACGCTCGGCCCAATTCATGGTGAGGCGCAGGCTCTCACTGGCTCGCGCGCGATCGGCGGGATACTCGGTGCACTCGTCGAAGGCCATGGCAATGTCTGCACCGAGGGCAATCTGCACATCCATGGAATGCTCGGGAGAAAAGAAGTGACTGCTTCCGTCGAGGTGCGAACGGAAGCGCACGCCTTCATCGGTAACCTTGCGCAGCCCGCTGAGCGAGAAGACTTGAAAGCCGCCGGAGTCGGTAAGGAGGGCGCGGGGCCAGCTCATGAACTTGTGCAAGCCGCCCATGCGCTGGATGGCTTCGTGACCGGGACGCAGGTAGAGATGGTAGGTGTTGCCGAGGATGATTTCCGCGCCAAGGTTTTCCAGGACGTCCTGCGCAACTGCCTTGACGGTGCCTGCAGTGCCGACAGGCATGAAGACCGGCGTCTCCACGGACTGGTGGGGAAGGTGCATGCGCGCACGGCGACCGCCGGATTCAGTTGTATGGAGCAGGTCGAAGTCGAGGGCCACCAGACGATTCTATCGTCCGGTGCGACAGCAAGCGGGGTACGACCAGGGAGTTCGTTAGGAACTCCCTGCGTGCCTGGTGCTTCGCGACGCACACTACCCGATGCGGCGGTTGTGCTTGGCGCGGAAGATGCGGTGCGAGGCAACATTTTGCCGGTGACGAATGATGCGGCGATCCATCGGAGTGAGACGGCCGTTATGCCGCACACGCATGGCACGCATCTGGTGATTGATGCCTCTTTGCTGGCGTTCAAGGCGTACAGTTTGACGCGCGTTGAGACGGCCGGTTCGGACGCCATTGCCAATGCGTCGCTGCAGGTTGAACTTGCGCTGGCCGATGGTTTGGTTGTGCGCGGCCGGCGCGGGGGGTTGAGCGAATGTGATGGCGGGCGCTGCAACTAAGGCCGCCGCGAGAACGAACTTGAAGAGTCTCATGGTGTTTCTCCTTCTGTGACGGCGGTGGCTGAACTTCGCTTCCTACCACTCACACTTTCTGAAACACGATGTCTGGAAATAGGTTCTGCAAGTCTTTGGTCATCAATCGATGGATGGAGGGTGGAGCGGGGCTGCGTTTGGGGATCTTCTCTTCGGATGAGGGTGGCAGTGAAGGGTTCTTCGTCTCCCAGCCTTGAATCAGAAAACGATTCAAGGATGGGGCACCCATGTTCGCGGAGATATGAACTTCGCAAAATGCAATGGATGGCGACGGAAAGAGGCGTTCTAATTTCCGATTTTGGTGAGGCGGAGTTGGATGCCGACGCGTGCGACGCGCGGCGCGCCGAGCGTGGTGGTGGGCGTTTTGGCGACTTCAATCTGGCGGTTGAAGACGTTCTCGCCTGCGGCGAAGAGTTGGAGCCGCTCGCCGAAGTCGTGCGAGGCATAGGCGTCGAGGCGGAAGAAACCGTGGAGCAAAAAGTCATTCGCATCGTCGTCAAACTGATGGCCGCTGAGACGACTTTGCAGAGCGAGCGTACCGAGGGAGGGTTTAGAGGCGCGCAGATTCAACGTGGCCATGTTGCGCGCGACCTCTGGAATCCAGTTGCCGAGATCCTGCGCGCCACGCGTGACCGTGGCGTGCGCGTATTGGTAGCCTCCATCGAGCGCGAGCCAGCGCTGCGGTGCAATCTCGAAGTCGAGGGCCACGCCGCGACTCTCAATCTGGCCGAGGTTTTCACGCATGAGCAGGATGGGCGATGAGTTCGGATTGATGGTGACGGCGTCGATGGGGCGATTGACCTGAGTGAGGAAGTAGCTCGCGCGGACGGTACCCCAACTGCGCTCAGTAGCCAGGCTTGTCTCCCAGCCGGTGGCGCGTTCGCTGAGGAGCGAACCGTCAGGAAGGGTGAGCTTGTTGCCGACCTGCGTGGAGCGATAGAGCTCGTTGGGCGTGGGGGCGCGAAAGGCACGAAAACCAGATGCGGCGACTGCCCAGTGATTCCAAAGCTTGCGGGAGAGACCGAGGCGGGGATCGAAAACGTGCTGGTCAAACTGCGGAGGCTGCGTGGAAGCGGGCATCCAGATTAATCCGGTCCATACGAGTTTCTGACCATCGTAATTCTGAAACCAATCCATACGGCCGGAGGCGGTTGTGGTGAATGCGCCGCGGACCCACATGGCCTCAGCATACGCAGCGGAGTCGCGCTGATGGTCGCCGAGGTTCGAGAGCGCGGCGGTGCTGCCATAGGTCTGCTCGCGGTCCCACACGCGTACATCGTGCACGTCGGCTCCGGCGATCACAAGCAGGCCCGCGCCGAGCGGCTGGCTCCAATGGGCTGCGGCGCCGAGTTCGTTGTCGGGTACGAGCGTGAATCGCGTCGGTGTTTCTCCGCAGCGAAACGAGCAGGAAGGATCGCCGAAGTCGGGCAGATTGGAGATGCTGGAAAAGGTCTGGCGGTAGTGCTCGGTGGATCCATAAAGGCGCAGGGCAGCGGATGCGTTCTTGCTGGTTTGCCAATCCGCGCCGGTTGCGTAACGCCACAGGCGGGTGCCGTTGGTCTGGTAGGGTGTGCCATTGTTACGCGCCTCGTTGAAGCCGCTGCCGCGGACAAAAAAGCGAAGCGGGCCTTGATCGTGTTCAGCGAGGACGAGCGAATTCTGGCTGTGCACGTTGGAAGCGGTATCGACGGGGCCGCGCTGCGATGGGGCCTCCTGGATGTATCCGTCAGTACCGAGAGCACCGCCGGTGGCAAGCAAACCCCAGGGGCCGAATTTCGTTTCGGCAAGCAGGCTGGAATCGAAGGTGGATTCGCCGCCGTAGCTGGTGCGCAGTTCGGCGAGATCGGAAGCGGGACGCGCAGAAACCATGTTGACGACACCGCCGATGGCGCTTGAGCCGTAGAGATCGCTGGCGCCGCCGCGCACGACTTCGATGCTGTGGATGGAGAGCTCCGGCTGCTCTTGCCAGTGAATCCATCCACCGACTGCATCGTTGAGGGGCACATCGTCTTCAGTGACCAGCGTACGGCTGGCAGAGGTGGAACCGAGGCCGCGCAGGCTGATGCCCTGCGAGGTTGGATTGGCCACCAGCGAACTGGAGCGGCGGAACAACTCGATGCCGGGAAGCTGGCGCAATTGGCCATCCATGGTGATAGAGGGCGAATCGGCGAGGGCGGTCTCTGTCAGGAGGCGCGTGGCTACAGGACTCTCAAGCGTACCGAGCGGCGAGCGGTACGCGGTGACCGTGACTTGTTCGGCAGCCGCGACGGGTTCCAGTTGAACGACTTCATTTTGCGTCATGCGGACTGTCTTTTGCGCAAATCCCGGAGCCGACACGAGCAGCTGGCAAGCATCAAGACATTCGACATTCATCCTGCCATTCGCATCGCTGCGACCGCGCAGGGTCCCGGAGGAATCTTTTGCCGTAGCTCCGGGCAACGCAGCGCCATGGCTGTCGGTGATGGTGACGCTCACGGTGACTGCGACATTTTCAGCGGATTGGGAACTAAGGCGTGACGGGGCTGACAGGATGCTCGCCAGCGCCAGCGCGCCAAAGGTCGCTTTGAATTTGAACCACCGCATGGGATTCGCTTTCCTGGCGTTCGAGCAGAGCACGGAGCAGTTGTGCCACAGATTTGCCGTGGCTGGGATCGACGGCTTGCGGCGCAATTTCGGCGAGCGGAACCAGAACGAAAGCGCGTTCGGCGAGTCGCGCATGAGGAATCTCGAGGCCCGGTTCACTGATTCTAAAGTCTCCAAGCAGCAGGATGTCCAAATCAAGTGAGCGAGGGCCATTTGCGAAGCCTGTGGCTCGGTCGCGGCCAAACTCCTTCTCAATCGCGAGCAGGCCTTCGAGGAGCTTACGCGGAGCGAGCGCGGTCTCAAGGGCGACGACTGCGTTGATGAAGCGCGGCTGCGCAGCGAAGCCGACCGGGGCCGTCGAGTAGAGCGAAGAGCGACCGACGACGCGGCCGAGGGACTTGAGGCGCAGGATCGCGGCCGCCAATGTGGCCTCCGGCGGTCCGGCGTGGCTGGCGAGGTTCGCGCCCATTCCGATGTAAGCCGTATGCATCCGTTTCAGAGTAACGCGGCGAAGCGTGCCTGGGTGCGGGACGGCCTGCGCCTGATTTCTGGTAGCATCCTTTTCGGAGAACTTTTCAGGATGGAAGCACTCACCAACTCGGGCCTTGGCGTTCGCCGCAACGAAGACATCGCCCTCGATCTGCTGAAGTTTGTGGCATCGACAGCGGGCGTGGGGCGCCCAGCCGCACCTTCGACGGGGTTCAGCGGGGCCGCCGCCCCCAAGCCGGAAGAGCATGTGACGCAGTTGCTTGAGCTCTATAGCCGCTGCCTCAAGGCGGTTGAAGGAAAAGGGGCTTGAGCCAAACCGGCGGACCCACCGTGCGCGTTGCGGTAGCCGGAGCAGGCGCATTTGGCCGCAATCATCTCCGCGTCTATCGCGAGTTGGAGAGCGCCGGGCAGGGCGTGGCGCTGGTGGCTGCGGTCGAGCCGGACGCGGACCGCGCTGCGGCTGTCGCCGAAAAGTACGCGATTCCAGTCTTCTCTTCGGTCGATGAACTGCTGACAGCCAATTTGAAAGTGGATGCGGCCAGTGTTGCCGTCCCTACGGTGCATCATCATGCGGTGGCGTCGGTGCTGCTGGATGCGGGGCTTGACTTGCTGGTGGAAAAGCCGCTGGCGGCAAGCCTTGCGGAAGCCGACGAACTACTCGCGCTGGCCGCGAAGAAAAAAAGCATTCTGCAACCTGGGCACCTGGAGCGCTTCAATCCGGCCGTGCTGGCCGTGCAGCCCAAACTGCACAGGCCCATGTTTTTTGAGGCGCACCGTCTTTCGATCTTCACACCACGTGCGCTGGATGTGGATGTGGTGCTGGACCTGATGATTCACGACCTGGACATTGTGCTGACCTTTGCCCACTCGCCGGTGCGCGAAGTGCGGGCAGTGGGACTGCCGATTCTGTCACCGAAGGTGGACATTGCGAATGTGCGCGTGGAGTTTGAGTCGGGCTGCGTGGCGAACTTTACTGCGTCGCGTGTTTCAACGGAGAGGGTGCGGAAGCTGCGGTTTTTTGAGCCGCGGCAATATGTGTCCATCGACTACGCGCGCCAGGAACTGCTGGTAATCCGGATCGACGGCAGCGTTCCGCCGGAGATTGCGGCGGCGCTGGCGGCAGGCAAGATTGATGCGGCTGCACTGGCACAGCTTAAAGCGGGTGCTGGTGCGGGGCCGGGGCCGGGGCTGTCTTTCGCCAAGCCGCCGGTGACGCCGGGTGAGCCGCTGCGGCTGGAGATCGAGTCATTCATCGACTCGGTGCGCACGCGTTGCGAGCCGCGCGTGACAGCCCGCCAGGGGCGCGATGCGCTGGAGCTGGCGCTGGAGATTCAGGCGTCGATGGTTGCGCATGCGGATCGTGCGGGGTTGCGGGATTTCTTTGAGGCTGGGGCTTAGGAAAGTAGCCCAGCCACTCCATCGGCAAATTGCTTTGCGAGCGAGGTTCGAGAAGTGCAACCGCAGATCCTTCGACTTCGCTCAGGATGACAACGTTGGTGGTTTGACTCCCGAATTCAACTTTGGAGCCCGAGTGCGCAATGCGCCTCACGCAATCCCAAGCACGCGGTTCAGGAAGCCGACAATGTATTTCCAGACGAGGTAATACGCGGCGACGCCAGCCAGGAAGCCTATGCCAATGAACGCATAGGGCACCTCGCATGTCTTGAACCAGGTGATGCCGTGGGCACCGATTTGAAGCATGCCGAGAGAACTTGCCACCAGTGCCCCCGTGGGCGCCCCGAGAAACGGCAGGATCGCTCCGTGCAGCCCGATGGACATATGGGTGCGTGGGTGCGACCAGAGATAAAGAACGTTCCAGAGGCCAAAGAGCGTGGGCACAACGGCCATGGGAAAGATGATGAAGCGCTCGATGGGAACAGGCGCTGCGAGCACCAATCGCACGACGATGAAGACAGCGAGAAGGATGGGCAGCACGAGAGTGGGCACGAAGATGCCGGCGAGATAAGCGCGAAGGTAAGGATGTGTGTTCATCGGAATCTCACATTCTGCGGGAGGGCCCGCGGGTTCACAGGTAGTAAAGAAGCACGGGAATGGACGCTGGAACGAAGGCTGCAAAAGCCACCAGGCCACCGAGCAGAGCCCAGTCAAACCAGGGAGGAGCGGCAGGTTGCGCGCCGAGCCTGCGCAGCACGGCCGGCCACAAATCGCGCGCGGGTTCGGTTTGGTCGACGGGCGGCATTGCTTGCCGGAGCAGTTGCTTCATGCGCTCTTCATCGTGTGCGTTCATGGTGTAATCCCCTGTTGTTGCAAATCTTTCCTGAGCAATCTAAGGGCGCGAAAGACGCGCAGTTTCACCGCAGCGACGGAGATGCCTAGTGCCTCGGCCACTTGCTTATGCGGCAACTCCTCCACCACGGCAAGCACGGCGGCAATGCGGAGGCGAGACGGCAGGCGGCCGAAAGCCAGTGCGGTTTTGCGGCGGATTTCCGCGGTGACGGCGGAATCGGCCATGGGCAAGGCCGGAATGTCGTCAAGTAACGTGCTTTCGGGCCGTTGCGCACGCAGCCAATCGAGAGCTGCGTGGGTGGCAATGGTGCGAGCCCAGCCTTCAAATCCGCGTGCGGGCTGAAAGCGCGCGTGGGCCTGGTAAATGCGCCAGAAGGTCTCAACCGTCAGATCTTCGGCTGCGGCGGGGTTGCGGACGATGCGCAGAAGCCAGCCATAGACGGTGCGCTGATGAAGGCGGAAGAGCGTTTCGAAGGCGTCTTCGTTTCCGGCCCGGAACTGCTGGAGCGGTTCCTGGGATGCGACCTGCGCCGCGAACTGGGCTGGATCGGTTTCCGCTCGGTTCGCCATCGGAATTCGCGCCTCTATCTTTTCTTACGTGGAACTTTGCTGAAGGTTACACCGTATTTGATTCCAAACGGGAGCGAGACGCAGGCGAGGCAGTGCCATGCCGTGACTTGAGCCCCAGGGAGCCGCACTCACAGGAGGTGTAGCGATGTTTCATTTACCCGTGTTCTTCTGCCTGGTTGCCCTGTATCTGCTGCCAACCATCGTGGCCAGCGCCCGCCATCTTTACTGCCGGACCGAGATCGTTCTGCTCAACGTCTTTCTCGGCTGGACGTTCATTGGCTGGGTTGCCGCATTGATCTGGGCCCTGACGGCTCGTGCTCCGTATGAGTACTATGTGCGGCCGCCCTATCCGCCCTACCAATAAGGTTTAATCTGCCCGAGTAAACCGATTTTCAAAGAATCCGGCACATCGCAACCACTGCTTGACACGAGTCGGGTTGAGCATTATGGTGGCACCCGGAAGGCAGGCAGATCATTTCGCGGCGCCAAATTCATTTGCGCCGATTTCGCCTGCCGATGAGGGATGCCATGAAGCCGATCAAATTGCGATTAGCCGCCACAGCGCTGGCGTGTTGCGGAATGGCCTGGACGGCCTGGGGCCAGGAGGCCCAGAAACCTGCATATCTTGACCCGAGCCTGCCGGCGGCGGAGCGCGCGGCCGATCTGGTACACCGGATGACGCTTGAAGAGAAGGCCACCCAGTTGGTGAACCAGGCACGGGCAATTCCGCGGCTTAGTGTGCCCGCCTACGACTGGTGGAGTGAGGCGCTGCACGGAGTGGCCGTGAATGGCACCACGGAGTTTCCAGAGCCGATCGGGTTGGGCGCCACGTTTGATCCGGCGACGATTCACAAGATGGCGATCGACATCAGCATCGAGGCACGCATCAAGCATGCGCAGGATGTGCGCGCCGGGCATAGCAACATTTTTGAAGGTCTCGATTTCTGGGCACCGAACATTAATATCTTCCGCGATCCGCGCTGGGGCCGCGGCCAGGAAACCTACGGCGAGGATCCGTTTCTCACCGGCCGGATGGCGGTGGCGTTTGTTACCGGCATGCAGGGCGACGATCCGCGCTACTACCGCGTGATTTCAACGCCCAAGCACTTCGACGTGCATAGCGGGCCGGAACCCACTCGCCACAAGGCCAACGTGCCCATCAGCAAGCATGACGAAGTGGACACGTATCTGCCTGCCTTTCGCGCCGCGGTAACCGAGGGCAAAGCCGGACTCCGTGATGTGCGCCTACAACTCCATCAACGGCGAGCCGGCCTGCGCGAACCAGTTTCTGCTTGAGGATCAACTGCGCGGCAAATGGGGATTCAAGGGCTACGTGGTTTCGGATTGTGACGCGGTGACCGATATCTTCGAAGGTCACCACTACACCAAGTCACAGCCTGAAGCTTCTGCCATCAGCCTGAAGCGCGGCATGGATAACGAGTGCGCGGACTTCGAAAAGAAAGTGACCGACGACCACGATTACAAACCCTATCTCGATGCAGTCAAGCAAGGTTATCTGACGGAATCGGATATGGATGTGGCGCTGAATCGCCTGTTCACCGCGCGCATGAAGCTGGGCATGTTTGATCCGCCGGAGATGGTGCCATATTCCAAGATCGACGAGAAGGAACTGGACAGCGCGGAGCATCGCGCGCTGGCTCTGAAGCTGGCTGACGAGTCCATGGTGCTGTTGAAGAACGACGGCGTGCTGCCGCTGAAGACCGCGGGCATCAAGATTGCAGTGATCGGCCCGCTGGCCGATCAGACAAAGTTTCTTCTGGGCAACTACAACGGAATTCCCACGCATACGGTGTCGATCCTCGAGGGCCTGAAAAAGGAGTTCCCCGGGGCAACCATCAACTACGTTGCGGGAACGGATTTTCTGGGTAAAGAAGGGGCGCCGGTGGCGCGCGAGGGCGGATGGTCGCAGGCCGACCTGACTCCGCAGCCCGAAGCTCTCGAGGCGGCCGCAAAGGCCGATGTTGTGGTGGCGGTGGTCGGGATTACGAGCAACCTGGAAGGCGAAGAGATGAAGGTCGATGTGCCGGGATTCAAGGGCGGCGATCGTACCAGCATCGACTTGCCTGAGCCGGAAGAAAACCTGCTGCACGCGCTGGCGGGAACCGGGAAGCCGCTGGTGGTGGTGCTTGCCAACGGCAGCGCACTGGGCGTGAACTGGGCCAAGGACCATGCCAACGCCATTCTTGAGGCGTGGTATCCGGGCGAGGAAGGCGGGAATGCGGTGGCTCAGACACTCTCTGGCCGCAATAATCCCGGGGGGCGTTTGCCAGTCACCTTCTACAAGGATGTAAATCAGTTGCCAGCCTTCGAGGATTACGCCATGAAGGGGCGCACTTATCGCTACTTTGAAGGCGCGCCGCTCTTTCCCTTCGGCTATGGACTGAGTTATACGACGTTCTCTTATACCGGACTTAGCGTTGGCGCGAGCAGTGTGAAGGCAGGCGAGCCAGTTACAGCGGAAGTTACCGTCACCAATACCGGACACGTGGCTGGTGATGAAGTCGCGCAGCTCTATCTCAACTTCCCGAAAGTACCGGGCGCTCCGCACATTGCGTTGCGGGGATTTCAGCGGGTTCATCTGGAGCCAGGCGCCTCGCAGGTGGTGCGGTTTGAACTGAAGCCGCGCGACCTGAGCATGGTGACGGAAGCCGGCGAACCGATCATCGCGGAAGGCGACTATACCGTGTCAGTGGGAGGCGGTCAGCCAAATGCCTCCGCGCAGGTGCTAACTGGAACCTTCAACGTGTCGGGCACACTCGCACTGCCGGAATAACACCGAAGAAACAAGAAGCCAAGGAACAGGAGGGCGCTTCCAGAAAATGGAAGCGCCCTTATTATTTGCCCGAGACCTGGGGCACCCAGATTCGTACATAATCAGACGGATAGTGGCCTAGTTGACCGAGTGTTGTTCAGGCTCGGCGATGACCTCGCGCATTTTCAAGTACGATGCGTTGGTCCAGCCGAAGCCGATTTCGTTGCTCGGTGTAGCCGGCGCTGACGTGGACATTCGCATTGCCCGATACCACGTTGTACTTCTCGCGAATGGTGCCGTCCTGGGCAAAGCCCGTGTCGACTGTGGCATTCCATGCCCGGGCGATGCGCTGCGCGTCCGCGCGAAAGCCCGCGGCATCGAGGCCGGCAACGCCGATCCAGTTGGTGGGCGCCCACCCGAACGGCTCATCCCATTGCATTCCGCTGTTGAAGTTACTCATGGATAACCCGCCGGGCCTCTCAAACAGGTTGAGTTTGGCTAACCACTTTTGCAGCTTCCTCGCGCGTGGCTACGCCGGCCCACAATGGATAGAGCGAGGAGATATAGGCATAACTCGATGGCTTGTGGCGAATGAAGTCAAAGTCGCCGAAGACGCCATCTTTGGCCTGCCACAGATAGCGGTGAATGGCGGCGTTGCGCGCCTTGGCACGGCGGCCCCAACGCTGGGCATCCGCCGGCTTGCCGAGCAAGAACGCAAAGTGCTGCATGTCGCGCTCATAGCGATAGAGCAGGCTATTGAGGCAAACCGGCGCGTAGTGGTGCGTGGCCCCGTCAAACGGCCCCCAGCGAAAGCTTGGATCGAAGCCTGACTCGCGCATGGCGCGGTCGCCGAGGATAGAAATCGCGGGTGAGGCGATAGCCTCCGAACCATGCATTCATGCACACGACGCTCGCATGGACGTCGCAGCTGGTCTGCTTGAGCCGCGCCGCCTCGGCAGCATCGGGATGCTCGGCGCCTTTGACGAGGAAACTCATCGCCGCCCTGCCTGCGGATGCGCGACCAGCCAATGCAGGACGTCGATGTAATAGGTGTTGTTGTCGGCCATCTCCGGCACCGGGCCGGAGCCGTAGTCGAAGTAGCGCGCCAGGCCCGTGACGCCCGCTTTATGTTCCGGCCGGGTCCAGGTGGAGTAGTCCTTTTCGCGCCAGCGCAGTAGCCGTGCTCAAGCCATGCGCTGGGCCTCGGCGCGTCCCGCGGGAGTGGCTGGAAAGCTGGCGGGATTCTCATAGACGGCGCGAATCATCGAAGTGAGAAACGGCGGCTGCGAGCGGGTGAGATAGTAAGTGCGGTTGGCGTTGAGCACGGCGCCATAGTGTTCGATTTCGAAGTAGAAGTTATCCACCATGTCTTTGGCCAGGGCTTCGCGATGGTCGGCCTCAAGACCCAGCACGATGAAATAGCTGTCCCAGCCATACATCTCGTTGAAGCGTCCGCCGGGAACGACGTAGGGATTGGGAAGATAGAGCAGTCCCTGCGCGGGCAACTCTTCAGGACGCACGTCGCCGATCTTTTCCATGCGCTGCGGCAGTGCCTGACCTTGACGTCGCACTTTTGCTCGAGTGCCGCGACTTCAGGAGGCGCGGGCATTTCCGCAGGCATATAGAGCACGGGGTTCGCGCGTGACCTTGATGTCGACCAGCGAGTGGCAATCGGTCATCGAGCGGGTGAGCGTGTCCCACGCGGAGTGAATGTAAGCTGAGCGTGGCGTCCGGATTGGGTGCTGGGTTGGGCGCAGGGCTTGCAGGAGTGCGCTTGCGCATCCTGGGCCTGCACATTTGAAATCTGGATTGCGGCGAATACAAGAACAAACAAGCGAAACAGTTTCATGTCAACTCCGGTTCTTCGACCAGGAATCCTTTGGAGTGTATCGCACGGATGCACGCATCCTGCCTGCGCGGACAATCTTTGCAGTGGGCGGGAACACTTGACGGCAGCGCGGTGTCTACACAAGCACAGTGGTTCCGATTGGGATGAGCGAGGGCGCCGTGACAGGTCCTGCTCGCATGCGCCGAACCAGCGCGCCAGAGCGGGCGCGGCTCAAAGTGCGCTCGCGGCAAGCTCTCCGCCTCCCGGCCGGCGCGGCTGAATTGATTTCCGGGAGGCAGGCCATGTTTGAAGACTCCACCTTCGAATCCACAGGCAGAATCCGCACCCGCAGCCGCAGACTGGATGGTCGCCACATTCCCGTTGAACGGATCGATTCTTCTGGCGCTGATCCTGATTCCGCTCATCTACCCTGAAGCGCTGCCGCGCCAGGCGCTTGCCGTTTCTGCTGGAAGTGCCGCACGGAGCCGACACCTGAACGGCCACCGCAGCCGAAGGAGCCTTCGCGCGAGTTTCACGGCAAGCCTGAAATGAACGACGGCCGCATCCTTGCGCCGATCATGATTCCGTCGATCATCACGATTCTTCATGACCCGGAGCCACCGGCGCCGGAAGGCAATCTGATTGCGAATGGATCAAGGTCCGGCCTGCCGAATGGCAGCGGCGACATCTTTCGCGGCAGCAGGCCGGCCGCGGTGGTGCATCCGGAGAGCAAAGGCCCGGCGCGTGTTTCTTCGGGAGTGATGACGGGACTGCTGTCAACAAGACCGTGCCTCCGTATCCGGCGATCGCGAAGGCCGCGGGAGTGCAAGGCACAGTGATTTTGCAGGCCACCATCTCGAAATCCGGGACGATTGAGAATCTGCGCGTGGTCAGCGGACCTGCGATGCTGCAGCAGGCGGCGCTGGACGCGGTGAAGACCTGGCGCTACCGGCCTTACCTGCTGAACGGCCAGCCTGTCGAGGTGGAGACGACGGTGAATGTGGTGTTCTCGCTGGGGAGATGAGCCAGGTTCACCTGCGAATACTGGGAGCGGCCGAGTTTGAGAGAAGCCCTCCCTCAGGGGCTAAAGCCCCCGCTTAATTTGCGACGATCACGGCACGGCTGAAGCCGTGCCCTTTCAAAACAGGAGTTTCGCTATCAACTTCCGCGCGAGTCAACTCGTGCCATTTCAAAACGACGTCAAACTGAGCCACTCCATGGATTCCGCGGCGCTGGCGTAGAGCGCGCCTCATCGGCGACAATCGCATGTGCCATGGGAAAACATACTCGCCGCGAATTTATGATGACCGCCTCCGCCGCTTCACTCGCCGCTGCCGCTTCGCCCAGCTTTGCGGCACACAGCCAACGGGTCTTTGTCGCATCCGGCACGCCGAATGGCATTCTGGCCTACGACTGGGACCCGGCGACCGGGCCAACTCGATGCCGCGGGAGTTGCAGCCAAAATCCCCACCGTGGATTGGCTCACCTTTTCTGCCGGCCACGAGTATCTTTTTGCGGCGTGCGAATTGGACAGCTTCAACGGCAAGCCAACCGGCGAAGTGGCCAGCTTCAGCGTGAAGAACGGCGAGCTGACTGCGCTGTCTGCGCAGAACTCGGCAAGCAACGGCACCTGCCATGTGGGACTCGACCACACGGGGCATGTGCTGCTTTCGGCGGATTACGGCGGCGGCAGCGCAGCCGCTTTCTGGTAACCGAAGGCAAACTGAGCCCCGCGGTGTGGACGGAGCACTACACCGTGCATGGTCCGGACAAGGATCGGCAGGAAGCAGCGCACGCCCATTTTGCTTCATTCTCGCCCGACAACCGGTTTCGCGTATGTCAATGACCTGGGCGGCGACATGATCCACATCTACCGGCTGAATGTGGCAACGGCGCAACTGACTGGGGCAGGCGCGTATCACGCCGCTCCCGGCTCCGGCCCGCGCACGCTGCACTTTCATCCCAACGGCCACACGGCCTATTGCATCAACGAAATGGCCTCGACGGTGGACGTGCTGGAGTGGCACAAGGCCGATGGGAAGCCTGACTTTTGTGTCGCGCATCAATCTGCTGCCCGCCGACTATAAGGGCCACACGCACGCCTGCGATACGGTCATCACAAAGGACGGCAAATCAGTCTACTTTGCCAATCGCGGCAACAATTCCATTTACCTGCTTAAGGCGGACTGGAAGACCGGCAGCTTTGACGGCGGCTGGGCGCTTCGACTGCGGCGGAAAAACTCCGCGCAACTTCACGCTCGATCCGACGGAGCGCTGGATGCTGGTGGCCAATCAGGATTCGAGCCTGCTGAGCGTGTTCGCGCGCAATCCGGAGACGGGCGAGCTGGCCAGCGAAGGCAAGAACTTTCCAGCGGCGACGCCGATGTGCATTGTGTTTGCTTGAATTGGTGACAAGAGCCGGAGCCTGAATTCAAGCGGAGTCTAGGCGCCCATCAGGGCCGGGCTGGCCAGGCCGGTGCCCGGCACATGCGCAGTCTTCCGCGTCCTCGTGCGGCTGGCATCGGCACGCGCGCCAGTTCCCAGGCGGAGCGGTCTTTCATCAGGCGCGACACAAGCGCGGTGTGCATGGCGTGGCCGGCACGCTCCGCCACCACGTGTCCCTCGATGCGCTTGCCGGCCAGAGCCAGGTCGCCGATGAGGTCGAGCACCTTGTGGCGAACATATTCATCGACGAAGCGCAGCGGGCCGTTCTCAGGACCCTTGGGGCCCAGGACGATGGCGTTCTCGGGACCAGCACCGCGGATGAGGCCCATGTCGCGGAGCTTCTTCTCGTCTGCCTTATAGCCGAAGGTACGGGCTGCGGCAATCATTTGTCCGTAGGTTTCGGCGGCGAGATCGACGCTGGTGTATTGCTTGCCGATGGGGGACGGAAATTCGATGGTGTACTCGATGCGATAGCCGGAGCCGGGATACACGCCGATGAACTTGTTGCCCTCGCGCACCTCGATCGGCTGCAGCACGCGGATGGATTCGCGGCGGCGGCGCTGGGTGCGGATGCCTACGCTGAGAAACGCTTCGACATACGGCAAGGCGCTGCCGTCGAGGATGGGCAACTCCAGGTTGTCCAGCTCCACGATGACGTTGTCGACGCCCATGCCGATGAGGGCGGAGAGCAGGTGTTCGGTGGTGGAGATGAGCACGCCCTGGCGCATGAGACTGGTGGCGTAGCTGACTTTGGCGATGTTGCGGCCGATGGCGGGAATCTCAAAGTTGTCGAGATCGGTGCGGCGGAAGACGATGCCCGAACCACCCGGCGCGGGCAAGAGACGCATGGTCACCGGGGCGCCGGAATGAAGCCCCACCCCTGTGAATTCCAGGGATTCGGCTATCGTTTGTTCCAAGTGCGCCAAGGGTGACAAATCAGCTTCTCCAGCTGTGGAAAACTAGTGCAATCGATAGATTAGACGCGAATCGAGAACGGCGCATGTGTCATTTTTGCCACACTGTGGGTATTCGAAGCCACTTTTTAGAGACCGGCAGGCTCGCAACAACCTTCCCTAAGCTGCTTAGAATCAGCGAGCACTTCATTTTTAGACCCCAGGTTGGCACCTTCTGGACATTCCGGGGTGATCGCAATCGGACAGAAGGAGGAGCCTTGCCAGGCAATGCCGGCTCCGATTCCCTCAGCCCGCGGATACACTCGCGGATACAATCGATGCCTGTGATTCCCTCTCACCCCATCCGTATCCGTCCGTGGTGTCGCGTCTTCGCTTTAGTCCTGCTCGCCGGCGCAATTGCCGGGGCGGAGGAGGCGGGTGGAGCCGGTCAGTCTCCCGGGGCTCGACCTCCAGACAAGTTCGACGAATTTGTCCGCTACATTGCGCAGGAGCTTGCCGAACCCGCTCTGTGCGAGAAGATCCCATGGACCGCGACCGAATCGGGCGGCTTCGGCTACGGGCCGTCGTATGAGCGATCGGAATGCTACGAGACGATCGCCGGCAACACGAAGAATCCGCAAATCTGCGCGCAGGTGCGGCGGCTCGGCGCGGAGAAGCCTGGGATCGAACAGACTTCGCCCGAATCCTGCATGAAGCGTGCGAAGGAGGGTTTCAACAGCGGGATGGGGATTCCACATGGAGACCTGGTTGGATTTTTCAATCGGATGGGATATGACCCGGACACGATTCAACTGGAAGGCATCACGCCGCCGCTGGTCGTGGTGAAGGACATCTACCGCCAACTTCCTGATCGATACGGCCTGGCAATCAGAAGCGCGGCTGCAGGCGGGCCGCACGAGGTGCTTGAGCCGGGAAGCGTGAACCAGGCGGAACTTGTGAAGCGCGTCGAGAATGTAGTCGGCGATCCCGATGCGCCGTTGAAAGCGCAGACTGGAGACGTTGTGAACGCCGCGTATCTGGCCGATTTGGCTGCGATGGTCGGTAAAGATCCCCGATGGTGCTTCAAGATTCCGCCGGGGCTGCCGCTTGCCACCGAGAGAGGCGGCTTCCGCAACTGGTGTGTGTTTACCGTGGCGCGGGAAAGCAAAGACATCGCGCTTTGCGAGCGAATTCCAGTTCCATCGGACGGAAGCGACGTGCGCATGTCGCTCCAGGCGGAGTGCAAGCGCGAGGTCAGTTCAACGATTCCATCATGGACACACTATGGACCTGAGGTGCCTGCCGACGACGATCGAGTGCGCGCGCTGCTCGCCCTCTTGAAGGTGGATATTCCGCGCGCCAGGGACTTGCCGCCGGATCGTATCTATGAGGGCTACGACCGGTTTCTGCAGGAGCTTGCACGCGGAAAGGATGCAAAGCACCTGGCAGCGCGCGGACGATTCATCGAGCGCATGAAGGCCTTGAAGGATACGGAATAGAATCAGCAAAGCCTCCACGTCGCGCCGCGTTGGTGGCGCGAGCAGCACCTTTGTAAGAATGCTTCGGTGTTACCCAGAAGGGTATTTGAATGCCTGTTAGCGACAATCCAACCGTTCCCATGCGCGCCCTGTTGGCCGGGTCCCGGCGCAAAGAGACCGCGCTGCTTGACCTGATTCAAAAACTGGTGCGTTCTGAGTCGCCGTCTGACGAAAAGGCTGCGGTGGATGCGTGCGCTTCGCTGGTCGCAGCGCGCGCGAAGGAATTAGGCGGGCGGGTGAAGCTACACAGGCAGCGGGCACATGGCGATGTGTTGGAAGCGCGTTTTGGAGCGAAGTCGAAAGCGGGGCGCGTTCTGCTGCTGGGGCACCTGGATACTGTTTGGCCGCTGGGCACGCTTGAAGTCGATGCCTTGCCGCGTGAACGATGGCCGCTTGTGGGGGCCGGGCACGCTGGACATGAAGGCCGGCGTGGCGATGGCCCTGACGGCCGTTGAGATGCTGACCGAGGCCGGCCTGCTGCAACGCGAGATTGTGCTGCTGCTGAACAGCGACGAGGAAGTGGGCAGCCCTGTGTCGCGGCCGATTACTGAAAAGCTGGCGGCGGAATGCGACGCCGTCTTTGTGCTGGAGCCGGCGCAGGGGCTGGCCTACAAAACTGCGCGCAAGGGAACGGGCGACTGGCGCATCGACATCAAGGGTGTGGCTGCGCATGCCGGTGTGGACTTCGGAAAAGGTGTCAGCGCCATTCGCGAGCTGGCTCGCGTGGTGGAGACCGTGAGCGGCTGGACTGATTTGAAACGCGGCCTGACGGTGAGTGTGGGAGTAGCCGGCGGCGGAACAAAGACCAACGTGATTCCCGCAGAGGCGTGGGCGGAGGTGGATGTGCGCATTGCCCGCAAGGCTGACGGCGCCGCGCATGGAACGCAAGTTTGCGGGGCTCGACGGCGGTGGACAAGCGCTGCGGGCTGGTTGTGACCGGCGGCATCAATCGCCCACCCATGGAGCGCACGCGCGGAACGGTGAAGCTTTTCGATCAGGCGCGCGCATTGGCTGCTGAATTGGGGTTTGCGCTCGAAGAAGCGGCGACTGGCGGCGCTTCCGATGGAAACTTCACGTCGGCGCTCGGCATTCCCACACTGGATGGGATGGGCGCGGTGGGTGAGGGCGCGCATGCACGTCACGAGTCGATTGCTGGTGGAGCATCTGGCTCCGCGCACGGCGTTGCTGGCAGGGATGCTGGCGCGATGATGCCGAGCCCGCGATCTGCTTCACGGATGGCGAAGTAGTTCTGCAGGAAGAAGTAGCCGGCGGTGACAAAGCCGATGATCGCGACCGCCCAGCGCATGGCGCGCTGGTTCACCTTGCGGCTGTAGTGCGCGCCCATATAGCCGCCAGTGCCAGCCAGCACGGCCATGATCAGGCAGAACCGCCATTCCACGCGCCCTGCCACGATAAACATCAACGGCCGGAATGCCGATGGAAACCACTGCGGTGACGACTTTGAGCGCATTCATTTCGTGGATGTCGTGCACTCCGCAGATGCCGAAAAGCGCCATGACCAGAAAGCCGCCGCCGGCGCCAAAGTAGCCCACGTAGATGCTGACCACGACCATGCCGACGATGAGCCAGTTGTTGTAGCGCTCGCCGCCTGAAAGGCTCTGCAGCCAGCGACCCAGAGGAAAGCTGAGCACGAACATTACAGCCGCGAACAAGAGCAGCCAGGGCAGCAATTCGCGGAAACGCTTGTTGCCGGTGTGGAGCAGGAGCCAGCCGCCAATTTCTCCTCCAACACCTGAGGCCACGGCGAGCGGAAGGAGCTTCCAGCCGTATTCGCGCAGTTGCTTGCGGAAGGCGACGAGCGAAGTGAGTTGCCCCGGCCAGAGAGCGACGGTATTGGTGGCCTGTGCGGTGACTGCGCCTACTCCGACCGCGGTGGTGCTGGCAAGAA
Source organism: uncultured Acidobacteriota bacterium (assembly GCA_963725945.1). Lineage (GTDB taxonomy): Bacteria > Acidobacteriota > Terriglobia > Terriglobales > Acidobacteriaceae > Telmatobacter. The sequence continues at coordinate 118,054 of CAVSAW010000013.1, read as the reverse complement.
GTGCGGGCAGAGAGAGAAACGATCCGCCTCCGGCAATGGCGTTGAGGATGCCGGCGAAGTAGGAGGCCACCGGAAGCCAAAGAATGCGAAGAAGAAATAATACTGTGGCCATACTTCACTCTAACGGCCGCGCCATAAAGACCCATAAAGCTTTTGCGATTTGTGGTTGGGTGGATGTTCAATTATCTCGGTGAGCTTCAGAGCAGAAGCTGCCGCTGTTACACTCCGGATAAGAAACGATCTGGAGTCACCCTACTCAATGAAGCAATCTGCTTTGATCCTGCTGTTGGCAGCAAGCGCCGTTGCAATTGCCCAGACACCGTCAAAACCAGCCAGTGCAGCGAAACCAGCTGTGGCTCACAGCACACCGCGCGGCGCCAAGGCGCCAGGCGGAATCCCCCCTGCGCACGGCGTGGTCAAAACCGCATTTTCGCTGCGCTATATCGACATCAAGATTGGCACGGGGAAGGTGGCCGAGCCGAACAGAGTCTACAAGGTTCTCTACACGGGCTGGCTGGCCGCTGACGGGCATAAGTTTGATTCCACCGATGACCATCCCAGGCCAGAGGCTAAGGATCAGGATGGGAAGCCCGTGATGGGTGCCGATGGAAAACCGAAGCTGGTGGCTCCGCTTCCAATCGCCTTTATTCAAGGATTGGGCCGCGTGATTCCGGGATTTGACGAGGGCTTTGATGGCATGAGAGTCGGGGGCAAGCGTCGCCTGTTCATTCCATGGCAACTCGCCTACGGCGCGCGTGGACATCTAACGGGCAACCCCACGAATCCGGGAATCCCGCCCAAAGCGGATCTGATCTTTGATGTGGAACTCGTGGAGATGAGCGATCTGAAGATGCCGCCCGACCACCCCAGCATGACGCCAGGGGGCAGCGGGTCGCGGCCGGGGACGACCAACGCGCCTGGGCAGAGTCCGGCAAGTCCCGCCGCACCCGCTCCGCCGGCAGCGCCTGCACCGACCAAGCCGCAGTCGAATTAACGCGTCGCAGTTTGCCGATTCCTCAAGCTGCGCCGGCAGGGAGTTCCGGCGTGGCTGCAAGCAGTTGGCGGGTGTAGGCTTCGCGGGGCGCGGCGCACAGCGCCTCGGCCTCGCCTGTCTCCACCAGCCTGCCATGTTCCATCACCGCGATGCGCGTGCTGAGGTAGCGCACCAGCGGCATGGAGTGGGAGATGAACAAATAAGTTAGTTGGAATTCCCGCTGCAAGCGCCGCAGCAAGTTGATGATTTGCGCGCCCACGCTCACATCCAGCGCCGATACCGGCTCGTCAAGAATCAGCAGCTTTGGCCGCAGCGCGAGGGCGCGCGCGATGTTGATGCGCTGGCGCTGACCGCCGGAAAACTCATGCGGATACCGCCCCAGCGCCGATTCGTCCAAGCCCACCTCTGCCAGCAATTCGGCGGCGCGTGGTGCAAAGCTGCCGGGCCTTTTCCCGCACGCGCTGTGCGGCCATGAATCGCCCACGGCTCGGTGACGATCTCGAGACATCTTCATGCGCGGATTCAGCGCGCCGTAGGGGTCCTGAAAGACGGGCTGCATCTGGCGGCGCACGCTGCGCATCTCGTCCTGGGAGGCACGCGCCAGGTCAACGCCATCGACGCGCACGCTTCCACTTGTGGGTTCGATCAAGCCAAGAACCATGCGCGCCAATGTTGTCTTGCCCGAGCCCGACTCGCCAACGAGTCCCAGCGTCTCGCCAGCGGCGATCTGGAGCGAGACGTTTTCAACCACCGTCGTGCAACTCCGTGCGCAACCCGGCTCGCCGCGGATAGCTCTTTGAGACTGCATCCACCTCAACCAGCGCCATGTCCAAATGGTACATGGGACGCGGCGGGACTCCGCCCGTTATCAGCCGTTCATCATTTGCGAGATATAATTCCGGCACTCCGGCGAGAGCGCCCGGCAAGAAACGCAATCTCAAGGCCGGTTCGAACTAATATCTCTGAGCAAGGAGGAACTCTCATGTCGAGCAAAGATTTCCAATTCGCGAATCCCCACTTCACCGCGGATAACTTCGTGACCTACAGCGCGGCTGAGATCAGCGCGGATTCCAGCGTTACCAAGGCGCAGGAAATCCAGCAAGCCGAACTGATTCCGAAGGTGCGCGCGAACCCGCCGGTCATGGACCTGGGCGCGGTGTTGCCCGCGAGCGCGCTGGACGCCATCGATGCAGCGGGCAAGCTCGTCTTTCATTCAGTGGGCGATACCGGAGGCATTGTGCGGTCTGAGCCGCAACTGGCCGTGGCCGATGCGATGAGCGCGGACCTGGCTGGGAAGACGTATGCCAAGGGGCTTCCGGCCTTTTTCTATCACCTGGGCGACGTGGTTTATTTCTTCGGGCAGGAGACATATTATCCCGAACAGTTTTATGAGCCCTATCGCAACTATGCAGCACCGATCCTGGCGATTCCGGGAAATCACGACGGATTCATGTACAAGGGGGAGGCAACGAAGACCTCGCTGAAGGCATTTGTCGACAACTTCTGCGCGCCGAAACCCATTGCCGCAGTTCCCGGATTCTCGCGGACCACGATGACCCAGCCGGGCGTGTACTTTACGCTGACCGCTCCCTTCGCAAAGATCATTGGACTCTATTCGAATGCTGGAGAATCGACGGGCATCTTGAGTAGTTCGAAGATAGGCACCAGTCAGATTTCTTTCCTCAAGAGCCAACTTGCAGCTGCCCTTGCGGCGCGCAAGGCGGACCCCGGGAACAAGAACCCGCAGGCCCTGATTCTCGCAGTGCATCATCCACCTTTTACCGGGAGCAGCGCGCACTCTCCCAGCCCTGCCATGCTGAAGGCCATTGATGAATGCTGCCAACAGTCAGGCATATGGCCCGACCTGGTGCTCTCAGGGCACGCCCATCTTTACGAGCGATACACGCGAACGATGAAGGCCGACGGGCGCCAGATTCCCTTCGTAGTCGCGGGCAACGGAGGCTACTATGACCTGCCCGGCCTGAAAACCAATGCGAAAGGAAAGAAGCCCGTAGCCGGCAAGCATACGGAGCCCGACGGCCAGGGGAACACGATCTCGCTCGATCAATACGACGACACCGACTATGGCTTTTTGCGCATCACCGTGAGCGCCACCTCCATTCTCGTGGAGGCTTTTGTGGTCAATATGGCTCCTCGGCCGTCGACACTCGTAGCGCCCGCGGTGAAGCTCATCGACAGTTTTATCGTGAATCTGGCCGCGCATACGGTAGGCAACTAATCGGTTGCGCTTTTAAAATGAGTTCGCGTCAGGTTGTCAGCCGGTCACGGGAGATGGCTGCAAGCGGCCAGCGCGTGAACTGGCTGCCGCCCGTGCCCTCCGCGGAAAGTTCCAGTTCTGTTCTGCCGGGGATGACTTTGTAGCATCGGCTGGTGATGGCCTGGGTTGTGCCCGCGAAGGTCTCGATGACCGATCCATCGAGGAAGACGTGCAGCGCAGGCTCGGCGGGGTTCAACGGGGGCAAGGGAAATTCGCGATCGCCGCAATGCGCGGTTTCTGCGGCGAAGTCGAGCTTCAACTCCCATACCGCATTCCCATCCACTAGCAGGCGAACGGATGCAGTTGTCGTCATGGGCGTCGTGCGCAGCTCGATCTCCTGGCGCAAAGTTTCAAGTTTATAGCGCGATGCATTGTTCTGGAGTACGGTGTGCGCGCTCGCTCCTCGCAGTTTTTCCGCTTCAGCAGCGACGGCCATCGTGAGCTGCCCATCGCCATCAATACCCAGCACACGCGGCAACGACATTACGCCCGCCCAGCCGGCGGCGGAAAACTCAGCCTCCGGGCGCGTTTCGCGAATCCATCCCCAGAGAATGCGACGGCCGTCGGGGGCGCGAAAGCTCTTAGGCGCATATAGTGCGTCATGGTCGAGTACGCCGTGCTGCGTCGGCGTGAAGCGATGCGATGCCGGATCGTAATCGCCGGTGGACCAATAGACCTTGCCCTCAGTGGAGTAGAGCAGGCAATGGCGGCCATCGAGCGCGAAGAAATCGGGGCACTCCCACATATCGCCGCTGCCGACGGGGTTGTCTGCGGCGCGGCCCGTGGGTTTGCCCTCAACAAGCGGGTGCAGATACTCCCATTGGCGCAAATCCTGCGAACGATAAAGGAGCACGCAGCCGCCCTCGCCCTGCACGCCGGACCCGAGTCCGAGATACCATCCGTCATCTTCATGCCAGGGGCAGGGATCGCGAAAGCCGGTCACAGCCATCCCCTCGGGAGGCGCGGAGATGATTGGCTGGGGTAGTTTTTTCCAGTGCAGCAGGCTGTCGTCTTCGGCGGTAGCCAGCATTTGCACTTCGCGCAGTTTGTTGCTGCCGTCGTGAATGGTCGCGAGGTCAGGCGTGGCATTTCGCACGCCGGTATAGATGAACGTGGGCACGCCGTTGTAGACGACCGCCGAACCACTGAAGCAGCCTTCACTGTCAGGGCCGCCGGGCGTGGGCGCGAGGGCGATGGCTTCATGGTGCCAGTGCACCATATCCGTGCTGATGGCGTGGCCCCAGTGCATATCGCCCCATACCGCGGCCTCCGGATTCAGCTGGTAGAAGAGGTGGTACTTCCCTTTCCACCAGATGGGCCCGTTGGGGTCGTTCATCCAATTGTGCGGCGGAAGCAGATGGTACTCCGGGCGCAGCGGATCGTGGGCCAGGTCGGGCGCGGATGCGGAAGGCTCGAGGTCGAGTGCGCGCGCTTGCTTGTGCAAGAGAGTTGCGGCGGAACTGTATCCGAGCGTGGCGAGAAAATTGCGGCGATTCAAGAACACGGCGCCCCCAAGAGTACAGCGTGGCAGACCCACTATCCTGCCACGCCCACCCCCGGACGCCAAGTTGCACGCAGGGATTTAGTGGAAAGAGCTATAGATTGGCCGGTTCAGGCAGATCAAGGCCACCCTCAATTGCTGAATGATCAGGAGCAGGCGGGCTTTTTGAATGAGTGGATTCCGGACACGGAAAGGCCGAGTTTTCACAATCTGATCACCAGGCCCGGAGACGTTGAGAAAAGGCGGCTAATGGGATGTCCGCCTCCTTTTGACTTCAGATCTGCCCACAATCTGCGTGAAACCACGAAATGACCCAACACATCGGAATTGCCGCACTCCCCTGATCGCGCTGGGTCCATCTAGTGTGCCCATGATTCCAGTGCTACATATCCGCGGGAGCATGAAATGAATACTCGCTGGAATGCCATGGTTGGCAGCAGACCATCTTCGCGAGGTGCGGGTCCCGCCGCAATCGAGTTCATCGGCATGACGAACGAAACCTGCCTGACAGCATGGGCTCCAATCTGAACATCCTGTGGTGGAAAGACGGCAAAAGACTGTTTCGCCCCGTTTGCAATGCGCCGTAACATCGAGGCCTGGCCCTTGGATTTGTCTCGAAGCAGCGCGCCGGCTGTATAAAGCAAAGGCGAATTACTGCCTGAATCCAATCGGAGAAGTACAGGCGTCGCATCGCCGGCGGACAGAAAGGCCGCGACGATCACGGGCCGCGTGAATGGCAGATCCCGATTGGGACCGCGGGGTTCAACAAGTGCGATGTGTTCGCCCTCGATCGAGGACGCGAGGGTGCCCGATTCATCCAGGCACAGAACATGCCTGCCGTTATCGATGAGCAAATCGAAGTGCTCGAGGAAATTCGCCCCAAGGATGCCCCGGATGCGACGATCCGCCGCTTTGAGCTGGGTCATTTCCTGGATGACGGCGAGCGCATTTGAGACGGAATGTTGTCCGGCCTCGATCGAGTCCAAATAAGCAAATGCGGTGCGAGCGTAAGTTGCAACACCGCCGACTCCAGTTGTGCCTTGAGCAATTAGACCTAGTTCCGCGGCGAGCGTCGGCTCGACGGTCGTAACTTGCGCCCCTGTGTCAACAACGAAGTCGTAAGGGCCGGAGTGATTGATTTCGATTGGGATAACAATTAGTGAGCCTTGCACGAGGCGCAAGGTTAAACTTGCTACATTTCCCGGGCAGTGTGCCTCCCCGTGAGCCGCAGGAAGCGCGAGAAGAATAAGACTTGCCAAGAGCAGGCATCTGAAACGAGACATCGACAATCTCCTCAGCCGGGTTGGCTGGGTCGAATGTCGCCGCAAGCCTCGACACTGTCGTGACGGTGCTCAGAACATTTTCTGAAAGCGAGTGACGGAATTGTGACGGAACACAAGCCCTTTGTTTTCAGGTTCGGGGAGTTCGAGGTCAGGGAGCGGGAGTTCCTTCTGATCAAGGCGGGAGAAGCCGTTCCCGTGGAGCCGAAGGCGTTTCATGTGCTGCTATTCCTGTTGCGAAATCCCGGCAGGCTGGTCAGAAAAAACGAGATTGTTCAAGCAGTTTGGGGCGACACGTCGGTCACAGACAATTCGTTGACTCGGAGCATCGCCACTTTGCGACGGCTGCTTGGCGATGACGCGCGCGAGCCTCGTTACATCGCCACGGTGCAGACGGTTGGCTATCGATTTCTCTGCCGGGTTGAGGAGCTGAGTGGCCCAACCGAATTGCCGTCAGTTTCAGGTTCGCCTCCAGAGAGCGATGCGGAGATGAAATCCACCACTGCAAGACTCGACAGCGGATCGAGATGGCCAGTTCTTGCAATCGCCGCAGCAGTCCTCCTGTTGGCGGCTGGATGGATCGTGGGACGCTCATTTTCAAGGAGTGCATCGACAGCGCCTTCGTCCACACCGGGCAGCTCTGCCTCGCGCATCCACACGGTTCCGCTTACTAACCTGCCCGGAGCGGTATGGTCACCAGCATTCTCGCCGGACGCAAAGCAGATCGCATTTATTTGGGACGGCGAGAACCCTGGGAGAGGCGACCTCTATGTGCAACTGGTCGGCGGCGACCAGCCGCTTCGCTTGACGCACACTCGTACCGGTTTCACCGGATCTGCGGCATGGTCACCGGATGGCCAGGAGATTGCCTTTGGGCGCTGCGATGACAGTGGCGGCGCTGTGTACACCGTGCCCGCGCTGGGCGGACCGGAACGCAAAATCACCGAGGTCGCTTGCCCCTACGGAGAGACGGGTTCTCCGAGCTGGACGTCCGATGGACGATCGCTGGTGCTTTCAGACCGCTGCACCCCAGGCGGGTCTCTCGGCGTTGTTGTGTTTTCAATGGATACGGGACTGAAGCGCTGTCTTACGGCTCCGCCCGTGGGAGAAGGACATGGAGATTTTCATCCGGCCCTGTCACCGGATCAGCAGACTGTGGCTTTTGTCCGACTTGCGACGCTGGAGAAGAGCGACATTTACACCGTACCGCTCGCAGGTGGCCCCGCCCGCAGGCTCACGCCAGAGAGCGCGGAAATCTGGTACCTCATGTGGGCTGCGGATGGTCGAAGCATTTCATTTGACTCCTACCATGCTGGACTCGACCGCACCTTACGTATCTCCGCGGCGGGCGGCGCCATTGAACCGGAAACGACGTATCCGGCCATCGGCGCTCTTTCCCGCGACGGCACCCGGCTGGCGTATATTGAGCCACTTGATTTTTGGAGCAGCTCAACCGTCCTCTGGCGCGCCGATCTCTCCGCTGCGGGCAAGACGGTGCAAGGAATGCGGAAGCTGTTGCAGTCCTCACCAGGGGATTACGCACCTCAACCTTCTCCTGACGGCAGCGAGATTGTTTTTGAATCGGCTCGCTCAGGAAAAATAGAGATATGGAAGTGCAATGCGGACGGAAGCGATCCACAGAAGTTGACGTCGTTAGAGGGCAATGCAGGCACTCCCAGGTGGTCCCCCGACGGCAAGTGGATCGCTTTTGATTACTCACCGGCGGGCCTAAGCCAGATATTCGTGATCGACAGAGACGGTCGCAACCTTCATAGTGTGACGCCGGGAAGCTATGAAAACGTGGTTCCAAGCTGGTCGAGTGATGGAAAAGCCATCTATTTCGCATCCAACCGTACAGGACTTTATGAAACATGGCGCCGTGATCTCGCGAGCGCGCGAGAAGTCGAAATAACGCACCACGGAGGATTTGCAGGCTTTGAATCCTACGACGGGAAGACACTTTACTTTTCAAAGTTCAATGGCGGGGGCATCTGGAGTGTTCCTGTGGCAGGAGGGGAAGAAAAGCGCATCACGGACGCGCTCCATATTGGGTACTGGGGTGGTTTCGCGGTGACTAAAGATGGCATTTACCTCCTCGATTCCGAAGCGGACCGCGGGCCGGCCATTCTCTACTATGCTTTTAAAACTCATCGGCTTTCCCGGCTACTCACATTGAACGAAGGGCAAAGCCCCCCTCCCTGGAATGCGGACCTTGGCGCGTCGCCGGACGGGCGGATCGTGCTCGTTGCGCAGGGCACATTCAGAAGCTCGATCGTGCTTGCCGAAAACCTTCAATAAAGATTCCGCGACAGGTGTGCGTACCGGCCGCAGCGCGTCGTGCGCAAGAGCTTACTTTGTGGCCGGAGTCAGTTTGAGTGCGTAGGCGTATTTGCATTCCGCACTGCCGGGCAGCGTCAACTTCGAGGGCATTCGCGCCTTGCGTCCAGGTAACTTTGTCTGGCGAGCCAAGCAGCTCGATGTTGGCGATCGGGCAGCGCTGCTCCCTCGTGCGCCCAGCCCAGCGAATGAATGGTGGCTTTGCCGTCTTTAGGGCAGGCCATGCCGATGGCGTAGACTGTGCTGCCCTTGGCCGTGAAGCGAAAATCTTCAGGGGTGTAGGGCTTGGTATCGGTGTCGTGGAATGCGCCGGCCTGCGACCTGCGTCGGTCCCTCGCCGAATGTCTTCCACGGCGTCGTGTCGTAAATGGCATCGCCGTTCACCTTGAGCCATGCGCCCATGGCGAGCAGCCTTGTGCGCACCTCGTCGGGGATGGTGCCATCGGAGCGCGGGTCCGAAGTTGAGCAGCAGGTTGCCGTTCTTGCTGACGATGTCGATGAGTTGATGAACAGGAACTCCGGCGTCTTGAAGGTATCGTGCTCGATGTAGCCCCAGCTTGCGTTGCTGATTGAAGTATCGGTCTGCCAGTGGTCGGCGACGATGTGATCCTGCTGGCCGCGTTCAAAGTCGCGTACGCCGGCCTTCCAGTTGAGCGAGTAATCCTTGAAATCGATGACGCCGGTATAGCCGTGGGCCGCGGCGTAGTTGTAATAGAAAGCGGCAAACCGGGCTACCGCGGGGCGGAAGTTGGGCTGGCCGATCCACCAGTCGAAGTAGACGACCTCCGGCTTGTACTTCTCCACCAGTTCGGTGTCGCGCGCCAGCCAGTCATTGGTCCAGGCTTCGCTCACGTACGTCCAATCGTTGCTCAAGGCCGTGCTCGTCGCCGCCCGGCTTCGATCCATTGATGCGCAGGGCCATAGAGCGAGGCGTACTTGGGATCGTTCACGTCGGAGCGAATTGCGCGTCCGCCGTCATAAAAGAAATTGTGCTCGGCGCGGTGGGAACTGAAACCGAAGTGCAATCCCTCGGCGCGAATTGCATTGGCGAGTTCGCCCAGCGTGTCGCGCTTCGGCCCCATCTTCACCACGGTCCAATCGGAGAGGCCCGAGTCATACATTGAAAAGCCGTCGTGATGCTCGGCGACAGGAACGACGTAGCGCGCGCCTGATTCCTTGAAGAGCGAGGCCCACGCTGCAGCATCGAAATGTTCGGCGCGAAAGAGCGGAATCAAATCCTTGTAGCCCTCTCGATTCGTCTCCGTTCGCGAAGTGTTCGTGGAAATTCTTGTACGCGCCTTCTTCGGGACGGTACATGTTGCGCGGATACCACTCGTTCTCTGCCGCCGGGACCGAGTACACGCCCCAGTGGATAAAGATGCCGAACTTGGCATCCTTGTACCACTCGGGCTGCTGATACTTCGTCAGCGTGGCCCAGTCGGCGCGAAATGGGCCGTCGTTCTCCTGCTTCTGCTCTTCGGCCAGAAGGCGATTGCGTTCGCCGTCGTACCTGGCCACGGATTGCTGCCATTCGCGGTCGATTTCGGCCGCCGATTTTACCCCCAGCGTAGGCGCCAGCGCATCCGATGCGGACGCGGGAGTCTGCGCCAAGGCCGACGCACAAAGCAAAGGCGCGGCGAGGAGAAGGATTACAGGCAACGAGCAGCTAAGGTTTTTCATAATGACGCATAGTAAACGCTTCAGTTAAGGGTTGCAAACGCTTACATGGACGACTGCTGCAATGTGCTCGCAGGGTTGCGCTGAAGGGCAGGGTCGGGGCTAAGTCCTCTACTGAAATGATCAGTGAGCAGGGAGGACGCGTCGGACGTCGCGCCCGCTCTGGCCGGTTTGGATTGCAGTCTTGCTCTTAACGCTGCTGAAGCTGCGGCGGCTGCGCTTGCTGTTCAGTGATGTGAACGGAGTGCTCCAGCCGGAAAGAGAGGAGAGTTTCAGCGGGCAGGAAGATCTGCTTGTTGGCGGTGAACGCGGTGCCGGCCGTTCCCGCACCCGCACCTGCGAGGCCTCCAATCAGCGCTCCCTTGCCACCGCCCGCGATTCCGCCAATGAGCGCCCCGAAACCTGCGCCACCGCCGACGAATCCCGCCGAGCGCTTCCCCTTGCCTTTTTCCGCGCGATCGATGGTGCTGGTGGCGACGGGGTAGCTTCCCCACCTGGTATGAACGCGCTCGAGCCGGACGGACAAGACAGCGCCGCCTTTGAATCGGCCCAGGGGCCGGGCGTCAATTACCGTGCCCTCTGCCCGTGCGCCACGGGGGATGACGACCTGCCCGTTCACAAGGACGTCGGCGGCAACGGTGGCTGCGAAGGAGTCGCCGGGTTGCGAGATCTTGGACCCAAGGTCCTGGTCAAGCCGGACCCCGATGCGGGTGCCGGATGGAAGATCGAGCACGGCGGGAGGAGGCGGCCCTTGCGGGGCGGTAGATCCGGCCGGTGTGGAAGCACCCTGGGTGGCCCCGGCGGGCGCAAGGTTAGCGCCGTCGGAGCCGGGTGGCGGAGCGGCAGAAGTTGATTGCGGGCTTTGAGCCGATTGTGCATTCTGGCTATTCGCCTGCTGGTTGTTGGATTTGCATCCGCCAAGTGACAGCGCGGCTGAGAGCGCCAGGCAAGAGAGGAGAGCCAAGCTTCGATCCAAGTTCATAAGGTTTTACTCCGTGATGGGGGGAATGGGAACACGATTCATATAGCTAAGGGAGTTGGATGCCACCCGCGTGGGGTTTGGAACCTGGCTACCTGCAACGCGGCGGTAACCACAGTTATCCATCCATGGAATATCGGTATCCGATATCCCGTGGCTAAGTATAATCACGCCACGGAGCAAAACGGAGACCGAGGAGACCCCCGGCCAGCCTGACGAAGTCTGGCGGCTCTCAAGCGAACGAGGTCGCATGGCAACCAGGAAGCACTCTGTATACAACGAGTCAAGGGAAAGTTATCTCAGCTCTGGAGTCAGTGTCATTGACACCACGCTTGAGCCCTTGAAGGTATTAAGGGTGATGATTGAAGGGCTCGTTCTCAACTCCGAAACCGGCCTCTGGCTGACACCACTCAACGGCATTCCGAAGGTTCCAAGGCTGTCCCCGTTTGACCTGATTTACCTCGACGCGGACAACCGAGTTGTTCATGGAGCCGAATTGCTTCCCGGGGTCGATTTTCCGGGATTCAGCGGCAAAGCTTCAAGCGCTCTTGTTCTTCCCTTCAAGACCATGTCTTCGTCGAAGACGCGTCCAGGAGATCAGTTGCTGCTCGACGCTGTGGAAGAGGTCGAAGAAGAAGCCGAGCCGGCTTCTGATGCTGCCACCCAAGCGCCAGTCACCCTGAGCGTGGATCCCCCGGCGGAACAATCCCTGGAAGACTTCGAAACTGAACCGGGTCCCTCGGACACTGCAACCGCTCCGGCGGAAGCAGGACGTCAATGGTCGAATGAGGAATTGGAGGTGGAATCGGAGGAACGGGACGACGAGGCGGTGATCTCCGAGGCACTTCGCTGGGCACAGGAGGTTGAGCGTCCGCCTGAGCCAACTCCCGCCGCAACCGGCGCACTTGCAATCACGGAGAGCCCGGCGCCACCTGCGGAAGCACCCGTGGAAGAAATTAACGATGAACCTTCTCCACGCGAGGATGACTTAAGACCGCAACAGCGAATCCCGGAGGCGGCAGACGCGGCAACGAAAGCTGAGGCGCCACCCCCTTTGCGTCCGCCGGCGAGAGCTTCGTTTCCCGGCATTGGCGAAGTGCGGCAACGGCCGCCTGCACCCGTGCGCGTGCGACCTCCGGCAGCTCCCGCAGCGAAAAGCTCGCCTGCTCCGGCAAAGCAGCCCGCGGCGAAAGATGCAGTTCCACCGGTGCGGCAGAGTGTTCCGCCTTCCCGGACGGCCGACGATCCGAGATTGCAGCAACCAACAATTCCGTGGACCAAGGAGCAAAAGGAAGAGGAAGTCGAAGGTCCGTTCCGGGACAAGGAACCATTGCTGACGCGCGGTCTGCGTTGGCTCTTCCCACAAATGGTTCCTCCCGCCGATCGGCGTCTTTCTCTCCGTCGGCCTGTGCAGGAGCTGGTGGCTTATGATTCCGCAAACGGAAATCTGAAAGCCCACGAGATATGGGACATCAGTACGACCGGGATCTACCTGTTGACCTCGGAACGCTGGGCTCCCGGAACCCTGGTGACCCTTCAATTGCAGAGGAAAGGCCCGCTCGAAGAGAGCACGGAGCGCCGGGTCCTGATGAAAGCTGAAGCCGTTCGATGGGGGGACGAGGGAGTTGGGTTGCGGTTCATAATGCCCAAAGGAATGAACCTGCGCCTTTGGGAAGAACAAACCAGGATGGGAGTGGAGACACCTGAGGGCTATGTCCTGGGGCAACTTCGGCTGGCGCGAGCCCTCTCGTTTGTGCGTCGAATCTGTCCTCCTGTTGCGGTTGGCGTCACTCAACTGTTGCAAAAGGAGCTGAGCAACTACAGGATTGCGAGCGCGGTGGAGATTGCGCTCAAGGCCGAAGAGCTCATTACTCCTGAACCCGACTCCGACAGGATGCTTGCTCATCCGGCGATTGTCCTGCGCATTTTAGAAGTTGGATCATGGGCCGATCAGGAATTCATTGAGGATTATTGGGCGGGTCTTCTGGCCACGTCCTGTTCGGTTGAAGGAGACGACGTTTCGAACCTGGACTTTGTTGACCTGCTCAGCCTGCTCACACCCATCCATCTCCGCATCCTCGCCGATGCGTGCATGCGAGCGACCAAGGTTACATCGGAACAAGGGGTGACCTCTTCTTATCCCCTTTACTGCTCCGCAGAGGATCTGACCAAGGTCTCCGGAACCAACGACCTGACCAAGATTCATCGGGCGATGGCGCAGCTCGCCGACCTGGGATTGCTTGAGAAGAGCTCTCGCTCTTCGTTTGTTTCCTATTCTGAGAAAGCCAAGACGACGCCGACAAGCCTTGGCCTGCAGATGATTGCGCGTTGTAACGGGCGCAAAGATGTGGTGTAGAGCCCGCGCCGCAGTTTACCGATCGAATTAATCTCTTACGGATTGAGCTTAATGGGACGCTTATGCCGCATCGTGCGCTTGAACTCTCCCTGTGAAAGAAAGGCAAACGGATTGCAGTCGCGTTTCAGAGGACTCATGATGTTGCGTTTCGAGTTTCATCGATGGGACATCTGAGGCCTGTTTGCCACTGCTGAGGGCTGCCCGGCTCACGAAACGGCTGTTCCCTGCTCACGACGGATTCATGCGCCGCAGCCTTAGTATATGAATTGCGTCTCGATGGCAGGAGAGAAGAATTGATTCAAAACTTCGCTGGAGAAAGCGTTGGTTATCGAACAGCGCGCCTGCATGGTTTGGTGGCACTCTGCGTGTTCATTGTCGGCGTCTCTCTGCACCTCGTTGCGCAGCCGGATCAGCCACGAAAGCCCATGCAGGCAAAGCTTGAAGACGGAGCTGAATATCGATGGCTGCATAAGAAGGTGCTCGCCTCGCGCCTGTTGGACAACATGGAAGATATTTCCACATGGTCGTTCAAGGGCGAAGGCGATATGGCGCTCTCCAGCGCTTATAGAAAAGACGGCCAGTACTCGCTTAGAATTCAATCCAAATTCAACATCGCCCGAACAGACGGCAGCGGTGAATGGGAAGACCTGGTCGCAACGCGCAAGTTCCAGTCTGAAGACTGGAGAAAATACAACCGCATTTCGCTGTGGGTGTATGCAGACGTGGCCGGTGCTCCAGCCCTTTCGGCCTCGCTCACGCTTCATAACGAAGGCGCCCATCTGCTGCCGGACCCATTCAACGAAGGCCGCGACGAGTCGCTTTTGCTGAAGAATCACGACTGGACCCACCTGGTGTGGGAGATCGCACCACTCGATCGTGATAAGGTCACCGCACTTGATTTCGCTTACAGCCTGCCAAAGATGTTTCCTGATCCCGGGGACCATACCATCCTGTACATAGACCAATTGGAATTGCAGACGGTGGTTGCCGATCATGTGGAAGGATGGGATGTAGCCGCGGGCAAAATCGCCTTCAGTCACAGCGGATACACCGTCGGCACGTCAAAATTGGCGATCGCCAGCGACCTGACGGCACGCAGGTTCTCCGTCATCGAATCGGGACCAGGAAAGGTAGCTCTTACCGGGCCCGTCGAAGAAAAGATAACTGCCCTCGGGAAATATCAGGTCATCGATTTCTCCAGCTTACAGAAGGCAGGAACCTATCAGATTCGCGCGGGGAACGAACTCACCCGTCCCTTCGTCATCGGCGACGATGTCTGGGACAGTAGCGTCTGGAAGGTGATCAATTTTATGTACAGTGAACGCTGCGGGACGGTGATCCCCGGCATTCACGGAATTTGTCACCAGGACGATTACACAATTCATAACGACAAGCGCATCGTAGTCAACGGCGGGTATCACGACGCGGGAGATCTGACCGCCACCGGAAACGTCACGGGGATGACGTACGCCTTGTTCTCCTATGCAGAGCGTCTGGAACAGCAGGAGCAGGACCCACGGCTTGAAGACAGGCTGCGAGAAGAAGCGAAGTGGGGGCTCGCTTGGATTCTGAAAACCAGCTTCGGAGACGGGTATCGCAGCACGGGGCAGTTAATCAGTTACTGGACCGACGGAATCATGGGTAATGCGGACGATCGCTTCGGCCAGGCGGTGAATGATCCGGAATGGAATTTTCGGGTGGCAGCGGTGGAAGCAATCGCTGCGCGCGTGTTGAAACGCAGCGATCCTGAGCTGGCGAACCGCAGCCTGGCGACGGCCAAAGAAGACTGGAAATATGCCGTGGAAGGATTGCAAAATGCCACTCCCCGGCCCGAGGTCTACGGGGCGCAGGACGAGTTGGAGCGCATCTCATTCGGGGCAATCGCATCGGTTGACTTATTTCGGGCCACCGGCGAGCAGCGCTATGCCGATGAGGCAATCACTCTCGGCGATCTTATTCTGCAATCGCAGGAACGCAAGTTGCAGCCGTGGGTGATTCCGTCGACCGGCTATTTCTACAGCAGCCCCAAACGCGAAAACCTTTTTCATCGATTTCACATCGGCGAAGAAGAGCAACCGATCGTTGCCCTGGCCCATCTTTGCGATGCGTTCCCCGAGCACAACAACTGGATCAAATGGTATTCAGCGATCGTTTTGCATTCCAAGTATTATCAACAGGCGCTGGCAACATTTGATGCTCCATACGACGTGCTCCCCGCCGCGATCTATCGCGAAAGCGAAGTACGGCTGATTCCGGAGACTGAGAATTGGCGCCCCCTTCGCGCAGCAGACCGCAATTCGTATCTTGAGCAAGTGCATCAGGGCGTGCATCTGGGCGGAGATTATTACTTGCGCAGATTTCCGGTCTGGTTCAACTTCCGCGGCAATTCCAGCGTCCTTCTTTCAGAAGCAAAGTCTCTGTCAGTGGCGGCGCAAGAACGCGGCGATCTTGGTGCTGCAGATCTGGCACAAAAGCAGGCGCAGTGGTTGGTGGGCCGCAATCCTTTTTCCGCGAGCATTCTCTATGGCGAAGGATATGACTGGACTCCGCTCTACAGCGTGCGATCGGGACAGATGGAAGGCGCTCTTCCTGTAGGCATCGAAACGAGAGGCGATCGCGATGTTCCCTATTGGCCGACACAGATTTGCTGGACATACAAAGAAGTGTGGACTCAGCCCGCAGGAGAGTGGATATGGCTGATGCAGGACTTGAATGGCCCCGCTGTGGTTCATGCGATCGTCGATAAGAACAACCATGAAGCTGTCGAGTTTCGAGATCAGCATACAGGCCTTACTAAGGTAGTGACCCCTGAGCCTGTTGGCGGCACCCTTCGGGTTCTTTTGCCACAGGGAAGCTATATCGTGCGACAGGGAGCAACGCGCACGAGGCTTACTGCGCTATCTGGCGGAAGCTACAACCTTGAGCTAAGACGGGACAAGGTGTTCGATTTTGAAGTTACAACCGAAGCGAGAGGTTCAGATGACGTGGTGATACGAGTTTCAGCCCGTGGGGAGGGCCGGCATCTCATTTCAATCCGGTCAGACAATCTCGTTGTTAACGACGCAGAACAGCAAACGGTGGAGCTCAAGCCGGGGGATAGCCGAGAGGTTATCTGGCATGCGCATATCGCCTCGGCGGAGACGCCGTGGGTCGCCGTCGTAATCCCTGACGACAGACTGAGCGATCGCATGGAAGTTACAGGCACGGCAGCGCCGCCAACCAGACCATAGCGCGTCGAACATCGGACAGCCTGGAAAGATACAGCCGCGATCAGATGTCGAGGTTTTTCACGTCGAGAGCATTGTCTTCGATGAACTTCCTGCGCGCCTCAACGTCCTCGCCCATGAGAGTGGTGAAGATGGCTTCAGTCTCCGCGATGTCTTCGAGCTTGACCTGAAGCAATGTCCGGTGTTCGGGGTCCATTGTGGTTTCCCATAGCTGCGTCGCGGTCATCTCGCCGAGGCCCTTGTAGCGCTGGACCGGTAGTCTTTTTTGCCCTGCTCGACAATGTAGGCGAACAGTTCGCGCGCAGTCTGTTTTTCAACCGGCTCGCGCGGGATACGGGCGGTGCGCCGTGCCTTCTTGGCCTCGGCCTGGACCTCAGCGGTTTCAGTGGAGTCGGCAGCTTCTTCTGACTCCTCTGCGGCTTCAACTGCAGGCGACTTGCTTGCGAATTCGATAAGGAACGGCGGCTCAAGGAATTGCTTGATCTGCGCAGTACTTAGACATCATCTGGCGGAACTCGGGGCTGGATGCCAGGTTCCAGTCAATGCAGCGCCGCGCGCCTTGCGAATCAACGAAGCAGACTGACCAGGTGTGATGTTCCTCGTCCTCAACCGGCTTGCTCAAGCGACTTGAATGCAAAATCGTCGGACTGCTCGGCAAGGTCGGCGTGCAACTGCAGCAGCTTGGGAGGAACTTCGCTCTCGGCCTTGGACGCGAAATCGGAACGGTGCACAAGTTCAGCACGAGCCAGCAGCTCGGTGAGCTTTTCGTTGCGGATGCGCTTGTCGACCTTTTCGACGAAGCCCAGATACTCGTTCAAGAAGCCCATGAAGCGAGTCAGATTGGCGCCTTCGATGCGGCTTGCGCTTTCGCCGTGGCGGACGATCATGCCCTCAGAGGCGCGATTGACCATGACCTTGACGAACTCGCGATCGTCCTTGATGTACTGCTCGAAGCGGCCCTTCTTGATCTTGTAGAGCGGGCGGCTGAGCAATGTAGACGTTGTCGCGCTTGATCAACTCCGTCATGTGGCGGAAGAAGAAGGTCAGCAGCAAAGTGCGGATGTGCGAGCCGTCGACGTCGGCGTCGGTCATGAGAATGATTTTGCCGTAGCGAATCTTGGTGGCGTCGAAGTCGTCCTTGCCGATGCCGCACCCGAGCGCCGTGATCATGGCGCGAATTTCTTCGTGGCCGAGCATTTTGTCGTAGCGGGCCTTTTCGACGTTGAGGATTTTGCCCTTCAGCGGCAGGATGGCCTGGAAGCGGCGATCGCGTCCCTGCTTGGCGGTGCCGCCCGCGCTTTCGCCCTCGACCAGGTAGAGTTCGCAGCGGTCGGGGTTGCGCTCGCTGCAGTCGGCCAGCTTGCCGGGCAGGCCGCCGCCGTCGAGTGCGCCTTTGCGGCGGGTAAGGTCGCGCGCCTTGCGGGCTGCTTCGCGGGCACGGGCTGCTTCGATCGCCTTGTTGATGATCTTTCTGGCGACGGGCGGATTTTGCTCGAGGAACATGCCAAGCCGCTCGTTGACGAAGGCCTGCACGGTGCCGGCGATATCGGAGTTGAGCTTGCCCTTGGTCTGGCCCTCGAACTGCGGCTGCGAAAGCTTGACGCTGAAACGACGGCCACAAGACCCTCGCGCACGTCGTCGCCGCTGAGGTTTTCCTTCAGATCCTTGAACAGGCCAAGCGACTGGCCGATGGCATTGATGGTGCGCGTGAGCGCGGTGCGAAAGCCGGAGAGGTGCGAGCCGCCATCGACGGTGTTGATGTTGTTGGCGAAGCTGAACACCGTCTCGGAGTAGCTGTCGTTGTATTGCAGCGCGATCTCGATTTCGACGTTGTCGCGCATGGCCTCCATCATGATGGGCTTGTCATGCAGCACCGACTTGCCGCGATTGAGGTGCTTGACGAACTCGGCGATGCCGCCCGCGTACTTGAATTCGGCGCGCTTTGACTCCCCGGTCTTGGGATCGGTGGTGCGCTCATCGGTGAGCGTGATTTCAAGACCCTTGTTGAGGAAGGCCATTTCGCGCAGGCGCTGGGCCAGCGTGTCGTAGTTGTATTCCGTGGTGGCAAAGATGCTCTTGTCGGGAAGAAAGTGGACCTTGGTGCCGCGCTTCTTGCTGGTGCCGGCCTTGCGCAGCTCGCTGGTGGGCAGCCCGCAACTGAAGTCCATCTCCCAGGTGTGGCCGTCGCGCCAGATCTCTACGTTGAATTCCTGGCTGAGCGCGTTCACGCAACTCACGCCGACGCCATGCAGTCCGCCGGAAACTTTGTAGGTGGAAGCGTCGAATTTGCCGCCGGCATGCAGCTTGGTGAGCACCACCTGCACCGCAGGCATCATTTCGCCGTTGCCGACGGACATCATGTCCACGGGAATGCCGCGGCCGTCGTCGACCACGGTGATGGAGTTGTCGACGTGGATGACGACCTCAATTTTTTTGGCGTAACCGGCCAGGGCCTCGTCGACGGAGTTGTCGACCACTTCGTAAACCAGGTGGTGCAGTCCCATCTCGCCGGTGGAGCCGATATACATGGCCGGACGCAGGCGCACGGCCTCGAGGCCTTCGAGGATTTTGATGTTTTCGCCGGTATAGCTACCGTTGTCGCCATTCGACATGGGGTCGTTATCACGGTACTTGGGTCGCCATAGAACTCCTTTCGCAAAGTTTTCGCTCTGAGCCCCTGCGCCACACGGTTTCCCAGCTCCATTTGAGGGCTCGGTCTCAGGGGATTAACCGCTTGAAAGACGGGGGCTTTGAACGAATTCGCCTAGTCTGATTTTACCACGCGGAAGGGGTGAATGATCAGTTAAGGAGTTACCTCACCAATGGTTACCAATTGGCAGATTACCAATGCGTTACATGACGCTAGTAACCAATCAGGTGACTACTATTTGATGTAGCTGAAATAGATGGACTTACTCACGGAATTGCACTACCATTTTAGTGTTATGCGGGAGGCACTTCCGCTCATTCGATTTCCACAAGGGGTTACCAACTATGAAACTAGCTATTCAAATCTTCGCGCTATCTATCGTCGTCGCCGGCGCCGCGGCCGCATCCGTTTCACCCAAGACAACCCTGGCATTGGCGAGCCATCAATCGGCTACCGCGGCTCTTCCTGTTCCGTGCTGCGGCCCTGGAATGCCTTGCCCGGCGAGCGGTAAGTAAAGATGTTCCGGTAGCACTAAAGTGCTATAAAAGCAGGGCATTTTCCATTTGAACTCAATGGCATGAGGCGCTATTCTGAGAAGACCCTCAGGATGGTAGGGGCCTTTTATGCCGTTGAATTTTGCTATGTCGCTGATGAGCGGAGCCGAGTTCCTGCTCTGGGCAGCGATAGGCTTCCTTTTCTGGACGAAAGGCTTGCACCGTCGCTTCCCCGCGATGAGCACGTACCTCGCATTGCGCGTAGCGTCGATGCCGGTGCTGCTGGGTCTTCTTTATGTGCAGGCGCAGTCATGGGGTCATCAGTACTTTCCGTTTTACTTCTACACCTACTGGGCCGTTTACATCGCCAGCGCCGTGACGCTGTTCTTCATCTGCATTGAGGTCTTCCGTTCCATGCTCTCTTCCTTTACCGGACTGATGAGGCTTGGCACGGTGGTCTTTCGCTGGGCCGCCCTGGCATCCTCGATTGTCAGCCTGGTTCCAGTCTCTCTACATGCACCAAGGACATCATGATCCTTCAGGACATCGCCTTCGGGCTGATGCGCTCGGTGAGCATCCTGGAACTCTGCCTGCTGGCATTCCTTTGCTTGTCAATGAATGCCTTGCGCCTCTCGCCGCGCGACTTGGGGTTCGGGATCGCCCTGGGATTCGGGCTGATGTCGTCCAACGACTTCATCGTAGGGTCGCTGCTGGCGCGCAACGTTTCGCTGACGTCTCCGCTGCAGTTTGTCTATGAGTCGGTGGTGCTGGGTGTACTCGGCACCTGGGTCGCCTATTGCGCCCTGCCTGAGCCGGCGCGTAAGCCGGTGGTGATGCCGGCGAACTCGACCATCTACCGCTGGAACGAGATTGCCGCAGCGTTGGGTCACGGAACCCAGGTTGCCGTGCAGCAGCCTGCCAACAGCTTCTTCCTTACCGACGTGGAGAAGGTCGTGGACAAGGTGCTCAATCGGAGCCTGCAAAACAGCGAATCCAAGTCGTAAAGCGCGTTGTACGCTCCTCCAGGAGAGAAAGGGCCGGTCGCCATGCGACCGGCCCTTTCTTCTGTCTCTTGAATACAGCTTCCGCGAAAAAGGCCACGGCAGCGCCGCGGCCTTCATCGCGTATGGTTGAATCCTCGTTATTCTGATGCGACCGGCTCGACCGAGGCGAAGCGCCCGCGGTTGCCGTGGTCAGAGAACTTTACCCGGCCGCGTGACCTTGGCGAACAGCGTGTCGTCGGAGCCGATGCCCACGTTGACGCCCGGCTTGATGCGCGTGCCGCGCTGCCGCATGATGATCGAGCCGCCGGTGACCAGTTGGCCGGCAAAAGCCTTCACGCCGAGCCGCTGTGCATTGGAATCCCGTCCGTTTGTGGAGCTGCCTCCACCCTTCTTATGTGCCATTGCCGAATCCCCTTCTGAAATTGAATCTTCGCGCCTAACTGGCAGCGGTGTAGGTCACGCCGTCGGCCTCGATGGCCTTGATGCGCACCTCGGTAAAGTTCTGCCGGTGTCCTTGCAGCTTCTTGTACTGTTTCTTGCGCTTCAGGTGGAAGACCAGGATCTTGTCTCCGCGGCCTTCGCCAAGAACCTCAGCTGTAACTTTGGCAGATGTGGGCTTGGCCACAGAGCCAGCCTCGCCGCTGACTGCCAGCACATCGCTGAATTCGACGGTCTTGTTCTGCGAGACTCACGCTCTCAATCTTGACCACGTCGCCGGGAGCGACCCGGTATTGCTTACCACCGGTACGAATGACCGCGTACATAAACCCTCCAGAGCGGCACGCGCCACGGCGGCTGCGCTCATATATCCAAATAGCTGGGCGGAAACTTCCGCGCCGCGGGACGCTCAAGCCCCTGAAAACCACGGACGAGCGTCTGGCTCCACAGCGACAGGCAGGAATCGCCAAACTAGAGTAGTTTACCGGTTTTGCGGGGGAAGGTCAATGTGGACAGACCCGGCGACCGGAGGACTTGGGGGCTCAGCTGGCCCGAAAGCGCACCCTCAACTGGCTCATGCGCGGGCTGGCACCACGTAGAGCAGAATGGCGAAATAATGGGCCACGCTCCCTGCCAGAACGAACAGATGCCAGGCGGCATGAAAGTAGGGCCTGCGGTCGAGGGCAAAGAAGATAATCCCGAGGGTGTAAGCCAACCCGCCAGCGGCGAGCCATAGAACGCCGTGCCAACCGAGGGCATGGACAAGCGGACGGGCCGCGAAGACAATGAACCATCCCTGAAACAGGTAGACCAGGGCGGATGCGACGGCAAAGCGGCCGACCGCCAGGCTCTTGAAAACAATCCCCGCAATGGCCAGAGCCCAGACTGCACTGAAGAGCACCCAGCCCACTGAACCCTGCAGGGAAATTAGTGTGAAGGGCGTGTAAGTTCCTGCGATCAAAAGGTAAATAGCCGAGTGATCAAGCACATGAAAGACATGACGCGCCCGCGTCCGCACCAGCGAATGGTACAGAGTGGAGCAGACATAAACCAGCACCAACGTGCCGGCAAAGACAGCGCAGCTCACGACGAGCCGGCTCGTTCCCCGCATTGAAGCAGCCACCAGGTAGACCGCGCCGGCGAGGGCCAGGGCGGCTCCGACGCCATGGGTAATCGCGTTAGCCAGAATGTCGCCCAGCCTGTAATGGGAGTCCATAGGCTGATGATAGCCCCCAGCCCGGTGGGGATTTCCGTCGCGGATTTGCTTTCCAATTCTTCGCAGTAATGAGCTGAAAGTATCTCCATCCAACGGCAAGCGTACTTTTCGATTGATTGTCCCTATGGATTTGTGACATACCAATGCTACGTATAATTGCGGATTGTGCCTGAATTGGAAGTTCTGGAAGCCCGGGATGGTCACCGAGGGTGGCAGCTTCCCCAAAGATGAGAGCGTATGGAAACCAAGAAATACTGTGTTTTCAATAAGACATCAGAACGCTTTCTCAGCGCGGGTGTAACCAGCCTCAGCACCAAAAATGAGCCATTAGAAGCACTGAAGATGATGGTTGACGCAGAGGACTTGAATGTCGAGTCGGGGCTCTGGTTGACCCCCTTCAAAGGCATTCCCGTGGCCCGGATTTTCTCACCGGTTGACCTGGTTTACCTGGATGAAAACTACCAGGTGCTTCACGCCGAGGAATTGTATCCCGGTGTCGCACTCACGCCGTTTAAAGGCATGGCCGCGAGCGCCCTGGTATTGCCTCTCCGCACCGTCAATGCGTCGCGCACCAGTCCCGGAGACGAGCTGATCATCTGCTTCGCTGAAGAGTTGGTGCGGCAGTTGGCGCGCGTTTCAACCTCCGCGCCCGCACCGGTTGCACAGCGTACGGAAGCCCCGGCCAGGAAGTCACGCTCCAGCGCTTCATCCGCAGCGAGCAATCGTTCCAACTCGCCGCCGGGAAAATCGTCGCGTGCGCCGGGTTCCGCGCTGAGAGAGCCCTCTCCGCAGGAACCACCGCGGGACCAGGAGGAGACGACTCCTCGTGTCTCTGCCACTCGCACCGTTCCAAAAGAAGCTCAGACTCGGCCTCCAGTTCAGAAAGCAAATCAGGGGATTCAGCCGCGGGAGATCGAATCGGTGATCTCGCAGGTTTTGCGCTGGGCCGAGGAGACAGAGCGCCCGCTGGCACCGGCTTCTGCTTTACCCGCTTCTGCAGCCGTTGAGAAAACAACTGAACCTCCACCGGAGTTAAGCAACGAAACAGTTGCGGTTGTTCCACCTGCGCCACTCGCCGACCGGCCAGCCGCACTTCCGCACTCGGAGATTGAAGAGCCGGAAGAGACCTGGGTCGATCAAGATGTATCTGTCATTTCTCAAAGCGTTCGGTGGGTAGAAGACGCGAAGCCCGGTCTGCCGCCAGAATCAATCTCGGCCGCTCCGGCTGCCGCCAACCAGAATCCGGACTCCGGCACAAAAAGACCGAGCCCCAAGAATGTCGATGCTCCCGCCGCGATTCCCAACGTCCAATCAGCCCCGCTGCGGGCAGAGGCTCAACTGGTGAAGGACAAGGAAACGGGGGAGTCGACCGGCGAGAAAAAGGAAGCGCTGAAGATCCGGCTCCAACGCTTCGCCGAAAAGGTTGAGCAGCCACTCCGGACCGCTCCCGCGTCGACAGCCCCGGCACGGATTGCGCAGAGAGGCGAATCCCGCCCACCAAAGATAGCTGCAGAGCAGGCGAATGTTCCGACCTTGCCGGACAAGGGCCCCCAAACGAGACAAGCAGAAGTTCAGAAATCGGATCAGAAGGCAAAACCTGCCCCACGGGCCAAGAAGAAAGACACGTTGCAAAACCGGTTTATGCGGTGGCTCTACCCTGAGCCGGTAGCCGGCCCTGCGGATCGACGCCGGGCAAGCCGGCATCGCGCGCGAGGGTTGGTGGCTTATTACTACACCGGAGGCGCCCCAAAGCCGCACAGAATTGGCGACATCAGCACCACCGGTTTCTATCTGCTCACCGAGGAACGCTGGCTTCCGGACACCATTATCAGGATGACCCTGCAGCGAGCCGGTACTGATGGCGATGACCCGGAAGACGCGATTTCAGTGGTGTCGAAGATCGTGCGCTGCGGTACCGATGGGGTCGGCACAGAGTTCATCCTTGCGGACACGCCGGGCACGAAACATGGAAATCCGATGCCGGGATCGACCAGCAGCAGAGAGGACTTGGAGCGATTCTTGCACTCCTGATGCTGCCTGGGCGACGTCATGGCTGCGACGGCATTCTTCTCAACCAGCCCTTTTCAAACCATTTCTCCAGACATCAAATAATTTCGTTTCTTCGCGCGTGCCGGCTGCCGACGTGCTCCGATTCCGCGCGTGCATTATCGATTGAAAGCCCGTGTTGCCGGGACCCATGCAGAGACTGCATAGGGCCGCGCGACTGCGCTCTGCTTTATGCTGCCTTTTCCGTTCACCCAGGCGAGTTCCAATTCGGGTGAACTTTCCCCGTGAATCGTGAAGGGCAGTGAGCCGTCGCCGACAATGCGAACCAAAAGGTTGCGTGTTTCCTTGTCTGCGGTGCAGTTGGCAACGCCGCCCATCGGCAACACGGAACCAGCCTTCACATAAACGGGAATTCGCTCATGGCTCGCGGGCAATTCGATGGTTTGCCCGCCTGCGATCTGCAAACCCGTCCAGAAATCGTGCCAACTTCCGCGGGGCAGCACAACCTTGCGCGACGCCTCGCCGGCAAACATCGGCGCCACCATCATCCGGTCACCCACCATGAACTGGTCGTCGCAATCAACCAGGGCCGGGTCGGCTGGATCTTCGAGGATGAGCGCACGGAACGGGGGGGTCCCGTCGGCGGCATATCGTGCAAAGGCAGCGCGCAGGGTTGGGATCAGCAGCATCCGCCACTCCAGCACTTCGCGGCATCTGGCTTCCAACTTCTCCCATCCCGGCTCCAGCTCATTTCTGTTGTTCTTTGCGCGGTCCTGCTGTTTCCACGGCGGGTTGGCGATATACCAGCCGTTGACCATCGCCAGCGGAGAAAACACCACCGTCTGCAAGCGGCGAATCAGATCCTCCGGTCCGGTTGCATCGCGCACCTCAGGACACCAGAGCAGGCCGGAAAAACCTGCGTTCACAAGGCTGCGCACGAATGCGCGGTGATCATAAAGGTCACTGTAAAGCACAAAGGGATAGGGCGCGGCGAGCGCACCGCTCGAGCGAACCAGCCCATAGGTCTGCTCATTCGCGGCGCGAAACTGCTCGAGCAGCGTGTCTTGATAGCGCTGGCCGAAGACGGAGTGCATCTGTTCGCCATCCTGTCCCGATGGGAAGTGCGAGAACTCGGGAAACGACCACCCGCCGGTGTAATCGGAGTTGTCGCACTCATCCAGCTTGAAACCGGAAACACCAATGTCGATAAATGTCTTGCGATGATGATCGCCGAAGATGCGGCGCGCTTCCTTGTCTTCAAAATCCGGGACAAGTCCGCTCCACACAAGGTAGTCGCCCGCATGCGCCGCAATCGCCTCGTGGAAGGGCGCCGTCGGATGCGTGAAAGCGTGCTCCCACAGGTTGAGTTTGTAGTTCATCGTCGCCAGATCCTGCACGAAGCCGGCAGGGTCAGGAAACCCTTTGCCCCACAAGAAACTGCACGAATAGGCATGCGATTGCCAGCCCGGCTCGAGTCCGAGCACATCGCACGGAATCTTGCGCTCGCGAAATTCCTTGGCGAGTCGAATCACTTCTTCGCTGTCGGCTCGTGCCTGGGTGCGATACCAGAAGCCAAGGCCCCATTCCGGTGGATTGACGCCGCCGCCCGAGAAGAGATTGAAGCGGCGAACGGCATCCAGCATGGATGGACCCGCAAAAAGGTACACATCCACCCCCTGCGCTTCATCCACCTGCACTGTGACGAATGCTTTTTCATTTTCTTCCAACTTGGGGGCATCCTCGGCGTAGCCGGTGCGCTGATCGCTGGTCTGCTCCTCCACGCGGCGCGCTGTCCCGCAGCAGAAAGTGGCGAAGCGCGCCGTATCGACAAAGATTCCGTAGCCGCGCGTGGTGACGTAGAAGGGAACCGGGGCATGTGAATCACCTGTATCCATGCGGGGATCGGCGTTCACACGCAATTTCTTCTTCTTACCGCGCTGATTCAGCGAGAGCATTTGCAGGCCAAATCCAAAAATATTTTCGCCTGGCGCCAACGGTAGCAGCACGGTGGTTCCGCGCTTGTCGATTTCCACCACTTGGAGTTGCAATGGTGCATCGCTGACCGGCGGAAGAGAACTGAGAGCGACTTGCCGCAGGCGCGACGCTGCGCGCAGCGACAGGCGTGAACGGCTCAGGTGAACCGGCGCGCACTCGCCAGATGCCGGGCATCACGGAGGTCCATTCCTGCGTTGAAAAGCTTGCCGATGGGCGCACATCACCTTGCGCGGGCGATAGAGAGTCAGAATGTGCCGCATCGGGCAGTGCGGCGGTTACCGCTCCCAAGGCTATACCTTTCATGACTGCGCGGCGACTGAATGCGGCAGCGTAATTCCTATTCAAGCGGTTCATGTGCGAGCTTTCTCCAAGTGGGATTTCTTCTTCGGTTCGGTGAGGAAAGAGTTTTCACTGAATAGATGCTTCAGCAATGTGCCGATTCATTTTGCGCCGTCAGAGTTCTCGACTTGTTTTGCCTTGTTTTCACCGTGGGCGCGGTCGCTCAGCATTTCGTCTGCGAACGCGATGTACTGCTGCCAGTCTTCACTCAGATATGTCGTGCCCGCCGGCACGGACATAATAACGAAGCGCTTTCCCCAGCGGTTTTCCTGGTTCAACATTTGCATCGGCGCTCACTCCCTCTTCGCCGAAGAGCCGATAGACCTCACTGGCGGCAGCAGCCGAAAGAAACTCTCCTCGGGGATCAGAGAACGGATCGGCTTGCGCACTCGCAACAAACAGCGGTCGCGGCGCGATGAGGGCGAGCACGAAATGCCCATCTGCCGGCATCTGCTGCGTGCGGCCGGTGAAGTGGTGATAGTTCGCGCAAAACCAGTAAGGGAACGCGATGTTCAGGTGGCTGATCTGCTCGCCGGTTTCGCGATGAGAGAGCGTGGCTCCGCCCTGGCCCGATTCATTTGAGATCACCATCGCAAATCGCTGTGTCCTGTGCTCCCGCCCACAAGGCGGTCTTGCCAAAGCGGGAATGGCCGATGGCGAGAATCGCGGTCTTGTCCACGCCGGGGTCGGTCTCGAGGTAATCAACTATACGGCTCATGCCCCACGCCCACGCGCCGATGGCGCCCCATTCATCCGCGGCCGGAATCATCTGACCGGGCTTGAACAGGAGCGGCCTGACCCCATAGCCGATGCCGGCTGCGAAGTCAGGCTCGATGTCTCCGCCATACACGGTGGCGAGCCCATAGCCCGCCTTGAGAATCATGGCGATCGGCCATTCACTCGCATTGGCACCGCGGGAAGCTTCCGTTGCGCGGCGCCGTATGTGCCCGCCAAGTTCTTTCGCAATGGGTGTAGAGGCGAGCGTCGGATCCGGAATCCAGACGTCGTTCAGGTCTATGCCGGGATCGGCGCTCACAGTCTGATTGCCGTTGAAGTTCAGCCCGACAAAAACGGGCACCGGCTTGGCGCCCCTTGCCGGCAGATAGAGCAGCAGGTGGAGTTCCCGCGTGTTTGGAGATGAGCCTAAAGTGATGGTGATTTGCTTGCGAATCGCAGTTCCGCCCAGTGCATCGGCATCCATTGAGGTGACGCGCATCGCAGTGGACACTTCTGTCGAAGGGGTGCGGCCGTAGACATTTTCAGCCAGGTCATGCAGGATCTCCTGCCTGCGGATCGCTGTGAATTGTTGCGCGTCACCTACTCGACCTCCGTCATGAAGAACGAGCAGGTCCGGCCAGGCGTTGTTTCGTATCCGCGCAGCTGAGTCGGCCTCTTGCGCGACGCACAAAGTTGTCAACCGCATCGCCGCGGCCAACACCACTATTGCGGGACCGAGCCGGCGCAGGTTCTCGACGTGCCAGCGCCCCGGTTCTCTTGACCAACTTGATTTCACAACTGTCATCGCAACTTGCACCTCCAAATTGTTGGTCCTCTGCCCAGTTCACAATTATCTTCTTTCGGCGCCAATCCGTTTTCCTCCGGCCACCGTACCCCTTACACGGACAACCCCCGAGGTCCGACATCGAAAGGGAGGTCTCAATGGGTCTCACGATTTTTCCAGAGGAGTTCAGCCAGCTGAGTGCAAAGCTCGTCAACCGCCGCAACTTCATGCAGGGTACAGGCATGGCCAGCCTCGCCGCCGTGGCCGCTCCTCTGCTCGTAGGGGCGCTCACCCCGCTTTCTGCCCGTGCCGACGAACATGAATCCACCGCTGAGGCCGCGGGTGAGGCTGCGCAGGCCAAGGATACTGTCGCCGAGATCGCAACCGCGGCACTGATTGCGGAAGATCTCGCCACTACCTTCTATTACAACGGCCTGGTCGGCGCCGTCATTCAGGACCCCAACCTCGCCGGTCCCGGCGGCACCGCCACCAGCGTCTCTTCAGGTGGCAATCTGGGCAACGTGAATTACATCCAGGCCGCGCTGACTGAAGAGATTTCGCATGCCAATCTTCTTCGGAGCCTGCTCGGCATCGCCAAGTCGACCGCCGACCCGGTGCAGACGTTTTACTTTCCGGCCGGCACCTTCGACAGCATTGGGCCGTTCCTCGGCCTGCTCGACGCGCTCGAAAACGCCTTTATCGGCGCCTACCTCAACGCAATTCAGGAGTTCGCGAAAATGGCTGCGGATGTGCGCGGCAAGCAGGACCGGCACGAGTGGTATGACACCCGTTACTCGGCCGAGCAACTCGACTACCTGGCCAAAGTCTCCGCGAGTATCATGGGTATCGAATGCGAGCACCGCGTTCTGGGCCGCGTGATCTCCAACAGCAACCCAGCCAACAACCGTAACTACGAAACGACGGACGGCATCACAGCGGTCTACAACGGCGCAAACTCAGCGGTGGTCGCTCTCACACCATTCCTCACGCCGAGCACCGGGCCGGGCTTCTCTTTGCAGACTGCGCTGGCTCATCAGGGCTCGGTTTCGATTCCTGTTGCAGGAGCTCCGCCCGCGTTCTAACGTTTACGCAACATGCAATCTAAAAGTTGCGTGTTGATTCGATTCTCATGCACCGCCAAATTGAAGGGCATCCCAGGCCTGAAAGACCGAGGCGCGGGATGCTCTTCGTTACAGCGGATACTTATCCGCCTCGATGCAATGGCGGGCCACTTCGCGACTTAGACCCACTGCATCGACAGGCGTAAAGCGCGCCAGTCGCCGCAGAATCGCCAACTGGGTGCGCAGCATATCTCCTTCGCCGCATGCCGCCAGCACCCTTCGTGCTGCCTGCTCGGCCAGGGCCATGCTCTCATCCGCCAGCAAACCCGTCATGGCAGCGGCGACCGCGG
Source organism: uncultured Acidobacteriota bacterium (assembly GCA_963725945.1). Taxonomy (GTDB): domain Bacteria; phylum Acidobacteriota; class Terriglobia; order Terriglobales; family Acidobacteriaceae; genus Telmatobacter. Next base: position 88,370 of record CAVSAW010000013.1, on the reverse strand, counting down.
CAGAACCTTTGCCCGCAACGGCCAGTTTCTGCGCCCGGATGAGTGCCGACTCGAGCGCATAGACCTGCATGATCATGTCGGCGAGGTCGGCCATCACTTCCTGCTGATCCTGGAGCGCGGTCATGAAGCGCTGGCTGGCTACTCCGGCCGCAAACAACGCAATCTTCTTCACCGCGGCCAATGCCTCGGCCTCGCGCGCCAAGGTCCCGCCTGTGTCGGCTCCGGCGTCGAACGAAGGCGGCTGCATCACCTCGTCCATCAGCTTCTTGATGGCCCCAAGCAATGGGAGCTGCCCGCTCGTGGCCCGCTTCATCAACCAGCCGGTAATGATGAGGCGGTTGATCTCGTTCGTCCCCTCGAAGATGCGGTTGATGCGCGCGTCGCGGTAGTAGCGCTCTGCCGGATACTCCTCCACATAGCCGTAGCCGCCCATTGTGGCGATCAGCTCGTCGGCCACCATGGTCAGCATCTCCGACCCATAAACTTTCAGAATGGAGCATTCGACGGCGTACTCTTCGATGCGGCGCTGAATCTCGCGCGGCTCACGCGCCTTGCTCCGGGCCCAGCGAATCAAGGGCAGCGTCGATCATGCCCGCGGTGCGGTAGGCCATGCTTTCGGCGGCATAAAGCCGCGTGGCGCTGGCTGAAATCTTGCGCTGAATGAGCCCGAACTCGGCGATTGCCTTGCCAAACGCCCGGCGCTCCTTCGCGTAGCGAATGGTGTGGCCAAGCGCATGCCGCGCTCCGCCCACGCAGGCCACACCCAATTTGAAGCGGCCCACGTTCAGCACGTTGAAGGCGATATGGTGGCCCTTGCCTGGCTCGCCCAGCAGGTTGGCGGCAGGAACTTTGCAGCCATCCAGCACCAGCGGGCAGGTGGATGAGCCGCGAATTCCCAGCTTGTGCTCCTCAGCTCCAACGGTGAGACCCGGCGTGTCGCGCTCAATGAGGAATGCCGAGAATTTCTCCCCGTCAATCTTGGCGAAAACCGTGTAAAGGCCTGCGATCCCGCAGTTGGTAATCCACATCTTTTCGCCGTTCAGGGTGTAGGTGCTGCCGTCGGGCGAAAGTGTGGCGCGGGCGCGGATATTCATGGCATCGGAGCCGGAACTGGCCTCAGAAAGCCCGTAGCCGCCGATCCATTCGGCGGTGGCCAGCCGGGGCAGATAGCGATGCTTCTGCTCTGCAGTGCCATACCAGACGAGCGGCAGGGTGGCGATGCCGACGTGCGCGCCAAAGGCAGTGGAAAAGCTGGCCAGCACTGATAGATGGTCGGTGATCAGCGTGGAGCTGACCTTATCCATTCCCATCCCGCCGTATTCTTCGGGGACATCGACAGCGGTCAGACCCAGCTCGCCGGCTTTGCGGAGCAGCCCCGCCAGCACCCCGGGCTTCTTGGCCTCGATGTCCGCCGCGACCGGCAGAATTTCCTCGCGGGCAAACTGTGCCGCGGTGGCCGCAATCTGGCGCTGCTCCTCGTTCAGGTCTTCTGGCGTAAAAACTTCGGCTGGCGTGCGGGACTCGAGCAGAAAGCTGCCGCCCGCGGCGGCGGCGATGGGCGAAGCAGTCACAGAAGGCATAATGGCTAAGAACTCCTTGCATTGCTCACGTTACGCCAGCAACTTGAGTGGCGGCAACCGACAGCGCCCGCATGCGGCTTCGCCCGCCCAATCGCATACAATTACGGGTAGCCCAGTCGTGGAGGCTCTGCCCTGTTCGCCGCTCTCGCCGCCAGTCTGAATCCACTCGCGAGCCAGCTCAACGGGCTGGCGCGACAGGCCGCAGCATACCTTGCACTTGCTCCCCAGAACGGCCTGCGCCACTACCTGAAAATGCAGTACGCCGACCAGACCTTCAAGGGGCTTTACCACTGGAACTGGTTCGATCTGATGCTGCTGGTTCCGTATTTTGCGGTGATGATCATCCTGGCGCTTTATGGTGTGCACCGCTATACGCTCTGCTATCTATATTTTAAGTACCGCAAGAACCACAATCCCAATCCTCCCCGGCACTTTGAAGAATTGCCGCGGGTCACGGTGCAACTGCCCATCTTCAACGAGCAGTTCGTCATTGACCGCCTGATCGAGGCCGTCTGCGCGATGGATTACCCGACCGACAGGCTCGAAATCCAGGTGCTGGACGACTCAACGGACGAGACCACCGAGGTTGCTTCGGCCACAGTGGCCCGCTATGCGGCGCTGGGCCATCCTATCGTTTACATTCACCGCACCAACCGATACGGCTACAAGGCGGGAGCACTGGACGCCGGTCTCAAGGTGGCCAAGGGCGAGTACGTCGCCATCTTCGACGCCGACTTCGTGCCCCCAGTCGACTGGCTGATGAAGGTGATCCATCACTTCGCCGAGCCGGAGATCGGCATGGTGCAGACCCGATGGACGCACCTGAATCGCGACTACAGCATGCTGACGCAGATCGAGGCCATTCTTCTGGACGGCCACTTCGTGATGGAGCACGGCGCGCGCGTCCGCTCCGGCGACTTCTTCAACTTCAACGGGACCGCGGGCATGTGGCGCATCCAGGCCATCGTTGACGGCGGCGGATGGCAGCACGATACGCTCACTGAGGATACTGACCTGAGCTACCGCTCGCAGATGGCAGGATGGAAATTCAAATATCTGCCCGAGGTTGAGTGCCCCTCTGAGTTGCCGATCGAGATGACAGCCTTCAAGACACAGCAGGCGCGCTGGGCCAAGGGCCTCATCCAGACCAGCATCAAAGTGCTGCCCATGATGTTCAAGTCCAAGGTGCCGCGGCGCATCAAAATCGAAGCCGTCTATCACCTGACGGCGAACATGAGCTATCCGCTGATGGTCATCATGTCGGCACTGCTGATTCCGGCCATGATTGTGCGCTTCTATCAAGGCTGGTTTCAGATGCTGCTGATTGACTTTCCGCTGTTCACGGCTTCCTCGTTTTCGATCGCCGTGTTTTACGTGATGAGCGAGCGTGAGCTCTTTCCCAAAAATTGGATGAAGACTTTTCTTTATCTGCCATTCCTGATGGCCCTCGGCATCGGCCTCACGGTGACGAACACCAAGGCGGTGATGGAGGCTCTCTTCGGCATCAAGAGTGCGTTCGTGCGGACACCCAAATATCGCGTGGCCAAGAAGGGCGAGAAATCGCAGGCCGCAAAATACCGCAAACGACTGGTGCTGGCGCCGTGGATCGAGCTGGCCTTCGGCGGATACTTCTTTCTTGCGATTCTCTACACATTCTCCAACAAGAACTATTTCACCGCGCCATTTCTCATTCTGTTCGTCATCGGCTATTGGTACACCGGTCTGATGAGCCTGCTCCAAGGGCGGTTTGAGCGCTGGCGCAGCGGCGGGGCCAACACCGACGAATCCAGCCCCAAGCCGTTCCCTGTGGGGGTTTAAGGACGCGCAGTTTCGAGTGAACTATCGATGCAAGCCAGCCCGCACAATCTGCCGCCATACTCTCCGCTGTTGTTCCTCGTCTTCTTTGCGGCACTGTGGTCTTTCATTTCGATCGTGGTCAGTCTCGTGGGCGGCTGGCATGCACTGATAGCCCGCTTCCGCGCACAATCGGAACCCTACGGTCAGACGCGCACTGCCGGGCCGTTCTTCTACACCGTCTACATGCGATGGTGGGGACACTACAGCAGCATCATTCGACTCGCCGCGGCTGATGATGCGCTCTATCTTTCCGTGCTCTTCCCATACCGCATCGGCCATCCTCCGCTGGCGATTCCGTGGCGAGAGATCGAATTCGGCAAGACGAGTTTCTTCTGGCGAACTTACGTGGAGCTGACTTTAGGCCAGCAGGAGCACATTCCCATGCGTATCTCCCAGCGCATGGCACGCAACCTGGGGATTCTGGACGCCGGCGGCAATTTCATTGGCCCGCTGCAAAAATCGCTCTAAACTGATTCAGAGGCCCCAATGCAGACCGCTGAAAAGCTCGATGAACTCCGCATGAGCTGGCGTCCCACGCCTGAGAAGGTCGATAGGGTAATCAAGACGGCCATCGAGGTCGTCCGCCCCTCGCGTATCTTCATCTTTGGTTCGTGGGCGCGTGGTGAGGCCGCCACGGCGCGCGATCTTGATTTGGCTGTGCTGGTGCCGGATGAGAAAAGCGACGAGATTGGCGAGTTACGCCGGCGGCTCGACATCGGACTGGAGGACGTGCGCATGAGTATCGATCTGATTCTGGTTTCAGAGGGATACTTCGCAGAGTTTCGGTCCTCCATCAACAGCGTCTACTACAAGATTGCCAATCAGGGGAAGCTGGTCTATGAACAGCGGAATTGATCCATGGACGAAGATTCTGCTGCTGAAAGCGGCAGAGGACGAGACCACGATCCACATCAAAGAACTGCCCGACGGGCCGTTCGGCTTTCATGCAGAGCAGGCAGTTGAGAAGCTGATGAAAGCCTTGCTGTCGCAGCTCGGCATTGGCCTCGATTACACGCACAACGTGGAGAACCTTGCGCGTCAATTGAAAGACGCCGGTGAGGATGTGCCGGCGAAACATGCCATGCTGACGGCGATGAACAGGTTTGCCGTGGCCTATCGATACGACGCCATTCCGGACCCGGAGATTAAGGAACGGTCCGCCATCATCGACACCGTTCGCCAGATACGGGAACACATTGTGGCCCGCATTTCCACGCTCTCCGGCGTGCCGTTGCCCCCTCCGCTACAATAGTTGAAAGCGCCTGCCGTGCCGCGGACTGAAGTCCACGGGCCGCCAGGCGCATCAGAGTATTATGCTAGCGAAATCTCTCCCTGAAGCTTTGACCTTCGATGACGTGCTGCTGGTACCCGCCTACAGCGACGTGGTACCCGCGCAAGTGAGCACGCAGACGCAGCTTACCCGCGAAATTACGCTGAATACCCCGCTGCTTTCGGCGGCCATGGATACAGTGACCGAGTCGCGCATGGCCATTGCCATGGCGCAGTTGGGCGGCATCGGCATCGTGCATCGCAATCTTTCCATTGCCGACCATGCCGGTGAAATCGACAAGGTAAAGCGCTCAGAGAGCGGAATGATCGTTGACCCGGTTACGATCGAGCCCGACCAGATGATTGGCGACGCCCTTGAAGTGATGCGCCGCTACAAAATCTCCGGCGTTCCGGTCACGCGGGGCAAGCGCCTGGTTGGAATCCTCACCAACCGCGATCTGCGCTTTGAAACCCGCACCGATGTGCCTGTGGGCGACGTGATGACCAAGGAAAATCTCATCACCGTACCTGTCGGCACCACGCTTGAAGAAGCTGAACTCATTCTGCACGAGCATCGCGTAGAAAAGCTTCTTGTCGTCAACGATCAGTACGAGCTGAAGGGCCTCATCACCGTCAAAGACATCCAGAAAAAGCTGAAGTATCCCAACGCCAGCAAGGACGAAAAGGGCCGGCTGCGCGTGGGCGGAGCACTCGGGGCCACGGGCGACTTCTTAGAGCGCGCTGCAGAACTGGTACGTGCGCGCGTGGACGTGCTGGCCATTGATTCGGCGCATGGACACTCGTCGCGCGTGCTGGAGGCGGTGTCCGCCGTGAAGAAAGCCTTCCCGCAGGTGGGATTGCTGGCGGGCAATGTTGCCACGTACGATGGCGCGATGGCCCTGATCGACGCCGGCGCGGACGCGATCAAGGTTGGCATTGGACCCGGCTCCATCTGCACAACGCGTATGGTTACCGGCGCGGGCATGCCGCAGATCACTGCCATCTCCGAGGCAGCACGGGCGGCAATCGAGCGCGGCATACCCGTGATCGCAGACGGCGGCATCAAGTATTCCGGCGAAGTGACCAAGGCGATTGCGGCCGGCGCGAGTTCAGTGATGATCGGCTCGCTGTTTGCGGGCGTGGACGAGAGCCCCGGCGAGACCATCCTCTATCAAGGCCGCAGCTTCAAGAGCTATCGCGGCATGGGATCGCTGACCGCCATGAGCCAGGGATCAGGCGAGCGCTACTTCCAGAGCACTGAAGATCTGGCCAGCACCGAGATGGGCACCGAAGGCGTGGTGCAGCGCGAACGCGCAAGCCAGAATCGCCTGGCCAAATTTGTTCCTGAAGGCATTGAGGGGCGCGTGCCCTATCGTGGACCGCTGGAGTCGATGATCTACCAGCTCGTCGGCGGCCTGCGCTCCGGCATGGGTTACCTCGGCTGCTCGTCGATCTCTGAGTTGCAGCAGAAGGCGCAATTTGTGCGCATCTCCGGCGCGGGCCTGCGCGAGAGCCACGTGCACGACGTCATCATCACCCGCGAGGCGCCCAACTATCATGTCGAATAGTCGCCGCGGCCTACTCGTTCTGGCTGAGCGCCTGGTTGCCTGTGGTTTTGGGCATCGCAATCGATCTTTGTGGAGTCCACGGAGTACTTCGGCGCAGACCGCACCTCGGGTCCGCTGCGGTGGCTCTTCGAACATCCATCTTCGGCCCCGTGAGCAAGGCCACGGTGGGAGATCATCCACCATCTGATTCGCAAGACAGGCCACTTTCTCGGCTATGGGGCGATCGGGCTCGCATGGCTGCGCGCGTGGTGGATGACGCTGCCCAAGTCCAGCTTTCTGCATGACGCCGTGCTCGCGCTGCTGGGAACGGCACTCATCGCCAGCGCCGACGAATTTCACCAGACTTTTCTCCCCAACCGGACAGGCATGGCAAGTGATGTGCTGCTGGATTGCTGCGGCGTGATCACGCTGCAACTGATGGTCTACGTGTTCATGCGCAGCTTCAGGCCCAAGCGGCTGGTAAGGGTTGCGTAGGATATAGGCGCGCTCGCGGCGCTGATGGCTGCATGCTACTTTATTCCCATGATGTATTGGCGGTTCCCGCGCAACCATCAGCAGAAGAATTGAAGGCGCTTCAGCATCAGTCAGCGCGGCGCGCAAACAAAAGCGGGTATTCGCCGTGGCGAATACCCGCTTGATGCTGCAAAGTGATGTGCAGCTTTAGACGAAGGAGCCCACCCTACGCGGCCTCTTCGCCGCCCTTTTCTTCTTCCTTCTTGCTCTCTTCCAATTGCTTTTCGAGTTCGGCGCGCTTCTTGGCCTTGATGTCTTCGCGCTTCTGGCGCTTGACTTCGAGCTGCTTCTCGGCGCCCAGCAGTTCGATGAAGGCCTTCTCGGCGCCATCGCCCTTCTGGAAGCCGGTGCGGACGATGCGCAGATAGCCGCCCTGGCGATCGCCGTAGCGCGGAGCCACGGTATCAAACAGCCGCGTGACGGCTTTGTCGGTCATGAGAAAGCTGAGTGCCTGACGGCGCGAGTGCAGATCGCCCTTCTTGCCCAGGGTGATCATCTTTTCCACGTGCGGACGAACAGCCTTGGCCTTGGCCACGGTGGTCTCCACGCGGTCTTCCACGAGAACGGACGTGACCAGGTTGCGCAGCAGCGCGCGGCGGTGGCTGGTGTTGCGTCCGAGCTTGAATCCTGCATTGCGATGGCGCATAGTGAAACTCTCTTTCGGAAATTCCTTAGCTGTCAGCTCTCAGCCTTCAGCTTCCAGTTCTTTTCGTGCCGGAACAGCGATTTGAAGTGCGCGCGATCAATCGCTGGACAGCTGAAAGCTGATAGCTGATAGCTGTCTTAAAAGTTCTCCGTCTCAGTGGGCAACTGGAGGTCGACCGAATCCAGCGGCTCATCCTCGTCGTCGAAGTGGCTATAGTTGGCAGCCAGTGCGGTGGCGGGCGGAATGCTCGTCGGCCCCGGAACCGCGTTGCCGCTCTCGTCGATCTTCATGCCCAGCGACAGGCCCATCTGCGCAAGAATTTCCTTGATCTCGTTCAGGCTCTTGCGGCCGAAGTTCTTGGTCTTCAGCATCTCGGCTTCAGTCTTCTGCACCAGCTCGCCGATGGACTGGATGTTGGCGTTCTTCAGGCAGTTGTAGCTGCGGACCGAAAGCTCCAGCTCTTCGACGGAGCGGTTGAGATTGTCGTTGCGCAGCAGAATCGCATGGCCGCTCTTCGCCGCGCGACTCAGCTTCGATTTCCTCTTCGAAGTTGATGAAGATGTTCATGTGGTCCTTCAGCAGCTTGGCGGCCAGGCCGACAGCATCGGCGGGCAGCACGGCCCCGTTGGTCCACACTTCAAGCGTGAGCTTGTCGTAGTCGGTAATCTGCCCCAGACGGGCGGCTTCCACCACGTAGTTGACGCGGCGCACGGGCGAGTGAACCGAGTCCACCGGAATAAAGCCCAGGCCCAGGTCGGCGTCAAAATTCTTGTCGGCGGAGATGTAGCCGCGTCCGCGCTTCAGGCGCATTTCCATGTCCAGGCGGCCGCCTTCAGAGACGGTGGCAATGTAGACGTTCTTGTCCAGAATCTCCACGTCGCCGTCGGCCTCAATCATGCCGGAGGTCACAACGCCGGGATGGTCGGCGCGCAGGTACAGCGCCTTGGGGCCGTCGCCCGCAAGCTTGAACGGAACCTGCTTGAGGTTCAGGATGATGTCGGTGGCGTCTTCGACGACGCCGGCGATGGACTGGAACTCGTGCAGCACTCCCTCGATGCGCACCGCGGTGACTGCGGCGCCTTCAATGGAACTGAGCAGGGTGCGGCGAAGTGCGTTGCCGATGGTGGTGCCAAAGCCGCGCTCAAAGGGCTGGGCGCTGAACTTGCCAAATGTTTCGGTAAGCGTCTCGGCATCGACTGCCAGGCGCTTCGGTTTCTGGAATCCTCTCCAAAGCATATCGGTCTCTCGTTTCCCGCGCGGCATGTACGTCGCGATGCATTTTGCGGCGGCCGCGCAAGTTCTCCTTCGTTTGAGATTCAGCTCTAGCTCCTAGCTTTAGCTCCAGCCTGATCGCGGTGAGCAATGCTGTTCAGCACGAAAAGCTGAAGCTGATGGCTGATGCTGACAGCTGTTACTTCGAATACAAGTTCGACGATGAGCTGCTCGTTGATCGGCAGCGCAATATCCTTGCGCTTGGGCAGCGAGAGCACGCGGCCCGAAAGGTTCTCGTAGTTCACCTCAAGCCATGCCGGCATCGGGTTGGCTGCCGCGTACTGCGCGGCCTGCTCCACGATGACCATTTTCTTTGCGGGCATCGCGCAGAGCGATTTCGTCGCCCGCGTTCACCTGGTAGGAAGGAATGTTCACCTTGCGGCCGTTGACCTGAATGTGGCCGTGGCGCACAATCTGGCGCGCCTGGCGGCGCGAGATGGCAAAGCCGAGCCGGTAGGCCACGTTGTCCAGGCGGCGCTCCAACTGCTGGATGAGCAAATCGCCGGTAACGCCGCTGGCGCGGTTGGCCTTCTCGTAGTACTCGCGGAACTGGCCTTCGAGGGTGAAGTAGATGCGCTTGGCCTTCTGCTTCTCGTGCAATTGCAGGCCGTAGCCCACAATCTTGGCCTTGCGATCCTTGCCGTGCATGCCGGGAGGAAAGTTGCGCTTCTCCAGCGGGCAACGGTCAGAGGCACACTTGGTGCCCTTCAAAAAAAGCTTGGTGCCTTCGCGACGGCAAAGGCGGCAGACTGCTCCTGTATAACGTGCCATTTCTTCTCCTGACTTCGGATGACGGCCGGTTTACGATCCTCCGGATTTTTGATCCAGCGGAGCTTCTTCCCGGCCCAGTTTAGCTCTAGCTTTCAGCTCTCAGCCTTCAGTTGTTCCGCACCCATTTAGGGCCGCGGATGCAGCCAGCGGCACAATGGATGCTGATGGCTGAAGGCTGACAGCTAGTAGCTGCTTCTTATACTCTGCGCCGCTTCGGCGGACGGCAGCCGTTGTGCGGCACCGGCGTCACGTCGCGGATGGAGCGCACCTCGATGCCGGCGGCAGCGAGAGCGCGGATTGCCGACTCGCGGCCCGAACCCGGACCGGCGACCCGAACATCCACCGCGCGCAGACCGTGATCGCGCGCCATGCTGGCGGCGTTCGAAGCAGCCTGCTGCGCCGCGAAGGGCGTGCCCTTGCGCGAGCCGCGGAATCCCAGCGAGCCCGAGCTCTTCCAGCTCAGCGTGTTGCCCACCTGGTCGGTGATGGTGACGATGGTGTTGTTGAACGAGGCCTGAATGTGCGCAATACCAAACGGCACATTCTTGCGCTCGCGCTTCTTGAACTTCTTGTTCTTGCCAGCCTTGCCGGCTCCCGGCTTTCTGCTCTGGTTTCGCCATTAGGTTTTACCCGTCGCTTTCTTCTTGCCGGCCACGGTGCCCTTGCGGGGGCCCTTGCGGGTGCGGGCATTGGTGTGGGTGCGCTGTCCACGCACCGGCAGCGACCGGCGGTGACGGTTGCCGCGATAGCTCTGGATGTCGATGAGGCGCTTGATGTGCATCTGGACGTCCTTGCGCAGATCGCCCTCCACTTCTCCCTCGTCCTCAATCACCTGACGGATGCGGTTGACCTCGTCCTCGCCCAGATCCTGGATCTTCTTGAAGGCATCGACATTCGCCTTCTCCAGAATCTTCAGCGCGCGCGGATCACCGATCCCGAAGATGTATGTGAGCGCGATCCGGGCCTGCTTGTTGCGGGGCAGATCGACGCCAGCAATACGTGCCATTCTGATTCCTTTGTGCTTCAGGTTGTGTGCCTCCGGCCTTAACCGGCTCGCACGGGTTGATGCGGATCTCTCCGGGGTTCATCGCTAGCCTTGACTCAAGCTAACTAGCCCCTGTGACTTGGAGGGTTCCGCGTAATGCCGGGCGCATTAGCCCTGGCGCTGCTTGTGCTTTGCGTTCTCGCAGATCACCCGAACCACCCCGCGGCGGTTGATGACCTTGCACTTCACGCAAATCTTCTTTACTGATGCACGGACCTTCATTTGTTGCTGCCCTTCTCCGCGCATCCTCGAGAAAACGCGGTCATGAAAGAACTCACTTGTAGCGGTAGACGATCCGTCCGCGATTCAGGTCGTAGGGGCTCAACTCCACGGCCACGCGGTCGCCGGGCAAAATGCGGATGAAGTTCTTGCGCATCCTTCCCGAAACATGGGTCAACACCTCGTGATTGTTCTCGAGCTTGACCTTGAACATGGCATTGGGCAACGTCTCAATGACCGTCGCCATGACCTCAATCGCGTCTTCCTTCGACAAACTGTCTCCCGCTTAGTGCTTCCGCACCTGCACCTTTTGGACCGGCGTTTACTCGGTCAGAATTCTTGCGCCGGTGTCGGTAACCGCCACCGTCTGCTCAAAATGAGCACTCATGCTTCCATCGTCCGTTACCGCCGTCCAGCCATCCTTCAACACCCTTACCTCCGGCTTGCCGGCGTTGACCATGGGCTCAATGGCGATCACCATGCCGGCGCGCAACTTCATGCCGCGGCCCGCTTCGCCAAAGTTCGGCACCTGCGGCTCCTCGTGCATGTTGACGCCGATGCCATGCCCCACAAAATCCCTTACCACCGAGAACCCGTGCGACTCGACCACGCCTTGCACGGCGGCGCCGATGTCGCCCAGGGTCGCCCCCGGCTTCACCACGGCAATTCCCGCGCGCAGTGACGCTTCGGTCACCCGCAGCAGCTGTGCCGTGCTGGGCGCGATCTTCTCGCCCACCGGCACGGTAATCGCCGCGTCGCCAAAGTAGCCGTCCACCACCGCCCCGCAATCCACCGAAACGATGTCCCCTTCTTTCAGGACCCGCTTCTTCGATGGAATGCCGTGCACCACCTCGCTATTGACCGAGGTGCACAGAACGCAGGGATAACCCGTGATACCCCTTGAAAGCGGGCTTGGCGCCCAGCTCGGCGATGCGCGCTTCAGCCACCTTTTCGAGATCGAGAGTGGTGGCGCCCGGCTTCACGTGGCTGCGCACCAGCTCCAGCACCTCGCGGACCACCTGGCCCGCGCGGCGCATCTTTTCGATCTCGTCAGACGACTTCAGTACCACCGCCACCCTGACAACCCCGCCTTCAGTGCCTTACGCACAAATATCCGCCACGTCGGCTGCGCTACGTTCGCAACCGCTCGACGGCAGCAACAATTCCAGCCGCGATTGCGGCAATCGGCCTGTCTCCGTCCACTTCAGCAAATCGCCCCATGCTGCCGGTAGTGCTCGATCACGGGCGCGGTCTGTGCCACGTAAGCGCGCATGCGCTCCGCAAAAACCTTCTCCGTGTCATCGGCTCGCTGGACCAGCGCAGCGCCTTCTATATCGCAAAAACCAGCCCGCTGGGGCGGATTCGAGTAGACGTTATAGATGGTCTGGCAGACTGGACAGTTCCTGCGCCCCGTAATGCGGCGCAATAACTGATTATAATCCACATGGATACTGACGGCAACCACTGGCAGCGCCTCGGGATTGCGACGCCAGGCGGCCGTCAAGCCAGCTGGCCTGGGGCAGCGTCCGCGGGAAACCGTCCAGAATGTAGCCGTTGGCCGTGTCCGGCTGCCTGCAGCCGTACCGCGACCATCTCATCGACCAGGGAATCGGGAACCAGTTCCCCCCGCTCCATGATCTCCTTGGCGGCCCGGCCCAGCGCTGTTCCCTGGGCCACGTTGGCGCGCAACAGGTCGCCGGTGGAGATCTGCGGAATTCCCCACAGCTTCACCAGCTCCTTGGCCTGGGTTCCCTTGCCCGAGCCCGGCGCGCCCAATAAAAGAATCGGACCGGGAATGGTTTTTGTTGCCATATCCCGGTCACTTTCCACAGCACTTGCAGATGAAGACATTACCAGGTTTTCCTTCCGCGAATGCGACCGGAACGCGGGGAAAAGCCATCATAATGCCGCATGATCAGCTGCGATTCGATCTGGTTGATGGTGTCCATGGCCACACCCACCACGATCAGCAGTGAGGTGCCGCCAAAGTAGAAATTGACCCCCAAACCATGCGTCGCCCAGGTCGGCAGTGTCTCAAAGAACCTGCCGATGAGCCATAATCTTGTCGAAGCGGATGCCTGAAATCAGGAAGGTGGGCACCAGGGAAATGATAATCAGGTAGAGCGCGCCAACCAGCGTGATGCGGGTAAGGATGTCGTTGATGAAGTCCGAGGTGCGCTTGCCGGGGCGGATTCCGGGAATGAACGAGCCCGACTTGCGGAAGTTGTCGGCGATGTCGTCCGGCTTCATGATGATGGACACGTAGAAGTAAGCGAAGAAGATGATGCCCATCATGTACAGGGCTTCATACCATGGATAGCCGGGCTGCAATGCCTGCATGATGGGTTGGAACAGGCGGCTGTTCTGCACCCACTCCACCTGGCCGAAGAGCAGCGGCGCCGACAGAATGGAGCTGGCAAAGATGACCGGCATTACGCCGCCCGAGTTCACCTTCAGAGGCAGATGGCTTGACTGGCCGCCCATCATGCGCCGGCCCACAATACGCCGCGCGCTCTGGATGGGAATGCGCCGCTCCGACCGCTCCACAAATACGATGAACGCCACCACTGCGATCATGCCCACGAGCAAGAACGAAGATGGCGAAAATGGTCAGCGAACCCCAGGCATTGGTCTGCACCTTCTGAGATCAGTTCGCCCACGCCGCGCGGAAGCCCGGCCACGATGCCGGCAAAGATCAGCAGGCTCATGCCGTTGCCGATGCCGCGATCGGTAATCTGCTCGCCCAGCCACATGATGAAGGCCGTGCCGGTGGTCAGCGTCAGCACCGTCATCAGGTCGAAGCCGATACCGGGATTCAGCACCAGGCCCTGCCGCGTGAGAATGGCGGCGATGCCGATCGACTGCAGCGCGCCCAGAATCACGGTCATATAGCGCGTCCACTGCGTGATCTTGCGCCGGCCCAGTTCGCCTTCCTTTTGAATGCGCGCCAGCGGCTCATAGACCACGGTCAGCAGTTGGAAGATGATCGAAGCCGTGATGTAGGGCATGATGCCCAGGGCGAAGATCGTCATGCGGCGCAGGCTGCCGCCGCCGAACAGGTCCATCAGCCCCAGCGCCGATCCGCTCTGCTGGTTGAACAGCAACTCCAGCTGGTGGGTGTTGATGCCCGGCGTGGGGATCCACGCACCCAGACGGTACACGGCCAGGATGCCAAGCGTGAACAGTACCCGCTTGCGCAGGTCGGGAATCCGGAAGATATTAAGAAACTTCTCAAGCATGTCTGATTATCCGCTTCAGGCGATTCAACGCCAGTCGAAACTCTGCCACAGACCAGTTTATCCGCGAACGTGCCTCGCCTGTCCTATCGGTTCCCGCCGGACCCACTCGAGCTCAGATTCTCAGTCCTGGACGTCAAACTCGGCGGTGTCCCCGGACACAGCCGCTTAAGCCGTTGCCGGAGCCACCGGAGCGCCAAGAACCACAGCCTTGCCGCCCGCCTTCTCGATCTTTTCAACGGCGGACTTGGAAAACTTGTGGGCATGAATGGTGATGGCCGAAGTCAGTTCGCCCGAACCGAGAATCTTGATCAGCGCCTTCTTGCTCGAGGCCAGGCCCAGCTTCTTGTAGTCTTCCAGCGCGATCTCGGTCACCTCAAGGTCCGTCGATCCGCTCCAGATTGACCACCGTGTATTCGGTGCGGAAGATGTTGGTAAATCCGCGCTTGGGCAAGCGGCGGTGCAGCGGCATCTGGCCGCCTTCAAAACCGCGCATCAGGCTGAAGCCGGAGCGCGAACCCTGGCCCTTGTGGCCGCGGGTCGAGGTTTTGCCCATGCCGGATCCCATGCCCCGGCCCACGCGCTTGCGCCCGGTGTTGGCCTTCTTGGGCGCGCGCAAATTGGATAGATTCTTTGCCATGATTTCCTCGCTATAGCGCCGACCGGGTTGAGCCCCGCCGACTCGCGTTTGAGGTGCAGGTAGTGAGGAAGTGGAAAAAGTGAAATAGATCACTCGCTGCACTGGTTCACTCATTCAGCTGACGCTGATTCACTGATTCACTAGCTTTCCAGTATCCGGACCAGGTGCGGAACCGCCTTCACCATGCCGCGAATGGATTCGTTGTCCACGCGCTCGACAATCTGGTTCAGCCGCGTGAAGCCCAGGCCCTTGACCACCGCCTTGTGCTTCGCCGGCGTGGAGTTCTTTGAGCGGTAGTACTGAATGCGAATCATCGATGTCCTGGTCACCGTCTTGGCCGCAGTCTTAGGCTTCGTCTCGGTCTTGGTCTTCGTCTCGGCCATGGTCTACATCTCCTCCACGGTCTTGCCGCGCATGGTCGCCACTTCGGCCCGATCGCGCAGCTGAACCAGCGCGTCGAATGTGGCCTTGATGACGTTGTGCGGATTCGGCGAGCCCAGGCTCTTGGTCAGCACGTTCTGCACTCCAGCCGAGGTCATCACCGCGCGCACCGCGCCGCCGGCAATCACGCCCGTGCCTTCAGGAGCCGGCTTCAGCAGCACCTGGCCCGAACCAAAGCGGCCCAGTACCTGGTGCGGAATCGTGGTCTCGGTCAGATTGACCCGGACCAGGTTCTTCTTGGCCGACTCGATTCCCTTGCGAATCGCCTGGGGAACTTCCTTGGCCTTGCCCGAACCGTAGCCCACCACGCCCGAAGCTGCATCGCCCACCACCACCAGCGCGGCAAACGACATGTTCTTGCCGCCCTTGACCACCTTGGTCACGCGATTGATGGCCACCACCTGATCCTTCAGGTTGTACTGGTTGGCATCGAGTTTCTTCTTTAACATCGTCATTGCTCTCTCGTCTCTCTTTGAGCTTTCAGCTCTCAGCTTTCAGCTCTCAGCTTCAGCTTCATCCGCCTGCGCAAGTTCCGTCAACTCAGCACTGTAAAACTGAAAACTGAAGGCTGAAAGCTTGCCTTTAGAACTCCAGGCCGGCTTCGCGCGCCGCTTCGGCCACTGCCTTGATGCGGCCGTGATACAGAAAGCCGCCGCGGTCGAAGACCACTTTCTTGATGCCCTTTTCAACTGCCCGCTCGGCGATGGCCTTGCCGATCTCCTTCGCCGCCGCAACATTGCCGCCGGTCTTCAGCTTCAATGCCAGGGTTGAGGCCGAAACCAGCGTCTCGCCCTTCTGGTCGTCGATGACCTGCACATAAATGTGGTTCAGCGAGCGATACACGTTCAGCCGCGGCCGCTCGGCAGTGCCTGAAAGCTTCTGGCGGATGCGCGCATGAATGCGCTGCCGAATTGCGTTTCTCTTGTTCTGCGTAATCATCGGTCTCTCGTTCCTATCAGCGGAGCCGCCCAGCGGCTCCGTTCGGTGTTGAACATCAGCCGGTAGCTTCTAGCTTGTTAGCTCATCTCGCCTCAGCTGAAGCCTTTCGACTCAGCACGCAAGCTAGAAGCTACGGCTAAAGCTGCCTTATTTACTTGCTGCCCGTCTTGCCGGCCTTCTTCTTCAGCTTCTCGTCGGAGTAGCGCACGCCCTTGTTCTTGTAGGGGTCCGGCTTGCGCAACTGAGCGCATATCCGCCGCCACCTGGCCGACCTTCTGCCGGTCAATGCCGGAGACGGTCAGGTGGGTCTGCTTGGGATCGATCGCCACTTCGATGCCCGATGGCAGCGGAACCTCGATGGGATGCGAATAGCCCAGCGTAAACACCACCGTGCCCTTGCCCTTCAATTCCGCGCGATAGCCGATGCCGACGATGTCCAATTCGCGCGTCCAGCCCTTGGTCACGCCCTGAACCGCGTTGAACACCAGCGCGCGCGTCAAGCCCGTGCACCGCGGCGTACTTGTCGTCCTCGCGGTTCACGTGGAGCGTTCCATCCTTGGTTTCAAGCTCGATGCCCTCGGCGATCAGCGCCGACACCTTGCCCTTGGGCCCTTCGACCAGAACGGTGTTGCCCTCGACCTTGTACTTCACGCCCGCCGGCAGCGGGATCGGTTTCTTTCCAATACGCGACATCGATTCAATCCTTCATTTGGCTTGCGAGTCCCGACGAGCATTCGCTCCTCGTTCCACTGCAGCCCGAACGACAGCGAATAGGCTCGAAGTGCTGAACAGTTGACCGCTCTAGCGCAAGGAGCCGTGACATTCACGCCTTACAGGCTCACTGCCTGCACTCGTCCTACCAGACTTCGCAGAGCACTTCGCCGCCTACGCCTTCGCGGCGCGCCTGGCGGCCCGTCATCACGCCCTTCGGCGTGGTCATGATGGAGATGCCGAGGCCGCCCTGCACGCGCTTGATCTCGTCGTGGCCGATATAAACGCGGCAGCCGGGACGCGAAATGCGCGCCAGGTCGCGGATGGCTGCTTCCTGCCCGCCGTACTTCAGGTACACGCGGAGAATCGGCTTGCCGTCCTCTTCCTGGGTCTTGTAGTTCGAGATGTAGCCCTCTTCCTTGAGAATGCGGGCAATCTCGGTCTTCAGCTTTGAAGCTGGAACATCCAGCTTCTGGTGACGCGCCCGGATCGCATTCCGGATCCGCGCCAGAAAATCTGCTACTGGGTCGGTCAGACTCATTCCTTCTCCTTCATTCCCCGTTCGCCCGCCTGCTGCCGGAGAACCAGCGGGAATGCATACTACAGCTTCTAGCTTTCAGCTTTAGCTTCAGCTCATCTTGCTCAATCGCAGCTCATTCGACTCAAGCACGAACTGAGCTGACAGCTGACCCGCTGAAAGCTGTTTTTCTTACCAGCTCGACTTGACGACGCCGGGAATCTCGCCCTTGAGCGCCAGGCCACGGAAGCACAAACGGCATACGCCGAACTTCCGCAGAAACCCCCGCGGACGTCCGCAGAGCTGGCACCGATTGTGCTTGCGGCAGCTGAACTTCGGCTTCCGCGCGTCTTTCACCCTTTTTGCAGTAGTTGCCATAAATCCTCTTCAACCTCAGCTACTAGCTTCTCAGCGACTAGCTTTCAGCTTGTTCCGTGCTCCATACAATTCCACGCTTGCGAAACAAACCTAAATTCGTTTTGCCTCAGATGCTCGTCCTACCTCGAAAAAGCTGAAGGCTAGAAGCTAGCAGCCAGAAGCTGTTTTTACGCGCCCTGCCGGAACGGCATGCCGAAGTGCTTCAACAGCGCCCTCGCCGAGTTGTCGTCCTTCGCCGTGGTCACGATGGTGATGTTCATGCCCTTCAGCTTCTCCACCTTGGAGTAGTCAATCTCAGGGAAGATCAGCTGGTCGCGCAGGCCGAGCGTGTAGTTGCCGCGCCCGTCAAAACTCTTGGTCGACACGCCGCGAAAATCGCGCACCCGGGGCAGCGCCGTTGAAATCAGCCGGTCGAGAAACTCGTAGGCCTTCTCATTGCGCAGCGTCACCATGGCCCCAATCGACATGCCCTCGCGCACCTTGAACGCCGCAATCGACTTCTTCGCCTTGGTGGTCACCGGCTTCTGTCCGGCAATCATCGTCAGGTCCGCTACCAGCGGGTCGAGCAGCTTGGTGTTCTGCGTGGCTTCGCCCAGGCCCATGTTGACCACGATCTTGTCCAGCCTCGGAACCGCCATCGAGTTCTCGATGCCCAGCTCCTTTTTCAAAGCCTGCTTGATCTCTTTGTTGTACTTCTCTTTCAGTCTTGCTGCCATTTTCCCTAGCTCTCTTTCTTCCGATTCTCGGAGTGGACCTGTCACGTTCCGGCCGTGTACCGTTTCGGAAGGGACCCTCAATTAAAGCCTTCAGCTCTCAGCCGTCAGCTCTCAGTTCGCGTCGCCTCTGGTTACGCTCTCTGCCTCAGCACGAACAACTGAAAGCTGAAAGCTGGAAGCTGCCTTCGTTACTTCTTGGTGGGCAACTCAGACCCGCACTTCTTGCAGATGCGCGATCTTGCTCGCGCCTTCGGTCTTGAAGCCCACCCGCGCAACTGCCGCAGTTGGGGCAGACCAGCGCCACGTTGGAAATGTTGATCGGCGACTCATGCTCCGCGATGCCGCCCTTGGTCCGCTGCCCGGTCTTGCTCGAAATCGTCTTCTTGACCACGCGCACGTGCTCCACCAGCACCGTTCCCTTGTCGGGAATGGCGCGCAGCACGCGGCCCGTCTTGCCGCGATCGGCGCCCGTGAGCACCTTGACCGTATCGTTGCGATGAATACTCAAACTCGGCATTTCTTCTCCAAACACTCAGCTTTCACTCAGCTTCTGGCTATTCCAGCTTTCAGCTCTTCCAGCATTCGCCGGCTTCTCCCCCAAGAACCAGCTAGAAGCTAGAGGCTAAAAGCTTGAAGTTGTCTTACACAACTTCCGGCGCCAGCGAAACAATCTTCAGAAACTTCTTCTCGCGCAGCTCGCGGGCTACCGGGCCGAAAACGCGCGTGCCTACCGGCTCATGCGCGTCGTCAATCACCACGGCCGCGTTTTCGTCGAACCGGATATAGGTTCCGTCGCGCCTGCGATGCTCCTTGCGGGTGCGGACGATCACCGCCTTTACAACCTTGCCCTTCTTCACCGTGCCGTCAGGCGAAGCTTCCTTTACCGCGGCGGTCACTACGTCGCCAAGCCCGGCCTTCTTGCCCAGTCCGCCGCCCAGCGGCAGAATCACTTGCAGCTTGCGCGCGCCGGAGTTATCGGCCACCGCGAGCATGGTTCTCATTTGCACTGCCATGGGTTCTTCTCCTTAACTCGCTCGCCTTAGTTGGCAGCCGCGATTTCGGTCGTCACCGCAGCGTCTTCAATCTGGGTCAGCGACGAGCGCCGCACAATCTCTTCCAATGCCCACCGCTTCAGCTTGCTCAGCGGCCGGGTCTCGCGGATGCGCACCACATCGCCCATGCGCGCCGAACTCTGCTCGTCATGCGCATAGAACTTCTTGGTGCGTGCGCACAATCCGCTTGTACTTCGGATGCGCCTTGCGCATCTCGACCTCGACCACAATGGTCTTCTGCATCTTGGTCGAAACCACGATGCCAACCTTCTCGTTGCGCCGCGTCGCCGCTGCCGGCACCTGTCCTGCGTCTTTCGTCGCCGTCATTTGCTGGCTCCCTTTCCGGCATCCTCTGCCGCGACATCGTTGGCCGCGCCGCGGATGCCCAGCTCGCGTTCGCGGGCCACGGTCTTGATCTGTGCGATCTCCTTGCGCAGTTGGCGGAGCTTCTTCACTCCGTCGTTCTGCCCCAGCGAGACCTGGAAGCGAAGCCGGAAGAGCTGCTCGGAGGCTGTCTTCTCCTGGTGCTCCAGTTCGGCGTCGCTCAAATTGCGAATCTTTGCGAGTTCCATCTTCTTAGCTCCTAGCTTTCAGCTTTCAGCTCCCAGCTTCATCCTGCTCGTTCATCCCTCTCGAACTTAACGCGACGAGCTAGAAGCTGGCAGCTAATGGCTAAAAGCTGCATTCCTACTTGGCCGCGGCCACAACTTTTTCCGCTCCCGGCCGCATCACGAACTTGGTCCGCAGCGGCAGCTTGTTCGACGCCAGGCGCATGGCTTCCTGCGCTACATCCGCAGCCACGCCTTCCATCTCAAACAGGATCTTGCCCGGCCGCACAACCGCGACCCAGTGATCCAGCGCGCCCTTGCCCGAGCCCATTCGGACTTCGGCCGGCTTCTTGGTAATCGGCTTATCGGGAAACAGCCGCAACCAGATCTTGCCGCCGCGCTTGATGAAGCGGGTCATGGCGATACGGCTGGCCTCGATCTGCCGGTCGGTGATGTAACCGCACTCCATGACCTTCAAACCGTACTCACCGAACGACAGCGAAGACCCGCGCCACGCCTTGCCGCGGCGTTTGCCCTTCTGCTGCTTCCGGAACTTCACCTTCTTTGGCATCAACATAAGAAAAACCTCGAAAACCAGCTACTAGCTCTCAGCTATTAGCTTTCAGCTTCTTCCTGCCCAAGCTACCTCGACCCTCTCTGCTTTAGCTGATAGCTGATAGCTGAAAGCTGAAGGCTCTAAGCTGCTTCTAAAACACACTCGTTCCAACCGGCGGAGCCTGGCGGCGCTTCTGCTCATAAATGTCGCCGCGATAAATCCAGGTCTTCACGCCGATCAGCGCCATACGTGGTCTCCGCCTCGGCAAAGCCGTAGTCGATGTCCGCGCGCAGCGTGTGCAGCGGCAAACGGCCCTGCAGATACCACTCCGAGCGGGCGATTTCGTTGCCGTTCAAACGGCCCGAAACGCGCACCTTGATTCCCTTGCAGCCAAAGCGCAGCGCCGAGTCGACGCTCTTGCGCATGGCGCGGCGGAAGCTGACGCGCTTTTCCAACTGCAGCGCGATGTTCTCCGCCACCAGCTGTGCGTCCAGCTCCGGCTTGTTCACCTCGATGATGTCGATGAACACGTCGCGGTTGGTGCGCTTGCCGAGCTCGGTCTTGAGCTTCTCGATCTCCGCGCCCTTGCGGCCGATGACGATGCCCGGCCGGGCGGTGCGGATCAGGAAGCGCAGCTTGTTGCCCGGGCGCTCGATCTCAACCGAGCTCACGCCGGCAGCCTTCAGCTTTTCGCGCAGCTCAGCCTTGAGCTTCACGTCCTCGACCAGGAGCTTGTCATAGTCGCGCTCTGAGAACCAGCGCGAACGCCACGGCTTGTTCACTCCCAGCCGGAATCCGTAAGGATGGACTTTCTGTCCCATGCTTTTCCTCTCAAAACCTCTGCCGTCTCATAAAAATGACCCCGGCTTGCCTTTAGCCAACTTGGACCCGCTATCAAGGCGGGCTCAAACTCTTCACAAGAAACTACAGCCCGGTTTATGGACCGGTCTGGCCTTCTTGCTGTGCCTTCTTCTTCGTTGCCCCTGCCGTCTTGGCTGCCGCCTTCGGCGCTGCCTTTGTCTTCACGGCCTTGGTCTTGCCTGCCTTGGTAGCCGCAACCGGCTCCTCAACCTTGGTCACCGTGCCCGGCGGCCACTGCGCGCTCGGCCACCGACAGCACAATGTGCGTCAGCCTGCGCTGGTAGCGGTAGGCGCGGCCCATCGGCGCAGGGCGAATGCGCTTCATGCGCGGTCCGTCATTGGCCAGTGCCTGCTTCACATAAAGGTTGTCCACGTCCAGGTCAACCCCCTGCTCGCCGGCCACGTACTTGGCGTTGTCCACCGCCGAGATCAACAGCTTGTGAATCACCGGGGCGATGCGCTTCTTGGTGAAGGCCGCCGTCTCCAGCGCCTCCTGAACTCCACGGCCCTTGATCAGATCCAGCACCAGCCGCGCCTTCTGCGGCGATACGCGCTGAAACCTGGCCTCGGCCCGGTATTCCTTTGTCTCGACTGCCATTGCTCTATCCTCAAATCAGCTACTAGCTTCTAGCCACTAGCTTTTAGCTTCGTCCGTTTCCCAGCAAGCCTTCGCTCCGGCACTCGCTAGCCAAGAGCTAGAAGCTAAGAGCTGAGGAGCTGCTCTTCCTCTAACGCGGCTTGGCGCCTGCTTCGGCTGCCTTGCTCGCTGCCCCCGGTGTGTCCCTTGAAGGTGCGCGTCGGCGCGAACTCGCCCAGCTTGTGGCCCACCATGTTCTCGGTCACATACACCGGAACAAATTTCTTGCCGTTGTGCACGGCGATGGTGTGGCCCACAAACTCGGGAAAGATCGTCGAGCGCCGCGACCAGGTCTTCACCACTTTCTTGTCGTTGGCCTGGTTGAGCACCTCGATCTTCACGGTCAGGTGCGCATCCACAAACGGGCCTTTTTTTGTCGAACGTGCCATAAAACTTAGCTCCTAGCTTTTAGCCTCTAGCTTCTAGCTTTCTCTTGCCCAAGCTTGTCTGCCCGGCTATTGCCTTGAAATTTCATTCGCCCATGTCTTAGCTAGTAGCTAAAAGCTAGAAGCTAATGGCTGCCTTCTTACTTCGCCCGGCGGCTGACGATGAATGCATCGGTCCGCTTGTTGTTGCGTGTCTTGTATCCGCGTGTCGGCTGGCCCCACGGGGTCACCGGATGACGGCCGCCCGAGGTCTTGCCCTCGCCGCCGCCGTGCGGGTGATCCACCGGGTTCATGGTCACGCCGCGGTTGGTGGGACGAATGCCCTTCCAGCGGTTGCGCCCGGCCTTGCCGATGGCTACGTTCTCGTGGTCCGTGTTGCCCACCTGCCCGATGGTCGCCATGCACTCGGCCAGCACCTTGCGGGTCTCGCCGGAAGGCAGCTTCAGCAGCGCGTAATCGCCTTCCTTGGCCACCAGTTGCGCCTGCGTTCCGGCCGAACGCGCCATCTGCGCGCCCTTGCCCGGCCGCAGCTCAATCGCATGCACCGTGGTGCCGGCGGGAATGTTCTTCAGCGGCAGCGCGTTGCCCACCAGAATGTCGGCCTCGGGACCCGAGCTCACCGTCGCGCCCACCTTCAGCCCACCGGCTGCAGGATGTAGCGCTTCTCGCCGTCGGCATAGTGCACCAGCGCGATGCGCGCCGAGCGGTTGGGATCGTACTCGATCGTCGCCACCTTGCCCGGCACGCCATACTTCTCGCGCTTGAAATCGATGAGGCGCAGCTTCTGCTTGTGGCCGCCGCCGTGATGGCGGATGGTCAGATCGCCCGAATTGCGGCGTCCGCCCGTGCGCTTGCGAACCGCCAGAAGCGGCTTGTGCGGCTTGTCCGTCGTCAGGTCGTCGTTGACCAGCGAGGTCTGAAACCGCAGCGTCGGCGTTATCGGTCTGTATGTCTTGATTGCCATCGTCTTTTGTCCTTGATGAGCTTTCAGCTCTCAGCTTTCAGCTCTCAGCTCATCCTCTTCAACAAACGAACTTCAGTGACTCGCTCTTGCCTTCTCCTCTTGCCCCTTCACGGAATCAAGCTGAAGGCTGAAAGCTGACAGCTAAAAGCTGCCTTACAGATTGCTCACGTACTCCGGCAGCTTCTCGCCGGCCTTCAGCCGCACGTATGCCTTCTTCCAATCCGGCCGGAAGCCCGCGAACTTGCCGCGGCGGCGTTCCTTGCCAATCACATTGGCCGTGCGAACCGCGGCTACCTTCACCTTGAAGAGAGCCTCGACCGCCTGCTTCACTTCGGTCTTGGAGGCATCGGGCGCCACGTCAAACACCAGCGTCCCCTCGGTCTCCTTCACGCCCAGTCCCTTTTCGGTAATCAGCGGGCGGCGAATCACGCTATAAAGAGTCGGCATTACGCGGCCTCCGTCTGTGCGCGGCGACGCTTGCGCTTCGACGCGTTCTTCTCAAGCATCTCGGTCAACTGCTCAATGGCGGCCTTCGAGAAGATGGCCCGCTCATAGCGCAGCAGATCGTAAGGATGCACTTCGTTGTTGAGCACCAGCTCGACGCCCTTGAGATTGCGCGCGCCCAGCAGCAGTGCCTGGGTCAGCGTCTTGCCGTTCTCAACCAGCAGCGCGGTGCGCGTCACGTCCAGCTTGTCAGCGCCGCGCGATAAAGCTTGGTCTTGGCTTCCTTGATCTCCAGCGTAGTCCACCACCGTCAGCTTGCCGTCGGCCAGCTTCGAAGCCAGCGCCGAACGCAGCGCGCCCAGCAGCTTCTTGCGCGGAAAGGCGTAGTCGTAGCTGCGCGGCTGCGGTCCGTGCACCGTGTAGCCATGGCGCCACAGAGGCGAACGCACCGAGCCGATACGAGCACGGCCCGTGCCCTTCTGCTTCCACAGCTTCTTGCCGGAACCGGCGACCTCGGTGCGGCTCTTGGTCTTGTGCGTGCCCTGGCGCAGCGAAGCGCGATAGTGCTTCACCGCCTCCCACAGCAGAGCCTCGTTCACCTGGTCGGGCGCAAACAGCGCATCGGCCAGCTCGAGCGAGCCCACCTTTTCGCCGCTCATATTCACAACATCAACGTTTGCCATCGTCTTCTTCCTGCGAGCTCTTAGCCGTCAGCTTTCAGCTTTTAGCTCTTCCATCGGTGAAGCAATCTTTCTGCGGCTCTCGAACACAAGCTGAAGGCTGAGAGCTGAAAGCTGTTTACTTTCTCTTCGCCGTTGCCTTCTTCGAAGCCTTCAACGGATCCACCGTGCCGGATCCGGCAAATCCACGGCGCTCGCGCGGCGGAGTCTTGGCCTTCGAAATCAGCACATAGCCTTCGCGCGATCCGGGCACCGCGCCCTCCACCATCAACAGGTTCTCTTCCAGATCGATGCCGCGAATGCGCAGATTCCGCACCGTGACCTGCTCCGCGCCCATGTGGCCCGGCATACGCTGCCCGGGAAACACGCGCGACGGAAAGCTGGATGCGCCGATCGAGCCCTGCACCTGGAACATGTGTCCGTGCGACTTGGGACCGCCGCCGAAACCGTGCCGGCGCACAACGCCGGCAAAACCCGCGGCCCTTTGAGGTGCCGATCACATCCACAAACTTCGCTCGGAGAAGATGTCCACCAGCACGCGGTCGCCCGCCTTGGCAGACCTCCCCTTCGGCGTCGGCCTCGAGATCCACTTCCTTGATCACCTTCACCGGCGGCGCTTCGGTCTTTGCAAAGTGGCCCGCCTGCGGCTTGGTCACGTTCTTGGCCTTGATGAACTCCACCAGGCCGATCTGCGCGGCGTCGTAGCCGTCCCTGCGCCGGCGTCTTCAACTGCGTAATCACGCAAGGGCCCGCCTGCAGCACCGTAATCGGGTGCACATCGCCCTTTTCGTCGAAGACCTGCGTCATGCCGATCTTTTTTCCCAGAATCCCTGTAACTGCCATGTCTTCCTCACCTCATCATGCGAGCTTGATTGCATCGCACTGCCGGAATTGTTGCGAGCCTTTAGCTATCAGCTTTCAGCTCTCAGTTTGTTTGCGCCGAACCAGTCGCCAGCTCGTCGCCTTCATTTTCTTGGTCTCGCCTTTGCCGCTTGTCCCTTCACTGGATTAGCTGAGAGCTGAAGGCTGAAAGCTCACTTTTCAAACGCCTTGATCTCGACATCGACGCCGGCCGGCAGATCGAGCTTCATCAGCGCGTCCACCGTCTGCTGGGTCGGTTCGAGAATGTCGATCAGCCGCTTGTGCGTGCGAATCTCAAAAGCCTCGCGCGACTTCTTGTCCACGTGCGGCGAACGCAGCACGCAATACTTGTTCTTGATCGTCGGCAAGGGAATCGGGCCGGCCACCGTTGCTCCGGTGCGCTTGGCCGTCTCCACAATCTCGCCGGTCGAGGTATCCAGCACGCGATAGTCGTATGCCTTCAACCGGATTCGAATCCTCTGTCCTACCATTTGCTCCCCTTCGGGTCGCCAGTGAAGTAGTGAATAAGTGATGTAGTGAACAAGTGAACAGCCAGGAACTCGCCAATTCACACTTTCACTTATTCACTCATTCACTGCCTTTCTTCACTTCTTAACCCATTCACTGTTCTTACTTCACTTCTTCACTGTTCTTACTTCGTAATCTCCGACACCGTGCCCGCGCCCACCGTGCGTCCGCCTTCGCGGATCGCAAACCGCAAGCCCTTTTCCATCGCCACCGGCGTAATCAGCTCCACCGCCAGCTCCACGTTGTCGCCCGGCATCACCATCTCCGTGCCCTCCGGCAGCTCCGCCACGCCCGTCACGTCCGTCGTGCGGAAGTAGAACTGCGGACGGTAGCCCTTGAAGAACGGCGTATGACGGCCGCCTTCTTCCTTCGACAGCACGTACACCGAGCCCTTGAAGTTGGTGTGCGGCGTGATCGATCCGGGCTTGGCCAGCACCATCCCGCGCTCCACGTCTTCCTTGGGAATGCCGCGCAGAAGAATTCCGGCGTTGTCGCCCGCCAGACCTTCGTCCAGCTGCTTCTTGAACATCTCCACGCCCGTGACCACCGTCTTGCGCGTCTCGCGGAAGCCCACAATCTCGACCTCCTCGCCCACCTTCACCTTGCCGCGCTCGATACGGCCCGTCACCACCGTGCCGCGTCCCGAGATCGAGAAGATATCCTCGATCGGCATCAGGAACGGAAGATCGATCGCGCGGTTGGGCTGCGGAACGTACTTGTCCACCGCCTCCATCAGCTCGTCGATCTTGGCTTCCCACTTGGCTTCGCCGTTCAACGCGCCCAGGGCCGAGCCGCGAATCACCGGTACGTCGTCGCCGGGGAACTGGTACTTCGACAACAGCTCGCGGACTTCCATCTCCACCAGGTCCGTCAGCTCTTCGTCTTCGACCGCGTCGCACTTGTTCAGAAACACCACGATGCAGGGAACGCCCACCTGGCGAGCCAGCAGAACGTGCTCCTTGGTCTGCGGCATCGGACCGTCGGTCGCCGCAACCACCAGAATCGCCCCGTCCATCTGCGCCGCGCCGGTGATCATGTTCTTGATGTAGTCGGCGTGGCCCGGGCAATCCACGTGCGCATAGTGACGGTTGGCCGTCTCGTACTCCACGTGCGCCGTCGCGATCGTGATGCCGCGCTCCCGCTCTTCCGGCGCGTTGTCGATCGAATCAAACGAACGAAACTGGTTCTTCGGGTTGTGCTTCTGCAATACCTTCGTGATCGCCGCCGTCAACGTCGTCTTGCCGTGATCGATGTGCCCGATCGTCCCCACGTTCACGTGCGGCTTCGAACGGTCAAACTTTTCCTTCGCCATAAAAAGCCCCGAATCCCTTTCGTAGCTCGTACTGCCCGTTGCTACCGGGGCGCCGGCACTCCGGCTCCAGCCCCAAAACTTCCGGCCGCCCTACTTGCCCTGCGCGCGGCCGATAATCTCATCGGCGATCATGCGCGGCGCCTCTTCGTAGCGCGCGAACTGCATCGAGTACGACGCGCGGCCCTGCGTGGACGAACGAATGTCGTTCACGTAGCCGAACATTTCCTTCAGCGGCACCATCGCCTTGATCACCTGCGAACCGGCGGCGTGCTCCATGCCCTCGATGCGCCCGCGGCGCGAGTTGATGTCGCCGATAATGGTCCCCATGTGCTCCTCGGGAACCGTGACTTCAACCGCCATCACCGGCTCCAGCAGACACCGGAGAGGCCTTCCGCGCCGCTTCCTTGAACGCGATCGAACCGGCAAACTTGAACGCCATTTCGTTCGAGTCCACTTCGTGATAGCTGCCGTCGAACAGGATCACCTTCACGTCCACGATCGGGTAGCCGGCCAGGATGCCCAGTTCCAGCGCTCCCTGCACGCCCTGATCGATGGGCTTGATGTATTCCCTGGGCACCGAGCCGCCCTTGATTTCGTTGATGAACTCGTAGCCCTTGCCCGGCTTGTTGGGCTCGATGCGCAGCTTGCAATGGCCGTAGTTGCCCGAGCCGCCGGTCTGGCGAATGTACTTGCCCTCAGCCTCGGCCGCCTTGCGAATCGTCTCGCGGAAGGCCACCTTGGGCTCGCCCACATTGGCGTCGACCTTGTGCTCGCGCTTCATGCGGTCCACAAGAATCTCGAGGTGCAGCTCGCCCATGCCGCTGATAATCGTCTGTCCCGAATCTTCGTCGGTACGCACCTTGAAGGTGGGATCCTCATCGGCCAGCCGCGACAGCGCGATCGCCCATCTTTTCCTGGTCGGCCTTGGTCTTGGGCTCAATGGCCACCGAGATCACCGGCTCAGGGAACGTAATCGCGCCCAGCGCAATCGGATGATGCGGCGCGCACAGCGTGTCGCCCGTCTTCAGTTCCTTCAGGCCCACGCACGCGCAGATGTCGCCGGCCAGAATCTCGGTCACGTCCTCGCGCTTGTTGGCGTGCATCTTCACCAGGCGGCCCACGCGATCGGTCTTGCCGGTACGCGGATTGAGCACCGTATCGCCGGTCTTGAGCGAACCCGAATAGACGCGAATAAACGAAAGCTTGCCGAACGGATCGTTGATCAGCTTGAAGACCAGCGCCGAAAGCGGCTCATTGTCATCCGCCTTGCGAATCACGATCTTGCCCAGATGATTGGGGTCGATGCCCTCCACCGGAGGCTTATCGAGCGGGCTGGGCAGGTAATCGACCACCGCGTCGAGCAGCGTCTGCACACCCTTGTTCTTGAACGCGCTTCCGCAGATCACCGGGAAGACCTTCAGGTCGATCGTGGCCTGGCGAATGCCGGCCTTCAGTTCAGCAATGGTCGGCGTCTCGCCTTCCAGAAACTTCTCCAGCAGCACATCGTCGGTCTCGGCGATCACTTCAATCAACTGCAACCGGAAGGCCTCGGCCTTCTTCACCAGATCGGCGGGAATCGCCTCAACTCGAGAACTCGGCGCCCATGGTCTCGTCGTGCCACAGAACGGCCTTCATCTCGATCAGATCGACGACGCCCTTGAAACCCGCTTCCGCGCCGATGGGAATCTGCAGCGCCACGGGCCGCGCGCCCAGCCGCTTGCGAATGGTGTCCAGCACGTACTCGAAGTCCGCGCCGTTCTTGTCCATCTTGTTCACGAAGCAGATGCGCGGCACCTTGTACTTGTCGCCCTGCCGCCACACCGTCTCGGTCTGCGGCTGCACGCCGGAAACCGAATCGAACACCGCAACCGCGCCATCCAGCACGCGCAGCGACCGCTCCACCTCGGCGGTAAAGTCCACGTGGCCGGGCGTATCGATGATGTTGATGCGGATAGTCTTTCCACATGCAGGTCGTCGCAGCCGACGTGATCGTGATGCCGCGCTCCTGCTCCTGCTCCATGTAATCCATGGTCGCAGTGCCCTCATGCACTTCGCCGATGCGGTGCGTGATGCCCGTGTAAAACAGGATGCGCTCTGTCGCTGTCGTCTTCCCGGCGTCGATGTGCGCCATGATTCCGATGTTCCGGCAACGATTCAGAGGTATGGTGCGAGCCACGGTGATTCATCCTTGCGGGCTTTCGCCCGCGGTTACGACTAGCTGCTAGCCTCTAGCTCCTAGCCTCTAGCTCTCTATTCCGAAACCGCCCCTTGCGGTCTCAATTGCTGCTCCGCTACTGACAGCTAAGAGCTAGAAGCTAGTAGCTAGCGGCTGAATTCTCTACCAGCGGTAGTGAGCGAAGGCCTTGTTGGCCTCGGCCATGCGGTGCACGTCTTCTTTCTTCTTCATGGCCGCGCCGCGCCCGTTGGCCGCGTCCAGCAGCTCATTGCTCAGCTTGTCGGTCATGCCCTTTTCGCCGCGGCTGCGGCCGTAGGTGATCAGCCAGCGAATCGCCAGCGAGGTGCGCCGGTCGGGATTCACTTCGATCGGCACCTGGTAGTTGGCGCCGCCCACGCGGCGGGTCTTCACCTCGAGCAGCGGCTTGCAGTTCTCAACCGCCTTCTTGAAGAGCTTGAGAGCGTCGTCGCCCCCGCCCTTCTCTTCGAGGTTCTTCATCGCCTTGTAGAAGATGCCCTGGGCCGTCGACTTCTTGCCGCCCCACATCATCGAGTTCACAAACTTGGTGACCAGCGTGGATCCGTAGACCGGGTCCGCCGCCACTTCCCGCTTCGCAATGTGCCCTTTTCTCGGCATAATCCCTCAAAATCCTTCGAGCGCCATCAGCGCTCTGCTTCTGGTGCCCTAGTCCCGGTCCAAAGCAACTCCGCCCGGGAACCGTTACTGATCTTCCAGCCGGCGCTACTTCTTGCCCGGCGCCGCGCCGCCCTTGGCGCGCTTGGCTCCGTACTTCGACCGGCTCTGCTTGCGGTTCGCCACGCCAACCGAATCCAGCGTGCCGCGCACCACGTGATAGCGAACGCCCGGCAGATCCTTCACACGGCCGCCGCGAATCAGCACGATCGAGTGCTCCTGCAGGTTGTGGCCGATGCCGGGAATGTAGGTCGTAACCTCAATCCCGTTTGTCAGCCGCACGCGAGCCACCTTGCGCAGAGCCGAATTCGGCTTCTTGGGCGTCTGGGTATACACGCGCGTGCAGACGCCGCGCCGCTGCGGCGAGGCCTGCAAGGCGGGCGACGCCGTCTTGTAACGGGGGGCCGTACGCCCCTTGCGAACAAGCTGATTAAAAGTAGGCAAACCGAAACTCCTTACCCCAAAACCTTGCTACTTCCAAACTCCATCAGCCGCGCGCACCACTTCGTGGCGTTCTGGTTTTGGTGCAGCGACCTTGCCGCGCAAACACACAGAAGCCCACGTTGCTGCTTCGCGTCTGCCTTCGTTCCACTTCAGACGAGAACCAGGACGGTGGCCGGTCGTTTTCACCGCAATTGCGGGAAAAGCCGACTCCGTTTCGCAGGTTCCGGCTCGCATAGCCC
Organism: uncultured Acidobacteriota bacterium; assembly: GCA_963725945.1. Taxonomy (GTDB): domain Bacteria; phylum Acidobacteriota; class Terriglobia; order Terriglobales; family Acidobacteriaceae; genus Telmatobacter. The sequence continues at coordinate 57,671 of CAVSAW010000013.1, read as the reverse complement.
TCCAAGGTGGAGAAACGCGCGAGCACCGATGCGATGTAGTCCCCTGCCCTCCGCAAGATGAGAGCCAATCCGGGGACCTCTATGGCCGGCATGACGACGCCCGGCCTTGGGATTCAGCCCTGACGATTGTTGGCCTGCCGGGCTGCCCTTACGCCTCCACCGTCAAGACACACGTACGGAGGCGTTCTTGCGGAACCTTCTTACAATAACAAGAAACTGGAGTGGGGTCAATGAAATCGGCCCCACCCCTTGGAATTTTTCAACCACTATTCAATCGATTGCAGCTTCCAGGCCCCACCATCCAAAGCGAAATCCGCCTGCCGCTTCGTGGCCAGCTGGTTGCCGGGGTTGTGCGCGATCTCTTGCAAGCGCATCCGGCACGCCCGTCAGATCCACGCCTCGGTAAACGAGGCGCCCTTGGCCGTTGCAACGCCTGGCAGCATCTCATCCTGCACTGTTCCTAAACTCGCGCGCTTTCAGGTGATTCGCCGCCACGGTCACAACAACAACCGAGTAGTTTGTATCTGTCGAGGCTGTCCGGCCGCCACTGAATCACATCGCCGCCCTTCGGCAATGTGATCACTTTCTTGCCGTCCGCGGTCAGCGTGAAATCCGCCCAGAACTTGTTGGGATAGATCGTCGTCCGATTCCAATACTTCGCCGTGATGCCCTGCCGCATCCCAAGATCGTTGACCGTGATGTTGGCGCCCACGCCGGTGTCGCGTCATATTTCGCCTGAATCAGCGCCAGGGCCTGATCCTGGGTCAAATCCGGCGCCGACTTGCAACCGGCCAGAACCATCCCAACACTCAAAAGCGCCACCGCGCCCAAAATCCTCATCTGCAATGTGTTCCTCACTTTTCCTCCATAGACCGTTTGAAACGGCTCGAATCCTGTCGACCCGCCATTTTTCTCCTACTTTCTCTTGCTGTCAATGGAGTTGCATGTGATCTTCGGCACAGCTGGAGATTTTGTCTGTGGAAGCGGCGACTCCGTGGCAATCTTCTCGCTTCAATTCCCTCTGCCCTCACTCCCCAGCCACGCGCGAAAACAGTAGCTGCAGGAATCCCTTCTCGTCCGACTGCAGGCAAACCTGTGCGTTGGGCATCCCCGGCCCCGCGCTGCGTCAACCCCTTTTCGTCGACTTCAATCTGCATGGGCTTTGCCGGGCATAGATCCGGCCGGAACGTGTACGTAACGGCCACCGGGTCAAACAACGTCGGCGTCGGGCTGTGGTTTGGGCTTCCCCCCATCCACTGGTGGTAGAGCAGCGTCAACTGGTCGGTCAGCGGCGATCCATGCGCAAAGATCGCCTCCCGCATGTTTGTTTCGAGCGGCATTTGCGTTGAATCCAGCGGCATCATGAACACCGGCACGCCCGACGCCAGCAACGCCTTGGCTCCGGCGGGATCGCGACAGAATATTCCATTCCGGCTGCGGCGGATTCGGCTTGCCCTGCGCGTCCGTGCCGTAACCACGTTCAATGCTTCCGCCCATCATCACCACCCGCTTCAACTTCCGAAACGTCGCCGGATCGTGTTCTATCGCCGCCTGCACCGTGAACAGCGGTCCGATGGCGATTAGTGTGATTTCTCCGGGGTGCTCTCGCGCCTCGTCGAGGATGAACTCCGCTCCATCGCCGAACTTCCTGGCAGGATCGCGCCGTGCATACGCCGCCTGCGTCATCGGGCCGTCTGTCTTGGTCATCGGGCCCGCAAACACAGGAATGTCGCTCCGTCCGACAGCTTTCAGATACCGATCGACCAGCCGTGCGCGTAGTTCCGTGTCGCCAAATGTGGTCGTCACGCCCAGAATCCGCAGCTCAGGGCTGCGCAGCGCAAGAGCCAGTGCAAAGGCATCGTCGATGTCGTCGCCAATATCGGTATCAAGGATGACCAATTGTGGCGCAGCAGAAGAATGGCCCGGTGCAGCAGCCGATTGTCCGATCGCGCGCAGAGAGCCGGATGAAGAAATCAACGCAACCAGCAGCAGAATTGAAGACGCTCTTCTCATGGCTGATACTTTAACCCTCCCGGCCCCGAATTGCCTTCCCGTAGCCGGCAACCGCTTATCCCCGCATCCCAAACCGCCTCAAGTGGTTTAGCATCAATTCACATTTTCATCCGTCTCCCCGCAAGGAAGCGTCCTCATGCGTTTTGGCTTCGCCTTCAGGCTGCTTGCAGTGCTCGCCCTCGTGGCCAATTGCGCGTGGCTTCCTGCGCAGTCTTACAGCCTCGTCGATGGCCGGGAGCCGCTCGTCTCGCTCGACGGCCCGTGGCGCTTTCATCCCGGCGACTCGCCCCTGGCGAGTACCGGTTCGCCCCTGTGGGCTGCACCAGGCTACGACGACTCCGGTTGGGCGCTCATCAACGGCGGCAAATCATGGAGCGACCAGGGCTACCCAGGCCTGGGCGGATTCGCATGGTATCGCTTCACCGTCACCGTCCCGGCGGGTCAAAACTCCGTCTCGCTCCTGCTGCCGCCCATCCTTACCTCGTTTCAGGTTTTCGTCGACGGCAAGCTGGCCGGCGGTGCAGGAAAAATGCCGCCTACACAACTTTTCTCTGCTGAAATTACCTACCGCCTTTTACCCATCACGCAAGTTCCAGGCAGTTCTACGCGCAACGTGCAGGTTGCCCTTCGCGTCTGGCACTCACCACTCTGGGCTAGCTACGTTGGCGGCGGGCCGCTCCGCGGAGGCGGCCTGGTGGGCGATCCAAAGCTGCTGGCAGCCGAACAGCATCACCTTCAGTTGGCGCGCAATGTCATCTTCGTCGACAACTACGCCTACAGCATCGCTGCCGGATTGGTGGGGCTTGTCATCCTGTGTCTCTTCATCATGCGTCCCGGAGAACGAGAATATCTGTGGTTCGCCGCGATGCTGCTCGCACAGTCGGCCGACAACGCACTCAACATCGTCTATCAGATTTACGCGTGGCCCCCGCTTCAATTCAATGACCTGCTCGACGCCATTCTGGTGGCCATCGATATCGCCGCGACCCTGTTGTTCTTTTCGAAAGTGCTCAACATCCGCACCGGAACCCTGGGCCGCGCCTTTCTCGTTCTGACGGCGATCAGCCCATTTGCAGCGGTCCTTTATTGGCCTGGCTGGCTCTCGCCCTCACCATCGGCCGCGCTGCAACAGGCGTTGCTTCTGCCCGCCGTGATCTGGATCTTCTGCGTTCTAGCGCAACGCGCACTCAGCGGAAACCTCGACGCACGACTTCTTTTGCTGCCGACTCTGCTCGATGTTGGCTTCTATTCGGTTAACAATGTGGCCTTCGTCTTCGATCAGGCGGGTTGGATCAATCTACCCAACGGGCTCGATGCCCCGCTCCGGCTTCAGCCATTCACCGTGCACCTCAGCATCCTGCTTCATCTTGTGTTTCTGCTCACTATGCTTGTCTTTCTCATTCGCCGTTTCACACTTGCCCGTCGGCAGGAAGTGCGGATGGCCGGCGAACTCGAAGCGGCCCGGCAGGTACAACTCGTGCTGCTGCCCGACGAAAGCGACCAGTGCGCCGGCTTCAAAGTCGAATCTGTCTATCAGCCCGCCGACGAAGTGGGAGGCGACTTCTTTCAGCAGATTGCCGATGGGGAATGCGGGATGCTCATCGTCGTTGGCGACGTCAGCGGCAAGGGACTGCCCGCCGCCATGCTCGTCTCGGTGCTGGTGGGAGCCATTCGTGCCGAGGCCTCCCGCGGCACCGACCCGGCAAGCCTGCTCAGTTCGCTCAACAATCGCATGATGGGCCGGTCTCAGGGCGGATTCACGACCTGCCTCGCTGCGCATATCTCCGCCGAAGGCTGCTTGACTGTAGCCAACGCCGGCCACCTTGCACCCTATTTGAATGGAACGGAAATAGGCATTGCCGGCTCTCTGCCTTTGGGAATCGTCCCCCGTCTGCGCTACGAGAGCACTGCAATCGCCCTGTCTCCCGGAGACTGCCTCACCTTTGTCTCCGACGGTGTCGTTGAGGCCCGCGCCCGGTCCGGCGAACTCTTTGGATTCGACCGCACCCGCGAACTGAGCCGCCGGCCTGCCGAAGACATAGCCCGCGTGGCGCAGAAGTTCGGCCAGGAAGACGACATCACCGTCGTCACAGTCGAGTTTTCAGGCATCCCCAGCCCGGCAACAACATAGGCACGTCTACTGCCTTTCCAACGACTGGAAGAACTCTCCCACTCCCGAAGCTGCCCGCCATATTGTGTGACCCACATCACTGCGAAAGATGCGGACTTAATTTGTCGTATATCTAACGCAGACCGAATTTGTCGCAATTCAGGTCAAGATGCAGGTACGGCGCCCGTCCTGCACTTCCTGAGACCTCATTTGTAGAAGGATTTCCCCTTGAAAAGTCGTACCGTTCTTATCTCACTTCTTCTTTTATTTGTTCGACTTGCGGTGCCAGGCCAGGATACTGCACCCTACGTGTCAACGGGCGCTGTTCACGATGCGACGGGAGCCTTGATTCCTGCGGCACAGGTTTCTATTACACAGGCCGGAGCTACCGTGCCCCTCTCTGTTGAAACGGGACCACAGGGCGAATTTCGCATTGCGCTCCCGGCCGCCGGAAGCTATCAGTTGGAGATCCTCGCCGGAGCCTTTGAGCCCTACCACGCGCAATTCTCCGTCAGCCCCACCGACCCTGTCGCGAACCTGGATATTGCCCTCGCCGTGGCGACCAACACGCAGACCGTCGAGGTCACCGCCGAGGCGCTGGCCGCAGAAACCACCAGCACCCAGCTCGGCGAGACTCTCTCCACCAGGAAGATCGAGAGCGTGCCTTTGAACGGACGCAGCTTTACCGACCTCATGGCCGTGCAGCCGGGCATCGTGCCGCAAAGCACGGCTCAACCCGGCGCCGTCATCATGACCGGAGTCGCTTCCACGCCGCCTTCCGGCGATGCCAATCCCGGCAATCTCTCCATCAGCGGACAGCGCGAATTCTCGAATGGCTTTCGCGTAAACGGCAGCGACGTCGAGGAGGACGTAAACATGGGCACCTCGATCGTGCCCAACCTCGACTCCATCGACAGCTTTCGCGTGCTGACGTCGAACTTTGACGCCGAGTACGGCAACTCCAGCGGGGGTCAGGTGCTCGTCACCACCAAGGCCGGCGAAGCAACGTTGCATGGCTCCGCTTTTGAGTTTCTCCGCAACACGGCCCTCGACGCGCGCAACTACTTCTCGCAGCAGCGGGCCGCGTATCGCCAGAACCAGTTTGGCGCCGCGCTGGGCGGTGCGCCGTTTCACAAGAGCGTGATGCTCTTCGGCGACTACCAGGGAACCCGCCTGACCGAAGGCATCGATACCGGCGACATCTCCGTGCCGTCCACGTCCGAGCGAGGCGGCGACTTCAGCCAGAACCCGCTTACGGGCAGCGTGAACGGCGATTACTGGGCGGCGCTGCTTTCATCCCGCCTGGGCCGGATGGTCACCGCCGGCGAACCGTACTCCGCGGTATTCGCCGACGGGAACATCCCTCAGTCCGCATGGTCGGCGCCGGCTAAATATTTGCTGACTTCGATTCCCGAGCCCAACGCCGGTAGCTCGCTTTTCTCGACCGCCGCCGAGGCCCAGACTCTGCAAGACGATAAAGGTGCGCTGCGCCTTGACTGGACTCACGGCAAGGGCACGCTGACCGGCTACTACTTCCTCGACAACTACTCGCTCGACAATCCTTACCCCGGCGGTACGGGCGGGGCCAGCGTGCCCGGCTTCGACGCCACCAGCAACGGCCGCGCACAACTGTTGGCTCTCACTCACATCATCACGTTCGGCAGCGCAGCACTGAACGAATTCCACCTGAGCTTCATGCGCAACGCCAACGCTGTAGGCCAACCGAGGGGCGGTGTGGGACCTTCGCTCGCTACGCAAGGATTTGACGGCATCGTGGCACTGAAGCCATCTACGGAAGGCATCGAAAACGTCGCCTTCAACGACTTCACCATGGGCGTGGATACCACGGCCATTGTCCAGGCCGAAAACATCTACGAAGTCAGCGATACGTTCTCGCGAATTCTCGGCAAACACGGCCTGAAGGCCGGCGGTGAACTCCACGCCAACCAGATCAACACGCACCCTGACGTGATCTTCAACGGCAGCTTCGCCTTCAACGGCTCTGAGACAGGCCTTGACTTCGCGGACTTCCTGCTCGGTGTGCCTTCCAGCTATACCCAGGGTCAGGCGCGCGATTTTTATAATCGCAACCTCTATCTCGCCGCGTTTGCACAGGACAGTTGGAAGGCGACCAGCCAGTTCACCCTCAACTACGGTGTCCGCTGGGATCGAATTCGCCCCTGGCAGGAGAAGTTCAACCAACTGCAGACAATGGTTAAAGGTGAGCAGTCGCAGATATTTCCCGACGCACCTCAAGGCCTCGTCTTCCCCGGCGATGCAGGTGTACCGGATTCGCTCGCCCCGGCCCACAACGACCTCGCACCCCGCGTTGGATTGGCATGGACGCCGAACTTCGCCGCACCCTGGCTGCACAAACTCACGGGCCCGGCGGGCCAAACCAGCATCCGCCTCGGCTACGGCGTCTTCTACACCGCCTTTGAAGGCCTCTCTGCCGGAATCATGAGCGCCAATCCGCCGTATGGCTACACGTATACAAGCGCCGCGCCGCCACTGTTTGATTCACCATTCACCGTGGCCGCTACAGGATTCGACGTCGGTCAGCGCTTCCCATTGCAGAAGGTCGCGTACGGCGCCAGCCGCGCCCATCCCAACAACAGCGTGGACTGGACCCAGTTCGAGCCTTTTGTCGGCATTCCCGCCGTCGACCCGCGCGACGTGACGCCCTACGCCGAGCATTGGATGGCCAGTATCGAACGCCAGGTCGGCTCTTCCACTCTGGCCACCGTCAGCTACGTCGGCGCGGCCTCTCATCATTTGCTCGTCCTGGAAGAGGTCAACCCCGCGAACCCGGCCTTATGCCTGAGCCTGGCTCCGGCTTGCGGCCCGTTCAACGAGCAAGCGGCGCGCACTCAGTTCGGCCCCGCCTTCGGCTCGGTCGAATTGCAGCGCACCATCGCCAACTCCGGCTACAACGCCCTCGAAGCTTCACTCAATCACCGCTCCCATGGTTTGGAATTACTGGCCAGCTACACCTTTTCAAAGTCTCTCGACCAGTCAGCCGGTTTGCCCGAGCCCGTCAATCCCGTGGATCCGGCGCTCAGTCGCGGACTCTCCTCCTTTGACATGCGCGACAATTTGGTCGCCAGCTTCGACTACGCGCTCCCAGCACTTGCGTCCAGAGGTCCGCTCCATGCAATCGCCTCGGGTTGGGCCATCGCCGGCATCGCCCGCGTGACTTCGGGACTGCCCGTAACCCTGCTCAACAACAACGACACTTCGCTGCTTGGCACTATTCCGAACGGCATCAACAACAATGGAGTGGACACGCCCAGCTGGAGCGGCCAATCCCTGAGCCTGCATACCAATCCGCGCGGCGGCGTGCCGGTATTCGATGCCTCGCAGCTCACTGTGCCCGCGCTCGGAACCATGGGCAATGCACGGCGGCGTTTCTTCTCCGGCCCCGGCATTGAGAACGTCGACGCCACGCTTTCGCGCAACTTCCTCGTGAAAGACGATCGCGCCCTTGAGTTCCGCGTCGAAGCCTTCAACCTCGCCAACCACACACAGTTTTTCGGTGCTTCTGCGGTCGAGGGCAACATTTCCAGCGGCAGCTTCGGCCGGGTCGTCAGCGCCATGCCGCCGCGCCTGATGCAGCTCGCCCTCCGCTATCGCTTCTAGCACTGCCCTGGGGAATCATCCCGAGCGTCTGCGAGTTTGGAGAAAAGCTGAGCGAAGAACGTACCCTTCGGGAAGTGTAAATCTGCACGACAATGGGTGCCCCATGCCTCGCCTCTGAGACATGGGAAAGCACGAATGCCGGCATCCGGATGTTAAGAGGTCTCCGCCAACCGCGCCACAATCCTGTCGGTGTCATAGACGCAGCCGCCCCACACGCCTCCGCTCACCTCAACCAACGCCGCCCACAGACGCGTATCGTCCGGCAGTGCGGGATGCGGCTGCAAATCGGCGCGCGGTGCACGCTGCGCCAATCGCCGCGCACCTTCTTCCGCGCCAAATTCACCCGAGGCATCACCCACCAGGTGAACCGACCCCGTCAGCTTCTCGCGGTCAATCGACGATTTCAATCTCGTCCCCTTCCAGCACCTTGCCGATGGGCCCGCCTGCCAGCGCCTCGGGCGAAATATGCCCGACGCATGCGCCCGTCGACACGCCGCTGAATCGCGCATCGGTGAGCACCGCAACGTGCTTGCAATGCGGCAGCGCCTTCAGCGCCGAGGTCACCTGGTAAATCTCCTGCATGCCCGCGCCCTTCGGCCCGCCGCAGATGAGCACGATCACGTCGCCGCGCCCGATGCTGCCACTCTTAATGGCCTCGATCGCCGCTGCCTCGGTTGTAAACACACGCGCCGGTCCGCGATGCCGATACACATTGGCCGCATCCATCAACGAGGCATCGATGGCCGTGCTCTTGATGACCGCTCCTTCCGGCGCCAGGTTCCCTACGGGAAAACACACCGTCGCCGTCAGTCCCGCGCGCCCGCGCTTTCTCCGGGGACATAATCACCTCGTCCGCATCAATGCCGTCCTGCTCCTTGAGCGCCTTGCGCAGCGCACTGCGCCGTTCACTCTGCTGCCACCAGTCGAGACTCGCATCCAGCGTCTCCCCGCTCACCGTCTTCACGCGTGTGTCCAAAAGCCCCGCCGCACGCAGATGCGAGCATCACCTCCGGCACGCCTCCTGCAAGAAACACCTGCACCGTCGCGAAATTCTGCGGCCCATTCGGCAGCGCGTCCACAAGCCGCGGAACCTGCGATTCACTTCCGCCCAGTCCTCCACCGTGGGCCGCTTCAATCCCGCCGAAAACGCCACTGCCGGCAGGTGCAGCAGCAGATTCGTCGATCCGCCAAACGCCGCGTGCAGCACCATCGCATTTCTAATCGCTGCGTCCGTCAGCACATCGCGCACGCCCATCTTCAACTGGTGCATCCGCATCAGCGCCCGCGCCGAGCGTTTCGCCGCATCCAGCCACATCGGCTGGCCTGAAGGCGCGAGCGCAGTGTGCGGCAGCGCCAGCCCCAACGCCTCGCCCACCACCTGCGCAGTCGCCGCCGTGCCTAGAAACTGGCATCCGCCGCCCGGACTCGCACAGGCACGGCACCCAACTTCAGCCGCATATTCCAGTGTGATCTGCTTTTGCGCAAACCGTGCCCCGATGGTCTGCACCTTGCCTGCATCCTCGCCCGACGGCGGGCAGCAGCGTCACGCCCCCGGGAACCAGAACCGCCGGGCGCGCCCCAGCCGAAGCCAGCGCCATCATCATCGCCGGCAGGCCCTTGTCGCACGTCGCGATGCCCAGCACGCCCTTGCCCGTGGGCAGCGACCGCATCAGCCGCGCAGCACCATCGCCGCATCGTTGCGAAACGGCAGCGAGTCCATCATCCCCGTGGTGCCCTGCGTGCGCCCGTCGCAGGGATCGGTGCACGCGCCGGCAAACGGCACGGCGCGCAGCGCCTTCAACTCCCGCGCTGCCTCGGCCACCAGCAGGCCCACCTCCCAGTGCCCGGTGTGAAAACCAAGCGCGATGGGATGGCCGTCCTCCGCGCGCAGTCCCGCCGTGCGTGCTCAGAATCAGGAACTCCGGGTCCAGCAGCCGCGCCGGCTCCCAGCCCATACCCGCGTTCTGGCTCAAGCCAAAGAGATTGCCCGAAGGCTCCGTGAGCAGCATCTCCGCCGTCAGCGGCAGCGCGCCCTCCGGCCCCGCGGCATGCGTCGCCACGCGCAGCAACCCCGCGTCTTCCGTCTCCAACACCGATGCCACTGAAATCGCCGCGATGACATGCCCTCTCTTTCGTCTCAGTCAGTATATGAGCGTGCGCGCTCCCATCGTTTACGTGCATCCCGCGCGCGTGCAATACTCCGTGTGTCCCCAGAGCCTCCGCGCCGTGGGCCGCGAGAAATCCATGCATCCCCTCTACCGCAAAATCTCGCGCCGCCTGGTCCCATTCCTCATCCTGCTTTATCTGGTCGCCTTCCTCGACCGTGTCAACATCGGCTTTGCGGCGCTCACCATGAACCGCGACCTGCACATCGGCGCAGGCCTCTTCGGCCTGGCCGCGGGCATGTTTTTCCTCGGCTACTTTCTCTTCGAAGTCCCCAGCAATCTCATCCTCCTCCGCGTCGGCGCGCGCCGCTGGATCATGCTCCTCATGATTGCCTGGGGCATGGTCTCGGTGGCCACCGCCTTCGTTCCCGGATTCAAGCTCTACATCGTGCTCCGCTTCCTGCTGGGGCTGGCCGAAGCCGGCTTTTATCCTGGCGTCATCCTCTATCTCACCTTCTGGCTGCCACCGAGAGTGCGCTCCAGCGTCATGGCCATCTTCGTCACGGCAATTCCGCTCTCGAATCTCATCGGCGCGCCCGTCTCGGCGCAGATTCTGCAACTCGACAGCGTGCTCGGACTCAAAGGCTGGCAGTGGCTTTTTCTTCTCGAGGGCTCACCGGCAATTCTCCTCGGAGCCATGGTGTACTTACCTATTGCCCGACAGGCCCGGCCACGTCCGCTGGCTCACGGCTGAAGAAAAACGAATGCTCCAGTCCGATCTCGATGAAGCTGCGCCGCCAAATTCCTCGCAGCCGCATTCGCTTCTGAAGGCTTTCGCCGCGCAGCCTTCTGTCTTCGGCTGGAGCTTCGCTTACTTCTGCTTCGCGCTCGGCCTTTACGGCCTCGGCTTTTGGATTCCCACCGTGCTCGCTTCTCACGGAATGGAGCTGAAGAGCCTGGGCTGGGCCACCGCGTTGCCTTATCTGGCCGCCATCGTCGCCATGATTTTGTGGAGCCGCAGCTCTGATCGTCATCGCGAGCGCCGCTACCACCTCGTCGCCGCCTACCTTGCAGCCGCCGCTGGATTTCTCGTTCGCTGCCTTTGCGCCCAATGCCTCTGTCGCCATTGCTGGATTCACCATAGCTGCCGTCGGAATTCTCTCTGCCATGCCCGTCTTCTGGAGCGCATCGACGGTTGAGCTGGCCGGCCCCATGGTCGGCGCGCATATCGCGCTGATTAATTCGATTGGAAACCTTGGTGGCTTCGTCGGCCCTGTCGTCATGGGATGGTTGCGCCAGGTCACTCACAGCTATATTGCAGGCCTTGCGTTCATGGCTGTCTGTCTCGCGTGCGGCGCGCTCGCCGCGTTCCTGCTCGTCAAGCCCGTCCCCGCAGCCTGATCATGTGATAACTCTGCGCGGAATGGGGCTTTCCCTAATGGCCGCTCGCGCGCATCGGCTCTTCCACAGGGCTCACTTTAAAAACGTGCAGCGTGGGAGCAGCCGTCTCGTAAATTGAAGTCTCCAATGAATCCTCGAATGCCTGCATCACATCTTTGCCTTCCGCGGCGCCCGTATCCGCCCTTCGTACCCGCATGCGCAAATGGATGTAATGCGCCTCGTCGCGATCCCGCACCAGCCAGCTTACCCGCTGCGCCTGGTGAAACATCGGCGTTTCAAAATCAGCCAGGTTGATTCCCGCGTCAAAACTCTCGGCAGAGAATGTGCCGATCACCTCATCGTCAATCGTCAGGCTGTATTGCCCCGCTGCCAGCCCTGTCACGCGCAGCGGCTCCTGGTTCAACTCTTGCTGAATGTCGGTTATCTCCAGTAATAGTGCCTGGTTCGCGTTGTTGCGCGACAAAGGCAGTGGCAATGCGTCTTCCATTTCGTTCCAGCGCAGCGTGCCCTTCTCGCGTTCCAGGTGGTCGATTGTGGCGTTCCTCTTATGAACCAATGTCCCCGTACGCGCATCGATCGTCACCGACGAAACCAGCGCCGGTGCGTTCCATCCCTTCAGCACCGCCTCCGCCATTACCCAGTGCGCCAGCGGATCGGGATGCACGCGATCCGGCAACAGGAGTTTCGCAATCCGCGGGTCCAGCGCTTGAGCTTTTTGAATCGCCGCCACCACGGGCGGATTCAGATTGATAAACGTCCCGCCGTATTTCTCCGCCAGCCCCTGATCCAACTCCGCGAAATGCTGCATGCCGCGTTGTATCCGTCCGGGAAACTCCATCGGCCTCGTCACTTCGTCAAAAGGCGAAGGCCCCAGCAGCGTCATCCGCGCATCCGGCGCATGCGTATGAATCGACTCCAGCAGATGCTGCGTATCCCTTTATGTACGTGCTGACTCGATCTCGTCGGTCGTCGGGCGATAGCCGCCATCGTTCATGCCCAGCATGATGCGTCACGACCGTCGGCTTTTCAGAGAATGCATCGCGCTCCAGCCGTTCATCGATGCTGCCCCCGCCGCCGCCCGTTACACGATCGCCGCCGACACCCGCGCCAAAAAAGCGCACCCGCATGGCGGGAATCGTGTCGCCGTGTAAAGCTCCACCCACTGGTTATAGAAGTTCTGTTCCGTGATGCTGTCGCCGTAGAACACAACCGTATCGCCGTTCTTCAGATAGAAACCCTGCGCGCCCGCTTCGTGAACTGGAATCCGGCAGACTTGCACCCGCCGTGTCGGTCAGTGCCGGCTTCTCCGGCGCCGTCGCCACCGCCACCAGCGAATCCGCGCATCCGTAGTAGAGGAACCACTGCTTGTGAAAAAACACCAGCCCCTCCGCAAACGTCGTTCCCGCCGCATATTGGCCAGTCTTCTCGTAGGGCAGCTCCGGCTTCAGCACCGGCCGCGCCGTCTGCGTCAACAAATGCGCGGGATTCTTCGCATCGAAGAGCGCCTCGCCTGCCGCATAGGCGTTCGGCTCCCAGCTCCGGATCGCCGCCGCCGTCTTCTTGTCCGCTGGCGTTCTTGCCGTTGTAGATCACGACGATTCCCGCGCTCGTCAGCACCGGCGGCGGCCCCGTCTCGGGAAACGTGCTGTCGAAGTGGCCGGGGCGCGGCCGCAGCAGCGCGACTGCCGCGCCGCTCGCATCCTCCACCGGCGTCCAGTGAATCAGGTCCGCCGAAGTTGCAAGACGAATGGACCCCTCGCCCCAGTACATCCAATACATGCCCGGCAATTTTCGCTGCGATCAGCCGGTCCTTCACAAGCTGCGTCACGATCCCCGCCGACTTGTACTTCAGATGTGCATACTTGCCGCCCGCCGCAGTCAGAAACGCCGGCCCGTACTTGGTCCAGTGCATCAGGTCGCGCGACGTCGCAATGCCCACCGAATACGTCTCGCGATTCCATTGCGTATAGGTCAGCACATAGGTGCCGTCCTCGCTCTCCACAATGCGCGGATCCTCAACGCCACCCGGCCATTCGCGCGCCTTCTGGTCGTCGTCCGCGGGATAAAAAACCGGCTCGCCCAGTCGCTTGAAGTGGATGCCGTCCTTGCTCTCTGCCAGTCCCAGCCGCGACGTGTGCCCGCCAATCTCCATCGCGCCCGAATTGTCCTCGGCGCGATACAGCACATCCACTTTGCCGTTGCGCACAATCGCCGCCGGATTGAACGTGTGCAGCGCCTCCCACTGCACCGGCTTCTTTCAAAATCGGGTCGACGAAAGTCGACTCCGTCAGCGGCGCAATCACCGGATTTCCCTCGGCAGGCCGCGTAAACGGCCCAATCTCCCACGGTTGCGGCACTCTGCGCATGCAACGCAGCCGCACAAATCAGCGCTGCCGCCAAAACAAACCCGTACTGCTTCTTCATTTCCGCCAATCCTTCGGGGTGCGGCTCAATCTTACTCCGCAATAGCTTTGGAACTGATTGCATAAAAACTCAACGCCGCGTCCCCCTGCTCCAGCAGCCGCGTGCGCTCAACTGCCCATAGTTCTCTTCGAGCTTTTCCTTGCGCCGATGCTCGGCAATCACCACCGCCCCCTCCGCCAGCAAGCCCGCCGCCGCCCCACCGAGCAGACCCAGCGTCGCCGCATACTCCATCCGCGGCATCGTACGGCGGATCGAGAAACACCACGTCGAAGCCCACTCCGTGCCCGGCCGCACGTTCCAGATACGCTCGCCACACTGCCGGCTTGAACGCTGAATCAGCGTCCGTCAGCCCAAGCCGCCGCAGGTTCTCCGCAGCACCTTCAGCGCCGCCGGAGCCCGCTCCACAAACACTACACGCGCTTCGCCCCGCGGCTCAGCGCCTCAATGCCCACCGCGCCCGATCCCGCATACAAATCCAGAAAACTCGCTCCCTCAATGCGCGGCGCGAGCACGTTGAACAGAGTCTCGCGCAGCCGGTCGCTGGTGGGCCGCGTGGCCAGCCCCGGTGGAGCCTCGCAGCGTCCGCGATCGAAACGTTCCTGCAATGATGCGCATCGCGAATCAGCATACCGGAAACGGAATTTGCCCACTCCTCCGCCGATTGGTTTTCGTCCGCGGGGCACTGACCCTCTACAATTCATGTATGCGAGGCTGGACAATCCCGCTGGGCCGCTGGATGGGCGTCGAGTTGCGCGTTCACGCCTTCTTCCCGTTGCTCGCGGTGGTGTGTCTCGGCCTCAGCGCTGCCGACGGCTGGCTGCGCGGCCTGGGACTTTTCTTCGTTCTCGTGGCCGCCGTCATCGTGCGCGAAGTTGCCCGGCTCCTGGTTGCCGCATGGCTCGACCTTCGCCTGCGCGCGGTTCTCGTGCTTCCCATCGGCGGCCTGTTTGCCTATGCCAACCCCGAGAGCCAGGAGAATTCCAATCAGGGCGTCGGGCAATTCGCCCTGGCGTTTGCCGGCCCCATCGCCAACCTGGCCACGGCGGTCGCGCTGGCCGCAGCTTTCATGGGCGCGGGCGGCAACGTCCATCTCTTTGATCCGCCCTTGATCACCGCTACCTATCTGCTGCGCAGCATGGTGTGGATGCAGGCCGGCCTCGGCCTTCTGCACCTTCTGCCCGCCTACCCGCTGGATGCCGGCCGCCTGCTGCGCGGCAGCTTCGCACGCCAGCACGGCTTCGCTCCCGCCGGCCGCGCCGCCTCCGGCCTGGGACAGGTCCTCGCCCTTGCCGCCATGATCGCCGGCATGCTGCTCCACAGCCCTGGCTCGTCATCGCCGGCTTCTTCATCATGATCGGCGCGCAGGTTGAAGACCAGGGCGTCTTCTTCCAGTCCGTCGTCGACACGGTGCGCATGCGCGAAGTGATGCTCACCGACTTCGCCACCCTCTCGCCGTCTGACACGCTCGCCGACGCGCTCGTTCGCTGCGTCCACTCCCTGCAGGAAGATTTCCCCGTGGTGCGCGGCCCGCAATTGGTCGGCATCGTCTCCCGCCAGCGCATCGTCGACGCCTTGCGCAACGACGGCAACGGCTACGTGCAGTCCGTCATGTCCCGCGCCTTCCAGGTGGCGCGCCCTGAAGACACCCTGGGAGCCACCATCCGCCGCCTCACCGCGGGCCGCGGCCTCTCGCTCATTCCCGTCACCGAAAGCGGCAAAGTGGTCGGCATCGTCAGCGTACAAAACCTCATGAGCTCCATGTCGCTCCTCTCAGAGCAGCGCCGCATCGAGCGCGAAGAAGCCGACAGATTAGGATCGACGATGCTCACCGTTGATTCCGGAAGCGCTTGGAAGATACGATGCCGGGTGCCCCAGGTCTCGCTTTTGAGACCTGGGAAAGCACGGAGTTCAATCAACCAGGTTTTTCAATTCTCAATGGACTCGCAAGACGCCAACCTCGCTCCCGGCCTCTACCTCGTCGCAACCCCCATCGGCAACCTGGGCGACATCACCCTCCGCGCCCTCGACATCCTCAAGCGCGCCGACCGCATCGCCTGCGAAGACACCCGCCAGACCCAGAAGCTTCTCAACCACTTCGACATCACAACCCCCACCGTCAGCTGCCACCAGCACAATGAGCGCCATCGCGCCGCCGAACTGATCGACGCCTCAAGAGCCGGCGGCCGCATCGCACGTTGTCTCCGATGCAGGCATGCCGGGCATCAGCGATCCCGGCGGCTGGCTCGTGCCGAAGCCATCGCCGCCGGCATCCCTGTCATTCCCATCCCCGGCGCCAACGCGGCTCTCAGTGCCCTCATTGCATCCGGCCTGCCGACCGGCGAATTTCATTTCATCGGATTTCTGCCGGAGAAAGCCGGCGCCCGCCGCACGCGCCTCGAAGACCTTGCAGCGAGCCCCGCGCGAAACTCCGCAGACCCTCATCTTTTACGAAGCTCCGCACCGCATGCTCGACACGCTCGCCGACCTCGATTCCGTCTGGGGTCCCAGCTCTGCGCGTTGTAGCCGCCCGCGAGCTCACCAAGATTCACGAGGAATTTCTCCGCGGCACGGTCGCCGATGTCCGCGCCAATCTCGCCGCCCGCGACCGCATCCGCGGCGAATTCGTGCTGCTGATCGAAGCGCCTGCGCAGCCCGGGTGGCCCCAGGTCTCGCATTCTGGACCTGGGAATCGATCTCAGCCCGCAGTCGCCCGTCTTCAATCCGAATCCGGCATCGACGAAAAAGAAGCCCTCAAGCGCCTCGCCCGCGAATCCGGCCAATCCAAGAGCGAGCTCTACCGCGAACTACAGCGCGAACGCGCCCGCCGCAGGTAGCACATCCACCAACCTTCGCAACACCGTTACCCGGCACTTTCCTGCGAACGGCGGGAGATATAAAAATCTCCTTCATCAACGGCAAAGCACCGCCGAATTGCGGAAACCGTTCAACGGAGCCCGGCAACACCTTTTTCCGCGGCGAGCGACGCGGAACAAGAGCGACCGCATCCTCCGAAGACACTGCGGCATGGTCCTGGATTCTGTACACATAGACTCTGACCTTGGCCAGGAAAAACCACGGATATTGGCTGATCCCGATGTGTTCAATTTCCACGGCATTATGGTTTCTGTTCACGCGCCGCAATGCCAGCTTGAGCCCACAAGCAATCGCAGCCTGCGCGCTTTCTCCTACTCCGCTTCCCAGCAAGGCTCCTGCAGCCTTGATCAGATGCCATCCCCGCCTGCGAACTTTCCTTTCCAGCTTGCGTGAATCCACAGAACGCACAAAGTTCCAATCCTCAAGGAACTCCTGAGTTGCAAGTTTCACGCCTCCGGGAAGTACGACCTGTGCTCGCAAAAGCATGTTCATTTCAGAGATTTTCCGCATGGTACGCCCCCTCTGCCGCGCTCAACTAGTAGAACTGGCCGCGCTCCGGGCCGCATTCGCGAATCCGTCGTTTTGGCGCGCAGGCCGCCGTTTCATCCGGGCCTCCGGCTGCGCGGCCGCAGAGTGAAGTGAATTGCCGCAATAAATGCAATCCTGTTGGCGCCACAGCTTGCCATCGTCGTCGCGGGCCGGGCTCAAACTGCGCAGGCAGTCAGGGCAAACGATCTGCACCTCCGCAGCTTCTGAAGAGTTTTTCGCGCCCACCTCGGCAGCGACTGACGATCCGAAAGTAGAAGTTGGCGTCAATTGTCGGCTGTTCGCAGGAGGCGTTCTTAATATCTGCAGTAGCGCGCTCGTATTGCTGCCTTTTTGATAGAACGCATCCGCGGGAACACCCGAAGGCACTTCCTTCCCTGAGAAGGAGCCGCTCATGGCGATCACCAGGATTCCGGGGAACCGTCGCCGGACTACCGACAGCAATTCGAATCCGGACATTCCAGGCATATTCAGATCGGAAAGGAGTATCTCCGGGTTTTCTTTGCGAATCTCACGCAGGGCGGAAATGCCATCCCCGGCGGTGCGCACATCGTATCCAAGCTCAACCAGCACCAGCGAGATCGTCGTCCGAATGCAAGCCTTGTCGTCGACGATCAGAATTGTTGCTTTAGCTTCCCCCATCGCTCACCTCAACTCACCGATTCATTCAGAAATTAACGCGAGTCTCCCATGAAGCAATCCGGGATACTGGTCAATCTTGAACAAGCCTGCTCTACGACTCACGAGGGCTCGGAATCCGCTTCTGCATGGCCGTCCGCTGCATCCGACCCCAGCATCGACGAGATAGAACGCCCTCAATGAAGCGCCGAATTACGCATCCAGAGTGGAAAGTTTTGACAGGGCAACAGACCGTCTCGGGATTCCCCGCACTGCAATCGAAGCTAAGTTGGCCCAATTAGCTGCGATTTGGCTGGATTAGCCCATACCTGCAGGACAATCTCCCGAGGCAGAGACTTCATACGCGATGAACATATGGTTTGAGTGAGCTTTACTGCTCAGTAAGCACCAAGTCTCCCAACTAATATCCAACTTACCGGTTGCGCTTCCTAGACGCGTAGAGCAAGAAACGCCTCGCACAGGTAGAAAAAAGGTGTACCACATGAAGAAAGTCATGCATTCGTCGCAGTACTCAGCTTATCCAGCATTGCCTGGGCGGGAACCAATCGCGAAGCAACAAACGACCGGATGGAGCATGCAGGAAACGTGCTGCACGAAATCATGGCCGCACCCGACAAAGGCATCCCTGAAGAAGTTCTGGAGCACGCGAAATGCGTCGCCGTCGTTCCCCATATGCTCAAGGGCGGCTTCGTCTTCGGTGCAGAAAATGGCCGCGGCGTGGCCACGTGCCGCACATCCTCCGGATGGAGCGCACCCGTATTCTTCGCCATCACAGGCGGCAGCTGGGGCCTGCAGATCGGCGTCGAAGGCATCGACCTGGTCATGATCATTCAGAACGACACGCGGAATGCATCAGCTTGCTCTCGAGCAAATTTGAGATCGGGGCAGACGCCTCTGCGGCAGCCGGACCGGTGGGGCGTCATGCTTCAGCCGATACCGACTGGAAGATGAACGCGGAAATACTCACCTACTCGCGCGCCCGTGGAGCCTTTGCAGGATTAACTCTCGACGGCGCTTCAATTCGCCGCGATGACGACTCCACGCGCGACATCTACGGACCGCACGTTTCCAACCGCTCCATTCTGCAGTGGAAACGTAGCCGCGCCGGCTCGTGCCCACTCCTTCCTCGACGCCGTACGGGATGCGAAGGAACAGGCAATCGCTTCGAACTAACTGCAACTGGTCAATTCATTGCGGGCGCCCCTGACTGACTCAAGTAAGGGCGCCCACCATGCAGGAGAGGAATCTCTATGCTTTGGACAATCTTTGTCGTCGTTCTGATTTTGTGGCTGCTCGGCTTCAGCTTCCACATCGCCGGCGGACTGATCCATTTGCTGCTCGTCCTTGCGCTCATCATCCTGATCTTCAACCTGGTCTCCGGACGACGCACCGCCCTCTGAAGCAATCGGCTGCGCGACTGAGCGCACAAGAGTCACGCAGCCCTGATCCCCCAGTGTCGGAGCCTCGCGAAAAGTCCCCTGGTCTATTCAATGTTTCGCTATTTGCAGCTCTGTTCCCTTTTACCCGATTCCCTCTTTCCCCGACCATCCTCACCGCCTCCGCCGCATCCCCCGCCACCTGCAGCAGCTTCCGATTCTCCGCCTTCAAAAACCCCGCCGCCACCGTGGAATCCAGAAACGCTCAGCAGCCCATCCCAATACCCCGCCGTATTGATCAGGATGCAGGGCTTGGCATGCAGCCGCAGTTGCTTCCAGGTCACGATCTCCATCATCTCGTCGAGCGTCCCGTAGCCGCCGGGCAGAATCAGAAACGCGTCGGCCAGCTTGACCATGCGCGCCTTGCGCGCGTGCATCGTGGCAACCACTTCCAGCCGCGTCAGCCCGGCATGGGCAATCTCGCTCCCGGCCAGCACCTCCGGCAGCACGCCGATCACCTCAGCCCCGCCCGCCAGCGCCGCATCGGCCACCGCGCCCATCAGCCCCACGCTAGCCCCGCCATACACCATCCCCAGCCCGGCCGCGGCAATCGCCTTGCCCAGTGCCGTCGCCTCCGCCAGAAATGCAGGATCGTTCCCGCTGGCCGACCCGCAATACACCGCCACGCGCGCGAAGACGAATCATTCGATGAAGCCATCACGGTTTCAGAATAGCTCCGCGATCCCGCGCCCTGCGCGCCCAGACCCATACCGCGCAATCCGTCCGAAATCCGTGCCAAGGGAACTAATTGCAGTCTCGGCCACGTAAACTCGGGTAGCGTCGCCCGGCCTGTTTCGCGGAGCGCGCTTGCATTGCAAGGAGAATCCCATGCGTAAGGTCTTTGTTGCTGCTTCAGTCGTTGCACTCTTGCTCTTCTCGCACTTCCGATGGGCTTTGCCAAAACGCCAGCAGCAGCCAAAGGCGCGCCCGGCACCATCGTGCATCGTCTTCAAGGACGGCCACCGGCAGGTCTTCAATCTCGCTGATATTGCGCGGGTGGAGTTCCCCACAGCCAATGAAGCCGCGGCCATAAATCCAGACATGCCGTCGCGCGGCCGATTTGTTGGCCGATGGGTCGTGGGTGACGGCAGTGGAACCAACTTCACCATCACACTGAAAGACAATGGCGATGCGGAGCGCTCCCTTCGTGCAGTCCATGGCACCTGGACTTACGTCAACGGCGAAGCACGTGTTACCTGGGATGATGGCGCGCAAGACGCTATCCGCAAGGCGGGTTCAAGGTTTGAGAAGTATGCCTACGGCGCCGGCAAGTCGTTCACCGACACGCCCGACAACGTGACCGCCGCCGAAAACACGACCCCCAAGCCGATCTAGTTTTCAGTTGGTCGAAGTCCCTCCCCCGGATTCAGGCAGGCCGCGCGATGCGCGGCCTGCCCTCCGCAAAAGCACCCCCTCTGCGCGCAACGTCCACGACAGGTAAACTAGATATCAGGAAGCTTCCCGCCTGGACCTGGCCATCGTGCAGCCGCTCATCGACAATCTGAATCCCGAACAGCGCGCCGCCGTCGAGGCCACCGAAGGCCCCCTGCTCATCCTCGCCGGCGCGGGCTCGGGCAAAACCCGCGTCATCACCAGCCGCATCGCCTGGCTCATTCGCGAAAAAGGCGTCGCTCCCGACTCCATCCTCGCCGTCACCTTCACCAACAAGGCAGCCAGCGAGATGGCCGAGCGCGTCGATCGCCTGCTGGGCCACTCCTCGCTGGCCAAGCCGCTCATCTCCACTTTCCACTCGCTCTGCGTGCGCATGCTGCGCCGCGACATTGAAGCTCTGAAAGTCAACGGCGAAGGCCTTACCCGCGCCTTCGCCATCTACGACGAAAACGACCAGCAGGCCATCGTCAAGCAGATCATGCGCCGCATGGGCCTTGACACCAAGCAGCTCACCCCGCGCACCGTGCTGGGCCGCATCTCCTGGGCCAAGAACCACATGGTCGATCCGCAGGAGTATTACCTCGGCTCCAAGGATCCCAACAGCGAGCGCATCGCCCACATCTATCAGGGCTACAAGGCCGAACTGCGCAAGAACAACGCACTCGACTTCGACGACCTGCTGCTTGAAGCCGTCCGCCTGCTCAAGGTTTCAACCGAAGCGCGCGAGCGCTACCAGCGCCGCTATCGCTACCTGCTCGTCGACGAGTACCAGGACACCAACCGCCCCCAGTACGAGCTGATGAAGCTGCTCGCCGGCGAGCACAAGAACGTCTGCGCCGTCGGCGATGAGGACCAGAGCATCTACTCGTGGCGCGGCGCCGACATCCGCAACATTCTGGAGTTTGAGAAGGATTTCCCCAACGCCCGCATCGTGCGCCTGGAACAGAACTACCGCTCCACGCAGATCATTCTCGAAGCCGCCGGCTCAGTCGTCGCCAACAACCTCCGCCGCAAAGGCAAGAAGCTGTGGACCGACCGCCAGGGCGGCAGCCTCATCGGCTACTACGAAGCCCCCGACGGCGAAAACGAAGCCCTCTTCATCGCCGATCGCATCCAAGACTTTCTCAGCGCGACAGGCTCGTCCGAAACGCAAGACCCGCGAAGCGGGCCATTGCGCGGTGCTCTATCGCACCAACTCCCAGTCCCGCCTGGTTGAGGAAGCGCTGCGCCGCTACAACATCCGCTACACCATGGTGGGCGGCTTCAGCTTTTACGAGCGCGCCGAGATCAAGGACCTGCTCTGCTACCTGCGCCTTGTCCGCAACCCGCACGACTCCATGGCCCTGCAGCGGGTCATCAACACGCCTGCCCGCGGCATCGGCAAAACCACGCTGGAGACGCTGGAGCGCCTGGCGCTTGAAACCGGCCAGTCCACCTGGGACGCCATCTCCGCCGCCATCGCCAACCGGCTCATCCCCACCCGCGCGCTCATGGCGCTCGATTCATTTCGCCAGCTCATTCTCGACGCGCAAGCCATGATGGACCCCGACTTCGCCGGCAAGCTCTCCGCCGATGTCGCCGAATCCGCAGCCGACGCGCTGACACCGACTTCGCTTCGGCGCGGCAGGACTTCAGAGACGTTCGGTTCAGGCGATGAAAGCGCGGAAGCGGTGATTTCAGCTTCGGCGATAACGAAAATCAGATTCCGCTGCTCGACGCCAGCCACTTCTCGCCCTTCGCCGCGGAGCCCAAGCGCCCTTCCTCAAGATGCCGAAACAGGCGCGCGAACCAAGGCCGCAGATCTCGGACCTGGACAACGAATCCCGTCCCAGCCGAAGAATCGACCCGGCAGCCGGCCGGCACAGAAGGCCTCGGAAGAGCCTTCAGAGCCCCCGGCGACGCGGCCACGCTCCCCGAGCTGATCCGCTTCCTCATCGACCGCACCGGCTACATCAAGGCCCTTGAAGCCGAAGCCTCGCCTGAAGCCTTCAGCCGCATTGAAAACCTGAAGGAACTGGCCAACGCCGCCCACGATGCCGAAGCCCGCGGCGAAACCCTCGCCGAATTCCTCGACCACGCCGCTCTCGCCTCCGACACCGACCAGTACGACCCCGACGCCCGCGTCACCCTCATGACCCTGCACGCCGCCAAAGGGCCTTGAGTTTCCGCTCGTCTTCCTCGCCGGCCTCGAAGAGGGCCTGTTTCCCCACTCGCGCACCCTGATGAACCCCGAGGAACTCGAAGAGGAGCGCCGCCTCTGCTACGTCGGCATGACCCGCGCCATGAACACCCTGATCCTCACCCGCGCCCACTATCGCCGCCGCTATGGCAACGACGCGCCAGAGATGAGCATCCCCTCGCGCTTTCTTGAGGAAGTGCCCAACCAGTTGATTGAGAATCTCGGCGGCCGCAGCCCTGCCTGGTCCACGCCGGCCTACAGCGTATCAGGGCTATGGCGCAGGCGTCGCCCCGCCCACTCCAGCGAATTCGCCGACCACGCACTACAACTACGAAGACGAAAGCCAGGAAGCCCCGCGCGCCCCCACCGGCCATGGCGACAGCAGCCGCACAGCGTACCCGGCCAAAGCCATCGCCTCCAAGCCCTTTGTCGCTTCCTGGATGACGGCAAGAACCAAGCCAGTGGCCACAAACAGCGCAGCCGGTCCAGTCTTTCCCGACCCGGAATCTCCGCCAAAGAGTAAAGCGCGGAAGCGCCGGAGGGCCAGTCGATCGACAACATCGCCCGCTTCTTCGGCGGCAAAGCTGGCGTCGTCAAGCCCGGTGTCCCTGCCGCGCCCGGCGATGGACATTCCCGCGCCCACCGGCGCAGCCAATCTTAGAAAGGGTCAGCGCGTGCGCCACGGCAAATACGGCGAAGGCACCGTTCTCTTCCGCGAAGGCGACGGCGAAGACGCCAAGCTCACCGTCATGTTCATGCGCCACGGCATGAAGAAGCTGATGGAGAAGTTCGCCAACCTGCAGAAGATCTAGGTCCTGCTCACACCAAAGGAGCCGGCTCTAGCTGTTTTCCATCTTGCCGACGGGCGGTGCCACTACCTTCTTGGCTGTCCCTGCCAGTTGGTTGGCGGAGCAGTGGATCTCCAGTTCTGCCATCAGGCGCTCTCTGTCCGGCAATTGGCGCGTGTGGACAATCTTGGGCCCACTCTTGGCTCGGATCGTCACCCTCTTATTCTTCTTGTCGACTTCAAATCCCACGACATCTCGCCACGCGAGCCGCTTCCGGCGGCCAACCCAATAGTTCTGTTCCACCCCTTCACTGGTTACATCGATAGAGCCCGGAAATGAGATCAAGAGAAGCATGATAAAGCCCATGCAAAGCGATACCAGCCACGCGCCCGAGCCCGAATGGATCTGGCTGATGACTCCCGTCACCACCGGATAGCACAAAACCGCGATAATCACGTAGACGCCCCAATAACTGCGGGCGTTCGGCAGGAACTCAATCCGCCCATTTTTTGACTCAACCGCCAGGCGGTTCTTGTCGGCCTCGCTTATCACCATCAGTGCCGCAATCCAACACACCAGGATCGAGCCAAAAATAGGCAGCATCATGATCAGGATGTTCATGCGCACATCTTACCCCGGGTTGACGGGAACCCGATTACCTCTTTTGTGGAGGTTGTTCGCCATTGCCTACACCAAGGTACCCGGCAGGCCGGGGGGTGGCCCCACATCCCGTTCTCCGCAAGATGGATAGCACCTTCCGCCGCCCTTTCGGTGGGCGCCGAACCTCGCGGATATTGATTCCCGGGAAATTGGGCCTGCCCGGCTACCCCCGACCGGACACCTCCCCGGCAGTTCGGTTCGCCTCGAACCCGGTTCAGAACCAGCTCCCAGGCCTCCAATCGGTGCCAGGCTTCTTCCAAATTCTCCGCCTGACCCGACCGTCCTTTTGCCAGGCCATTTGCCAAACCGTGCTATACTCCGTTCAGATCGTAGAATTCGATTAGAAGTCATTGCCTGTTCTCGAGTTACCGCTCTACACGCAAACACTTCCACATTGCGTTCGCGGTAAATTTGTACCAAAGGAACAACTCAAATGGAAACAGGCACAGTCAAGTGGTTTAATGACGCCAAGGGATTTGGATTTTTGAGCCGTGAAAACGGCGAGGACGTCTTCGTCCATCACACCGCCATCCAGTCGAACGGCTTCCGTTCGCTCCAGGAAGGCCAGAAGGTCCAGTTCAACGTGACCAAGGGCCCCAAGGGCTGGCAGGCTGAGAACGTCCAGGTTGTCTAAGTAACTAGAGCGACCGGTTCAGTTCGGTATCAATAGAAAAGGGACGGCAAATCTGCCGTCCCTTTTCTGCGTTCTGAATCTGAAATCTTCAGGCCTTCAGGAAAGCCTAATCTGCCCGCGCCATCGACCTGATCACTGATTCCCTGAATTTTTCAGGCCGCGGGCTTCAGCGACGTGGCGCTCACCTGCTTCATGGCGGGATGCAGGCCCTCGCTCGGCACTTCGTGGGTGCCGAGGTATTGCAGCACATCGTTGATTGAGTCTTCAAAGCGCCCCCCGGTCTTGTGGGTGGCTTTCACGCCTTTTGCGACAAGCTGGCATACCTCGAAGCGGTTCATGCCCTGCGAAAGGGCGCGATGAATTTGATCAGAACGCATGACGTACTCCGATTCGACAGGTGCCTGGTAACGAGATACCAGTGAACCCGGCCTTGCCGGCAACTGTAGTGGCGGCGTGTATTGGTGCGTGGAAGCGGAGCTCGTCAGGAAGCGGTGGGACGGCCAAAGCCGAGCAGGCTGGCTATTCCAGATGCGTGTCTACCTTCATTGTACGCTGGAAACGATTGAAACGCCGCTTAAAATGCGGCGTTTCAATCCGCGACTGCGCGCTTTCGCTGCACGCCATTCCCTGTTAACATAAAGTTCACACCGCCCGATTACGGGACACATTGAAGAGATTGCAGCGAAAGAGGTTAGCATTGGCAGACACATCCAAGATTGAAGACAAGATGGAACGCAAGAAGTTAAAGCGCGCCGCCCGCAAAAAGGCCGCCCCCAAAGCCAAGCGCACCGAGCCGCGCGGCTCAAAGAAAAAGAAAGTCAAGAAGATGGCGCGCGGCCAGTCGAAGCGCTAAGCTCCTGAGTCTGAAATACGCAACACAAGACTGACTGTCATTCTGAGCGAGCGGGGCCCCGAACGTCTTTCAGTACCGGGGCCCCAATTAGCGGTCTTTGCTCTTTGGGGTGGAGTTCGGGGGTGGTGAGTCGAAGAATCTGCTGTTGTTCTTCGATCAACCTCAGACTCACCACGCTAGCTCCAAAAACGAAATCAGGGGTTCCGGGTCTGCCTGCTCGTACACCGGGCTCGGAACCCCCTCCGCATCTCTCCCGCCACAATCCCATTTCCATCCCGTGGAAGCATGCCGCTTGCATCCGCAAATGCCGCCGCGGAAGATCCTCAAGAGCAATCCTCATCATGTACACTGCGGCAAAGGCTCCCCAACTCTGCTGGGACCGCCTTCAATCGCAGAGCCCCGCACCGGACCGGACGAGGAGAACTGCCCTGCTCAAGCCAACTGCTTGCCCGCAAATCCATCGATAAGCTGATCCGGGAATCGGAAGAGCCCGAGCACGCGCTGAAAAAGTCGCTCGGCCCCTGGTCGCTCACCGCTCTCGGCATCGGCGCGGTCATCGGCTCGGGCATCTTCACCGTCATCGGCACCGCCATGGCCGGGCAGAAATTCGACACCCCTGAAGTCAGCAATACCCCGCTGATCCACTACCTCCTGACGCACACCGCCATGGCCGGCCGTCCCGGCGCCGGACCGGCACTGGCCCTCTCGCTCGTCCTCGTCGCCATCGTCTGCGTCTTCACCGGCCTCTGCTACGCCGAACTGGCCTCGATGATTCCCATCGCCGGCTCGGCCTACACCTATACCTACGCCACCCTCGGCGAACTCGTCGCATGGATCATCGGCTGGGATCTGATCCTCGAATATGCCTTCAGCAACATGAGCGTCAGCGTCGGCTTCGCCGCGCATATCGAGGCGCTGCTGGAGTGGTTCGGCCTCCATCCCGACTCTCAAGTGGATTTCCCCGGCCTATCTGCCCACCGGCCTGCAGGATCTTGCCGGAAATGATCTCTATGCCCCCGGCTGGCACTTCGGCTTCAATATTCCCGCCTTCCTCGTCGTCATGGTTCTGACGGTCGTGCTGGTGCGCGGCATTCGCGAGTCGGCGCGCACCAACAACATCCTCGTCCTCGTCAAAATCGTCGCCATCCTCGCCTTCATCTTTGCCGCAGCCAGCTTCATCAAGCCCCGCTACTGGCATCCCTTCATGCCCAATGGCTGGACGGGCATGCTCTCCGGCGGCTCCATCATCTTCTTCACCTACATCGGATTCGATTCCGTCTCCACCGCCGCCGAAGAGTGCAAGCAATCCGCAGCGCGATCTGCCCTTCGGCATTCTGGCCACACTCGTCGCCTGCACGGTGCTCTATGGCGGAGTCGCCATCTGCCTCAGCGGCATCGTCCCCTGGCAATCCATCATGGGCGACGGCGCTCCGGTGGTGAACGCGCTCAAGCGCCTCTCCCTCATGCCCGGCGGCGCCAACCTGCACTGGGTCGAACTGGTCGTCCTCATCGGCGCCATGCTCGGCATGATCTCGTCGATCCTCGTCTTCCAGCTCGGCCAGGCGCGCGTCTGGTTCGCCATGTCGCGCGACCGGCTGCTGCCCACGGTCTTCAGCAACATTCACCCCCGCTTCCGCACTCCCGCGGTCGCCACCTGGGTCGCTGGATTTGTCGTCGGCATTCCTGCCGGCCTGCTCGACATCGGCACCGTCTCCAACCTCTCCAACATCGGCACCCTGTTCGCCTTCGTGCTGGTGTCGATCGCCGTCCTCATCCTGCGTTATCGCGAGCCGGAGCGCCCTCGCTCCTTCCGCGCACCGTGGGGACCCATCTTTCCCGTGCTCAGCATCATCTTCTGCATCATGCTCATGATGGGTCTCGAAGTTCTAACGTGGGAAGCGTTCTTCATCTGGCTCCTCATCGGCCTGCTGATTTACTTCTTCTACAGCCGTCATCGCAGCGAATTCGCCCCCAAACCTCGCTAAGCCGGCAATCGCATATTTCCATGCAAACCCAAATTCAGCAGGGGAATTTGTGCCCGTCCTGAACGCGCATTTCGATTCCAGTGCGGGATTTCGCGAACCCCGCGCACCGCGCGCTATGATGCTCCCAGCGTCACCCCGAAGGAGAACCAACGTTGGCGTTGCACAGGAGCTTTTATTTCGCCGCAGTACTCGCGTGCGCAACCTTGTTCGCCGCACCCGCGGTTGGAGCAACGCAGGAATCCGCAGTCGCCTTATTCGCCCATGCGCAGGCCGCGGCAAAGACCGGCCGCAAAAACGTATTGATGGTGTTTTCCGCCTCCTGGTGCGGTCCCTGCAAACTCTATGCGCGTTTCCTCGAGGACCCGCAGATGAAGTCCATCACAGAAAAAGCTTTTGTGGTTCAGAGGATCGATGTGGGTGAACGCGCGGATGACACCGAGCACATCGATACACCTGGCGGCGTCGCGCTGCGCACGGCCCTCGGAGCCAACGGTGAGCCGGGCTTCCCGTTCATCGTTATGACCGACGAGAATGGAAACCCCCTCATCAACTCCTACATCCATGGAGACATCAACAAGAACATCGGCTATCCGGCTCTGCCGGGCGAAATCGACTGGTACGTCGAGATGTTGAAGCGCGCCGCACCGTCTCTGTCGCCCGCAGACCTCGCCGCGACCCACACCTGGTTGAAGCACCACTCCCCGTTCTGAGATTTGAGCTGCGCATCGATTCCGTTTGCAGATAATTGTTCGCTCCGAGCGCACAATCATAGAGAACAGGCACTGACCCGTCTGTACCCAGGGAGGGGTACCCCACCCCCCTGAATATTTTCAAGACGGCCTCTGACCTTGCACAAAATTAAACACTCTTGTGAATCAGCCGGAATGCAAACAAGTTACATCGCATTAAGCGAAATTCATGCAACTCGCCCCTCGAACCGTCCCCAAATCCAAAACCGAGATCCTGGCAAACGCCCGCGCTCAAATCGATTCGATAGAGTCGGGATTGCGACCGCAGGCTAAAATTCCCATGTTTTTCGGCCGGACAGTGTTATCACATTCGGCAACCGGCAAACCGACGTAACCTCGACACATGTGCATACGCTCCGCGACGGATTAGAATACCTGCAGTAACCTGCCTGGAAACGCGGGGCAGGAACCGGATCGGACGGCAAAGGCACGTGAAGTGGCTTGCAGCCCGCAAAAACAGCTTTTGGGACCACAGAATTGGCCCCTGCCTTGGAAACACAGTCCCACCAGGACAGAAAAGGAACCCTCTTGAGCGCTATGTGGAAACCCACTCAGTCCGGATCTATGACCCCCAATCCAACCCCGGAGCCCCCGAGACCTATGCCCCCACCCCAGACGTTTGAACCCGCACGCCCCGCTCCCCCCACCGGCGAACAGGCCACCATTGGTAAAGGCCTCTTTATCAAGGGCGAAATCACCGGATCCGAGTCGCTGTATATCGACGGCAAGATCGAGGGCAGCATCAATCTGCCCGGCAACCGCCTCACCGTCGGCCGCAACGGCCAGGTATCCGCCAGCATCAACGCCCGCGAAATTGTGGTACTGGGCAAGGTGAAAGGCAATGTCGCTGCAACCGACCGTGTCGACATTCGCGCGGAAGGCTCCCTCACCGGTGACGTAGCCGCCGCCCGCATCAGCATTGAAGATGGCGCCTACTTCAAGGGTGGCATCGATATCCGCAAGCCCGATTCCAAGTCTCCTGCTGCACCTGCTTCCGTTCCCGCGCCGGAAGCGGCCAAAGCAGTCCAGGCTTAATAAGCTCGAATCTCTCGCTCCAAAAGAAAGGCCCCTGCGACTGCAGGGGCTTTTCTGCCTGCAAGTTCGAATGTGATTCGCGCCTTATCCCAGCCCCAGCCGCTTCCGTGCCACGCTGGGCAACACAGATCCTGCCTTTTCAAGGACTGCCCCGGCTACAAGGAGCCACAGCGCCGTGCCCGCCAGCAGCACAGTCAGATCGCTCCATCGCGTCTCCCCGGGCAGATGCATGCCAAGCGCCTTCACCACGACCTCGCCCAGCCAGGAAAAGACCACCCAGACCGCCGCGCCGCTCGCAGCTGCGGCCAGCAGGCATCGCCATAGTTCGGCATAGTCAAGACTGGCCAATGAAACCATGCGTCGCTGATGGAGCAGGAGCGCGATCGTCAGTGTCTGCATCGTAATTCCAATATCCGATGCGACAGCTAATCCCATTGCCCCATACCAGTGATAGAACGCCGCGTAGATTGGCAGCGAAATCACGGTAATCACCGTCCCCGCGGCCATGGGCGCAAAGGTGTTTCCCGCTGCATAAAATGCACGCGAATAGATAGCCTGCGCCGACCACAGAAAAATAGAAAACGAAAAGACCGCAAAGTAGCCGGCACATTGTTTCGCATCCGCTGCGGAAAAGCGCCCGCCGATGAAGAGAAGGTCCACCAGCGGCGTGCCCAGCGCGGCCATTGCAGAGGCCGCCAGCAGGCCAAGGCAAGAGACTCGCGACACGGAATCCGCCACCACGGTGGCAAACTCGAAGCGGCGCTCTTTGGCCCATAAACTTGCAAAAAATGGCATCGAGGCCGCGCCCGCCGCTTGCGCCAGCACCGCCATGGGCGCCGTGAATAAGCGCTTGGCATAGGTCATCAGCGAGATTGCGCCGCTGGTGCCGGAGGCAAAGTGCGCAATGATCCAGTTATCCGCCGTCACCAGCGAAACGCCAACAATGAGCGGCAATGAAAGTCGCACCCATTCCCGCAATCCTTCGTCATGCCAGTCAAGCAAGGGCCTATAGCGTACCCCGGCACGACGTGCGAACACCGCGTTCAACAGCAACGGTCCTAAGAGTGCCCCCGCCACCGTACCAATCGCCAAAGATGAGACACCCAGCTTCCGCACCAGCAGGATGCCGCCCACGATCGTCCCCAGGTTGTAGATCAGCGGCGTCACCGCCTGCACATTGAACTGCTTGCGCACCAGCAGCACCGCGCCGAAGACGCCGCCGGCAAAGAAGCATAATTGCGCCGGCAGCAGAATCCGCGTGAGCGTGACGCACAATGCCGCCTTCTTCGCGTCGAATCCATTGAACCAGGCGTGAACATACCAGGGCGCAAACACCTCGGCCAGCACAATGGCCGAGCCCAGGACCAAAAACATCGTGGTCAGGATGACCGATAGCGAGCGCTCACCATCCGCCTCTCGTCCCGAATCCCGATAACGAGTCAGAATTGTGACAAACGTGATCGAGGCTGCGCCGCCAACCAAAAAATACGAGATCATGTCGGGCAGTTGAAATGCCGCGAGAAACGCGTCCGCCTCCATTCCTCGACCGAAAAGCCGAGCGATGTACATGTTCCGGACCAACCCGAAGACGCTGGAAAGGAACGTGGATGCCATCAGCACCACGGTTGCGCTGAACACAGAGTGCGCATGCGAGGGACGCAACATCTTCAGGCCGCGCGACCATCTGGATTTCGGCGGCTGTTCCGGTTGACTTGAGACCGTTTCTGTCACTTAACTAGATTCTATCGGGGTTGTAGGTGGCTGCGGCGTTACCATTCAGGGGCGTCGGCGCACTGTTTACCATTGGTTCGGTCCTTCGCATCGAGTGCCCAGCCGCAATCCCCGCGTATTCTTGCCATGGGAGACATTTGGATGAGGTCATTTGCCGCTTTTGGGGTTGCTTTGCTTCTTGCGATCGGCGCATTTGCGCAGACCATCCATGGGCGCGATGGAATTACCCTGCCCGCTCCGCCGGCAGTCGATGCGACGCCAGTGGTCGACAACTACTTCGGCACAAAGGTCACCGATAGTTACCGCTGGCTTGAAGACGCCAAAAGCCCTGAGACGCGCGCCTTCATCGATGCCGAAAATGCCTATACGTCGCGCTACTTCAAGCAGGACCATCTCCTGCCGCAGGTGCATGGAGGATCTCGAAGCCCTGGAGAAGGTTCCCAGTTGGACCATTCCTATCGAGCGCAGCGGCAACTACTATTTCCAAAAGCGTCTCGCCGATGAGGGCCAGGCATCGATCTACATTCGCCGCGGTTGGGCGGGCAAAGACGAGCGCCTCATCGACCCCGCGGTTCTTTCTCGCGACCCGAACACCTCAGTGCAGATCGAAGATGTTTCCCGCGATGGATCGCTGATCGCATACGGGGTCCGCCTCGGAGGTGCAGATGAGGCCACTGTGCGGATCTTCAACGTGAAGACCGGCAAGACACTTCAGGACGAACTTCCATCTGCCCGCTACCTCGGCGTCAGCATCGCGCCCGATGGCAAGAGCGTCTACTATGCCCGCAACGACAAGGAGGGAACATTGCTCTACCAGCACGTTTTGGGCACGCGGAATGCCCGCGACACGGTGGTCTTCGGCCGCGAGTTCCATGGCGAGCCGCTCGGTCCCAACGATCTGTTTGGTCCCGAAATCACCGACGACGGCCGCTATCTCGTCATCGAGATCAACCGAGGTGTTCCTGCCAGGCGCGTTGACATCGTCTTCCGCGATCTCACCAAACCGGACGCACCCTTCGAGGTCCTTGTGTGGGGATTGGATTCGCGCTTCTCAGCTATCTACGCCAAGGGCGCATGGTTCGTGAAGACCGACTACAAGTCCCCCATGGGCCGCATCCTTCGCGCCGATCCCGGTGTCCTGCCCGACGCCTGGACGACGATCGTTCCGGAATCGCCGGAGGTGATCGACGGATTCTCCATCGTGGGCGGAAAGGTTTACGTGGAACGCCTCAAGGATGTGAAGTCAGAGACCGCCATCTACACGCTCGACGGCAAGCCAGTCGGCACACTCAACTACGACGGCATTGGCTCCGGCGTCGACCGTATTCGGCAGAACCGACCGATCGCTATGGCTTCTTCAACTTTCAATCCTTCATTCAACCGCCCACGATTTACCGCCTCGACACAGTCACGGGCAAGCGAGATGTCTTCGCCAAGCCTGACAGTCCCCTTCGACACCAATCAGTACGAGCTCAAGCAGATCTTCTACAAATCGAAGGACGGCACCCGGGTTCCCATGTTCATTGCCGGCAAGAAAGGCCTGAAGCAGGATGGCACTGAACGCCTGCTGATGACCGGCTATGGCGGCTTCGACGTCAACATCACTCCGGCATGGAATCCCGCTTATGCCTGGTGGATGGAGCAGGGAGGCTGGTTCGCGTTGCCCAATCTGCGCGGCGGCGGCGAGTACGGCGAGCACTGGCACGAGCAGGGAATGTTTGAGAAAAAACAGAATGTCTTCGACGACTGGTTCGCCGCCGCCGATTATCTGATCGCCAACAAATACACGTCGCCCCAGCACTTCGCCATTACCGGCCGCTCCAACGGTGGCCTGCTGATGGGTGCTGCCATGACCCAGCATCCTGAGCTTTTCTCAGCCATCCTGTGCGGCTATCCGCTGCTCGATATGCTTCGCTATCAGAAGTTCAAGGTGGGCTATTACTGGACCACCGAATATGGCTCCGCCGACAACGAGAAGCAGTTTCCCTACCTGCTCAAGTACTCGCCCTACCAGAACGTGAAAGCCGGCACAGCCTACCCCGCCATCCTGTTCTTCACCGGAGACAGCGACACGCGCGTCGACCCGCTCCATGCCCGCAAGATGACCGCGCTGCATGCAGGCGGCCTCGTCCAGCGACCGGCCCATCCTGCTCCATTACAGCCTTGCCGGCGGCCACTCCGTCCGGTGTCAGCGTGGAGCAGAAGATCCAGGACGACGCCGACCAGCTCACCTTTCTTTGGACCGAAACGGGACAAACCCAAATCGGTCAAGTAGCCTCCACTGTTGCCGCGGCTGTTTCGCTCGGGAACAGCCGCGCTGCAGGCTCAAGCCATTCCACATTCCATCCGATAAGGGAGAGACTGGGACTGCAGCAGGAATCCCGCTGGGACGGCCTTCTCTGTGCCGCTTCGTGTGCGCTCAAGCGACGGAATGGGTCGGAGCCGCCATCTGGCCGTTCTCAGACACAGCGGTGCGGTAAGCGGCCGGATGCTCCCAGAAGAGAGAATTGGCGGCAGCGCCGTGTCCGGAGTCGAAATGCCACACGCAGCTTTGGAGAACCATCAAAACCGACCAGCAGCAGGAAGGCTGCCAGGCTGGCCGCGCTCGCTTGCATCGGAATCCTTGACACCGCGCCCGAACCCAGCTACGACGCCATCACACGGCTAACTGCCGAATACTTTCATGCCGATTCGGCCGGTCTCGGATTTGCCGACGAGAGCCGCATCTGGATCAAGTCGCCCTGGGGCCCCATCTTCCTTGAACTCCCTCGGAGAAACTCCATCTTTGACATGGTGCTGGCGCGAATGGGCCGGTCGTGATTGCGGATGTCTCAAGCATGCCGGATTCGACGGGCCTCTGCTGGTGCTCAGGCTCCTGAACGTGACCTTCATTGCCGGCGCTCCCGTGCGCTCGTCCGGACGGCAGAATCCTCGGCGTCTTGACCGTCTTTGCCAGACAGTCCCGGACCGGGATGACACCGGACGAGCTGCAAATGCTGGAAAGTCTGGCCGATATGGTGTCGAACCAGCTGGAGTTGCGCAGCCTGCGCAAAGCCTTCACCCGGAATGGACTGCGAACGGCGCGCGCCGCGCGAACGGAAATCCGTCGCACATTCCTGGCCTCGCTGCTCCGACCTGCGCCGCGCCCTCGACCGGCGCGAGTTTGTGCTCTACTACCAGCCCGAAGTCGATCTCTCAACGCGCCGAATTGTCGGCGTTGAGGCGCTCATCCGCTGGCAGCATCCTGAACGCGGATTGATTCCTCCCATGGACTTCATCCCCCAGGCTGAAGAAAGCGGAATGATTCTGCCCATCGGGGACTGGGGACTGGCCGAGGCCTGCAATCAGATTCAGGCGTGGAACCACGAAGATCCCCTCAATAACACACTGCGGGTCTGCGTCAATCTGTCGGCTCGCCAGTTCTCCCGCCAGGGGCTGGCGGATCATGTGGAATCCCTGCTGCTCCAATCGGGCTCCTCCAGCCGCCAGCTCGGCCTCGAAATGACCGAGTCGAGCCTCATCCCCAACATGAATACCGCCCTTCGACGTGCTGGCGGGCTGCGCGCTCTCGGCGTCTCCCTGCTGATGGACGATTTTGGCACCGGCTACAGTTCGCTCAATCACCTCCACTCGTTTCCCTTCGACGTGCTGAAGATCGACCGCTCCTTTGTGGGCCGCATGACTGACGGAGATCAGCCGCTCCAGATCGTTCGAACCATCATCGAGCTGGCGCGCGTCCTAGGCATGGATGTGGTTGCCGAAGGCATCGAGACCAGCGGAGCAATACCGCCTGCTGCGCCAGATGGGCTGCCGTTTCGGTCAGGGCTATCTCTTTGCCAAGCCCATGACGGCCGAAGCCGTCACCAGCTTCTCCGCCTTCCCGGCCGCATTCTTCCTGACCCCGAAGAACTGGACCGGCCTCTGCCGGTCTTCCGCATAACAGCATTCGTCAGCAGTTCCATTTCGAGATTGACATGGGTCGCGTCCCGCGATGGGAATCGACTCGTGCCATCGATCAATGAGGAATCCCTCATAGTCGACCGCACGCCCTGCGTATGCTTCAATCCATGCAGGAACCAGCGGCCACTTCGCCCTCTTCCGCACGCGGCCAGCTTTGCCAGCCTTCCTGGCGGCCTTTGCCGCGCCTGCGGAGAAGCCTCAGCCCGCTTGGAACGAGGATGGCCTCGCCGACGATATCGCCACTCTCAGCTATGAGCAAGCTCTGCGAACCCACGCTCGCTACCGCCGCACCATGACGGTGCTCAGCCGACGATGCCGTACGGACCGCTACACACAAGACGCTCCCGTTTCAAGACCAACGCCGCAGCCGCGGCGACTCCGCAGCTCAAGCTGCAACCGGCAGGTGCTCGGACACCGCCATCGTCCTGGCACTCTCGATGAAGACGCGCAAAGACGTCAAGCATCACCATCCGCCTCAGCCAGGCGGAATGCGCGCAACTGCACGAGCGCGCCGCCGAGGCCGGGCTCACCGTTTCAGCCTATCTGCGCTCCTGCACCTTCGAGGTTGAGGCTCTTCGGGCCCAGGTCAAGGAAGCGCTGACGCAGCTTCGGTCGCTCCTGCAGTCGGACGAGCCACAAGGCTACCTCGAAGCCGGCCCTGCTCCGCCGGCAGACCTGGCGCTCCAGGCTCTTTCCGCGCTGGTCCGGCGACCGTCGCAGCAGCCGCGCCTGAGCTTCGGCCGGCCTACTCCACCTCCAGCACCAGGCACTTCAGATATTCGGTCTCCGGCAGATTCAGCACCACGGGATGGTCAGGCGCAGCGCCGCGGCGCTCCAGCAGACGCACGCGCCGATGTGCATCGGCAGCCGCCGAGGCAACCGTGCCTTCCAGCTCCTCCCAGCTCACATGGTGACTGCACGAGAACGTCATCAGCAGGCCGCCGTGCTTCATCATCCGCAGCGCGCGCAGGTTCAGTTCCTTGTAGCCGCGCAGGGCTCCCTCGACGGCCCGCTTTGTCTTGGCAAAGGCCGGCGGATCGAGCACGATGGCGTCAAATCGCTCGCCGCGCGTCCGACCAGTCGCGCAGAATCTGGAAGGCATCGGCCTCCACCCAGTCCACCTCCGCGCTGAGACCGCGCGCGATTGGCCTCCAGGTTCCGCTCCGCCACCTCCAGTGAGGCGCGCGAAGAATCGATTCCCGTCACCTGGCTGGCAAACCTGGGCCAGGTGCAGCGCAAAGCCGCCCTGGTAGCAGCAGACATCCAGCGCCCGGCCCGTTGCAGCCCAGTCTCTTGCGCCCACTCCTGCGCAGCGGCGTAGTTGGCGCGCTGATCGAGAAAGGCGCCCGTCTTTTGCCCCGCATTGGCATCGAAGTGGAACAGCAGGCCATTCAGCTGGAACTGGGTGCTGGTCGCGGGGCATCGCGGGATCGGCCGCCCATAGCGGGTGCAAGTTCGGGCGCGTCCAGGCCCTCCAACTCGCGCATCCGCGGGTCGGGCCGCTCCAGAATCGATGTCGGGACTCCAGTTCTTCGCGTAAGAACGCGCACGCACGTTTCGCGCACCGCGCGCAGAGTCCAGCCCCTTGGTCAGCAGCTGCAGAATAACCAGCTCGCCATACTTGTCCGCCACCAGTCCGGGCAGTTCGTCGGCCTCGCTGAAGCAAAGGCGGCAGGCATCGGTTTCCGATTCGCCATTCTCAGCTAGCGGCGTCTGCGCCGGGCAATCGCTGCGCGAAGCCGCGCCTCCAGCAGTTTCAGCCATCCAGCCTCGTCCAGATGCTTCCCGCGACACCATCCGCAGCGCAATCTGCGACGACGGACTGTAAAGTGCCGTGCCCAGCAGCAGCCCGCGGCTATCGGCGACTGGCAGCAGCGCCGGCGGGTCACCTTCGCCAACGTCAATTGATTCAATGTCGGAGGCGTAAACCCACAGATGCCCTGCTCGCAGCCTGTCCGCCGCGCGGCGATTTACACGAGCGCCGACAGGGGGACCTTTGAGCTTGCGGGGGTCCACTTCTGTTTGCCTGGTCAGTCCTCGGAATTGTGCTTTTGGAATAAGGCTTTCGCCGGGAGTCGCGGGCTTCCTCGCGGGGTGCGGGGGAGGGTTCTCGTGATTCCGTTCAAAAGGCGCCCTTGGCCTTGAAGCCTTGGGCGCCTTCTGGTTCGTGGCAGGTCGGGGTCTGTGCGGTTTGTTCATTGGCTCCCTCGGGGTTCTGCCCAGGCAGGGAGCGAATGGGCCGCTAGGGCCCTTACCTTGCCTGGATGCTCTCCAGGTACCGGCTCAGATTACTGATTCTGAGTTGCTTATCCTGGGGATTGTCTGGCTTCCATCTTACCAAGGATCGGACCCCAGACGGGCATTTCTGCCGATCCGTGCGCAGGCATTTCAGAGCCAAACTGCAGCACGGTAACGATATGCGTGTCCGGAAATCTTCCGTGGTTCTTCTTGCACAGGCCGGTCAAGTCAGTGGGCGGCACCTTCATTGCGGTCGCTGCTGGGCCATTACCCCTGCCGTCCACGCCATGGCACGGCGCGCAATAGCTTCCAACATTTGCTTGCCGCTCGTTGGCGAAGTCCTGTTGACCGGAATGATCACCTTTTTCGTGGATTGTTCTGCATATCCCATGCCGGCAGCTACTGCTCCAGCAAGGGTAATCAGTAAGAGACGCTTCAACATAAGTTCCTCGGTTCTGGATAACCAGAGCGTCTCCCCAATTCGCATGCTCTTGCATTCGACTTATACGGCGGTTTTCTTGCTAAATAGCCGCTAGGCTGCGAAGGTCCCGGCGCATAGCAATTGGAGAATCGCTATAGTCCGAAGGGGACTCTACGCCTTTCTCGTAGTGACCCGGCTGTGACGGCCAACACATCAAGAGGAGCCTTACACACCGACGTACCAATGCAGGGAACGGTTAATGTTTGAGGGCATAATCCCCATCAAGTAATATCCTGGACAGCCATAAAACAAAAGTAACCGGAAAAAGCGATATACATACCTAATTCGGCAACGCACTTGCTAAGAATCAAGCATGCCTTTCGACTAACAATCGACTTGGTCGTTCAATCCAATCCGATAAGGATCCCAGCCTTTGTTTCTGATTCGATCATCGGAGTTTGACTTACTAAGTGACAAGTTATTCAGAATCAGACTTTCCTATATCGGCAATGCGCTTGTGTGCGGCTGCAATCTCGATCGCTCTTTGCACACCAATCTTCTTGCTGGCCCGCGCCGCAACGTAGACGTCGAATCATGAACGAAATCAGGGTCATCGATTCGGCATTTGTGAAGGTCTCCGTCGCCTTGTCTTCGGTCCACCGCGCGTTGCCCGATCAAGCACTGTCGGACTTTGGTTTCATTCGCCCTCAAACCGCACCGGCCTATAATGAAGCATGGCGACAGTCCGGCAGGCCATACCAGCGGATATTCCCAGCGCCACCCCGGCTTCACCGGGGCCGGTCTCGCTCTGCCCTGCGCGCCCCTGACGCAGAGGCGATCGACGAGCGTTTTGAAGCGCTTCTCCGCCACGTCCAGGCCAACCGCCCCAGTGAAGACGTCAGCCTCATCCGCAAAGCATGGGATTTCTGCGTTCAGCACCATGAGGGCCAGATGCGCGCCTCCGGCGAGCCCTACATCATCCACCCTCTCGAAGTGGCCGAGGTGCTGGCGGAGATGAAGATGGACTCGACGGCCATCGCCGCCGGCCTGCTGCACGACGCCGTCGAAGACACCCCCGCCACCAACGAGGAAATTGAAGCCGGCTTTGGCGACCAGGTAGCCCACATCGTCGAGGGCGTCACCAAGATCGACAAAATCCAGTTTGCCAATCGCGAAGACCGCCAGGCGGAAAACGTGCGCAAGATGCTGCTGGCCATGGTCACCGACGTGCGCGTCGTGCTCATCAAGCTGGCCGACCGCCTGCACAACATGCGCACCCTCGAGCACCTTCAGCCCGACCGCCAGGAAGCCATTGCCCGCGAAACGCTCGATATCTATGCCCCCCTGGCCCACCGCCTGGGCATGGGCAAAGTGCGCGGCGAGCTTGGAAGACCTGGCCTTCCGCTATACCGACCCGGTCAGTTTTGAGCAGGTATCGGCCGCCGTTGAGGCCCGCCGCATCGAGGGCGAGCAGTTTCTGCGCGGTGTGGAAGACACGCTGGCCGAGCAACTGCGCGAAAACAACATCGAAGCGCGCGTCGAATGGCGCATCAAGCGCCTCTACTCCATCTTACCAGAAGCAGCAGCGCTCCAAAGTCACCTTCGACCAGGTTTACGATCTTCTCGCCGTCCGCGTCATCACCCAGGACGTCGCCTCCTGCTATGCCGTCTTCGGCCTCATCCACACACTCTGGCGGCCAGTTCCCGGCCGCATCAAGGACTTCATCGCCATCCCCCGCGCCAACCGCTATCAATCCCTGCACACCACGGTCATCGGCGCCAGCGGCCACCAGTTCGAAGTGCAGATCCGCACCGAAGAGATGCACCGCATCGCCGAGGAAGGCATCGCCGCCCACTGGAAATACAAGGCCGGCGAAGGCGCAGTAACCGCGCGCGACGAAGAGCGCCTGAACTGGATTCGCCAGCTCGTCGAGTGGCAAAAGGAGATGACCGACCCCAACGAATTCCTCTCCAGCCTGAAGATGGACCTGTATCCCGACGAGGTCTACACCTTCACGCCCAAGGGGAAGGTTGTCGTGGTTCCGGCCGACGGCACGCCGGTCGACTTTGCCTACACCATTCACACTGAGGTCGGCCACACCTGCGTCGGCGCCAAGGTCAACGGCCGCATGGTTCCGCTGCGCACCAAGCTGCGCACCGGCGACATCGTTGAAATCGTCACCCAGAAAGATCACAAGCCCAGCCGCGACTGGCTCGCGTTTGTCAAAAGTCCGCGCGCCCGCAACAAGATCAAACACTGGCTCAATGAGGACCAGCGCCGCCGCGCTGTCGAAATCGGCCGCAAGCTGCTGGAGCGCGAAGCGCGCAAATTCAAAGTGCCGATGACGCCAGATCGACGATCAGGACCTGGGCCGCATCGCCAATGAATACGGCGTTGCCACCGCTGCCGACCTGCTCGCCACTCTCGGCCAGGGCAAACACTCCGCCCACCAGGTGCTCAACAAACTCGCGCCCGGATTCGCCAACCAGGGCGAGGCCGAGACTGCGCCGGAGACCAAGCCCGGCAGCGGCGAAGCAGGCCATGTCCGATGCGGTGCGCAAGCTGCATCTCACCGGCTCCGACTCGCTTCAGGTCGAGGGCCAGAACGACCTGCTGGTCTATCGCGCGCGATGTTGCAACCCCATTCGCGGCGAAGAAATCGTCGGCTACGTCACCCGCGGCAAAGGCGTGGCCGTGCATGCGCGCAGTTGTCCCAATGTGCAGAATCTGCTCTACGAGAGCGACCGCCGCATCGATGTCGAGTGGTCCCGCGTGGGCGATGAGTCCGCAGGCAGCCGCCCGCAGCGCTATCCGGTCAAAATCACCGTCTTCTGCGACGACCGCACCGGCATGTTGAAGGAACTGACCGCCGTCATCTCCGACGACAACACCAACATCCGCGGAGTCGATATTCGCCACGACGACGACGGCGAAGCCATCATCGAGTTCGTCGTCGAGGCCGAAGACCTGCACCACCTCAACCGCATGGTCCTCGGCATTCGCCGCGTCGCCGGCGTGCGCGCCGTGCAGCGCACGCAAAAGCTCTAAGAGAAATCCGCATGGCCGACGGGAGGTCGGTTAGATAGTTCCCAATCGCAGATCCGTCGCCTCGTGCATTTGCGTCCAATCCAACCCAGATCCAAGGGCCGGGTCGGCACAATTACTGTGCTGAACTGCTCAGATTTGTGCCAGCGTCGGTGCAATGCTGACTGAACCTGCAATCGTTCTCGCCAAATCAAGCAGAGATCAGGCATCCATCTCCGCCTGCGTACCAAACGTGAAACCCGCCGGCAGTCCGGCTGCAGTAGGAGAGAGGCTATTCAAATGGACGAAGTGCTCGATAGGCCCTTTGAAATAGCCCGTTATCTCTCGACCGAAGGCCCGGGCAGGGTCGCCCACCGTCATAAGCCTCGGGAGAAATTCTTTTCTCAGGGCGCGGTGGCGGGTGCGGTTTTCTTTCTCAGGAATGGTCGCGCGAAGATTACTGTCTTTTCCAAGAAAGGAAAGGAAGCGACGGTTACGCTTCTGACCGCGGGTGACTTCTTTGGCGAAGAGTCGATGGCTGGACCGGGAACGATGCGAACAGCCACAGCCACGGCGGTTACAGTCTGCGTGGTGCTCAAGATCGAAAGCGCCGAAATGCTCCGCGTTTTGCACGAGGAGCACCTATTCTCTGACTTTTTCATGCAGTTCATCGTCACTCGAGGCATCCGGACGCAGGCGGATCTCGTCGACCAGCTCTTCAACTCCAGCGAACGACGCCTCGCGCGGACTCTCTTGTTGATGGCCTCGTTTGGGCAGCCCGGTGAGCCTGAGACACTTATTTCTCCGGTCACGCAGGAAACGCTGGCCGAGATGATCGGCACAACCCGGTCCCGCGTCAGCTTCTTCATGAATCGCTTCAGAAAGCTTGGCTACATCAACTACAACGGCCGCATTCGAGTGAATGCATCCCTGCTCAACGCGGTTCTGCACGATAGCCTACCGGGTGAGAATGCGTCCGGGCCGAAACTCCTCGATCCCCCGCCCGGTCCCGCAAGAGCAGCAAAACGCGCCAAGCACGCATGAGCCGATGATCCCGAACCATCGCCTGGAAGTCCGGCGTCAATGCGCAAGAGTAATTCAGTAAGGAGCTCATATGTCGTTCGGAATTTATCTGACCGGATTTGCAGTCCTGATTGCCGGGCTGGCTTACGCCGCGCACCTCATGCGATTTCCACCTCACTGGATTTTTGCAGGTGCGGTCGTACTCGTTGGCATCGGGATTTTGTCGGCAGTGAAAGCAACACGACAAAAAGATTCCGCTGGCTAGCGGACCACGGCCGGCCTTATAAAGGCCACCGCCGATTAGAGGGCGAGGACGGAACCCGACGATTAGGTCGGTTTCACGCTTCCTGCAGTCGAGACTCGTTGTTGATGAGACCGCTTCTGGGCATCCCCATACACTAGAATCAGTAGTGTTGAATACGCATGTGAACCAGCCCACTGATTGATTCAGTCCTGGTGACGCCGTAAATTAGGATAAGAAATTCACCCACCTCGGGCTTGAGTGGGCATGCCTATGGCTACTCTCATTGCTTCAGCAGTCGTTGTTCTCCTGATTGCCGCCGCCGCTTCGCGCAGCAAGGGAAAGCTGGCTCTCGGCTGTTGGTTGCTCGTTCCCTTTCCGGTTTTCAATCTCGTCGCGATTCTCGTGGAGCTTTCTCGCGGATCTGCAAAGCTCGGCATGGGTGCATTCGAAACCGATTCGAGGCAACTGTGGTACTGCATCGCTGTATTCGTGATTACCCTGCTTGCGGCCTTGCGCCCAAAGTGGCCTTGGCTCTTCTGGATCGCCTGGTCCCTCAATGCCTTCTTCGGCGCAATCCTGTTTTACGCAACATTCTTTTGGAAAGTGTTCAACTGAGCGGGTCAAATCCGCGGGGACGCCTCGCCCGACTCGTATTCAAGCTACGCTCATCTCGAATATCGCTCTATTCAGGCTTGTGTTCGCTCAACTCGCGCTTTTGAACGGTCTTGAAGTAGGCCCATGTCCCAAGGAACGAGCCCACACATCCGCTGAGCAGATGGAGAATCTCGTGAATATAGTGCACCTGAAACAGTTGATGAAGTAAGTCGTGAATCATTTCGAGCCCCCTCATGGAATTGTAGAAAGTCCTATACACTGAAGCCGTGGACCTCGAGTCGTTGAGACCCATTGCAGCAAACTGCGATAAGAATATCTTCCTCTGCCGCCCAAGCCCCTATCGACCTATGACAGTCGCGCGTCGAGAACGGGAATCCATCCTGCGAAGCGTGCACGTATTTGATGGCTGCATGGCTTCGGAGTTTGAGCATCTCGGCGCCAACATCGACAGTCCGCTCTGTTCCGTACAAGCGCTAGAGGATGCGCCTGAAAGGGTGATTGCGGGGCTTCGCGCGGATTCGTCGAGCCTGAGGTGTCTCACCCCTGACCAATCCTGGCCGACCGCGGCCTCGGTTTTTGAGCGGCCGTGGCACACCCTGGCTTCGGTTTTGGACGAAGAAGCTTGAGGGAGAGGGCGCTTACCGGACAGACAGGATCTGTTTGGCGATGGTGGCTCGCTGCATGTTCGAGGTGCCTTCGTAAATCTTGCCGACTTTGGAGTCCCGGAAGTATTTCTCGGCCGGGTAGTCGCGGACAAAGCCATTGCCACCGAAGACCTCCACGCATTGGCTGGCCACACGCTCCGCCACCTGGGAGGCAAACAGCTTGGCCATTGCCGCCTCGCGCACGAAGGGTTGTCCGGCTTCTTTCAAGCGGGCGGCGTTCAAGACAAGCAACTTGGCCGCTTCGATCTCCGTGGCCATATCGGCGAGCGCGAACTGGACCGCCTGAAATTCGGCAATGGGTTTGCCAAACTGCTTGCGTTCCTTGGCATAGCGTACGGCGTGGCCCCAGGCGCCCTCGGCGAGCCCCAGCATCTGCGCTCCGATTCCGATGCGGCCTTCGTTGAGCGTTTCGATGGCGATCTTGTAACCCTTGCCAGGGTCGCCGAGCAGGTTTTCCTTTGGGACACGACAATTGTCGAAGATCAGCTCGCAGGTACTCGAGGCGCGGATTCCCAACTTATCTTCCTTGCGGCCGACCGTGAGGCCCGGCGTGGACTTTTCGACGAGGAAGGCCGTGATGCCGCGGTAACCCGCGGCCGGGTCCAGGGTAGCAAAGACCAGGAAGAGTCCCGCCTCGCGTGCATTGCTGATCCATAACTTGCGCCCATTCAATAGATATCCGCCCTCGTCCGATACAGCTCGGGTCTGGAGCGCGAACGCATCCGAGCCGGAACCGGCCTCGCTGAGCGCATAGGCGCCTACGGTGTCGGTTGCGAGCCGCGGCAGCCAGCGTTGCTGCTGAGCTTCACTACCCCAGCGTCGCAAAGCATTGATTGTGAGGGTGTTGTGTACGTCAACCAGGACTGCTACGGCGGGGTCGACGGTGGAGATGGCCCGGATGGCGAGAACCGCGTCAAAAAATGTGCCCCCCGCGCCGCCAAGTTCCGCGGGAACTTCGATTCCCATCAGGCCGAGGGCGAAGAGCTGGTCCACGAGGCCGGATGCGAACTGCTGGTCTTCGTCCATGCCGCGCACGATTGGGGCGATGGTTTCCTCAGCAAATCTGCGCACCGTGGAATAGAAAAGCTGTTCTTCCTCAGAGAGTTGCGTCAGTGGAGAGGTGGCGTGGGCGTTCTTTGACAAGGGGCGGAGCCTCCGGCTTCGGAGTGTATCAAAACAAGCGCCGCGGGTCTCCCCGCAAAAGCGCACCACACCCAATCTTGCAGGCGTAGCGCAAGGCTTGGATGCCACCCACTCTTTCTTGCTGCAACCGAGGCCGCGGTCGACCTCAGTGGCTCAAACCAACCTGGACGATCTGCTTTCTGCATGGAACCGTGGCCACGGCATGCATTGGTCGGTCGAAACCCGGGGTCACGGATTGCCTCGGTTACTCAAAAGCGAGGCACTTAAAAGCGCTTTTGAGCGCAAGAAAAGGGGCAGACGACTGTCGGCGTCTGCCCCTTGTTGGCCTGAATTGCGGTTAGTCGATCACGAAGGTGAA
Organism: uncultured Acidobacteriota bacterium; assembly: GCA_963725945.1. Taxonomy (GTDB): domain Bacteria; phylum Acidobacteriota; class Terriglobia; order Terriglobales; family Acidobacteriaceae; genus Telmatobacter. Next base: position 12,786 of record CAVSAW010000013.1, on the reverse strand, counting down.
GTTTGTTTGCGCGCTGATGCCCGCAGTGGCCGAGTCCTGGCCGAAGACGGTAATGGTGTAGGTGCCCTTGGCCGGATCCGTGGCGCCACCACCACCTCCGCCTCCACCCCCACCACCGCCCCCACCGCAAGCGGAGACCGCGAGGCCGAAGGCGAGGAGGGCGATGACAGCGGCCAGATTGCGCAGCTTACGTGACCCACGGCCGAGGAAGCACGCAAGGAGCAATCCAGCGAAGGCGATACCGAATGGCGCCCGGCCTGGATTCGCCGGAACGGAACTGCTTGCGGACTTTGCATGACCCAACCGGCGCATCGTATGCGTGCCACCTTTGCTTATCGCGCCGCTGACGCAATCGGAAGCGTTGGTGTCAAAGGTGAGATGCGTTGTAACGGCGGTTGTTCCGCTCACACCCACCGATCCATCTCCGTTGCTGAGCGTGGTGTCAAAGCCGTAGCAGAGATTGGCCAGCGCCGTGTCGTTGGAGGTGTCAAAGGTCATGTAGACAGTGCCTGTGTAGCCTCCAGCAGGCGTCACCGTAATGGTTGAGGACCCCGATGTGCCCTGGGTGACGGTCAAGTTGGTTGCGGAAAGCGTGAATGTGCCCGTGCCCGAGCTTCCGCCGGGGACGGTCACTGTAACCGCGCCGGTTGAGACGGCGTGGGTGGCATCGCCCTGATACTGCGCGACAACGGAGTGCGCCCCCGTGGCAGCGAAGGATGTGACGTAGGCGTAGGTGCCACTGTTGGAGAGCGTCTCGTTGATTACGGTTCCGCCGTCGACGGAGATTCCAACCGTGCCGGAGGGGACGGTCGCTCCCGTTACTGGGGCGACAGTGATGGTGAAGGTGTCGTTTGCATTGAGAGCCGGCGATGTGCTGGATGGGGCGACCGTGGTCGTGGTGCCGATGAGGGTAGTGGTACCGCCGGTCCAAGCCGTGGCCAGTTTGTCGAGATCGACGGAGCCCAGGCCCGTGACCAGGTCATAGCCAGTGCCAGCCGCATAGCCCTCTGTCGCACCGCTGCTGCTGCAGTATCCAAAGGTAGTTCCCGCCGTGCAGTAGTTATTGCCGGTGGTGACATCGTGGAAGGCCGATGCATAAGTAACTGGATTGGAGGCCAGGGTGTAGAGGTTCGAATTTATGTTGCCTTGTCCAGCGGGGAAGTTCGCCTTCTGGTTGATGATGGCCACCATGCCGGCGAAGATGGGTGCGGCAAAGCTGGTGCCGCCGGCAATGGTGAGCGTGGTGTCTGACGAGCTGGCGCGAAAACCTGAACCGCAGCTTCCGGTCTGGTTTGCACTCCAACTGGTCTGGTCGCTGGTGCAGTAGAGGTATCCAGGAAACTCGGGCGAAGAATAGAGGGCGACATCGGGGACGTCGCGCGCGCTGTCTGCTGGAATTCCCGTGACGCCCGTCTGGAAGCTTGGCTTGGAGGTATAGAAGATACTTTTGCCGCCGCCGCTGGCGCTCAAGCCGCCGCCATTTGCGGCGCTCACTCCACCGGCGACCACGTCATCATTCCAAGCGACTTCAGGAATGTAGATCTTTGCCGAGGTAAGGATGTCGGAACCCGGAGTTTCGGCATCCCAGTAGGTCGAGTTGGTGTCGAGACTGTTGGCAGCGATGATCTCAGTGCCGCCAACGCCAGTGACGTACTTGCTGCTGGCGGGATAATTGACGGCGAGGCCCTGTTGCTGCGCAGTGGTGAGCTGTGTGTCAGTCTGGCAGGCAGTGGAACCCTGATCGCCAGAGGAGGCAATGAGGGTTTGCCCCTGAGACGCGCCTTGCGACAGGATGGCGTCGAGCTGGTTAAACACAGTGAGAGTAAATGCCGTTTCGCACGCGCCGTAACTCGCGGTAATAATGCTTCCAATCTTCTCGTCCACAGCGTATTGAATGGAGTCGAAGACGCTGTAATTGGTCCCGTTTCCAACGTAGACAAAGAAGATGTTTGCGCCGGGGGCAATTCCGCCAGACCATTCGAGGTCCAGGTCGGATTCGCCTTCATCGCCGGCGGATGTGGCTGAAGTACCCGAGCCGGGCACCAGCACCACGGTGGGATCCTTTACGGTGAGAACTGCGGCACTCTGGAAGTGCTCAATATCGCTGAGCGCGATGGCGGATTGGCCGACAACGGTGATCGTCTGACCAGTTCCATCGTTCAGGGCGTTAATTAAGGGGTTGATGTCATATGTGGTCTTGATATCACCGGGGGCAAAGAAGACATTGCCGGATTGACCCGACGTGAAGGCCGGACTCAGGTGGTACTTGCTGACAGGGATGTAGTGCGGCTTGGGGCGGAAGTCATCCAGATTTCCAACATTCGCGACCGCTGAAGCGATGGCGGAGGGCACCGAGAGCAAGGTGGATGGAGCAAAGTGCTTTTCACCATTTACCGTGTAGAAGTGCATCTGGGTCTTGAACGCCTGCTCAACCTGCGCCGTGGTGCCGGAGAAGCGAATCATATTGCGGCTGCGAGCGACTGAGTCGATCGTGAACCCCTGCTGCTGAAGCCAAGTCTCGACCTTATCAATGTCGGCCTGGCTCATGCCGAAACGGGCTGCGTATTGGTCGGGCGTGAGCCACTTATGGAAGAGCGGGGAAGCTGGATTCTGCTGGGCGGCAAGCAAGGCTTGAAGGTCCGCCTCCTGCGCTGCAGAACGGTTGAAGAAGATGCTCATTCCATTCAAACGCGTATCGGCGGGCATCCTTCCCGCGTCAAATCGCGCCTGCGCGAAGGGGTGGAGCGAACCCTTCAAAGTGGACATTTGAGAACTGGAGATTTCGGACTGGAAACGGGGGGTGGGCGATTGGGCGCCGAAAGCGGCCGTAGTCATTGCGCAGGCAGCGATCCAACTGCAAATCCGAAGCCGCGTCTGCCGGGGGAGTGCAAGCATCGTCGTCATAGCCATCCTTTGATTTGAAGCGTTAAGAGTCCAGACTAGTTCCGACGGGCCAACGGAGCCCGTGATTGATCAGTAAGCCATGATATAGCCGCTCGGGTCTGGTTCGGGCGGAGGGAGATGAATGGTAAATAGGAATGGAAGCCGAACCTTCGCGCATCCTTGATGCGACCTTTCGGAGACACAAGCCAGACATGTCTCCCCGTATAGACTCCAGTTTGGTAACAAAGTTGTAGTCAAGCCACCCCATTTTTAGACCGTGCTGGCGCCCGTACAGCTCGAAAAAATGGAGTCGCCGGAGTTCAGAGCGCGCACGGTGTCCAGGGGCTGCAGCGGCTTAGACCGCGCAGGGGTTCAGTTCGACCAGTTCGAGTGCTGCCGGAACCTTGCGGGGAGGCACGAATCCGCCGGATCGCCAGGCAATGGACAGCTTTTCGCGGTCGAGCAGCTTGCGAATCTGGGCGCGGGCGTGATCGGCCCAGGGCCCGCTTCTGTCGAGGCGGACATAAGCCTGCCAGTGGCGCAGGGCCGGTCGGCGCTCTCCGCGTCGCTCATAGGCCAAGGCCAGGTTGTAGTGCGCATCGGCATAGCGCGGAGACAGGGCAACGGCCTGCTGGTAGGCGGCGATAGACTCCTCGGGCCTGTCCAGCTCGTCGAGCACGTTGGCGAGGTCAAAGAACGCCAGCACGTACCCAGGGTCGGTCTCCGTGGCGCGGCGGTAAAGCTCCTCGGCGCGGGCGTACTGACGCAAGTGGAAGTGGAGGGTGCCGAGGTTGATGTAAGCCGGCGCGTAGGCCGGGTCCTGCACCAGGATTCCCTCGTAGAGGGCTATGGCGCGGTGCTTCTCGCCAGCTTCTTCGGCCTGCACGGCGGCGAGGAACAGGTCCTGGACACCCGGCAAGCCGCCGGGCGCGCATCTGGCGGAGCGGAGATGGTCCGGAAGCTTCGGGCTGGCGGCAAATGCGGTCGATGCGCTCGAAGTCGATGAGGAACTGGCGGCGGATGGGATCCACCATGGCCCCCTGGCAGCGGAAAGCGAGCCGGGTGCCGGTACGCACCAGACTGGCCTCAAGGAGCGGATTCGCCATGCCCGCGACGGCCTTCATGGCGACGATGGAATGCCGGATGGAGGCAGCGGGGACATCCTCTTCGCGCAGTGCGCGGAGGGTTCTGAGCTGGCCCAGATCCTGGAATGTGTAGGTCTGCTGCGAGGGAATGAGGCCGGCTCTTTCCCAACCCTGCAGTTGGCGGGAACTAAGTTGCAATATCCGCAGTACATCAGGGCGGCTATAGCTGGTCACTCTTCAATGCTCCCCTGGTTGAGAACCTGGTTACCTCGGCGGAGTATCCGGTCTAGAAGTGATTATGGCAAGAATAAGCGTGGATAAGCAGTTACGAATCACTGGAAGATGAAAAAGTGAGTGGATAACCCGTGCCTGATTTGGTTCACAGAGCGGAGTGGCGGAGATTGCGGGACCGGTTGAAACAGGAATTGGGCAATTGAAAGAGCGATATGCAAGATGGATAAGAATCGGGATTTGGAGTGGGCGGCGAATCGGGAGCGGTGAAAGGGGGGAGATAGAAGCATAGATAGAGCGCTGTTTTGTTCAGTTCATGTCGAAATAGGAACCCTTTCGTCATGGCTCAAAAGTGGAGGTGTAAGTTGAGTTTGGTCGTGTTACTTTAATTGGCCTGGGAGTTTGATGGGCTAACTCGCCCTCCCTTCCAGGGAACGAAGAGGACGGGCCAGGTGATTCACGCCTTCTGCACAGGGTGGATCGGACATCTGCAAGTGCTTACCGTAGGCGCTTCCGCGAAAACCTTGCCTGTCACAATCGGGAAAGACATCCTTCCTCTTGGTGCGTCCTCAAGCTTCTCTATGAAGTTATCCGGGCCTCCTCGCCCCTCAGTATCCGGAGGGCGCGAGATATGAAGATAGATACCGCCGAACATTTCGACAAACGGAATGCCGAGATCCAGCGGCTGAACCGGCTCTACGACGCGCTTCGACTGGTGAACCAGGCTATTGTGCATCTGAAGACGCGTGAAGATTTGTTTCATGAGGTCTGTCGCATCGCTGTCGAGTATGGCGGGTTCTCGATGGCATGGTTTGGATGGATCGATGCAGAGACTCATCGGGTTGTCCCGATCTCTCAGTATGGCGACCGCACCTCATTCCTTGCCCAAGCCCCGATTTATGCCGACGACAGGCCAGAGGGCCGGGGACCGACGGGACTGGCGATTCGCAGCGGCCGGCCCTACATCTGCAATGACTACTTCAATGATCCTTCGACGCTGCTTTGGCGCAGCGAGGCGAAGAAGCGCCGCTTTAAGGCCTCGGGTACGTTTCTGATTCGCCTGAAGGACGAAATTGTGGGCGTGTTCGGCGTTTACGCATCGGAGCCGGGATACTTCCAAAGCAAGGAAATTGCGCTGCTGGAGGAGGCTGCCGGGGACGTTTCGTTTGCTCTGGAAAACTTTGCGCACGAAGAAGAGCGCGTCAAAGGGCAGCAAGAGTCGAGGTTGCTGGCGGCCATTGTGGAGTCGACGGACGAAGCGATTTTCAGTAAAGCACTCGACGGGACAATTCTGAGCTGGAATCCAGCTGCAGAAAGGATGTTTGGCCACACGGCAGAGGAGATTTGCGGGAGAAACATTTCGATTCTCATCCCACCCGGTCGGGTGGAAGAGGAACCGCAACTGCTGCAGCGAGTAAGAACGGGTGAGCGAATTGTCGGCGTTGAGACGGAACATATTCGCAAGGATGGTCAGCGTTTCCCTGCCTCGGTGACTATTTCGCCCCTCAGGTCTGAGTCCGGCAGCGTGATTGGAGCCTCTAGAGTGGTGCGCGACATTACGGAGCGCAAGATCTCCGAAGCCGCACTCCGCTCGAGCGAGGCGTCGCTCAGGGAAGCGCAGAGGATCGCGGATCTCGGCAGCTTTATTTTGGACTTCGGAACCGGAATCTGGACAAGCTCTGAAGTGCTGGATGAAATCTACGGGATCGGTAAGGACTACGTGCGGAACGTGGCAGGCTGGTTGGGCCTGGTTCATCCCGATGATCGCCCAAGGATGTCAACCGAGCTTGCGAAAGAGGTTCTTCGCAGCGGTGAGCCATTCAGCAAGGAATACCGGATTGTCAGACGAAACGACCAGGCGCAACGCTGGGTACACGCCATGGGGAGGCTAGAGTTTGACGCCCTCGGTCATCCCACGATCATGCGCGGTACGATTCTGGACATCACAGAGCGTAAGCGCGCGGACGCCGCGCTGCGCGAAAGCAAGGAACTTCTACAGTTATTCATCGAGCATGCTCCAGCGGCTCTGGCTATGTTTGATCGCGAGATGCGCTACCTGGCCGCCAGCCGACGCTGGCTTGAGAACAACGCGTTGGTCGGCAGGAACATCATCGGAGTTTCCCACTATGACACCCACACGAGTATTCCGGAAAGTTGGAAAGATGCACATCGCCGCGGCCTGGAAGGCGAGACAGTTCGCAACGACTGCGACAAGTTTCAACGGGCGGACGGAGCAGTGCAGTGGAGAAAGTGGGAGGTTCGACCATGGCATACGGATCGGGTGAAGTCGGCGGCGATCATTATCTTCTCAGATGACATTACGCAACAACGACAGGCCGAAGAGCGGCTTCATCTGGCAGCGAACGTTTTTACGCATGCCTCCGAGGGCATCACGATCACCGATGCGAACGGCACCATTCTCGATGTCAACCATGCATTCACTCGCATCACCGGCTACGGCCGCGAAGAGAGTCATTGGGAAGAATCCACGCATTTTAAATTCCGGTCGCCAGAGCAAAGAGTTCTACGCGGAGATGTGGGAACAACTGAAAGCGCACGGTTACTGGTCTGGAGAAATCTGGAACCGGTCAAAGGATGGCCGGGTTTTCCCTGAGATTCTGACCATCAGCGCGGTACCCGATGGGACGGGCAAGACCCATCAGTATGTGGCGCTGTTTGCCGACATCTCTTCTCTGAAAGAACAGGAAGAGAAGCTAGAGCGGCTCGCCCACTACGATCCTTTAACTGGACTGCCCAACCGCGCCTTGCTCTCAGAACGCCTGCAGTTGGCCATGCCGCGAGGGCAGCGCAAGGGACGCCCGATGGCCGTCGTCTGTCTCGATCTCGACAATTTCAAAGGAGTCAACGAGCAATACGGGCGCGACATCGGCGACCAGTTGCTTACTATCATGGCGAGCAGATTAGGGCTCGCAATGCGGCAGGACGACATGCTGGCCCGCATCGGCGGCGACGAGTTTGTTGCCGTGCTCGCGGATACAGGCAACACAGACGAAAGCATTCCCATGATCAACCGCTTGCTGAATGCCGTGGCTGATCCGGTGGAACTGGATGAAAAGACCCTGCATGTTTCAACCAGCATCGGGGTAACGTTCTTTCCGCAGCCCGTGGATGTGGATGCGGAACAACTCCTGCGCCAAGCCGACCAGGCGATGTACCAGGCAAAAGTGCAAGGCAAGAATCAGATACCACGTCTTTGATGCGCGCGAGGACCGCAGCGTGCGCGGACACCACGAGGACGTCGAACGAATCCGTAACGCCTTGCACGCAGACGAATTTGTGCTCCACTACCAACCCAAAGTCAACATGCGCACCGGCAAGGTGCTGGGAGCAGAAGCGCTGATCCGCTGGCAGACACCCGACGGGGGGCCTGCTGCCGCCCGCGCAGTTTCTGCCCATCATCGAAGGAAATCCTCTTGCGATTGAGCTGGGCGAGTGGGTCATCCACACCGCGTTGACGCAGATTGAGAGCTGGCACGCGCTCGGACTGGATATTCCAGTCAGCGTCAATATCGCGGGGCAGCAATTGCTGGAGCCGAATTTTTTCGAGCGCCTGAACGCTCTGATGGCCGCGCATCCAGGAGTCAGGCCGTCAAGCCTGGAGCTTGAGGTGCTGGAGAGCAGCGCACTGCAGGACCTGGGCCAGGTCTCCGATGTGATCACCGCCTGCAGCGAGCTGGGAGTGTCGTTTGCCCTGGATGACTTCGGCACCGGCTACTCCACTCTGACGTATTTGAGGCGCCTGCCCGCCGATGTTCTCAAGATCGACCGGAGCTTTGTGAGAGAGATGCTCGACGATCCGGAGGACCTGACGATGCTGGAAGGCGTGCTTGGCGCTGGTGACTGCATTCCGTCGCCTGGCCGTTGCAGAAGGCGTAGAGACGATGGAGCAGGGCCTGATGCTGCTGCGGCTGGGTTGCCAGGTGGCTCAGGGCTACGGCATCGCGCGCCCCATGGCGGCTTGCGATCTGCCTGCGTGGGCGGCTGCTTGGCGTCCTCCTCTGGAGTGGATGAATGTTTCGGCGGTTGACCCGGCCGACCGGCCGCTGCTCTATGCCGGTGTGGAGCACAAAGCCTGGATCGCGGGCATTGAAGACTTCCTTGAAGGGCGGTCGCAACACTCCACCTATCGCAGGATCCGCGTCAATGCAGGTTTGGCTGCGTGGCTGCAAACTCAAGCCTCAACCGGGTATGGAAGGCGCCCCGGCATTTCAGAGGTTGATGTGCTGCATAAGCGTGTCCACTCTCTCGCGACCGAGGTTCTTACCCAATTGGCGGAGGAGCGTACGGCAGCGGCACTGATCGGTTTGTCGGAGCTTCGGTATACTTCGGGACTCATTGCTCGTGAAGCTCAACGAACTGGTGCGCTCGTCGTAGGCCGCCTGTCCGGCATACAACCAAGCCGCGACTTTGCCGACTTAGTCGATTTCCAATTTGACTTGAAGGGAAGGCAGGTTGGAATGGAGCCGAAGATCGGACTTGAACCGATGACCTGCTGATTACGAATCAGCTGCTCTACCAACTGAGCTACTTCGGCGTGCTCCTTCAAGATTGTATCGTTGTGCCGGTCCGGTAAAGCTGAGCAGCGGGAAGATGATTGCCGCAGCTTCTGCCGATCGCAACAGAAAACATCTCCTTGCAATTGCGCAGCGAAATCGCCACTCGTTTGCCAGTCGACCTTGCTTTGTGCGGGTTATCGTACGGCATGCGCGGAATTGCGACTATACTTCTGCTCATGCAGGACAATCCTCTTGAGGCCTGGCAACAGCTTTCGGATCACTACCGCGAGATGGGCGACGAAGAGCTGCGCGAGCTGGCCGCCAATTTCGTCGATCTGACCGAAGTGGCACAACAGGTTCTGCGCGATGAGATGAGAAAACGCGGCCTTGGATTTGCCGCAGCGGCAGGCGAGAGCCGAAGAGCATGCGGATCACTCCGCGCTCAGCATTGGGAAAGCCCGGCAATCAATCCGCGTCCCGAGGATCGCCGAGCGATTGCAGACAGCGATCTTCCGCACGATTACACATGGAAGACATTGCTTTGCGAATGCGACACGCAGCAGAAGGCCTTGCAGATTTCTGAAACGTTGAAGCGAGGCAGGCATTGAGAGCTGGATTGAGGGACCGCAATGCGACCTCGCAATTCGACGGGAACAGTCCCCGAGTGCTGGTTGCCGCCGATCAGCTTGAACAGGCGCGCGACATTGCGGCGAGGCCGATCCCGCAGGAGATCATCGATGAGTCCGAGGCGGACGTGCCGGAATTCAAGCCGCCGGTGTGTCCAAAGTGCGGGGCCGCGGAGCCGGTGCTTGAGGGCGTTGACCCTGTGAATACCTGGCACTGCGAATCATGCGATTACGTATGGACCGACCCGGCCGAAGATATGAAGGGAAGTAAAGCGCCAAAGCGTGATGCCTAGAAACGGAAAGAGCCGCCCGGCAACAGGGCAGCTCCTTCCTCAGGGAGAATAGTTCCAACGGAGGCAAAGCCATCAGAACTTTCTGGCTGCATAGTAGGTTGGAGGGAGGGGAGTGTCAAGAATAAATCCTGAACGAAATAAAGCCATATATATCAACTATCTTGAAGGGCTATAGCGTTTCATTCAGGATTCGTTGATCTCTTTGCCTTCTGTTCGCCTTTTTGTCTCGGCTATTCCAGTCTTTTTCGGGGTGTTTCCTCGGGTTTTCGTCCTGTTTTTCCACAGGTTTGAGCTCCGCCATTTACCCGTCGGATGCGGCTGTCGGGAACCGTAGCGGGACCGGCGTCTCACTTCTGCAGGTTGAGCGCGATGAACTCGATTTCGTACACCGAAGAGGCTGGCTTGCCGCGCGCAATGCGATACAGCGCCCTGCCGCCGCCGAGAAAAAATCCCAGCAGAATGGCCGCGGCCGCATCCGATGAGGCACAAGGTGGCGATGCCGATGAGCAGCTTGCCGGTCTTTGCGACCTCAGACTCGACGGGCTGGGGAATCGAGACGTGATTCCGCCTCATAGTGAACCGTCTCGAGGAGCTTGTGGCTTTCCTCGGGAATGGCGTCGCCGCTGACGAGCAGCGACGAGCAGTCCGCTGCGGCGCACCTCGAGAGACGCCTGGTCGGAATCCTGCAGCGGCTTGGGCCAGGGTGGCTGGGCCTGGCTGCCGGCTTTGATGTAGTCGCGAATCTTGGCTCCATGTGCGGCGGCCATCTGCGGAGTGGGGTATTCGATGATGGTGAGGGTGGCGGGGCCGGAGCGCAGCGAATAGTTGGCGGTGACGGTCTCGGCGTCGCGGTCGAAGCCGACCAGCTCCGGCGGCAGCACTCCGCCCTGACCCGGCATAGCCTGCCGGCCCCAGCGCATAGTGCGTGGTCTGCTTGTCAAGCGAGTCCTGGGGCAGGAAGGCAAGAACGGGCGGGCCGATGGCCCTGTTTCCATGCGGGAGGGGCAACTGGTTGGCCAGTTCGCGCAGTTCCCCGGCAGACATGGGGCCGATGTGGGAGAACGTTGCGTCCACGACCGTGTTGCCCTTCCAGAAGAGCACGCGATTGTGTGATCGGAGGTCGCGCCGGTGCCGATCTCCTCTTTGGGCCAGCCATTCTGGCGGTAGAAGGTGTAGGCGCCGTAGGCTCCGCTGGCGTCGTTGAAGCGCAGGGCGCGGATGGTGAGGGTTTCGCCTTCGCGCTTATAGGTGGCGATGGCGGCGCCGACGAAGTCGTATTCCTTGAGGGCGGCGGCATTGGCGCTGTCGGCCTGCGCTGGATCGGTGACGGTCTTGACCGGTTCGGTCGCCGACCCATCCAGCAAATGCATCGGGCAGCATCGCTTTGAGCCGGATGTCGAGAGGCACGGGAACATCGATTGTGATCGGGCTCGACTTAGCCGGAGATTGAGCGGGCGCAGGTTGCGCAACCGCGGGGACACCCAAGCCCAGGACGGTCGCCGAACAGACCAGAATTGCAAACCAGCGCATCAGATTTTTATTGCTCCGAGTCTCAGACTACTACGCAGGGCAGGTGCCGCTCCATGCGGTACCCCTGCGTGAGTTGGACACTGGCAGAGCAGGAAAGGTTCCCGGAGATTCATTCTGTCGTGTTTTCAGTGCTGCTGTTCCAGGCAGAGGACCTCGGCAACCAGCGTCGAACATGGCGTTTGTAGAGTCGGTACTCCGAGGGAAAGGTGCGGGTAAGCTTTGGCTCCTCGTAGAAACACACGAAGAGATGAATGATCAGGGCGACGACGGCCAGATAGACCAGCATATGCCGGCTCCCGAAGAGGAGGGCTTCGCCGCAGATCGCGGTCAGCACACCTACATACATTGGATTGCGGACAAAGCGGTAGAGTCCACTGACGACGAGATGTTCGGGAGGCAGGGCGGGCACGAGCGTTCCGTGCCCGACGACGACGAAGCGAACGATGGACTCGAAGAGGGGTACGAGCCCCGCGGCGATGAGTGCGATGGCGGCGAGCATCTGGCCTGTTGGCTCATCCCCGGGGATGCGGAAGCGAGTAAGGAACCAAGGCACGAAGACGAGGACAATCGCGGGTCCGCCACAGACGATGAAAAGGGCGGAGACGGTGACATTGCGTAGTGTGGCCATGGTCAGGCCGGTTGAGGTGCGTTGAGTGGTGCAGGAGGTGGAGAAGTTGGCGGAACGAGGAGGTCGCCAAGAGGCGAATAGCGGCCACCGTAAAAGAGGAGCGAGTAGTTGCGGACGCTGATGCTGATTGGGCCGCCAAGACTGATGCCTAACAACACGGCGAAGCAAATACACGCGAAGATGAAGATTGCAGCGAGAGGAATGAGGAGAAACGCGCTCACACCGGATGCACCGGCGAGGAGGGCATGAAGGCCGGCCACAATGGCTACCACGATGAGGATGAGGATGATCATGGGAATGATGAGAATGAGGAACAGGCACATCGTCGCAGCGATCGGGATGACCACGCGGAGAAAAGCATAGAAGAGGAACGCACCCTTTTCCGCGGCGATGCGGGCGCGAACTGCGGACCATGCGGCACGCGCCGTTGCATTCTCAAGCGCGACATGGGGAAGCATGAAGTCGCGCAGGATAATGTCGACCGCAAGGCCAACGAGCGCGAACACGAAGACAATCAGAATCAATGGAAGGAGGAGCGACACGAATCCCAGAATATTGAAGTGACCGCCGGGACCAGACGATTTAAATATATGGATGAACGCGAGGACGAAGGGCAGGGCCAACACTCCCAGCGCACACAGTAAGACGAGCCCGATGACAAGGTTGAGCTCGAAAAAGCGCATGGCCTGTTCGCGATAGAGACGCCAACCTGGCCGAATCTCCTTGGTCTGATGGATAAGGCAATGGAAGAAGGCGAACCGGAGCCGCGTAATGAGGTAGAAGATATAGATGCTGAGGGCGATCACGATTGCCACCGCGATCACAATGAAAGCAATCTCTGTCGATGTGATGTGGAAGGGAACTTGAGACGGTATTCCAGAGCTGTGTGATGAATTCCCCGGTGCGGAGAAATTGAAGTTGCCCCCGAATCCTTCAGTCAGGACAGCGACAGTGCAAAGCTTTAGATAAGTACTCCACCGGAAGGGCTGGAAC
>CAVSAW010000012.1:0-66672 GCA_963725945.1 uncultured Acidobacteriota bacterium | reverse complement strand
AATGGAAGCGCAACATGTAAAGCGCCTCGATCGGCATGTAAGGCTTCATCACTTCCGCAATGTAGCCATCATGACCAAATGACATGTGTACATTCTCAAGGCCGCAATTCGGTTCGTAGATTCCGTATTGCGTCTGATATTTCGCCACCTGTCTGTCTGGGTTGTTCGCAAAATACTCTGGAAACACGATCGACTCTGACCACGCGCATCCTACCGGAAACGTGTCGCCCACCACGCCCCATTGCGGCTCACCATACAGGCAAAGGCATTTCCCCAGATCGTGCAGAAATCCCGCCAGCACCATCCACCGCGGATGACTGTCCTTCCGTATCGCTTCCGACGTCTGCAGCAGGTGCTCAATCTGGGTCAGATCCGTGTCGGGATCGCTGTCGTCCACCAGCGTGTTCAGAAACTCCGCCGCCTCCCAAATCGTCTTCATGCCCTTGCTGAGGCTGAAGTACTCCTTCTCTTTCTCAAGCACGTATGCCACCGTCTGCCCTTCGTGGTTCAGCCGGTAGAACTCGGCCACTCCCGGCGTGGCGGCCGCATCATAAATCCGAAACTCCGCTTCCGACTTGCCTTCGCGGTAACGTCCCTCGACGAAATCGTCCCATTGATCTAACTGGGCAAGCGGTTGTGCATTGGGAATCGTTGCGCTCATCTGCATCTCCTCGCCTTCTGCGTGCGGCAATCGGCTTGTCGCAGTTCTACCAAAACCGCGAAACCCTAAGCAAGTGAATTCAAGCCCTGTCATTGCCGGGTCCCGCTGTAAGTAACTGCACCCCAGCTTCAAGTTGCAGATTATGATGAGGAATGAAATCCGCGGCTCTGCTCCGAGCGAACTCAAAATGAAAATTCACTTTCTGAAGTTACTCTACCTCTGCACTTGCATTTGCTTTGCACTGTGCGCGTTTCCGCAGACTCCAGGCGCAAAGCTTCAAAGAAAGGACCCCGTCATGATCCGGCACGCTGAAGGAACATTCACCGTGAAAACTCCCCACTTCCGCCGGACGAAGCCACGTCCGGCACGCCTATCGGACGCTACGCTCTCGACAAGGAATTCCACGGCGACCTTGAAGCGGTGAGCAAAGGTGAGATGCTCGGGGCCGGCGACCTCGCCAAGGGAACCGCAGGCTATGTCGCCATCGAGCACATCACAGGAACTCTGCACGGCCGCAGCGGCTCGTTCGCGCTGCAGCACATCGGCACGATGGACCAGGGCAAGTTTCAGCTCTCTGTCACTGTCGTTCCCGGCTCGGGTGCGGGAGATCTCGCTGGCATCGCAGGAACAATGACCATCAACGTCGCCGCAGGCAAGCACTCTTACATCCTCGAATACACTTTGCCCGACAAGCCTTGATCCAGATCAGTGTTCGCTGCAAACAGAAACTCCCTCCACTCCGGCAACCGATTGATCGCCCGAGTGGAGGGATTCTTTGTTTGTCCTGCTGGCGTTACCGTGCCTGGAAGTTGATTCTCATGTCCAGGTCCATTGGAATTGCATGATCGTCCAGTTTGGCCGGCGAAAAGTGAAACTGCTGAACTGCATCCAGTACCTTCGCATCTACTTCCGGACTCACAGTTTTGACAATTGCAACGTCCTGCGCCTTGCCGGTCTCGTCGACCTTGAGATGCACGACCATGTACTGGTTTCCCAGGTTCCAGGCATTGAAATCGGAAATGTCCACGTCGATCGAAGGGTCCGAAATCAGCTTCGGTTCCTTCACACCGGTGCTCATCCGGCGAGACGTGCGGGGTTGCGGTTGAATCGGCTGCTGCAGAGCGCCGACAGCGCGTTAGGGGCTTCGCTGGTTGCCTCCATGGTGACTCCCTGGCCCGGCGTAGCTGTCTGGGCGTTGAGCAGCACGGTGGAGAGAAAAAGACTTGCAATGATGATTCTGCGCATGATGATTTCTCCAGGAGGTCAAGAGTGACCGTCACCAGATTAACCAGTTTGATATTCGATTGTCAATCAATATTCTCTAGTGGTTTATTATCAACCAGATTATTCGCATAGGAATCTGCGTAAATCTCATAGTCTCCTCGCAAGTTGAATCAAATCAAAGCGCTTCGCGTCTCCAATTCCTTCCGCAGAATTCCTCAGAAATTCCCCGTCCTTCCCGCAAACTCATCCATCCACGCTTCGTTACCATGAAAGTCCATGCCGCAGTTCCCTCCCGGACAAACTCTGCTCATCGATGCCGACGACACCCTCTGGGAAAACAATGTCTACTTCGAGCGCGCCATCGCTGCCTTCATCGGCTATCTGAATCACCACGCGTACACGCCCGCCGAAGTGCGCAAGGCCCTCAACGCTGTGGAGCGCGAAACCATCCTTGCGCACGGCTATGGCCTCACCAGCTTCACCCGCTCGCTTGTCACCTGCTTTCAGCGCCTCAGCCCAGCGCCCATCACAGAAGAAAAACGCAGCGCGCATCGTGAGCTTCGCCCAAACCATCGCCGATCAGGAAATCGAGCTGCTCCCCGGCGTCGACGAAACGCTAGCCGAGCTTGCCTAGCGCCACCACCTTATCCTCATGACCAAGGGCAATCACGCCGAACAAGCCGACAAGCTGGCCCGCTCAGGCCTCGCTCCACACTTCGCCGCCGTCGAAATCGTGGCTGAAAAAGATCCCGCCACATATCAGCCAAGTCATCGCCCGCCATGAGCTCACGCCACACACCAGCTGGATGATCGGCAACAGTCCCAAAAGCGACATCAACCCCGCCCTTGCCGCAGGGCTCCATGCTGTCTTCCTCTTTCATAAAGACACATGGGTGCTGGAACACGCCGAGGTTGACCCTGCGCCCCCTGGCCAGAATTTGATTGAACTCGATTCATTCGCGAGACTCTGTGCTATCTTTTAGCGGTATAGAGTGGCCGAGAGGTTTGCATTGGACCAACCCACCATCTCGCTGGCCTCTAAATTCGGCGCCATCTACCCCCCTCCACCCCGGGTCCACTGGGCGGTTCTGTTTGTAGCCCTCGCCGGGGCAGAAGCAATTGCAGTTTGGGTCGTGCCGCATCCCATCCGCGACTTTGCGATCAATCTGGTGATCGCGGCGTGGCCCGTTTATCTCTGCATCTGGATTCGAAAGATCGATCGGAAATCGATTTCGCTCTATTGGGCACTCGCCGCATTCGTCACCGGTTTCCTGTTCTCCTGGATTCTATGGATCGTCGTGATCTTCGAAATAAGGGAAGACCTGCTCGATCACTACAACACTCGTGAACCTATCGGCCTCCGGCTTAATTGGTTTCTGACCTTTCTCTTTTCTATCCTCTACTTCCAATACCATCTCCGTCCCATCGCCATTGAGAAAGAACGCCCGGTGGAAGCCGCATTCGACGGCGATTCGACCGACTCAGCGGATTCAGCAGATTCGGATCGCTTCGTCATTCCTTGACGCTCGCTGCGCCCCTCTGGTCTACTTCATTCAACGTCATGAGCAATTCGCACCCCCAACGCGAGCCTCTTCGCCGTCCTGTGTTGTACCGTCCCCATTCCCGCTATTCGAATTAGAGCCGAACAACGAATACGCGGGAAATTAGAGCCTGATCAAACGCATTTAGCAGTCGAGCAGCATCCAGGCCACCACCCGCGAACGCGGCTGGTGGCTTTCGCATTCCTGCATCAACTTCTTGTCGAGGTGAATCTCGTGGAACCCGTCACCCTTTCCAGCATTCAGGTCGCGCGCGCGCGCATCGGCGATGCCATTCACATGTCGCCCTGCCATCTCTCCCACCACCTCTCCGAACTGACCGGCCTGCCCTTGCACCTGAAGCTTGAAAACCTTCAGCGCACCGGCTCTTTCAAAGAGCGCGGCGCGCTCAACAAGCTGCTCACCCTCAGCGAAACGGAGCGCAAGCGCGGCGTCATCGCTGCCAGCGCGGGCAATCATGCGCAGGGTGTCGCCTTTCATGCAGCCGCCCGTGGCATTCGCGCCCAGATCGTCATGCCGCTTGCAACCCCGCAGGTCAAAGTCGCTGCCACCCGCGGCTACGGCGCTGAAGTTATCCTGCACGGCGAAAGCTATGACGAGGCCTGCGACGAAGCTCTGCGCCGCCGCGTCTAAGAAGGCCGCACCTTCATCCATCCCTTCGACGACGCTGAAGTCATCTCCGGCCAGGGCACCATTGGCCTCGAACTGCTCGAGCAGGTCCCCGACATTGAAGCCGTCGTCGTGCCCATCGGCGGCGGCGGCCTCATCGGCGGCATCGCCTGCGCCCTCAAAGAGACCAACCCCAAAATCCGCGTCATTGGCGTCGAGCCGGAAAAGCTGCCCTCCATGCTGCGCGCCCGCGAAGCCGGCTCCCCCGTCACCATCGCCGCTGAAGCCACCATCGCCGACGGCATCGCCGTTCGCCGTGCCGGCGACCTGACGCTCCCGCTTGTCTCCCGCTACGTAGATGAAATCGTCACCGTCGACGACGAAGAAATCGCCAGCGCCATCCTCATGCTTCTCGAGCAGGAGAAGACCCTTGCCGAGGGAGCCGGCGCCGCCGCGCTCGCCGCTGTTGTTCAGGCCAAGACCAACCTCCGCCATCGCCGCACCGTCGTGCTGGTCTGCGGCGGCAACATCGACGTTACCCTGCTGGCCAAAATCATTGAGCGCGGCCTGGTCAAAGACGGCCGTCTTCTCCGCGTCCGCGTTTATCTGCAGGACCGCCCCGGCGCCCTCTTCAATCTCACCCAGATCCTGGCCCGCGAACGCGCCAACATCGTCGAAACCCTTCACAACCGCGCCTACTACGGCGTCAGCCTGGGCGAAACGGTCATCGATGTTACGCTGGAAACTCGCGGCGCGACGCACATCACCGCCATCAGCCACGCCCTCCGCGAAGCCGACTTCCGCTTCGAGCGCATCCAGTAGAGGCCTTCAATGTACACGCCGAAATTCAACCGAATCGCCGATCGCGACATCCTCATCGAAGCCATGCGGGCCAACTCATTCGCTCTCCTCGTCGGCTCGCAATCCGCCTCCGGATCCCTCGGCAGCCCCGGTCGCCACCCATCTCCCGCTGGTGGTGAAAGACGAAGGCGAACATGGCGTCATCGAAGGCCACTTCGCCCGCGCCAATCCTCACTGGCAATCGCTCGCCGGCCGCGAAACCCTCGTCGTCTTCTCCGGCCCGCACAGCTACGTCTCGCCTGCGCTTTACGCCGAGCCACTCTCCGTGCCCACCTGGAACTACATCGCCGTTCACGCCTACGGCACGCTGGAACTGATCGAAGACGATGCCGGCAAAGACGCCTTGCTTAAAGGTCTCATCGAACTGCACGAGCCAGCCTATGCCGAACACTGGCGCGACCTGCCCGATGGATTTCGCCGCACCATGCTCGCCGGCATCGTTGGCTTCCGCATCCCCATTGCCCGCATCGAAGGCAAGTTCAAGCTGAGCCAGAACCGCCCGGAAGTTGACCGCCGCAACGTCTACGCCGCCCACGCCGCCGGAACGGCGGACCAGCGATCTCTCGCCATCTGGATGGAACGGCTTGGCGGCTAGCCTCATCACATTTTCCGGGAGCAAACCTGCGCCCACCCCCGGCTCCGCCAATACGCCGGATGGTGTAGAGTTCAATCGTTGTCGAGCGTTGGCGCGGATGCAAGCGTCAACTTGAAGGCAACCCAGATAGGACTTCTCCCATGCGCAAGCTTGCTCTTTTGCTGATCTGCCTTTCGGGATTCACATCCATCCTTGCTGCTCAGGATGCCCGGCCCACCGCGCCTTCATGGAGAGAGAAGGTGGCTGAAGCCATGCCCCTCCTCGGCCATCGCAACTGGATCCTGGTGGTCGACTCGGCTTATCCTCTTCAGTCGTCTCCGGGAATCGAGACCATCGACACCGGCGCTTCGCAATTGGAAGTCGTTCGACACGTCCTCTCCACCATCGACAGATCGATTCACGTGCGGCCCGACGTGATGATGGATGCAGAACTGCCCTTCGTCCCCGAAACAGACGCGCCCGGCGTGGGCGCGTACCGCACAGAAATTGCCGACTTGCTGCGCGCCTACCCAATCGAGTCCTTGCCTCACGACCAAATCATCGCCAACATCGAAGACGCCAGCAGGCACTTCAGCATTTTGGTGCTCAAGACCAACATGGCCATCCCTTACACTTCAGTCTTCATCCGCCTAGACTGCAAATATTGGAGCGCCGACGCGGAGAAGCGCCTGCGCACACGGATGAGTGCCGGAGCACCGGCAGCAACCAAGCGCTCCGCAGCCCAGCCCAATCAATAAACTCAAGGCCATCCGAAGAAGCAGCTTTCGGCTTCCTACCGCATCCCAGCCAATAATTCCGGGCATTTGGCGCTTTCCCCGCGCCCGTTCCGCTCAACTCCCGCCTTTGATATACTTGTAGGGTTCACCTCGCGCGGAGGTGGCGAAATTGGCAGACGCACTAGCTTGAGGTGCTAGCGCCGCAAGGCATAGGGGTTCAAGTCCCCTCCTCCGCACCAAAGATTCTTATGTCCGGGCCAACCGGACTGACTCGGAAAGCAGCTTTACCCATGCAGATTCTCTTCTACGCCGTCATCGTTTTGCACGTCATTGTCAGCCTGTTTCTCATTGGAGTGGTTCTCCTGCAGCAGGGTCGCTCTGCCGACCTCGCCGGCGCCTTCGGAGGCCAGGGCTCGCAGACCGCCTTTGGCCCCCGCGCCGCAGCCAACGTGCTCACCCGGTTGACCACCTGGTCGGCCATCATCTTCATGTGCACTTCTCTGTCGCTCACCATCCTCTACGTGCGCAACACCAATCACAATCACTCCGTGCTCGACGACGCCAAGCCACTCTCGGCGCCGGCAAAATCGGGCAAATAGAAAAGGCTGAAAGCTCTTCAGATTTCATTTTTCACCCAAGGCAGACCCGGCGCGGTCTGCCTTTTCCATTCCACCTCGCGCGGCAATCCGCCTTAGAATGAACACATGATCCTCGAAACCTTTCCCGTCGGCCCCTTGCAATGCAATTGCACCCTGCTGGGCGACGAAGCAACCGGAGAGGCCATCGTCATTGATCCCGGCGACGAGATCACGCGCATCCATCGCCGTCTGAACGCATTGGGCCTCAAGGTCAAGCAGATCATCATCACCCATGCCCACATTGACCACGTCGGCGGCGCGCTTCGCCTCAAGCGCCTCACCGGGGCACCCATCCTGCTGAATGAAAATGACCTACCCCTGCTCGCAATGATGGATGAACAGACTGCATTCATCGGCGGTGGTCCCACCCCCGAAACCGCGCCACCCGACGAAAACCTGACCGATGGCCAGGTGGTTGGCCTTGCGGCATACCCTGCCCAGATCCTGCACACTCCCGGCCACACCCAGGGTTCCGTCTGTCTCCTGTTCGCTCCGCTTAAGATGGTGATCGCCGGCGATACGCTTTTTGCCGGAAGCATTGGCCGCACCGATCTTCCCGGCGGAAACTTCGACCAGATCATCGACTCAATCCGTGCCCGCCTGCTCGCCCTGCCCGACGAAACCAGGGTACTTCCCGGCCATGGCCCCTTCACAACCATCGGCCATGAGCGAGGCAACAACCCATTCCTGATTCCGTAATGAACCCGAAGTAATACAGGAGTAAATTATTTATTTTCATATTGTTATATGGGTTACATAAAGTTAAGGTTGAGGTCAAAACCCAATCCTGTTACCACCTTGATGCGTTCCTAAAAAGACAATATCGCTAGTTACTCCGGTGCTGATTCCGTGCATCAAAAGGAGCTATCTCGTTACCTTAAAGCCCGGCACTTTCACCCCAAAAATATGCGGCGCCTGACGCCATTTCATTTCTCCACAAGAAAATCAAAATCGAGGAGACAGGTCAGTCAAACCGGCCGGGCATCCTCCGTCTCATCCAGTGCATGAATCGATCATTTTCCACGGAATGGCTCCATGGGCAGCTCCGTTCGCTCAACTGGAGGCCTCTCCTATCCGACGCTCGTCAAAATACTCCGAAATCTTCGCGATTCCTTTTCTGAAATCCTCCTCTGCGCCCAGGAGACTCACCACCAGCCAACCCGACTCTCCCATCCCAAAGAAGTACCCCGGATGCACCCACACTCCCCGCTCCAGCAACTCCAACACCGTCTGCTCGTCCGGCTGCACCGCCGGAATCCGCAAAACCGCGTACCAGCCACCCTCCACTTCAAGCCGTTGAAGTGTCTCAAGCCCGGCCAGCTCCCGATCCAATTCAGCCAGATTCCTCGCCACCCGCTCCCGTATCTGCCTTTGAATCTCACTCCGTCCCTCAAGCCACGCAGGCAGCGCCCATTGCACCGGCGCGTTCATTGAGAGGAACGTATCCGCAATCACTTCCAACCTCTCCAATGACTCCAGCCGCTTTGGCCCTGTGGCCACGATCCACGCAGCCTTCATCTGCGGCAGCCCGGCAATCTTGCTCAGCCCGCTTACGACAAACACCGGCACATCTTCGAGGCCCGCTGCAAAGCTGGCCTGCGCACCGGCCATCTCTGCGGCGAATCTGTAGTCCAGAAAAACCTCATCCACGATGAGTGAAAGCTCATGCTCCCTGCACAGCCGTGCCAGTTCCTTCGCTTCCCATGCCTTGGTAAAGTGCCCCGTTGGGTTGTTCGGATGCACCAGCACAATGGCTCGCGTCTCAGGCGTAATCGCGCTGCGAAACCCCTCCGGATCCATCTGCCAGCCGTAGTCGTAAACCAGCGGCGCAGCCTTCAGCCGCACATGATCCAGGCCTGCCAGAAAATCGAATAGCGGATAACCCGGCTGCGGAACCAGAATCTCATCCCCCGGATCGCACAACAGCCGCAACAGAAAGCTGTACGCCTCGCTCGTGCTGGTCGTCAGCACCACCTGTTCCGGCGCGACCTCGACGCCGTGCGCGGCATAGTAGGCGCAAACCGCCTCCCGCGCACGCAGCATCCCTCGTGGCTGTGGATCGTAGTCAATCGCCCTGGCATCGGCGAGCGCCGCCAGCAACTCGCTGCCGTAGTCAAACCCGCAGCGCGTGGGATTCGAAGCCGTCAGGTCCGCAATTGGCAGCCCGGCCTGCGTGCGCAGCCGGTGAGCCCGCGCCAGCTCGCTCTCCTCCGTATTCCATTGCGTTCTCCGCGAAAACCGCATTGTCTCCGTCCGCTCAACGCCCGCGTCGCAAAACCGCCCATGCCGTTCGTGCACAATAAGAAAGGCGCACCACTCACCATACAACGGCGTCCACAGGAGAGCACATTGACTTTGCGCGCGGTGATCTTTGACTACGGAATGGTACTGACTGGCAAGCCAGATGCCGAAGCGCACGATGCCATGATCCGCATCACCGGCTTGCCTGCCGACCGTTTTGAAGCTCTCTACTGGGCCGACCGGCACGCCTACGACGAGGGCAAGCTCACCGGCATGGCCTTCTGGCAAAAATTCGATCGCGAATCCGGCCTCCATCTCGACCCTGCCATAGTCGCAGATCTCAATCGCCTCGATGCCCGCATGTGGACCACCCAGAATCCCGCCATGCTCGCCTGGCAATTGCAGCTCAAGCAGCGCGGCATTCTCACCGCCATCCTCTCCAACATGGGCGACTCCGTTCTTGAAAACATGCAGCGTGAGTTCGACTGGCTCGGCCGCTTTGATGTGCTGGTCTGGAGTTATCAGCTACGCATGGCCAAGCCCGACCCGGCCATCTATCTCCACACCCTGCAGCAGCTCGGCACGCGTCCCGATGAAACTCTCTTCATCGACGACAAGCGAATCAACGTCGAAGCAGCACGCGACCTCGGCATGAAAGTCATCGAATTCTCCACCATTGATCGCATGCGCCAGGACTTGATTGCCGCAGGCCTGGACTCCGAGTTGCCGCTTCCCGCGTAAAAATCCTATGAAGCCAGTCCCAACCCCACCAGGTTCGCCGCCGCAATAATCACAAGCATCCCCGCCCACAGCATCCGCACCGGCCTGCCTGCCCACTCCTTCCCACTCGCCCAAGCGCCAGCCCCACCAGCCCACCGCACAACACATAGATACTCATATGCAGCATCCAGTTCACAAACGACAGGTGCTGCGGAATATTCGCCGCGCCCCATGCATAAAAGAAGAACTGCAGATACCACATGATTCCGCCCGTCGCGGCCAGGCACCCATTCTTCACCAGAGTTCCCCTCGCCTGGCCCAGATCTTCGCGAAGCGAGATCCTTTTGAGCGCCGCCAGCCGGATAAAGCAATAACTCATGTTCACCACCGCCCCGCCGCCCATGATGATCACGTAACTCGGCAGCGCCGCATACAGCGGATTCACGCCCAAGGTGCAGCGCCGCAGTCTCCATCGGTTTTGCCGCGTCAATCGCGAACGACATCCCCGAAGAGAAAATCCCGCACATCACCGCCAGCAACAGCCCCAGCGTCAAATTGAATTCCCTGATCTCGCCCTGCAGCTGCACCTCTTTCTGATGCCCCGCATACGAAACGACCGCCACGCCGATCAGCGCCACCAGGACGCCCGCCATCGTCAGCAGCCCGCCCCGCGTTGTCAAACAGCATTGCCGCCTGCCCGTGCATCAGCGGCGGCACCAGCGTGCCCACAATCAACGTCACGCCGATGGCCACGCCAATTCCCAGCGACATGCCCAGATGCCGCATCGTCAGGCCGTAACTCACGTTGCCCACGCCCCACATCGCGCCGAACAGCGCCACCTTCAACAGCAGATGCGGCCCCATCGACGCATAAAACGCGCGAAAATCCGGCAGCAGAATGAGGCTTACGCCGATCGGCAGCAGAATCCACGAGAAGACGCCGGCCACTGCCCAGGTCGTCTCCCACGACCACTTCTTCACCTTCTCAATCGGCGCATAAAAGGACGCAGCCATCGCCGCCCCAATCACATGCCATCCGATCCCCGCGACAATCGACATGCTTCCTTCTCCTCATCCCCAGCGCCCGCGCACACAATCCGCGCTCGGCCCGCGCGCAATCCGCCATATTCAAACACAATCTCACCTGAAATCTGCCCGAAATCTACTTAAGTCGCACCGAGAAGCGATAACTTCCCGCCTGCAATTCAAATCCATGCCCCACGTCGGCCTTCGCCAGTTTGCTCTCCGCCAACGGCGCGCCCTCCAGCTTGTAATTCGCCGCCTCATCCGCGCTCAGTTCAAGCCACCCCATTGCATTCGCCGGAATCGTCACGTGCCACTCCGCCGTCGTTGCCCTTTACCGTCCAGCTCGACTTGATCACCCCGTACGCCGATGGATAAGCTGAACTCCACGCTGCCCAGCCGCGCATCGAATACCGGATGCAGCACCACCGTGTGAAAGCCCGCGTCCAGCGGCGTCGCATCCACGCCCGCAGCATAGCGATAGATCCAGTCCGCCACCGCGCCATACGCATAGTGGTTATACGAGTTCATGCTCGGGTCGCCCTTCATCTGGTCGCCGTTCCATCGCTCCCACGTCGTCGTCGCGCCATGCTCCACCAGGTAACCCCACGAGGGATACGCCGTATTCAGCAGCAGCTTGTAAGCCAGGTCCGCATGCCCCGTCTTCGTCAACTCCTCCAGCAGATACGGAGTGCCCAGAAAGCCCGTCCCCAGCAGCCCATGATTGGCTTCAATCTTGTCCACCAGCTTTTGCGCCGCCGCCGCGCGCAGATTCTCCGGCACAAGATTCATGTGCAGCGCCAGCACATATCCGGTCTGCGTATCGCCGCCGTTGCTCTTCGCATCGGGATTGTTGATCCGCCCAAACGGCGAAGCCGTGTTATCCGCGCCCGCGACAAACCCATCCGCCGTGCACAAACTGCTTTGTCAAACGCCGCGCGAATCTTTTCAAACAGCTCCGCATATTTCTGTTCATCGCTCGCGCGGCCGGTAGCGTGCGCCATCTCGCGCATCAGCGTCACGTCATATGCCCAATACGCTGTCGCAATCAGCGCCTGGTCGGTCTTCCCTTCGGGCGAAAGCCAGTCTCCGAACGCTATCCCTTACTCATTCACCCACAAGCCATCGGGATTGTGCAGCCTCAATGGCATCCAGATACTTCTCCATCGCCGCCCAGTTCTGCTCGATCACCCGCGTGTCGCCCGTCTGCAGCCACGACGTCCACGGAATAATCACCCCCGCGTCGCTCCATCCCGCTCCGGAACCCATGTTAGGCTGCACCGTTCCCGGCGAATAGATTCCGTAGTAGGGCGACCCCACCTGCGTCCCTCGCATGTCCCGGCCGAACTTTCGCGAGAAGGCTGCCAGATCCATGTTGTAGCTCGCCGTACGCCAGAACACCTCCGCATCGGCCATCCACCCCAGCCGCTCGTCGCGCTGCGGGCAATCCGTCGGCACGCTCATGAAATTCGATCGCTGCCCCCACAAAATATTGCTGAGCAACTGGTTGATCATCGGATTGCCGGTTTCAGTCTTTGCAGCAAGCGGCGCATCCGTGTGAAACACCAGCGCCGTCACCGCATCCGTGGGCAGCGGCTTCGCAAGTCCAGTCACCTCCATATAGCGAAATCCATGGTACGTAAACTGCGGCGTGAGCTCGTCGGAACCCGCGCCGAATTGGCCCTTCCCGCTCAATATGAACGTGTCCGTCGCCTTTGCCGTGCGCAGATTCTCGGTGTAGACCGTCCCGTCCGCATTCACGATCTCAGCGAACCGCACCCGCACCTTGGTCCCCGCCGGCCCATCCGCTTTCAGCAGTTCCACTCCTGCAAAGTTCTGCCCGAAGTCGTAGACGTAGACCCCCGGCTTCGGCTCCGTCATCGATTTTGCCGTGAGTGTCTGCTCCACGCGAATCGGCTGAAAATCCTGCGCCTCGATGCGCACCGGCTGCGGCTCAATCGCAATCGCCTTGTGCCACGAGCGCTCATAAAAATTCTCCTCGCCCCACAAAGGCTGCCTGTGCTCTAGATCCTGACTCTCTCCGTCGTAGATTTCGGAGTGAAGTATGTACGAGGTATTCGCCAGCCAATTTGTGTCCGTGTTCACCCACTGCACGCTGCCGTCGATGTATTCAATGCGCAACTGCGCCCGCAGCGCCGGCGGCGTGTCGCCATAATTGTTCGGCTGTTGAAACCACTCCAGCGAATCCTCATACCACCCCGGCGCCAACTGCGCCCAGATCGCATTCCATCCGTGATTCACGAGCGCCGTCACGTCGTAGGTCTGATACATCACGCGCTCGCGATAATCCGTCCATCCCGGTGCAAGCACCTGGTCACCCACGCGATGCCGTTCAGAAACATCTCGTAGGCTCCCAGCGCCGTCGCATACAACCGCGCCGACTTGATCGACCCAACTGCCAGTCCATTTTTTACGGCCGGCTCTTTGGTCACGAACGAGCTACCCAGCACCTTCACCGAGTCGGGAATCCAGGGATGCCCCAGTGGCTGCTCATTCGGCCCGGGCGTCCACTCCACCGCGGTCTTCCATCCAGCATCGTCAAATCCCTTCTGCTGCCATCCCTCCGCCGGCATGAACCGCTGTCTTCCACGTCGCATCGCTCGCAAACGCCGCCTTCGTCCCGTCCGCGTACTCCACCACCAGCGTTGCAATCATTGGCGGCGCATCCTCCGTTGCCATCCCATTCGGATCGGCCACGTAGTGCACCGTCTCAATCGCGATCGTGTTCGCGCCGGTCGCAATCTTGCCCCGTCACATCCGCGCGCACAAATTTCTTCCACGGCATCTGTCCGTAAGGCGGAAGCGGCTGCGCCTCAAGCACCTGCGCGCCATTCACCCAGGCCGCAACCGTATCCTGACCGGTCGCAAAAAGCGCAGCCTGCCGCACCGGCTTGTCCAGCGTCACCGTCGCGCGGAACGCAAAATGCTGCTCCTTACCCTTTTCCTCTGCCAGAGCCTTTGCATCACCGGCTCGCAATCCACTTGGCCGGCGCGTTGCGCACCGCAGCCTCTTCCGCCGTCTCATAGCCGATCCATCTCGCGCGCCAACCGCCCTCGTTCAGCAGCCCCGTCTCCCACCAGCTGACCTCACTCGCCGGATACGCCTGCGCCTGACGCGCCCCACACCTTCACCCGCCAGAAGTAGCGCGTACTCGATGCAACCGCCGGCCCCGCATACGCCACGTTGAGCGACTGCGCACTCTCCACTCGTCCGCTGTCCCACACATCCGCTTTGTCCTGCCGCAGCAGTTCCGCGACTTGAAGCCACCTGCACCTCATACGCCGTCTGCCGCGCGCCGCGCGCCGGATCATCCAACTGCCACGAAAAGCTCGGTGCGGCATCGTCAATCCCCAGCGGCGTCCTCAGGTTGTCCACCTGCAATTCCACCGGGCCAGTCGTCGCCCAGGCACGCTCTCCGCACCACACAGCACCGCCAGCAAAAAAAGTCCACACATAGCTCTGCGCACATTCCGCCCCATCATTTCGTCTCCCGCTCGTTCCAATTGATACAACATAGAGGCCATGGCGATGGACGACCCCGCCGCTCTCCATCGCAGCCGAAAGCCGATACCGCACTTCAAGCAATCACTTCGGGCTGATCAGAGTCATCTTTCTCAAATGAAATAGTTTCAGCAGAGAACCTTATGCAATCGGATCCCCGCTTGTCAAAAGCATTTTGCCCAGCTCTCGCCATCGCTTTCAGAATGCGTCGCAACCAACTCCACTCCCGGCCTTTACACTCTCCCCATGGCTCCTCGCCTCTTTGCCGCCACCACCAGCCAGGGCAAGCTGCGCGACTTTCGCACCGCCGCTGAAACCCATTCGCTGGCCATCGATCCCCTGCCCGGCCTCGCCGGCATTCCCGCTCCCGAAGAAGACGGCGCCACCTTCGCCGCCAACGCCACCATCAAGGCCGTCCACTACTCCCGCTTCGCGCCCGGGGAGCTGGTCCTCGCCGACGACTCCGGCCTTGAAGTGGACGCCCTCGACGGCGCTCCCGGCGTCCGCTCCGCACGCTTCGCCGCCGATGCCGGCCTCATCGATTCGCCCGACGCCAACGACAACACCGACGTCTGGAACAACATGCTGCTTCTTCAGCGCCTCGCCGGCATTCCCGCTCCGCAGCGCACCGCCCGCTACCGCTGCGTTCTGGTCGCCGCCCGCGACGGCCACCCGCTCCAAACCGCCGAGGGCGCCGTCGAAGGCCTGATCCTCGAAGCGCCCCGCGGCACCGGCGGCTTTGGCTACGATCCCCTTTTCTACCTTCCCTGCTCGACCGCACCATGGCCGAACTCGATCTCGAAGCCAAGCTCTCCCTCAGCCATCGCGGCCGCGCCTTCGCGGCCCTGCTCCCCAAGCTAAACCTCTGAGAGTTCAACCCATATTGACCGCGTCGCAAATACTGAATCCGCTGCTTGACGGTCTTAATCACTGAATCGAATAATGCAAGAGGATTAAGTCGAAAGCATTCTCTTCGCCGTACGCGAACCGCCTCGATCCATAGCCTCTTAGGAGCCGAATAAATCGCATGGCAACTGCCCAACATCCTCCTGCGCCCACCTTGCGGCCGGGCGTCCAGCCGCTGCGCGCCGGCCAGGGAAACTCCTTCCTCTGGCACAAGCTGCATTCGCTGCTCGGCATCATCCCCATCGGCGCATTCCTCCTCGAGCACCTGCTCTCGAACTTCGAGGCGCTCAAAGGCCCCGTCGCCTACGGCGCGCAGGTCAAGTTCCTCAACAGCCTGCCGCTGGTCCGCGTGCTGGAGTGGGTCTTCATCTTCCTGCCCATCCTCTATCACGGCGTCTACGGCGTCTACATCTGGCTTCGCGGCAAGTCCAACATCGTCTACTACCCCTGGGCCGGCAACTGGATGTACGTCGCCCAGCGCTACACCGGCCTCATCGCCTTCGCCTACATCCTTCAGCACGTCCTTCGCCAGCGCTTCATGGGCATCAGCCTGCCTGAGAATCCCGGCGCCGCCTTCGCCAAAGTGCAGCACGAGCTTGCCAATCCCTGGATGCTCGCCGTCTACGTCATCGCCATGATCGCCATCTGCTGGCACTTCGCTTACGGCATCTGGCTCTTCGCCGCCAAGTGGGGCATCACCCCCGGCGAGACTGCGCGCAAGCGCTTCGGCTACGTCTGCGCCGTCTTCGGCGTCGGCCTCGCGGTCATGGGCCTCGCCAGCATCTGGGCCTTCGTCGGCGCCCAAATATCCAAACGCCCCTGAGAATCGTGCCCGTTGCCACCTCTGATCGCTCCCGCATCCGCTGGCGCCGGCTTTCGATCTGATGGCTTCCAGTCTCTTCAGCTGGGAAGCTAGCAGCTAGAAGCTAGAGCTGTTCTTTGAAAGGAAGCTCGTCAATGGCAGCACCCAGAATCATCGTGGTTGGCGGAGGCCTCGCCGGGCTCGCGGCGGTCATCAAGATCGCCGAGGCCGGCGGCACCGTCGACCTGTTCTCCATCGTCCCGGTCAAGCGCTCGCACTCGGTCTGCGCG
Source organism: uncultured Acidobacteriota bacterium (assembly GCA_963725945.1). GTDB lineage: Bacteria > Acidobacteriota > Terriglobia > Terriglobales > Acidobacteriaceae > Telmatobacter. Next base: position 50,304 of record CAVSAW010000012.1, on the reverse strand, counting down.
CAGGGCGGCATCAACGCCGCCAAGAATCTCAAGGGCGAAGGCGACACCACCGACAAGCACTTCGACGACACCATCTACGGCGGCGACTTCCTCGCCAACCAGACCCCCGTCAAGGCCATGTGCGAGGCCGCGCCCGGCATCATCGACCTGCTCGACCGCATGGGCGTGCCCTTCAACCGCACCCCCGAGGGCCTGCTCGACTTCCGCCGCTTCGGCGGCACGCTCTACCACCGCACCGCCTTTGCCGGCGCCACCACCGGCCAGCAGCTGCTCTACGCGCTCGACGAGCAGGTGCGCCGCTACGAGTCCGACGGCAAGGTCAAGAAATACGAGGGCTGGGAGTTTCTCTCCGCCGTCCTCGACTCCAAGGGCGTCGGCCCGCGGCATCACCGCGCTCAACCTGCGCACCATGGAGCTCCGCTCCTTCCCGGCCGACGCCATCATCCTCGCCACCGGCGGCATCGGCGCCATCTTCGGCAAGAGCACCAACTCCGTCGTCTGCACCGGCTCCGCGCAGTCGGCCATCTTCCAGCAGGGCGCCTACTACGCCAACGGCGAGTTCATCCAGGTCCATCCCACCTGCCATTCCCGGCGAAGACAAGCTGCGCCTCATGTCGGAGTCGGCGCGCGGCGAAGGCGGCCGCGTCTGGGTGCCGCGCACCCCGGGCGACAAGCGCCCCATCAAGCAGATTCCCGAGTCCGAGCGCTTCTACTTCCTCGAAGAGTGGTATCCGAAATACGGCAACCTCGTTCCCCGCGACGTCGCCACGCGCGCCATTCACAAGGTGGTCTACGAGCAGCGGCCTCGGCATCGACGGCCAGCCCATGGTCTACCTCGACCTCACCCACATCGACCGCGCCACGCTCAATCGCAAGCTCGACGGCATCCTCGAAATCTACGAGAAGTTCGTCGGCGACGATCCGCGCGAAGTGCCCATGAAGATCTTCCCCGGCATGCACTACACCATGGGCGGCCTCTGGGTCGACTTCAACCAGATGACCAACATCCCCGGCCTCTTTGCCGCCGGCGAGTGCGAGTACCAGTACCACGGCGCCAATCGCCTCGGCGCCAACTCGCTCGTCAGTTGCATCTTCGGCGGATTCCAGCGCCGGCCCTAACGCGCTCAACTACGCCAAGAACCTGCCCGCCGCCGAAGGCGATGGCGGCGCACGCAGCCGAACTCGCCCGCCAGGCCGAGATCAACAGCAAGCTGCATGAACAACGAGGGCACCGAGAATCCCTTCAAGCTCTGGCGCGAGCTCGGCGAGACCATGACCGAGCACGCCACCGTCATCCGCTACAACAAGGGCCTCAAGCAGGCCGACGAAAAGATCGTCGAGCTGCTCGACCGCTTCAAGAACGTCAACCTGAGCGACAAGAGCCAGTGGGCCAACACCAGCTTCGCCTTCGCCCGCCAGCTGAAGAACATGCTGGAGCTCTCGCGCGTCGTCGTGCAGGGCGCGATGCTCCGCGACGAGTCGCGCGGCGCGCACTACAAGCCCGACTTCCCCGACCGCAACGACGAAAAGTTTCTGAAGACCACCAAGGCCAGCTTCACCGGCGACGCTCGAAGGCCCGCGCTTCGAGTACGAAGAAGTCGACACGCAGTTCATCAAGCCGCGCCCGCGCCGTTACGACGCAGCGAAGTAGATCGGTAATTGTCGAAAGGGCAGCGTCTTGGAGCACGTGACGACGAGCGATTGGAAACGAAGGAATCGGGCGATAGCCACTGAAGGAATCATGGCAACCAAGACCGTGCAACTCGAAATCAAGCGCCAGGCCAGCCCCGATGCGCCCGCCGTGTGGGAGAACTTCGAGCTCGAATGGCGTCCCGGCATGAACGTCATCTCCGCCATGATGGAGATCGCCGCCAACCCCGTCACCGCCGACGGCCGCGCCACCACGCCCATCACCTACGACTCCAATTGCCTCGAAGAAATCTGCGGCTCCTGCGCCATGCGCATCAACGGCAAAGCCCGCATGGCCTGCTCCGCGCTGGTCGACAATCTCGAGCAGCCCATCCGCGTCGAGCCGCTCTCCAAGTTCCCGCTCGTCCGCGATCTGCAGGTCGACCGCTCCGTGCTCTTTGAAAACCTGATGCGCGTCAAAGCCTGGGTTCCCGTCGACGGCACCTACGATCTCGGCTCCGGCCCGCGCGTCTTCCCGCAGCAGCAGGAAGCCAACTACCCGCTCTCCAACTGCATCTCCTGCACCTGCTGCATGGAAGTCTGCCCGCAGTTCAACGAAGACACGGGCTTCGTCGGCGCGGCCACCATCGCCCAGGTCAAGCTCTTCAACAACCACCCCACCGGCAAGGTCTTCAAGGAAGAGCGTCTGCGCGCCCTCGCCGGCGACGGCGGCATTCAGGAGTGCGGCTTCGCGCAGAACTGCGTCGAAGTCTGCCCCAAGCAGATTCCGCTCACCAACGCCATCTCCGACATCAGCCGCGACGTCCTCGTCCAGAAAGCCAAGGACTTCCTCCGCGGCTGAAGCGCATATCAGCATCGAATTGGGTGCCCCAGGTCTGGATTCTGAGACCTGAGAAGGCACGGACCTCTCAGGACTTTGCTTCAGACGCCCCGCAAAGAGTCAATCAATAAATGAGTACTCCATCCGTGAACCGTTCTCCGATTCAAGGGCGGCGAGACCGCGAAGTTAATTCGCCTCCGTCAATCCCCCAGCGCTGCTCTGCGCCTCGAACCCTCTCAATCGATTGCATCAATTCTCTTTCACAATTTGCAGATTGATTCGTTCCGAAGCGCACAATAGATAGGAGTAGAGAAGAACTGGAATCGGTCCATCGGAAAAATCTAAGGCAGCCGGGGAGGTACCCCCCCTGAATATTTTCAAGTGGGCCCAAAAGTCTTGCAGATTATTTCGCTCACTTATGATTCGGAAATCGGCGAGAGCTATTCTGGCTTGGAAACGGCAGAGGCGCCCAACCATATCGTGGCTTTGTCTTCACAGCACAGGGCCGGAGACCACGAACCCTACATCGCCGGATAGAACCCCGCGATCCATCCCTGCAGCAGTGCCGGGAAGCAGCCCAGCACCACCACCATCGCCGCAATCAGCAGCAGCACCGCAAGCGTCAGCCGGATGCACCTTGACCGGAGTCTATCCACCGCCGGCATCACATACACCCGCTTCAACACCTGTAAATAGTAGTAGAGAGACACAGCGCTCATCGCCACCGCCAGCGCCACCAGCGCCAGCGCAGTCCCGCCCGGATAAACTCCCAGCACCGCCGCAAACAAATTGAACTTCGCCCAGAATCCCACCAGCGGCGGAATCCCCGCCAGCGACAGAAACAGCACCAGCATCACCGCCGCCAGCAGCGGATTGCGCTTGTGCAATCCCAGAAACGCCTCCATCCGGTCGCTGCCCGGCAGCGCGCTCCACCACGGCCACCGCGCCGAACGCGCCTATCGTCGTCAGCCCATATGTGAGGATGTAGTACAGACATCGCCTGCGCGCTCCGCGGCGAGTACGAGAAGAACGCCAGCCCCAGCAGAATGTACCCGGCATGCGCAATCGCCGAGTAAGCCAGCAACCTGCGCACGCTCGTCTGCGCCAGCGCCGCCAGGTTTCCCAGCACCATCGACGCCACCGCCAGCACCAGCAAGATCAGCGATCCACGCCGAGCGGAAATCCGAGATAAACCGGCTGCGGCGCTCAGGATAACGTGAGCCTCGACATCTCACTGCACGCCGTGCGCATCCATCGAAGACATGCCACGCCGCCGTGCCGATCGAAATCAGCAGCGCAAAGCTCGCCACCTTCGACACCGAAGCAATAAACGCCGCGGCCGGCGCGGGCGCGCCCTCATATGTATCCGGCGCCCACAGATGAAACGGCACCGCCGCCACCTTGAAGCCCAGCCCCGCCGCAATCATCACCAGCGCCACATACAGCAGCGGCGCCGCATGGACCGCATTCGACCCGTACAGTCGCCAGCATGATCTCGGTGCAGATTCGTCGATCCCGCAATTCCGTAAAGATAGCTGAACCCAAACAGCAGAAACGCCGCCGACATGCCGCCGAAGAGGTAATACTTCATCGCCGCCTCGGCGCTCTTGCCCGACCTCTTCGCAAACGCCGTCAGGATGTAAAGACCCAGGCTCAGCAGTTCCAGCCCGATAAAGATCACCAGCAGATCCTGCGCCGCGGCAATCAGCAATCCGCCCGTCGCCGCCATCAGCACCACGGCAACAAACTCGCCCACATGCGCGCGTGAAATCCGATCCGATCAGCAGCAACAGCGTCAGCACCGTCAGCGCCAGAATTCCCACCTGCGCCACCGCGGCGATCCGCCCACCGCCAGCAGCAGTTCGTCGCTGCCGCGGATAGTCGAGTCCGCCCTGCGCCTGAATCGGCATCACCAGCAATCGCCGCGCCGCATCCAATCACGCCCAGCATGCGCCGCCACTGCCGCCCGCACATGCAACGCAGCCTTGCGCAGGAAACCCAAGATCCACGACCAGCACCAGCAGCGCCGCAATTTCCAGTGCCGTCTCCGGCAACGTCACGCGGAAGAGGTCTGCGTAGTTCATTGCATCCCCTCCCGCAAGCAGCGCCTTCACAGCCGGCTCAATCGCATCCAGCAGAATCCTCGGATAGAGCCCGACGACCAGGCTCGCCGCAGCCAGCAGCGACACGCCCGCAACCTCGGGCCATGTGATCGCCGCAAATTTGTGCTCGTGCTCCTGCTCAAGCGCGTGCGCGCGTCGGCAGCACATCGCTGAAGAATGCCTTCTGCAGCGCGCGCCACGTATACGCCACGCCCACCACGATCCCCACGCCCGCCGCCACCGTCCACCATGGCTTCGCGATCCACGCACCCACCAGCACCTGCAACTCGGCCACAAATCCTGAGAAGCCCGGCAGCCCCATCGACGCCATGCCCGCAATCACAAACGCCCACGCCGCAAACGGCAGCCGTTTCGACAGATGCATCGTCTCCAGTTCCGCCAGCTGCCGCGTATGCGTGCGCTCATACACGATGCGCCCCACAATCGCGAAGAGCAGTCCCGCAATCATGCCGTGCGAAAACATCTGCAGCACCGCGCCCGTCATGCCAATCTGGTTCAGCGTCATCAGCCCCAGCAGCACAAATCCCATGTGGCTCACGCTGGAGTAGCCGATGACAAACTTGAAGTCGCTCTGCACCAGCGCCACCAGCGCGCCATACACAATCCCGATCACCGCCAGCACCGCAAACACATCGCGCCACGAGCCGATCCCGATGAACGAAAATCCCCACGGATCCATCCCGTGCGGAAACAGCGCCATCGCCACCCGCAGGCATCCATACGCGCCCAGCTTCATCACCACGCCCGCCAGCAGCATCGACGCAGCGGTCGGCGCAGCCACGTGGCCTGTCGGCGCCCAGGTGTGAAACGGCCACATGCCCGCCAGAATCGCAAACCCGACAAACACCAGCGGGAACGCCCACATCTGAAAGCTCACCGGCAGACCCCGCATGCGCCAGGTCAACCAAGTCCCGTCGAGTGGCTGCCTGACGTCGCATACGCCGCCAGCAGTCCGATCAGCACCATCGCCGAGCCCACAAACGAGTAGAGCGCCAGCTTCATCGCGCCGTATTCGCGCCGCGTCGATCCCCAGATCGAGATCAGGAAGTACTTCGGCACGATCGCAATCTCATAAAACACAAACAGCAGAAACAGGTCGAAGCTGAGAAACACGCCGTACACGCCGCCAATCAGCGCCAGATAAAACGCGAAGAACTCATTCGTGCGCAGTTCGATGTTCCAGCTGAACAGCACGCCCGCCACCGCCGCCAGTCCCGTCAGCAGCACCAGCACCAGGCTGATGCCGTCCGCCGCCAGCGTGTAAGTGAATCCCCATCGACGGCACCCACGGCACATCCACAATCGTCATGCGCGCAAATGATTCGGCGCGCCCGCCGCAAATCCCAGCACCGCAAGCACCAGTCCCGCCACCGCAACCGCCAGCGCAAGCCATCGCGACAGCGCGGCCCTGCCCTTGGGCAGCAGCGCCTGCACCAGCGCACCGGCAAACGAGAGATAGATCGTCCACGCCAACATCGTTCTTAAAATCTCCAGTGCGCCAGCAGGTTCACGACCGTCGGGTTCACGGTGTCCACAATCAACTGCGGCAACAGTCCGATCAGCAACATCAATCCGATCACCGGAGCCATCGCCAGCCGCTCGCCGCCATGCAGATCCGGGAAGCCTAGCCCAATGCTCCGGCACCGGACCTGTAAATACTTTCTGAATCACCGTCAGAATCACCGCCGCCGTCACCAGCAATCCAAGAACTGAAACCGTTGCCGCCACCCACGACAGCGGAAACACGCCGCGGAAAATCAGAAACTCGCCCACAAATCCGTTCAGCCCCGGCAGCCCCAGCGACGAAAACAGCGCAATTCCCATCAGTCCCGCCAACACCGGCGCAGGCTTGCGCAATCCGCCAAAGTCATCGATCCCGCGATGCCCGCCGCTCCGCTCCTGGATCATCGCGATAAACCAGAACAGCGCCGCCGCGGTCACGCCGTGATTGAACATCTGCAGAATCACGCCGTTCAGCGCCGCCGCCTGGCTCGTCTGCACCGCCGCGCCCGCCGCCGGAACCGCCAACGCAAAAATCCCCAGCATGCAATAGCCCAGGTGATTCACCGACGAGTAGGCGAACACGCGCTTCAAATCCTTCTGCGCCGCCGCCGCCCAGGCGCCCATCACCACCGTCACCACCGCCAGCACCAGCAGCGGCGTCCGCATCTGCGCAATCTGATGCCCGAACAGCGGCAGCGCAATCCGCAGCAAGCCGTACACGCCCATCTTCGACATCGCGCCGGTCAGCAGCATCGTCACCGGCGAAGGCGCTTCGGCATACGCCGCGGGCAGCCAGGTGTGGAACGGCATCAGCGGCACCTTCACCGCGAATCCCGCCAGCACGCCAATCGCCAGCCACATCATCACCGGCCACCCGAGTACCGAGATCCCAGGTGCGCCGTCACCGCCTGCTCCAGCGCGCCCGTTGAAGCCATCTGCGTCAAGCTGCGCAAAGTCCATTGATGCCGGTCGAAAGAAACACCGCGAGAAACGCCAGCAGCAGCGCCACGCTTCCCGCCATCGTGTAGACGAAAAACTGCGTCGCCGCCGGCCCGCGCTTCGGCCCGCCCCACAGCTTGATCAGGAAGAACGCCGGAATCAGGCTCAGTTCCCAGAACAAAAACCAGTGGAAGAAATTCAGCGCCGTGAACGACCCGAACAGCCCCGCCTCCAGCAGCAACACCAGCGCAAAATAGAGTCCCGGCTGGTGATGCACCCGATGCGCCGCATCCACCGACATCAGCGTCACGATGGCCGACAGCACCAGCATCAGCGCGCCCAGCCCATCCACGCCCAGGTGATATTCAATGCCCAGCGACGGCGCCCACGGTGCGCTCGACCAGGCCAATCGATCCATCCGCCGGCAACTTCGCCACACCAGCAGCGCCAGCGCAAGCCCGGCCAACGTCGTAACAATGCGCCACCGCGCGCGCATGCCGGCCTGAAAAAAGTGCAATCGCCGCACCCACCAGCGGCAGCACAGTCATCAACGTCAATAGAGGAATTCCGTTCATCCCCGGCCGCTCCAAATCAGAATCGCGGCCAGCACCACCACTGCCAGCGCCAGCAGCCGCAGATAGGTCTGCACCCGCCCGTCTGCACCCGCGCCAGCAGCCCGCCACCCGACGCCATTTCTTCGCAGCCCTTGTCAAAGCCGCCGTCCACCACATTGCATATCCAGAGAACCGATTCAACTGCGCCCACCAGCCGAAAGCCCCACGCCACGCCGGCAACCACTCCGCCCCACACGCGGCGATCAAGCCAGTCCGCCACCTGCGCCCACCACGCATAAAACGCAATCACCGTCGCGCCGTACAACTCGTCGACGTAGAACTTGTCGCGCAGCACCGCCCACACCGGCGGCATCGCCCTCTCCAGCGCATCCGGCTCCTCCGCGCTCGGCGACTTCTCGCCATAAATCCACCAGCCCAGCCAAGCCCGATGAAGACCACCAGCGACGAAGTCCCCATCAGCGCCAGCAGTCCAGGCTCGTTGAAGCCCGCCAAATCAAACTTCGCCTGCTGGCCCTCAAGAAATGCCCTGAACCACGGCCACGCCGGCGTCCCAATCGCTCCCAGCGCCACCGCAAAAAACGCCAGAATCGCCAGCGGCATCGTCATCACGCGCGGGCTTTCATGCGCCTGTCCATGTCCGCGCCACTTGCCGAAAAACACGTAACTCACCTGCCGCGTCATATAAAACGCCGTCAGCAGCGCGCCAAACACCAGCATGTAGAACGGGCCTCTCGCCACGCTCCAGTGCTGCGCCGCTTCAAGAATCCCGTCCTTGCTCCAGAATCCGGAGAACAACAGCGGAAATCCGCACAGCGCCAGCATGCCGATCGCATACGTCAGAAACGTCACCGGCATCGCGCCGCGCAAGCCGCCCATGCTGCCGGATGTCCTGCTCCTCGTGGCTGCCGTGAATCACCGAGCCCGCGCCCATGAACAGCAGCGCCTTGAAGAACGCATGCGTAATCAGGTGGAACATGCCCACCGCCACGCCGCCCATTCCCAGTCCGGCCATCATGTAGCCGAGTTGCGAAACGGTCGAGTACGCCAGAATGCGCTTGATGTCGTTCTGCGCCACCGCAATCAGCGCCGCAAACACCGCCGTCGACGCGCCCACCCAAGTCACTACCGTCAGCGCCGTCGTCGTCCCGCCCGAGCAGCGCTCCCGCCTGCATCAGCGGATACACGCGCGCAATCAGGTAAACGCCCGCCGCCACCATCGTCGCCGCGTGAATCAGCGCCGACACCGGCGTCGGTCCTTCCATCGCATCCGGCAGCCACACATGCAGCGGAAGTTGTCCGCTCTTTCCCGCCGCTCCCGCAAAAATCAGCAGCCCGATTGCGCCCGCCGCCGTCAGTCCCCAGCGCCGCCGGTGTCGCCAGCAATCCACCCAGCGCCAGCGGCTCCATCGATCCCGCGCCGTCGTCGTAAAAGAGCAGCGTGCCCGTCTGCGCAAACAGCCAGACAATTCCCAGCAGGAAAAACACATCGCCGACGCGCGTCGTCAGAAATGCCTTCTTCGCCGCTGCAGCCGCCGAAGGCTTCTGATACCAGAACCCGATCAGCAGATACGAAGTCAGCCCCACCAGTTCCCAGCACATGAATAGCAGCAGCAGGCTGTTCGAAATCACCACGCCCAGCATCGCTCCCGCAAACAACGACAGGAAGCAGAAGAACCGCGTGAAGTTCTCATCGTGCTCCATGTAGCCGACGGAGTAGATAAAGATCAGCAGCCCCACAAAGCTGACCATCACCAGCATCACCGCCGCCAGCGGATCGAGCACCCACCCCAGTTCCACTTGCGCGGCTGCCCACCTGGATCCAGGTGAAGTTCACCGTCTCGCGCATCGCACGCGCCATGCGCCCACCCGGCAACTTCATAAGCGAATGCCACCAGCGACAAGAACAGCGAACGCACAGCGACCCAATCGCCAGCCCCGCCGCAGTTTCCGCTTCGGCTGCTTCAGCAGCGCAATCACCCCAGCCGCCACAATCGGCACCGCCGGAATCAGCCACAGCCACTGAGTCGATACGGGCTCGCATCCGAATGCGGAGTGAACACGATTCCTGCTTCGCATCACCGGCTCACCCCTTCATCCTGTTCATCTGGTCCAGGTCCGTCGTCTGCGCGTGGCGATAAATTGAAATCACCAAGCCCAGTCCCACCGCAGCCTCAGCCGCCGCCACCGCAATCGAAAAAATCGCAAACATCATCCCCGTCAGCGCCTCGGGATGCGGCCCGTAACGCCAGAACGCAATCAGATTCAGATTCGCCGCGTTCAGCATCAGCTCAATGCCGATCAGCACCAGGATCGCGTTGCGCCGCGTCAGCGCTCCCGCCAGCCCGATGGCAAACACAGCGCGGCCACCAGCAAATATCCCGTCAACGGATTCGCCATCACTTCGGCCCCCTCTTTCTCGTGCATGGCCACAATCACCGCGCCAATCAGCGCCGCCGTCAGCAGCAGCGCCACAATCTCCAGCGGCAAGACATAGCGCCCCATCAGCGCCTTGCCAATCTGCATCACGGTCACTGTGGGCGCCGCGCTCTCATGCGGAAGCCCCGGCCAGCCTGCAGCACCGCCCAGGCCAGCACCGCAAACACTGCCGCTGCCACAACCAGCCCCGCCAGCCATGTCCGGCTGAACACACCACCTTCCTTTGGCCCTTCCGGCCCATGCGTCAGCAAAATCGCAAACACCACCAGAATCGCCACCGCGCCGATGTAAACCAGAATCTGCGCGAACCCTGCAAACTGCGCGTCGAGTTCCAGGAACAGAAGCGCCAGCCCCGCAAACGCCACCGTCAGCGCCAGCGCGCAATGCACCAGGTTCTTCAGCAGCACCGCCGCCAGCCCGCCCGCCACCGTCAGCGCCGATATGATACAAAAGGCGAAACCCATCAGCCTACTTTCCTCTCCGCGGCGCTCATGCAGCACTCACTCCGCATACCGGTAACTCCTCGGACCAAAATGTTCCCGGCGCATCCCCACGCGGCCCATCACTGCATACACGACCAACACAATCGCCGAACACACCACCCAACGCAGCAAGCCCTCACCCATAAACCGCCAAAGCGCCGCCACCATCAAATTCAACAGCGTCATAGGCAGCACAAACTTCCACGCAAAATTCATCAGCTGATCCTGCCTCAGCCTCGGCAGCGTTCCACGCACCCAGATAAATACGCAGATCGAAAGCTCAACCTTTGCAAAGAACCATATCCACGACGGCACCCAGGTCAAAAATGAGAACGGCGCCGACCATCCGCCCAGAAACAACGTGGTGCCCAGTCCTGAGATCGCAAACATCCCCACGTATTCGCCCAGAAAGAACAAGCGCAAATTTGAAACCCGAATATTCAGTGAAATAGCCCGCCACCAACTCCGACTCGCCTTCAGGCAAATCAAACGGCGAGCGATTCGTCTCCGCCGTTGCCGCAATCGCGAACATCACAAAACCTGCAAAACCCCACGGCGTAAAGATGTACCAGTGCGGCAGCCCCCAGGTGTAATGGTTCTGCGCATCCACAATCCTCACCAGCGAGAGCGATCCGGTCATCATCACGACCACCACGCTCGATAGCAGCAGCGGCACCTCGTAGCTGATCATCTGCGCCACTGCGCGCATCGCGCCCAGCAACGAATATTTGTTGCGGCTCGACCAGCCCGCCATGAACACCGACAGCTCGGTCGACGCGCCCATCGCGAAAAAGAACAGCAGGCTGGCATCCATATCCACCAGCACCATGTTGCGCCCCATGGGCAGCACCGCAAAGCCCATGAATACCGCCACCACAAGCACCAGCGGCGCCATGAAATGCACCAGCGCATCGGCATTTAGCGGGACGATGTCTTCCTTGGTCAGCGATTTGATGCCGTCCGCCACCGGCTGCAGAATCCCAAACGGCCCCACGCGGTTCGGACCGTAGCGATTTTGCATTCGTCCAAGGCCCTTGCGCTCCATCAGTACGGCGAGCGCAAACAACGCCGGATATACGGCAATGATTGTCACCACGCATAGCAATACGCCTGCGGCTCCTTGCCACCCCGCGGGCAAGAACCCAACCAGCCAGTTTTTGAAGAGCACAAAGATCTGGTCAAGCGTCGTCCACATCGCTTACTCTCCCCCACCATCTGGCTTAGTCGCTGGAGGCGCGGCAATCGGTGCCACAGGTCCAGCCGGTTGCGCAACAGCCGCCGCAGCTTTGGCTGCAGCCGCATCGGCGGCGGCCTTGGCCTTTGCTTCAGCTTTGACCTTTTCCTCAGCCAGCCGCGCATCCACTTCGGCCGCCTCAGTGGGATGGATCCGGTGATAGTACTCGTTCGACTTCGCCAACTCCTTGCGATCCTGCAAGAGCCCGCCGAAGCGGTCATCGGTGCTCAGCTCAAACTCCGTATCCATCTTGATGGCTTCAAACGGGCACACTTCAACGCAGATCTGGCAGCTCATGCAGACCGAAACATCAATATCGAATTTTGCCGGATAAATCTGCAGCTTGCCAACGTAATCCGGTTTCTTGTCCTTGCTCTTCTCGATATAGATACACTTCGGCGGACACTCTTTTTCGCAGATCTGGCAGGCCACGCAGCGCAGACCCGCCTCCCAGTCCGCGCCGTCATACACAAGGAAAGGAAAGACACGCGCCGCCTCGATTGCAGGAGCGCGCTCCTCCGGATACTGGACCGTCGTCAGCCGCTCCTTCGAGACATAGCTCCCGGCAAAATTCTTCGCCGTCTCCGCCAGCCCCCGCAGTATTCCCTCACCCAGCAATGCTCTCTCCTTGCAACATTCAACCAGTGTCCCTGGTGGCCAACGCTACTTCATCACAAACGTAAAATTCTGGGCCACGATGGTCGCCTGCACCAAAGTTTCGGGCGCACCCGCCGGCGTGCCCGCAGCTCCGCTTCCATCCGTGCCAATCGCGGTTAACCCCGAAATTGTTCCGTTGTTGAACGTCCACTCCATCTCCCCGCTGGTTGGACCACTCTTCGATCCTTCATTGTTCGAAATTTTGTTTGCCTTGTTCCCTTTGACCTTTGGATTGGAGGCCATGGCGCCGTTCCAGTTGTCTGTAGCAGTAAACGTGCCCGTCCCCACCGTGAGCCTGCAGCTTCTCAGAACTTCATTTTCTTCAGCAGCGCCCAGCAGCACGTCGTACTCCTTGCTCACCGGGAATCGGATCAACAATTCAGAACTCTCGCGCTTGCCCGAGCCTGACCCCGTTTCCGGAGATGGCGCTGCGCCTACATGAAAACTGAAACTCGTCAGCGCAAGGGTGAATGACTGTCCACGCGAAGTTTCGCACGTCAAGCTGTACGTCGCCGCTGCGTGCGCTGATACTGCCGCGCCCATCATCAATCCCATAGCCAGAATCTTTCCTGTCAGCTGCTTCACCATCGTTCGACCTCCTTCCGGTTTCCGTGATCCTTGTCGGGTCCCTGGTCTCTGCGCGCTCAGCTCTACCGGTCCACTTCTCCCAGAACAATATCCACGCTTCCAAAAATCAGCACCACATCCGCCACGTTATGGCCCAGGCACATATCCTCAAGCACGGTGAGGTTGATCAGGCTCGGCGGCCGCACCCGATAGCGGTAAGGATTCGGCCCTCCATCGCTGATCAGATAAAAGCCCAGTTCACCCTTCGGTGCTTCGATTCGTCCGTAGGCCTCGCCCGGCTTGGGCCTGAACCCGCGAATCTTGGCCTTGGGGTCCATCACCGGACCACCCGGAATCTCTTTTAGCGCCTGCTCCAGAATCCCAATCGACTCGCGAATCTCCAACATGCGAATCATGTAGCGGTCGTATATGTCCCAGTGATCGCCCAGCGGCACGCGAAACTTGAAGCGGTCGTAGATTCCGTAATGATCCACTTTGCGGATATCGTAGTTCACGCCTGAGGCACGCAGCATCGGCCCCGTGATCCCGGCATTCACCGCCAGTTCCGGCCGCAGAATTCCCATTCCCTGCGTCCGCGCCATCACGATTTCGTTACTGCGCAGAAAATTCTCGAACTCGTCGACAAACGCCGGCAGCGCCGCTACTACATTACGGGTCGCATTCAACCATTCGTCGGATGCGTCCACGCGGCAGCCGCCGAATCGCATGTAGTTGCACATCATCCGCGAGCCGGTCAGGGCCTCAAACAGGTCGAGGATTTTCTCCCGCTCGCGGAAGGCGTACATCAGTGGCGTGCCGCTCGCGCCCATCTCCTGCAACAGAAAGCCGATCGATGAAGCGTGATTCTGCACCCGTGTCAATTCCGCCGTAATCACGCGCAGATATTCGGCGCGCTCAGGAACTGTCTGCCCAACCAGCTTCTCCACGGCCAGCGCATAGGCCCAGTTGTTGGTCAGCGAACAGATGTAGTCCAGTCTGTCCGTATAGGGCATGGATGCCAGGTAGCTGTGCCCTTCGCCCAGTTTCTCGTGATTGCGGTGCAAGTAGCCGAACACCGGCTTCAACCGGATGACACGCTCGCCGTCCAGCGCCAGGTCCATGCGAAACACGCCGTGCGTCGAGGGATGATGCGGACCCATGGCAAGTTCGAGCAACTCGCCTTCACCGTCCGGTTCAATCAGCGGCGGGCGATTCCATCCCTCGGGTTTATCGCTCTTGATTGCAGAATCAGTCGCAGGATAGTTCATTGTCCGCCCTCTTCCTGGCCGGGAGATGGGCTCACGTTCGCAGCGCGATGAGCCTCTGCCTTTGCGAGCACTGCGTCGTGTGCCGTTGGCTCGTACTCAAAGTCGTCCGGTTCTAAATAGTCGCGCCGCATCGGGTGGTCTTTGAACTCGTCCCACATCAGAATCCGGCGCAGGTCTGGATGCCCCTTGAACACCACTCCGAAGAGATCAAAAACCTCGCGCTCCTGGAATTCGGCCGACCGCCAGACGGGCGTGAACGAAGGCAACTCAACTTTGTCGCTCCGGTTCTCGGTCCGCATCCGCAGCACCACCGGCCCGTGTTTCTTTGAAATAGAAAAGAGATGGTAGACGACTTCCAGACATCCCGGCTCGATGTGCTTCCGTGTCTCCTCGACCCCTTCTTCCACGGTCTGCTCTACGCCATCAACCATCTTTGAGACTTGACGTGTCACTTTAACTTTTTCCGCGATCTCTTTATCCAGCCAGTCCACTCCCGTCACATTTGACAAGAAGTCCAGCGCCAGTTCCGCATCGTCGCGTAAAAAAGTCCCTACAGCCACCGCGCTCTTTGGCGCAATCCGAAGCGAGTGCTGCGCGCTCGGCCCGGGGTTGAGCACAATCTCCACCCCAGCACCTGGCACCGCCGCCTCAATCGCCGCCTTAATTTCCTCAACCGTCTTCAATCCAAATCCTCAGCCCTGTTTCACTTCTTCACGTCTTCACTGCGCACTGCTTCACCGCTACTTAATCACCACGGGCACCGTCCACACATTCTTGTTCGCCGACGGCTCCAGGTCATGCGCCCCCTGCTCCGGCACGGGGAACTCTCCCGGCGCATCCGCATCCAAATGCCGCGGACGTCCCTCGCCTGTCAACGGTTGCGCATCGATCTTCTTTTGCAAAGTGATAAACGCCTGCAGCAGTGCTTCAGGCCGCGGTGGGCATCCAGGAATATGCACATCCACCGGAATGTACCGGTCAATCCCCTTCAACACGTTGTAGCCCTGCTTGAATGGCCCACCGGAGATGGCGCATGCGCCCATCGCGATCACATACCTTGGCTCGGCCATCTGGTTATAAAGGCGCACCACCTGAGGCGCCATCTTCTTGGTCACGGTGCCGGAGATAATCATCATGTCCGCCTGCCGTGGCGACGGCCGAAAGACCTCCGCTCCGAATCGCGCCAGATCGTAACGGGCCATGGTCGTAGCAATCATTTCAATCGCGCAGCAGGCGAGCCCAAACTGCATGGGCCACACCGAACTGCGCCGCCCCCAGTTATAGAGCTCCTGAAGAGTCGTAACGAAGACGCCCTGTTTGCCGAGTTCGATCTTCAGACCCTCATCTACAGCCATCAAATCTCCTGTCCCCTGTTCCCTGTTTCTTGTGCCCTATTCCCTGTTCCGTGCTCCTGCTCACGCCCAGGTCAGCACGCCCTTGGCCCAAGCCCATGCCAGTCCTTCGATCAGCAGCAGAACAAACACCAGCATTGCCACGCAGGCCGCGATCCCAAGGCCGGTGAACGCCACCGCGAACGGCAGCAGAAACACCGCTTCCACATCAAAAATCAAAAAGATGATGGCATATAAATAGTAGGCCGAGCGGAACTGGATCCAGGCGTCGCCCTTCGACTCCAACCCGCACTCGTAGACAGCATTCTTGATTGCGTTCGGTTTGGCGGGCGAATACACCTTTCCCCATAGCCATGCCAGGGCCAAAGGAGTTAATCCGAAGCCCAGGGCGACCACAAAAAGAACAGCTAGAGAAAAATAAGGATTTGAGGCCATCTCTTAAACGAAACCCACTCAAACAACGTACCAGCTTGTGCCACGCTTTGGCTAAGTGGATGTGAGCTTCGACACACTGGTCAGCACCGTTTTCTCCCCGTTCATCCCACTCTGTGAACCGTTGGCTGCTGAGGCCGGTCTACCGCAGCGGCCCCGAATCCGACATATCCTCATCCGTGCCCCGAAGCGCTCCTGCCAGCTCTCACCAGGTGCGTCCGCAGACCTGTTTCGGCTGCGATTTGCAAGCCCTCTTTGCCCGCGCGTGCAGCACTGTGAGCAGCTCTTCCGAGTCCCGTCTTGAAGCCTCTAATGTCACCACTTCCGCCACGCTCCGGTCTCCCTGCCAGGTAATCGTGACAAGGTGCACCTTGGCTCGCTTCTTTACCAACGCCAGCGCAATTGCCGGCAACACGCCAAGATGGAACTTCGACTCTTCGCGATATTGATACGAGGTAACGACGAGGTAGGGGATCGAGAACTATCCGGCAGTCGACTTGAACTCCAGCGCCGTGGCAGAAGAAGTATCCAGCTCCCCTGCTGCCCGCGTTTCCAGGGCTTGCACAGTTCCGTTCAAATAAGAGACTTACTCACCGTCTTTCGTCCCCGATATATCAGTCTTCCAAGTGTCCCGCGACCTCAACCTTTCGATGGTGGACACCTCAACCCCCTGCGCTGTTATCGTGATCCTGCGGCCCTCCTCCGACACGCCGTGGGGTGAGGCGCCTGCTCCCCCTGGAGATTCGCCGGACAATGTTCAGGACTGCACCCCGCCGCTGGCTATTGACCGTCATTCTCGCCGCCCTTTCGCTCTCTGTCACCTGGGCAGTCCATGCCACCTCGAATCCAGAATCAGGCCCCACTCCCGCTGCAACCCCTGCCTCACCCACGGCTTCCGCGCCTGCAGCCACTTCGGCGCCGTCATCCGCCACCGAACCCTACGACCCCATCCCCGACTACGCCACTCATATCCCTGTGACCGGACCCACGACGCTCTTCCATGACTCCGTGGCCGCGCGTTACAACTACGCCTTTGGCAAGCAAAACCCCTTTCTGCCCTCCAACGCCATGTCGTCGAACGGCCAGTTCATCAGTCCAAAAAGCTTCTACACGGCGGAATACTGCGGGCATTGCCACCAGGAGGCCTACCATCAGTGGCGCCAGTCCGTGCATTCCAATGCATTCCGCAATCCCTGGTATCTCAAGAACGTCAATATGCTTATCGACGAGAAGGGCGTGCAGTTTTCACGCCATTGCGAGGGTTGCCATAATCCTGTCGCCCTCCTTTCGGGCGACCTTTCGCAAGGCATGCCGAAAAAGCGCCCCTTCGAGCAAGAAGGCGTCACCTGTTCCACCTGCCACTCCATTCAATCTGCTGATACCACCGGCACCGGCAGCTGGGTGATGGGAACCCCGGCCGTCCTGGTAGATGAAAACGGCGCGCCCATCACGGGCCCCGTCTCCGACGCCGAAATCCTGGCGCATCTCGACCGCCATTCCAAGGCCGTGATGCGCCCCCTCTACAAAACCGCAGAATTCTGCGGTGCCTGCCACAAGGCCGCCATCACTCGCGAACTCGACGACTACAAATGGCTCCGTGCCATCGGTCTCTACGATGAATGGCAAGGCGCCAGCTTCACCAAGCAGTCGCCCTTGCCGTTCTACCGCAAAGACTCTGTCTCGACCTGCCAGACATGTCACATGAAGAGCGAACCACTGCCCGCCGGCTCGTCCGATCCAGGGGCCAAGGACGGCAAGCTCGCAAGCCATCGCTGGCTGGGCGGCAATTCTCTCATGCCGGCTTACTATAAATATGAGGAGCAGGCTCAAAAGCTCGTTGAGTTTCTGAAGAACGGCCCGCTCGGCGGCGGCGTTCTCAACGTCGACATCTTCGCCCTCGAAAAGGAAAGTGCTGAAGCCTCTCCGAAGGATCAGGTTCTCGTCGCCCCGCTCGGCCTCACCAGCTTCTCCCTTGCACCGGGTGAAACTCTCATTGCCAACGTCGTGATCCAGAACAAGGGCATCGGCCACTCCTTTGTCCCTGAGCAGCGCGACTTCTATGAGGCCTGGGTCGACTTCACCGTAAAGGATGGATCCGGAAAAGTCCTCGCCGAAAGCGGATTCATCCAGCCGAACGGCGACCTCGACCCCTCCGCTCACTCCTTCACCAACCGCCTCATCAACACCAAGGGCGAGCTCAACGATCTCCATCAGATCTGGCACAACCGCGTTCTGGCTTACAACAACACCATCCAGTCCGGCCGTTCGCAGCTTGTCCGTTACCGTTTCCGCCTTCCCAAGGACATCAGCGGCACCGTCTCCCTAACTGCGACCGTGAGATACCGGCGCTTCAATCAGCACTTTATCGACTTCGCTATGGACGCGAAGCACTATCCCCAACCGATCATCGACATGGCCTCTGAGACCAGGACCTTCGACATCGGCGCCAATTCCCCGGTCACGCCCGAAAAAGACGAAAATCCAGAGTGGATGCGCTGGAACAACTATGGAATCGGCCTTCTCGATGCTCAACAATACGAGGCCAGCGTCCAGGCATTCGAACGCGTCGCTGCCCTGCGTCCCACGTATGCAGACGCTTACACAAACATGGCCGTCGTCGAAATTCAGTGGGAGCGATACGCTGACGCAGGCTCGAACCTTGCCAAGGCTCTCACCCTGCTTCCTGGTGACCCGCGCGCTCTTTACTACCGCGCACTTGTTGAACGCAACGCAGGCCAAGTCAAGGAAGCCATCGCCGACCTGGAAGCGGCGCTTGTCGCGTATCCGCTCTTCAAAGACGCACTCCGCGAAATGGGCTTTTCCTACTATCAGGCGCACGACTATGTCGCCGCGCGCAGCGCGTATGAGCGGCTCCAGGCCATCGACCCTGACGACCTCTCCGCACATTACTCGCTCGCGATTCTCTATCGCCGCCTTGGCGAAAAGCAGAAGTCCGCAATCGAGTCCGCCAAATACACCGACCAGAAAGACGACCCCACCGCCAGCGTTTACGCTCTGGAATACCTGGGCAAGCATCCCGAAATTGCGGCTGAGAGTGTCGTTTGGCACACGCACGACCTCACGGGCGATCCCGTCAAGCACCCCGCGAAAATCGAATACCACTACATCCCCGGCGCTGGCTTCTGAAACGTCGTACTCCTCTCTCGTTTCGCCGGACTCTGGATAGGTTCATCTGCGCACAAATTCGCATGAACCCGCGTGCCTGTTTTTTTTGTGAGGGGATTCAGGCCGGGATCCGACCCAACTTTTCACACGCTATATTTGCCTCGGAATGTAACAGGCTCCCGCGCTAAAGGGCCAACCTCGAAACACCTTCGGCACGTCTTCCATCTCGCAGGCGCGCACAGAGCAAGTCAGCTGGCTCAGCTCAAGAATCAACAGGAAGCCGGCAGTCGGCCTCGGCAATCAACCGTGACCGTTCCCGTTTCCATTGCCGTTGCCATTACCGTTCCCGTTGCCATTCCCGTTCCCATTCCCATTCCCGTTGCCGCCATGGACCGGTTGGCCACTGCCACCGCCACCGCCGCCACCGCCCTGACCTCCACCGTTACCAAATCCGCCGTTCCCACCGTCGCCGCCGTTGCCTTGCCCGCCGCCCTGGCCGCCGCCAGCATTGCCTTCCCCGCCGTTGCCCTGGCCGCCTCCATTGCCTAGCCCGCCGCCGTTGCCCTGACCGCCGCCGGAACCTGCGTCGCCGCCCTGGCCGCCTGAGTTGCCGCTACCGGCGTTGCCTTGCCGCCCTCCGTCGCCTCCAAGGTCACCGCCACCGCTTTGACCACCGGCATTCCCGCTGCCGGCATTTCCACTGCCGGAGCCAGCCTGGCCTCCTCCTCCACTGCCGTTGGAAGGCGCCTCGCCGGAATTATCAGATGTAGAGAAAGCGGCTGCAATCTTGGCGCTCACCTGGTTGAATGCGTTGTCGAGTCCACCGTCTTCAATCGAGATCGCGGCAACTGAGACCACTGCGGCCAGCCCGGCAACGAGCGCATATTCAACGAGACTTCCAGCCAGCTCAGAATCAAGGAGTTTATTGAATTTAAGGGCCCGCCCGAGAATCTGGTTTTTCATTCCCAGCCTCCTCTAATCTAGGCGCGCCCGGTTCCAGCCCTTGACCCTCAGATGGAAGACTATCCGGACCTTCGCATCCAAGGTTACTTGCCGCGGAATCACAACGCGCAATTCAGCATCGCCAGAATGGCGGTCTCTCACTATCCTCCTGCGCGTGGGTACTTGCAACAATTCTTTCGTTTCATCGAATGACCTATTAACAATGCAATCCCGTATCAAAGGTAATTGGGTCTTTGGTTACTTTCTCGAATTCGCTTTCGCGTCCGCCAACCAGCTTTGACAGCAAATAAAGCAGTCTTCACCGCGCAGTTCCGCACAAATCTAACCGGGGACTCGACCCCGAGCGTACTCTCCGCGCACTGCGCCATTCCACGATATGCGCAGAGAAGCTCCAGGTTGATTCAGTGATTCACTGCTCGCGAAAGGAAACAATTTTAGAACGGGGACGATCAGGCAGTGAGGCGGCGACCAACAATCATGGAAGCTGCTTTCGTGACGGGCTTGGCAACCGTTCCGTCGAGAACCGGCGTCGTGCCCACGTCGTCAGTCAGCATGGCAAGAAAATTCTCGGCCGAAACCGGGCGTCCGTAGAGCCAGCCCTGGCCGTAGACGGGCAACTTCGCGGCAGAGAAGTAATCAGCTTGCTGAATCGTCTCCACGCCCTCCACCACCACTTCAAGGTTCAGCGATTTTGCCATCGCCAGAATCTGCGGAAGAATGGCCACGGTCACGGATTCGGTACCAATGGCGCGGGTAAACGCCTTGTCGATCTTGATCGTATCGACGGAGAGGTAGAGCAGATAAGAAAGGCTCGAATAGCCGGTTCCAAAGTCGTCGATATGCACGCTGTGGCCGCGCCGCCGGAGCATTCGGATCGTCTCCATTGCCACATCCCTATTTGCGGTTGAGCTCTCGGTAATCTCAATCACAAGGCTCTCCGGCTGCACCTTCGCCTTCTTCAGCGAATCATCCAGCATCGGAAGAAAAGAAGGGTCCGCAAGATCCGCCGCAGCCACGTTGATGCTCAGCCGAAAGCCTGCATGCTTCCGCAACGCATCCGCGAAGGTATGAAGCGTCCGCCGCACCACCAACCTCGTGATCGAGCCCACAAAGCCGTTTTCCTCAGCGATCTTGACAAAAACATCCGGATTGACCGAATCGCCATCTTCGTTGGTCCAGCGCGCCAGCGCCTCAGCTCCCACAATCCGTCCACTGCCCAGGCTCACAATTGGCTGATACGCCACCTGCAATTTGTCGTTTGCGATCGCTCGGCGAAGCTGCTGCTCCATGTTGAGGCTTCTGCGATGTGCAAATGAAAAACCAACTCCGAGGAAGACGCCAAACAGACCTCCAAAGATCGCGCCTGCAAATACATTCGCGCGTTCTCCTTGCAATGCTTCTGAAACAGTTGTGGATGCCGTTACGCAATTGGCACGCAGAGTCGAACAGCGCGTCGCGTAAAGGTTATCTCCTTCACGAACCGTTCCTTCCGTAGTAAAGACCGGGTCTTTGTCCCCAGTTGCACCTTCTGCCCTGCTTCCGGATTGCAGACCGGTGTCCTCTTTTACCGTGGTCGTCAGGCGAATGGGAAAGGGACCGACACTGGTTGGCATCTGCGAGCCAAACACAACGTACGCATTTCCCATCTGCAGTCCGGCCCTTCGCAGAGTCTCGTCCCGGATAGGAACAAGATTGCCGTAGGCGATGGCGCCGTCCGGCTGCGCCGTACTTGGCTTGAATTCCCCTATTTCCCGCGGAGGACGTCCCGCCGTCGCAGAACATTCAATCTTTCCGCCATGCATCCGCCCCGCGTCTTTCAGATATTCCGAACGGAACACTAACTCGCGAAAGTAAGCAATCTCTGCATCAGAACAGGTTGGATAATGCGAGCTCTTGAGGACATTCAGCAGGTCGAGCGCTTCTTTGGTGGATGCGCTTTCCTGGACCGCGATTAGCTTCAAATACTTGTCCAGCCAGTTTTCGGCCAGTTGCACCGCAAGCAAGCAGCCCAGAAAATAGCCGACCACCATGCCACATGCCGCTGTGACAATTGTGACCGCACGCGCGGCAAGTACTCGCTGCTTTTTATCGCGCATCATCTACTCGTCTCGACCGGCACAATGTGCGCCGGAATGGGCCCGGGCGGACTTTCTCCTCTCACAATTGGTATCTCCGCGTGAATGCGATGAGCAATAGCCCCTTCAGGGGACCGTCTAACGCTTTTGGGTGCGTTGGGAGCATTTCAGTCCCTTTGGCGGGCCCGTTTCTGCCCTCCCGGCCGTGTTGGACTCCTGGCGGCCTCTGCGCGATCAAGACAAGGCATCGCCACCGTATTGGTGGAATTGCAAAAATTGGGGTGGAGTCTGAGAGGACCAGGGAAGCATAGTTTCTAGCGATTTCCCGGCTCGGTTCGTGATCGGCTGCGCTCAACTCGCTGGATGTCAGATCCGGCAACGCCGAACTACATCGCAGCAACGAAGCTCGGAAGCATATCCGCTGCGTTCTCCTGCAGCAATTCTGTCATCCGGGCAGCCATCCCTGTGTACATAGACGCGGCCTGAAAGGCATTCATCCGAACGCTTTCGCTGGCCTTCTCCATGGCGTACTGCGCAAGAACTTTTAGCACTCGCGCGCGAATCTGCACGGCGTCATTGCGAAGATTCACAACAATCTCCTGATCAATGGTGAGGCTGTTCCGGGCAGCGTAGTCGGCCATCTCAACCATCACACCGGCGTTATGGTACATCGCCCACAGCCCGCGTGTTCCCTGCATGCGCTCCCAAACCTCTTCCGGTGCGATGCTCAGGCCTTCCTTCCAGAGATAGTGATCGCTCAACGTACGCCCGCTCCAGCCCGTGCGGAGTCTGCCAAGAATTGACTCCCAGGACTGGCTATTCCGGCGACGCATATTTACCCGCATGCGGCCAAGGTAAATTGCTATTGCAGGAACAACCGCGATTTGGAGAACCGTGGCGATCATTTCGAGCCTCTGCGCCGAATTCGATTGGCTACCTGAATATTAGAACTCAAGTTACCCGATTTTGGGGCCTCGGTCACCAACCCGAGGTACCCTTTTTCAGTGCATATGAGTAACCTAAGGTAACTATCGCCCTCCGGTCAATGATACTTACCGGTCACTGGGTGGTGCTTTAGTGGATGATTTTCAACTCCCTTGCGGTCAAAAACCGCATGGCAAACCCTGCGAAGCGCGAATCGGCCCTACTTCGGCTGTCAGCCGAGTAACCGCCTGGAAAGAAAAGGTCCCTCCTCTGCCATGAACTGGTTATAGTGCCAGATGTGGGTTCCCCTGTACCGGAGGACGAATAGGTGGCTCGAAGTATCCGTATCAGCTCAGTCCTGCTCGGCCTCATTACGGCTGCACTCGTTTCCTTCCCCCTTCGCGCCGCATCGTCAGCCCCGCAGGCAGGCTCACCTTCGACTCCCGGTCAAATTCGCGTTGGCGACAGCATTTTGGCGCTGAACGGGCCCTGGAAGTTCCGTATCGGGGACTCTCCGATCGACCCAGTCACCCACCAGCTGCTTTGGGCCGAGTCATCCTTCGACGACTCCACATGGGAAACCGTCGACCTGACCGCGCCAAGCGGCTCCTTTGACCCTATTGCAGGCACTTCGGGTTACCTTCCAGGGTGGACGGCCAAAGGCCACAAGGGATACTGGGGATATGCCTGGTACCGTATTCGGATCCGCGTGGACGCCAAGCCGGGCATGAAGCTCGCTCTGGCAGGCCCATCGGACGTGGATGACATCTACCAGGCCTTCGACAATGGAGGTCTCGTCGGCACCTTCGGCGACTTTTCCGGCAGCTCCCCGGAGATCTATACAACGCGCCCGGAGATGTTTCCTCTTCCCGCAACTGATCCATCAGCCGGCTCAATCATCGTTCTGGCCTTCCGGGTATTCATGGAACCCTATACACTCACCCAGCTCGATGACGTTGGCGGCTTCCACAACCCTCCCCTGATCGGAGAGGCGTCAACTGTTGCGGCGCAGCAACAGGTCAAGTGGGATGAGCTGTACCGCTCGTATGCCGGCACCTTGATCGAGGCCCTGGTCTTCACGCTTCTGGGCCTCATCGCGCTGAGCCTCATCCTCTTCGATCGATCCGACCGGGTCTACCTGTGGATCGGTGCGCTGTTGCTCACCACGGCGGCCAGCAGCTTTATCAGCATCCTCAGCACGTGGACGGAGTGGATTCCCTACGTGATTACGGGCCCCTTCCGGCTTGTCTTCCTTACTCCATTGATCCTTGTAGGGTGGGTCATCGTCTGGCGCGTATGGTTCAAGCTTCATCGCCCGTCGTGGATCCCTTATGCCCTTGCAATCCTGTACGTTCTCCTGGTCATTTCGAATTCACTCGGCCAAAATCTGTTCCTCACCGTGGTTCCGGCCAGTATCGGCCACCCAGCTCACATGATTTCGCTTGCTGTCCGCCTTCTCATTGCCGCTCTGTTGCTCGCGACCGTCTTTCAAGGGATTCGAGAACAGGGCCTCGAGGGGTGGGCGGCAATTCCTCCCGTGCTGCTGGCGGGCATTGCCGAGTTCGCAAACGAGCTTAATTTCTCGCACATTCTTAGCTTCTGGTTCCCTTTTGGTGTGCAGCTCACCGTTCGGCAACTCGCCAACTTGCTCCTCGTTGCCGCACTCGCCGTGTTGCTCCTGCGGCGACTCATCGTAAGCCTTCGCCGCCAGCGCCAGATGGCCCTCGACGTAAAGCAGGCTCAGGAAGTCCAGCAAGTCATCCTGCCCCAGCCCCGCACCATCCTTCCGGGCCTCGAAATCGAAAGCGAGTACCGCCCCGCACTTGAAGTCGGGGGTGACTTTTTCCAGATCATCCCCAATCCGAACGACGGCAGTCTGCTGATCGTTGCCGGCGATGTCACCGGAAAAGGCCTGAAGGCCGGGATGCTCGTCGCCCTGCTGGTCGGCGCTATTCGCACCGTCGCACAGTTCAAGCCCGACCCACTCGTGCTGTTGGACGCGCTGAATCAGCGCCTCCTCGGCCGCGGGGAGTCCTATGCGACCTGCCTGGCAATGGTCATCCAGCTTGACGGCCGCGTCACTCTTGCCAACGCTGGCCACATCGCGCCTTATCTCAACGGCCAGCCAATGGACCTGGAAGGCTCCCTGCCGCTGGGCATGCTGGAGACCCCCGAGTTTTCCCTGATGCGGTTCCAGCTCAAGGAAGGCGACCGCCTGATGCTGCTCTCCGACGGCATTGCCGAAGCCACCGACGCCAACGGCCAGCTATTCGGCTTTGAGCGAGTGAGCGAATTGCTGCGGACCACGACCGGTGCAGCACAGATCGCCGACGCGGCACAACGATTCGGTCAAGAAGACGACATCAGCGTCATCTCCGTCGCCCGCACTGCGATCCTTCAAGCCACGCTCGTCTAGTCCTGAATCGTCTGCGACCTCGCCGCGAACGCCCACTCGTTCCCCAGGCAGAAATTCACGACGGAGCAGCACAAAATCGCGATACTATTCGCGATCAGCAGAGGCATACGCACCTCGTCCACCAGCACGCGCATCAGAGCGAGATTTCCCAGCATCGATACCAACCCATTGGAAACCTGGAACCGCACCAACTGTCCCACAATCACTGAATCGTCGCGCCGATCGCGCCACGTGAAGTGAAGGTGCCACACAAAATTATGCAGCAGCGTCAGCTCCACCGCCGCAGCGGTGGCAACCATAAAATGCCCTGGCAGCATGCATGAGAACACAGCGAGCGCGGCAAGCTGAACCACCATGCCCACCGCACCCACCAGGTTGAATTTTCCCCAGCGAACGAGTGTATTCACGGCAGCGGCTCCTCGCGGTAGAGTTGAGCCGTATGACGCATGGTCACGCGAATCGCCATTGCAAACATACTCGCTGCGGCAATCGATCCTCCCAGGTCAAACAGCAGCATCCTGTGTCCAAACAGAGTCGCATAGGGGCTGCGCAGCAACGCAAGATTGCCGGCAATCAGCAAAATGCGAATCTCCGTAGGCCCGAAAATACCCTGCGAAAGTTCAAAGCGTGACAGCGTATAAGTCGCCAGGTAGCTCTCGCTCGACAGCACCAGAAACGCCACCAGCATCGCAATCGCAGTCTGCCAATGCAGCAGCCCGGAGATGCCAAGCCCACACATCATCGCAACTGATCCAAGAATGTCCACCATGTGATCGACATAGAACCCATAACGCGGACGCTGTTGACCCCGCACGCGCGCAAGGGTCCCGTCCATGCTGTCCCCAAGCCAGTTGAGTGCGATGCACGCGATTGCTCCCAGCAGGGCCAACCTGTTCGCACGAGCCAACGCATAGCAGACTCCAGCTCCAATCTGCGCTGCCAAACCAAGCACGGTGAGCTGGTCCGAGCTGAGCCAGTGCGGCGCATGTTCCGCCATCCATTGCAGCGCGCGCTTTTCCATGCGGGCGGTCAGCGCCTGGTTCACCCGCCGAGCAGGGGTAAACATCGCTTCGTCATTCGTCGTGGCTGTTTTCACATGCATCATCGTTTCCTTTCCTGTTGCTCCAATGCGTCGCAAACTTTTCGCAATGTAAACTCCAGCGACTCGCGTGGAACGCTCTCAACGAACGGCCCTACCGCCCAACCAAGTCCGGCGGGAATGGAACGCGTGAGCGAGACTGACTCGATCTGCATATAAAGTCCGCCGTCTCGCTCCTCGTAGCTCCAATAGGTGTTCAGTCGCCATAGAAATCCGTGCTCCTCGCCTGTGCCTAATGCGCGCTCATTGTTGGTTCCGGGCGAGTCGATCTCCACCATCCGCGTGCTCCGCGAAATGCTGTATCCGTGCCCCGCGTCCAGCCGTCCGAACGCGACGTCGTAGCTCGAATCCATCACCACCGCGATCACGTGTCGTTGGCGGACACGCATCGAAATCCTGTAGTTGCCGTTTTCTTCCCCTAGGATTTTGGTGCGCTCCACCTGCGGAGCGAACCTCCGCGGATAGGCGTCAAAATCCCTCATCAATCGCTCAAAATCTTCAGCTTTCGCACCGGCTGCAAACGCAGTGCCCCGCCAGTGGTGCAACATCGCTCCCGATAGATCGCCGTTCCCTTGCCCGACTCGCTCGACGATCAGCTCCCCCCGCCGAAGCCGAGCTTCGCCTTGTGCTCCCAATGCGACTGGCGTCAGGAAGCCTCTCGGCTCCCGATGTTGCCGGAGAAGGCGGGACTCAACGCCATCTACATAGGCGTTGAAGCCTGCGGTAGCAGTAGCCGGCGCCTCGGCCGCAATGCCGCTCCGTGTGGCGGCAAACATCACAAGAGAGCAAAGAAGAGCACCCGCCAAAAATCCCTTCGAAATCGAATTCCAACGCCGCTTCATGGTCTGCACCATGCGCTTGACACCGCGTCCGGCGCAATACATCAGACCTCATCTGTTGATGAATGATTCTCACCGTGCAAGTGATTGTGATGAGGGGACTTTTGAAAAGTTATCCATCGCCCAATCGCTTTGATTTCGTTCTGCAATCGACTACACTTGGCAACAACATGACGGATCCAATCCCTGCCCCGCGCTATCGTTTCGGAGTCTTTGAGGCCGACGCTGCCTCGGGCGAGTTGCGCAGGCAGGGGACACGCATCAAGCTGAATGCACAGCCGTTCCAGGTGCTGCTCATGCTAGTTGCCCGGCCAGGAAAGCTCCTCACGCGCGAAGAAATCTCCCGCGAACTATGGCCTGAGGGAACTTTTGTGGACTACGAACACGGGGTCAACTCGGCCATCAACCGAATCCGCGAGGCCCTGGGCGATACCGCCGGCAATCCTCGATTCGTTGAGACACTGGCTCGCCGCGGCTATCGATTCGTCGCTCCCGTGGAGTGCGTCGGACTCAATCAAATCCCCTCAAACCCGGACTCTCCACCTGATGAATCACCCGGCCAAAATGCCGACGGCGGCCGACCTGGGGAATCGGCTTCTCCGTCGAGTCCTGGCCACCCCACAAGATCTTCCCCGGACCGCATTTGCGCTCGTGCAGACGCTCTTCATTCTGCTGCAGTTGATGTATCTGGGCTTCTATGTGGGCGCGCTGGCCAATCTGGCCGAGATTGATGACCTCTTCTCCGTGTTGCCGAGAGCGACGCTGGCACTCGACATCATGATCGTGACGGCCGGAGTCCTCATTCCTGTCCGGGCGTTCGTGCTCTGCGCAGTGCTCTTCCACGCACCCGGCGTGCGCGAAAAGTTTCTCAGGATTTGGCCATTTTTGCTTGTTCTGGACGTTCTGTGGGCACTCGCGCCGTTCCTGCTTCTTCATCACATCAATTTTGGATTGGCGCTTTCAGGCATGGCCCTGCTCGTCTATTCGCCTTTTGCTCAGCGCTCGCTCGTCCTCATGGGCGCCGGCCGCGTCGTCCCATCCGTCTCTGCACCGGCCCGCTGAACGCTGCCCCCGCACGAGCATCCGCGTCAACAGCTCGGCGCCCGAGATTCTAAGCCCTTATACGCAGAAGGGCTCACACCGATCACGGGTGGCCCCATCATCGATGTGAGCACCGATCCAAGACCGACTCGCCGCCCGGCTCACTGAACCAGAGGCGGCGATAGGCTCTGTTGTTATTGCCGAATCGCGCCTAGCGGTGCGGATGGCCTCCACCACGATATCCGGGCAGCGCGTGCTCATGGCTCGCATCATGACCGGCCGGGCCCTCGTGGCCACGCCCATCCCGCGCCTCGTTTCCGTGGAAATGGTTGAATGCCTCTGCGCCGCGCTCAGGCAGCGGTCCGTGATACCCGTGACGCGGATCATAGCGGTTATCGACGTGGCCAAAGAAGCCGTGCGGGCCGTGAAACCAGGGTCCAGCTCCGAGAAACACTCCGCCCACAAACCAATCCGGCCCATAATAGCCGTAGGGTGCGCAGTCATAGGGAGCGTAGTCGAAGTACCCGTAGGGGCACACGGGCGCCACACCAATGTTGACGGCAATCTGCGCTGGCGCTGTGGGAGCCCAGCCCACAAGAGCCGTCGTGAGAACCGCGATTGTGAGGACCTTAACCGCTGTGAGTCTCGTGGGAGCAACAGTCTTTCCGAAGTGCATAAATTCTCCTTGATTCCCTTAGAGCGTCAACTGTGGCCACGAGTTGCACCGCCAGTTCGAGTTTCTTCACTTTTCAATTCTGGCCCGGAACTCGCCTGAATCCCCTGCTCACGAAATCCAAACAGGCGCCCTTGAAAAATATCTCCGCACCTACAAACAAAATGAGGAATTCCGAGGCCTGAAAGCGCCCTCACTTTACACAGAAGGCATGAGAAGAAAAGGGTCGCTAGCCTCGACTGCCGGGGCGTATATTGGTCCCTTACCGAGAACGAAATGTGCGGGTTTCAGTCTGAGGCCTGACGGACAAATGCGGCTGACCCAGCGCGCATACCAAGCTGCATATCGCACCCCTCTGTTTCGAAGATTTTTCGTTGCTGGAGTTTATAAATGCTGCAAGTGAACCCGCCCAGAAAAGTCTACGATGTCTGCATCATTGGATCCGGCGCAGGAGGCGGTACCGCCGCAAAGGTGCTCACCGAGGGCGGGCTCAATGTTGTAATGCTTGAGGCCGGACCCCGCCTCGACCCCGACAAAGACTTCAAAGAGCATGTGTGGCCCTATCAACTGGCTCATCGCGGGCGTGGGCATTGGCGGAAAGCAACGCGGCATCGGCGACGAGTTCATGGCGCCCAACGGGTTCTGGGAAATTCGAAGGCGAGCCCTACACCACGGCGCCGGGCTCGTCGTTTCGCTGGTTCCGCTCGCGCATTGAAGGAGGCCGCACCAACCATTGGGGGCGCATCGCGCTGCGCTTCGGGCCGGCGGATTTCAGGGCGCGCTCCACCGACGGAATGGGAGACGACTGGCCCATCACCTACGACGATCTCGCGCCCTACTACGACAAGGTCGAGGCCTACATCGGTGTATTCGGGACCAAAGAAAATGTCCCCAATGCCCCGGACGGCGTGTTTCTTCCGCCGCCGAAGCCGCGCTGCACTGAAACCACTCATCAAGAAGGCATGCGACCAGTTGCACATCACCTGCATCCCCTCGCGGCTCGCCATTCTGACCAAGCCGCTGAATGGGCGCGATGCGTGCCACTACTGCGCGCAATGCGGTCGCGGATGCAGAAGCGCTTCCAACTTCAGTTCCAGCCAGGTGATGATTCCGCCCGCCGCGGCCACCGGCCGCTTCACCATGATTCCCAACGCGATGGCTCGCGAAATTGTTCTCGGCGATAGCGGAAAAGCAGAAGCGGTTTCCTACATCGACAAGGCAACAAAGAGCGAGCAGCGCGTCTACGCCAAAGCTGTTGTGGTGGCGGCGAGTGCCTGCGAGTCCGCGCGCCTGCTGTCTGAATTCGCGCTCGCCAAGCTTTCCCAACGGGCTCGCGAATTCGTCCGGAGTGGTGGGGCGTTATCTCACCGATTCGGTCGGCAGCGATCTGGCCGGCTACTTTCCTCAACTTGAAAAGATGCCCGTGCACAATCACGACGGCGTGGGCGGGATGCACCTCTACATGCCCTGGTGGCGGTTCGGCCAGAAGAATGATTTCCTCCGCGGCTATCACATCGAATTTGGCGGCGGACGCAACATGCCGGGTGTGGGCGAATTTGAAGGAGTGTGCGAAGAACATGAAGGTTACGGCGTCAGCCTGAAACAGAAATGCCGCACCTCCTACGGCACTTTCATCGGATTCAGCGGACGCGGCGAGATGATTCCCAACGAAAACTGCTTCTGCGATCTCGACCCCGAAGTCAAAGACAAGTGGGGTATCCCGGTGCTGCGCTTCCATTGGCAATGGGGCGAGAACGAGATGAAGATGGCTGCGGATATGCAGCAGACATTTCCGCTCCATCATCGAAGCCGCGGGCGGAACGGTGATTGGCGGCACGCGCCACCATCCACTGCCCAAGAGCGACGCGGAGCCGCAGACGGCCAAGAATTTCAGAAGGCGGAGCGATCATCCATGAATTGGGAACGGTGCGCATGGGCAGCGATCCGAAAACTTCGGCGTTGAACGGCAATTGCCAGGCACACGACGTCAAGAATCTCTTCGTGGCCGATGCCGCTCCGTTCGTCTCGAATGCAGACAAGAATCCAACCCTGACCATCATGGCGCTGTCGTGGAGAACTTCAGAGTATCTGCTCGACCAGGCAAAGAAAGGTGAGCTCTAGGCAGAAAATTATGCCAGTAGATTCAGTATCACGGCGCGCAGTCTTGAAGTCCCTCAGCATGGGTGCGGTCGCGGGCTCGGTCCTGCGCGTCATCCCTCTCGAGGCCGCCGAATACGCGCACAACCTCATCGAGGCAGAACGAGCAGAGAACGGATCCTACGCTCCGAAGTTCTTCGATGCGCATCAATACAAAACTCTGCAGACGCTGTGCGAGACGATCCTTCCCACGGACGCCGACTGCGGCGGCGCCATCGAGGCCGGCGCGCCGGAGTTCATCGATCTGCTGACCAGCGAAAATGCGGAGTACCAGGCAACATTGGGAGGCGGCATGACAGGTCTCGACACCGACCTGCACCAGCCGATATGGCAAAGCCTATCTGGATTGCACGCCGCAGCAACAGACAGAAATTCTCGATCTCCTCGCGTATCGAAAAAATGCAGACCAGGACGACAAGCCTGAAGCAAGGAGTCGAGTTCTTCTCACTTCTGCGCAACATGACCGCGACGGGTTCTTCACCAGCAAGATCGGTATCAAGTATCTCGGCTACAAGGGAAACACATACTTGACCGAGTTCCCCGGATGCCCGCCAGTGCCCGGCATCTAGCTCCGCCACGCCCGGACTGCGCATTCGCAGCGGCATTCCCGCGTCGGTGGACGCAATTCGGAAGCTGTGGCTAGGTAGCCTTTGCTCCCTGCTTGGGCCGGCGCGCCGAGATCCGTAAAACGTCTCCAACGGTCCCCGATGCGCGTGGAAAAGTGAAAACAGTTTCAGACCCCAGAGTTGTCGGCGCAAGGTTCAATTCAACCACCTCAACATACGACGAAGGTATGTTCTTCGAGACAAGAATCCCAGATCGTAAAGATGCTGCAATATCACGGGCGACTCCGCCGATATCGCGCGAACCCGCAATGTTCAGGATCTCATCCGCCGTGAAGATCAGCGGTTCCGCCATGACAATGCCATCAGCAGAAATCACCTTGGTAGCGCTGGCGCACGCCGTGGTAAAGATTCGGTAATGAACGAGGGCAAACTGGCTCAATCGCTCCACAATGTCGAGATTCGCGTCGTCGTTCTTCTCAGGGGCACACGCAATCGCAAGGATTCCAGCCCACAATTCCTGGGTCCGGTGTTCGTCGGCCCACGATCCGTATTCGAGAATGCGCGCAAGCAACGCGGAATTGGCGCGCGGGTTTTCCGCATCCGGCCAACTAGTCACAATCTGCTCCGCTTTGATTGCAATCTCAATGGCGTGCTTGAACCTGCCACTGCTCAACTCGGTGCAGAACTTCTGCCTGAATTCCTTCTCCGCATTCGGGCAGATTCGATCCAGAAACGCGACGCCCTCCGCCAGCTTGAACTGCCCTACGATATTGTCCGGGCCCGCCTCGCGTGAAGCACCTTCAACCAAGCTGACCCAGGTGGCAGGATCGACGTCTTTGGGCAACTCAAAGGTCAGGCCCACGCCGTCCTCCCCGCTTCGCACGGTTTTGGCAGGCAAGGTGAAATCGTCCTCGGAATCCTCGTGCTGAGTGCTCCTTCGATGCAAAGTCAGTGACACGGGCGTGCCTTCGTCCCAGCGGTCTTCGGTCAGGATGTAAATCCCCGTAGCGCTGATGTCCTTGACGAGATCTTCCTTCACATCTTCTTCAGAAGGGTGAATCGCAACAAGTTCAGGAGCGGGTTGGCGCGTACCCATCCGTTCTTTCTTGGGCGGTGGATCCTTGAACCAGTCTTTAAAGCCCATCGCTTCGTTCTCCCTCAAGCCCCTTGCTTCCCGGTAGCTGGGTCCGCGCAGAGTCTCCCGCAGCGCAGTCATCATGTCATGCCCTGCCAGGGTCCTTTTCGTCTGACTCTGGCAACGTCGTCATCCACGGGGGGCGTGAAGGCGAAGTTCTGTCACCGCGCATTTGTCAAAGGATTATAGCGAAGCGAAGCGACGACTGGAGCCTGGCACTGTCTTAGCTTCGTCGGGACATGTCGCATTTGCCATCCGGCATACTCCCGTCGAGTTCATGCACGACCGGAAACTGAGTCGACACTCGTTTTGCGTCGGTCCGCGTCCAGGATGCCCTGCCGAACCGCTGCGCGGGCAGTGTTCAGACTCGCGAATCGATTTCGAATCATCACAAACCCAAGGATCCAATGCCGTTAAATATCGCTCGACTTGCTCGCGTCGGCATATTACTATCACTGCTGTTCCCCCCGGCCCGTACCCACATTGGAAGCCCAATTGACTCTGCAACTTGTCGTTCGCCCGCGAATTCTCAGGCCGGTGCTTCTGGCACTGGCCCTCGCATCGCTGTCCGGCGCGCTGGCGAATCTTCCCGCGCAGGCGCCTCCCTCCTCCCCTCAGACGGCGGAAGTCGGGATGCCGGTCCTCGAAAGCCATTCGAATAAGGAATACAACGCGTATGGCCAGGTGTGGACCATCCTCCAGGATCACAGCGGCGTCATGTATTTCGGCGTGTCCGGCGGCGATGTGCTGGTTTACGACGGGGTTTCCTGGCGAAAGATCGATACCGCCATGGATTCCGCGCGCTCCCTTGCCATGGACGACTCCGGCAAAATCTGGGTGGGCGGCAATGGGGGTTTCGGATACCTCGCGCCCGACCCTGTCGGCACGCTGCATTACGTCTCCCTGCTCGACAATGTCCCCGAAAAGGACCGCAGCTTTACCGACGTTTGGCAAACGCTCGTCACTCCGCAAGGGGTTTTCTTTCGCTCCTATGAATTGCTCTTCCGCTGGGATGGCAAAACGATCCACTCCTGGCGCCCTTCACCCGGTGCCAGATTCCAGGCACTCTCGTCTGTCCGAGGCCACATCTATACTGCCCAGGACGGAATCGGCTTGCAGGAAATCGTCGGCGACGATCTCCGAAATCTCCCCGGCGGCAATGCATACGCGCACTCCATCAAGCTCTTCCTTCATCCCTACGATGACGCTCATCTCATCGTCTCTGAGCGCAACGGCCTGTTGTCGCTGTATGACGGACTAAAAGCAACACCGTTTCCCACCCAGGCCGACGAGTTTCTCAAAGCCAAAAGACTCTACACATCCACCCTTCTGAAAGACGGCAGCCTCTGCCTCACCACTCTCACGGGCGGAGCCGTGATCGTCGATCACAATGGCAAGATCCGTCAGTTCATCGATGTCGCAGATGGACTCCTGGACTCCGGCACCCTCAGCTCCTTCCAGGATCGCGATGGTGCTCTTTGGGTGGGCAGCTCAGACGGTGTCTCCCGGGTCGAGATTGCTTCTCCCATCTCTTTCTTTTCGCGCGCCGGCGTCTTGGATGCGGTTCGATTCCAGGGGACGGTGTACGTTGCCAGCGGCGCAGGTGCCTCTCCAGTCCTGAAACTTGTCTCTGACCCGCTCACCAATCGCCCCACGATGGTCCCTATCGGCGGCGCCACGCAAGGCTTCGGGCTGATTGGCTTCAAAGACCCTTCAGCCAAATCGTCCAACCAGTTGTTGGTCGCCACGAGCGAAGGTGTCATGAGGTTGCAGGGCAACATGCTTGTGCCTGCTCTGCCGTCGCGGCACGGGCTTACGGAGCAGGTATACACGCTCATCCAGTCCAGAAAGACGCCCAACCGCGTCTTCATTGGACACGGGGATGGAATCGCTTCAATGCGATGGGACGGCCAGAAGTGGATCGACGAAGGCAGGCTGCCCAATACCATCTTCGAGGCGCGCACTCTGGCTGAAGACGATGATGGCAATCTCTGGGTGGGCGGCGGCAAAGGCACCGTGCTGCGGATTCCGGTTGCTCCCTCAGGAATGCGTGACTCCAGGGCCGAAGTCCTTTCGAGCAAGAATGGCCTGCCCGCTGTCGGCCTTACCGGCGTCAGTTTCGCTCTGGGCAACCTCTACGCGGGCATCGATCGTAAAAAGGATGTCTATCGATGGAACCCGACGGCTCACAGGTTTGTGGTCGACAACCAATTACTGTTGCCCATCGACGCTGAAGACGCGAGCCCGTTCATCTTTCGCCTCGAAGATGGCAGTGTTTGGGCGGGCTCGGTGTCGTCCGATGCGCGTCGCATCGCGCGCGTTTTCCGAGGCGCCGATGATAACTTGCACCTCGACGAAGACACCTACCGGCCTCTGACTCGATTCAAAGTTCTTCCCGCATTCGTCGACCCCGATGGAAAAGTCTGGGCGGTGGGTGAAGAACTGATCCGCTTTGATCCGCAACTGCACTCTGCCGCAGCGGAACAGTTCCCTGCACTGGTTCGCCAGGTCAATGCGGGCTCACGTGTCGTTTTCGGGGGCACAAGTGTTGAAGGCGGGCAGGAACTCCGCCTTCCACCGGAAAGCAATGCGGTGCGGTTTCAGTTTGCCGCCGCTACCTACGGAAACAAGGCCGACATCGCCTACCAGTATCTGCTGCAGGGCGCGGATAAAGACTGGTCCGTTTGGGGAAAGCAAAAGGAAGCCAACTACAGCGGGCTCGCTCCCGGAAGGTATCTATTTCGTGTTCGCTCGCGGGGACTTGACGGCCGTGTTGGTCCCGAAGGAACCTATGCCTTCGTCATCCTTCCGCCGTGGTATCAGACCACGCTCGCATACATTCTTTACTGCCTGTTCTTCATCGTTCTAGGCGTCGCCGGATGGCGCTTCATCAGCATCTACGAGCGCAAAAAGGCGCGTCGCAAAACCAAAGCCCTTGAAGCCCAGGCCAGGGCTCTGGAAGCCACGGTCAATGAACGCACCGAAGAGATCCGAGCCCAGGCGGCCGAGATCTCCGCGCAAAAAGACTCCATCGAACTTCTCAGCGAGATCGGCAAGGAAATCACTGCTTCCCTCGATCTCAATGTCATCCTGTTCAAACTCTACGAGCGCGTCAACCAGATCGTCGATGCCAGCATCTTTGGCGTTGGGCTCTACCGGCCAGAAAAGCATCTGATCGAATACAGCCTGGCCATCGAAAATGGCAAGCGTTACGCACCCTACACGCGCAGCACCGACGACAAGAATCAGTTCGCGGTCTGGTGCATCGATCATCGACAAGCGATTTTGATTAACGATGTGGCCGCGGAATCCTCGAAGTACATTCCTGCATATGAACACACAGGCGGCGCGCTCGATGACGGCAGTGTTGCCCAGCCTCCTGTTTCAATGATTTACCTCCCTCTCATCGCGCAGGAGCGCGTCCTCGGAATTCTCAGCATTCAGAGCTTTAAGAAGAATTCGTACACTGAACAGCACCTCAGCCTGCTTGAGAACCTTGCCGCATACACAACCATTGCGCTCGACAATGCCAACGCTTACCTCGTCATCAACCAACAGGAAAAGGAAGTTAGAGAGCGCGCAGCGGAACTGGTCACTATCAACCGCATCACCCAGGCGCTCGCAACGCAGCTCGATAAAAACCGGCTCATCCAGTTTGTCGGAGATCAAGTACGCGATCTGTTTCGCGCACCGATTGCCTATGTAGCATTACTTGATCGCGCCACAATGATGCTCCAGTTCCCTTACTCTCATGGCGAGGACGCTTCGCCTCGACCTTTTGGCTCAGGGCTTACTTCGAGATTATTCGCACCGGTCAGCCCCTGCTCATCAATGAGGATATGGAGGGCAAGCGCGCCCAGCTCGGCATCAAGCAGATTGGGCGACGCACTGCATCTTATCTCGGAGTGCCCATCCCTTCCGGCGGTCAGGTGATCGGTGTCATCAGCGTCCAGTCAATCGATCAGGAAGGCCGCTTCACTGAAGCCGATCAGCGTCTTCTCTCTACAGTTGCCTCTGCCGTCGGCGTCGCTTTCCATAACGCAAAACTGTTTGAAGAAGCAGGCCACGCAAGAGCGGCTGCGGAACAGGCCGATGCGGCCAAGAGCTCCTTCCTTTCGACAGTGAGCCACGAGCTTCGCACCCCTCTTACCTCTGTCCTGGGCTTTGCGAAGATCATTCGCCGCCGCCTCGAAGAGCGCCTCTTCCCGCTGATTCCCGACGAGGATCGGAAGGTGCAGCAGGCGAAACGTCAGGTCATTGAGAATCTTGACGTGGTTGTCAGTGAAGGAGAACGCCTCACAAAGCTCATCGATGATGTTCTCGACCTCGCCAAGATTGAGGCCGGCAAATTCACGTGGAACATGGGCAGCGTCTCAGTCAAGGACGTGATTGAGCGCGCAATTGCGGCTACTGCATCCTTGTTTGAAGCCAAGAAGCTCAAATGGTTCGCGCCATCGATCCCGATCTGCCCACCATCACCGGCGATCAGGACCGGCTGATTCAGGTCGTCATCAACCTTATCTCCAATGCGGTCAAAT
The DNA here is from genome assembly GCA_963725945.1 of uncultured Acidobacteriota bacterium. Classification (GTDB taxonomy): domain Bacteria; phylum Acidobacteriota; class Terriglobia; order Terriglobales; family Acidobacteriaceae; genus Telmatobacter. Next base: position 12,714 of record CAVSAW010000012.1, on the reverse strand, counting down.
TCACTGACACGGGTTCGATCACTTGCTCGGCCCGCCGGCATGGAACGCCGAACTGGTTGTGAGCGTGAAAGACTCCGGCATCGGCATCGCTCCCGCGGATCAGCCCAAGGTATTCGAGAAATTCAAGCAGGTCGGCGACACTCTGACCGACAAGCCCAAAGGCACCGGCCTCGGCCTGCCCATCTGCAAGGAAATCGTCGAGTACCACGGGGGTCGCATCTGGGTCGACAGCCAGCCCGGCGAGGGCAGCACATTCTCGTTCACCTTGCCCATCATTGAGGCTTCCACGCGCCCTGACATTCAGCCGATTCGCCGCTCCATCGATATCGAGTCCCTGGTGCGCCAACTCAGGGAGAGAGTCGCCACGCACGAATCGCGCGATAAGTCGGTGCTCGTGGTCGATGACGATTCCAACATCCGTTCCTTGCTGCAACAGGAACTCACCGAAGCCGGCTACGCCGTTCGCCTCGCTGAAGATGGGCGCAAGGCGCTGACCCTCATTCGCGAGGAGACGCCAGGGTTGGTCATCCTCGACGTCATGATGCCTGAGATGAATGGATTCGACGTGGCCGCCGTGCTGAAAAACGATCCTGCCACGATGGATATCCCCATCATCATCCTCTCCATTCTCGAAGACAAGGAACGCGGATTCCGCCTCGGCGTGGACCGCTACCTCACCAAGCCAATTGATACGGCTTCGCTCTTCCACGAAGTGGACACGCTGCTCGACCAGGGCAAATCGCGGAAGAAGGTCATGGTCGTCGATGAAGACGCCTCCACCATTCGCACCCTCACCGATGCGCTCGAAACTCGCGGATATCAGGTGGTCGAATCCAAAGGCTCCGAGTTGGTTTCTGCCGCTGTTCTCTCCAAGCCCGACATTATCATCCTGAATTCATTGCTCTCCAGCGACGAAGCGGTTCGATCCGCTGCGCTTTGAGAAAGGCATGGAGAACGTACTCTTTCTCATTTATCAATGACGCCTATGAAAATTCTTATTGTTGACGACGAACCCCATTTGCGCACTCTGATCCAGCAGACCCTGGAAGAACTCGAAGACGATGGCGTCGACTTGTTCACGGCGAGCAACGGTGAAGAAGCGCTCGACACGATCCGCCGCGAGCAGCCCGATCTCGTCTTCCTCGACGTCATGATGCCAAAGAAAAACGGCTTCGATGTCTGCAGCACGGTCAAGAATGAACTGGGTCTGTCCCACATCCACATCATTCTGCTCACTGCCAAGGGTCAGGAGTTCGATCGCCAGCGTGGCCAGGAGGTCGGCGCAGATATGTATATGACCAAGCCTTTCGATCCCGACGCCCTCCTCACAAAAGCTCGCTCCGTCCTGGGTCTGCCGACGCCGGGAGTCTGAGGCATATGCCTGCTCTGACCCTCAAATCCCTTCTCAGTCCCAGGTCCGGCAGCTCCCCGGCTGTCACTGCCCTGTTGAAGATCGTCGGCCCCGGCATCTCTGTAATCGATCCGGCGGGTAAGCCGCTGCTTGGTGAGAGCAGCGATGAGAATTCATCCTTCGATGCCCGCGTTCCTGTCCAGTGTGAAGACAAAATCCTGGGCCATGTCGTTGGCCCTTCTGAACCCGCGAGCGCCGCCGCTTTGATTCTCTCCCACTTCGCGGCGCGCGAGTCCGAAGGGCGCGCCCTCGCTTCAGAGGTCCTTCATCTCTACCGCGAAGTCCATCTCATTGAGCAGTTGTCTGAGCAGCTCGTGGCACTCCTCAACTCAACAGCCGTCGGCGAGTCTGCACTTGCGCAGGCGCAACGGCTCATCTCTGCCACACATGGCAGCGTCCTCGTCTTTGGCAAGGAAGGCGGCACCCTCGAATGCGCTGCCTCCTTCGGGGATGCGTCCTGTGAGACTGTTGGAATCCTTGCCCCGCTTGGCCCTGAATCGCGTTTTGCCGCTTCGGTCCTTGAGCGCGGAATCGGAGAAATCGTCAATGACTGCGCCTCGGATCCGCGCGCGCCCGGCTCCGCGTGCGCGTTGCACGCACTCATCTGCGTTCCCCTGCGCGCCGGCCAGCGCACCGTTGGCGTCATCGCACTTGGAACCACGGAGGTCGCAACGCCCTACTCATCGGCCGATCTGAAGCTGCTCAATACCATCGCCCTTCAAACGGCCGCGGCCATTGAGAACTCACTCCTTTGCGCCGAGATGGTTGAGACCGCCCGCGAACGCGCCGCCTATGCCGCCGAGCTTCAGGCTGCGAGCACCGTACAGCAGCTGCTGCTGCAGAGCGCCTCGCGCTCCACTCCCGGCTTCCACGTCGACTCCGTATACCTTCCCGCCAGCGAGGTTGGCGGCGACTTTTTCTTCGTATCACCGGCGCCCGACGGTTCCCTCACTGCTGTCGTGGGCGACGTCTCAGGAAAGGGCCTCACCGCCGCCATGCGCGTTGCCATGATCCTCGGTGCGCTCCGCCGCGAAACATCGCACGATCCCGGTACCATTCTCTCCGGCCTCAATAATGTCCTCATCACGCAAGGCCAGCTCGGATTCACAACTGCCTGCTGCGTTCGCGTCGCACTCTCCGGCGAATTCACCCTCGCCAACGCCGGCCACATTGCGCCCTACCTCTCCGGCCGCGAGGTCGATACGCCGCCTGCCCTGCCGCTGGGACTTGTTGCCGACCAGAAATATGAATTGGTGCACGGCCGTCTCGCCGCTCTGGAACGCCTCGTCCTGCTTTCCGACGGAGTCCCTGAAGCGCGCACTTCCACCGGAGAACTCTATGGCTTCGAGCGCCTGCACGCCCTCACTCTCAAACCCGCACAGGAAATCGCCGAAGCCGCCCAGCGCTTCGGCCAGGAAGATGACATTACCGTTCTGACCTTGGCCATCACCGCTGGATGATCGATCACCAACCCGTCTCAAACGCACATTCCTCCACAGCCGCCTCCAGCTCAATCAGGCCTGACAGAATCGAAAATCAGGCCTGATCCGTTGCGTGCAACGACCTGGTCGGCGCTTCCGATCGACTTCCGGTCGGCTTGCCCATTACGGCCCCATATTCTCCACCTGGTGAAAGCCGTTTCCCGGATTGAGGTTCGAATTGACCTTGTCCCCTAACCCATCCATGTAGTAGTTCGACTTCGGCCCGCTGAACACCTGGAACTGCGTCCCCGTGCTCGGGTCGTAGAGATTGGTCAACCCCGTCAAAGTATTTCCCCAACTTGAAACCTGGCTGGCTTGAGCGTTCTGACGCGCCTCAAATTGAGAAACCTGCTGGTTCATCGCCGCTTCGCGCTGCTGGTGGTAAACCTGCATCTGCTGCATAAACCGGCCAAAGTCCGCCTTGATCTGCTGCAGCCCCATCTGCGTCATCTGGGCTTGGTAATCCTTCCATCGCGGTGTCTCCTGCCAGCTTTCGATCATGTGCTGGGTCATCTGCTGCGCCAGCGCCAGGTCACCCGGCTTGGCAATGATGCTGATGATGGGATCCACCACCCACAGCCCCTCGTTGCCGACGATCGTGTCTCGAGCGTAGACATTCACCACGCGTGGACCATCTGTCGTCGCACAGTCATAGGCAATCGAGGCCTCTGTCGTCTTCTGCCCCTGCTGATCCTGCCAACTCTGCGGCAACGTAGGCGTCCAATCCGACGCGCGCTCAGTCATCGAACTGCACGACGAACCGAAGCGCCGCTTGGCGTAAGACTCGGCATACGGCCGCGCCTCGTGGTAGTTGTCCACCACCATCTGAAACATTCCCTGCCGAATCGCTGCGTGGCCTGCCGGACCGGAATGCGGCCCCGGCAACACATACGGCGGAACGTTGGGATCGTCAATGCGGATGATGACACTCCCGTTCAACGAACGAACGTCCATCATCCAGCGCACATCGAAGTACCCGAAGCGATACATCCCGCCTTCGATCTGCCAACCGACAGGCACATCCATTGAGAATGCCCCTTCGGCGTTGTCGGTGTAGTTCACCCAGTGGAGGCTATCCTCCGACCGGGGCACGGTTCCGGCAGAAGCGGACGTGTTGTTGGCTGCGTGGCATCCGGCACCGGCCAGCGAGACGGTAAGCATTGAAATTGCAATCCATTTCAGATTCATCGTTTTCTCCTGGTGCGAGGCCTTTCGGTCCTCCGGTTGGAAAAGCTTCTGCGTTGTGCCCTTCGACAGGGCAGGCAATGCCTGGTTGCGGCTGCTGCGGCGGGTCCTCTCTCATGGCCGTCAGTTGCCTCCAAGATTCCTCTGATCCCACAGCGGCATCGTGTCGACGGCCGTGTTCACCAGGTCTTCCAGGTAAGCCTTCACCTTCGCCTGCGACATATCGGCGTTCGGAACCGGAGATGAAAGACGCAGCCAGCGTCCATCGATCGAGAAGTACATCGGCCCGATTTCCACGTTCTTTTTCAGGATGCCGGCCAGCGCAGTAGCTGAGGCCCGATCCGGCAGTTGCACCGGTTCGATCGCCATCCAGATAAAGTTGCCGTTGGGCGACAGGCTTATCGTGACATTGCTCTTCCACTGTCCGTGCCCGCAGATCACGGTGTAATAGGTGTGGCCATTGTTGGTTACTGTGTTTTTTCCGTATGGAGTCAGAGCATCGCCCAACTGCTGTAAGTTGAGGCGCCCGCCTTGGGCGTTGGCTGGAGTCCCGGCGAAGCCCAGACCCAGGGCTATCGCGAGAACCAGGAGTGAGAGCACGCAGCTCGGTCGCGCGGAACGGGCTGCAAGTTGGAACTTTGAGGCTGCATTCTGAAGTCTGAACATGTGATCCTCCTTGGGTGTTTCAGTCGGGTTTCTCTGGCATCGCCTTCTATGCCATTGGCTGCTTGGTCTTCCGGCGGCTCTGGAATTCGGTTGTGCTAAACTTTTCCCACCTGTTCCAGCTGTGGTCCCGAGTTCCCCGCTTGGCTTGACCTCTCTGCCATGGAAGCGCGACGACTCTGTAAATGTCCTTAAGCAACTCTTAATTAGCCCTAAATCTGCATTTAAGCCGCTATGAACCAACCAGAAGATGTCCGGTGGAAGTTCGGATCCTTTCAGTTGGACACTGCGCAGCGGCTCCTTTTTCGTGATGGAGAGCTCGTCCCACTCTCTCGCAAGGCCATCGACATCCTCGCCATCCTGCTGGAGCACCACGGACACCTGGTTGAAAAAGAAGACCTTATGCGCCGCGTCTGGCCCGACTCCTTTGTCGAGGAATCGAATCTTGCGGTACACATCTCGCTCCTGCGCAAAACCCTCGGCGAAGAGGCGGGCGATTACCGCATTGAAACCATCCCGCGCCGAGGCTATCGATTCATCGGAGCCGTCGAGCTCCTCGGTTCGCCTGAACGCAAGCGGGCAGACCAGGAACCGTTAGCTCCGGAGGGCGAAATCCCGGTCCAAGGTGCAGCCGGCCTCTGGCAGCGCAACAAGAAATTCCTGTCCAAAGACGCAAATTTGGAATGTGGGTTTATGCCGGGGTGGCTGTGGCGCTCGCCGCTCGCGCTCTTCGTCCTCGCGCCGTGGCTTCGAGAGAAACATGCAGCGACTCGATCGCAGAGCCGGGCCGCTCGAGACCATCGGGGAAAAAGACCGCATCGCTCTTGGCGAAATCGCCAACAACACCGGCGAGCCGGTCTTCGACACCACCCTGCGCGAGGCCGTTGCCATCGAGCTTGAACAATCGCCCTACCTGAGTCTCATCTCCGACGAGCGGATGCAGCAGTCGCTCCGGCTGATGGGCAAACCTGCCAATACCGTCCTCACCCCCGACTTGTCGCGCGAACTTTGCCAGCGCAATGGCGGAGAGGCTGTCCTCGATGGGTGGATCGCGAAGCTGGGGACCCAATATGTCCTCGGCATCCGGGCCGTAAACTGCCGCACCGGTGACCATCTCGGCGACTTGCAAACAACCGCTGCCGGCAAGGAACTGGTGCTCAAAGCCCTTGGAGACTTGACCGGCCAATTGCGCACTAAACTCGGCGAGTCCCTCAGCACGGTGCAAAAATTCGACACACCCATCGAGGAAGCCACTACCTCATCGCTTGAAGCGCTCCAGGCCTACAGCATTGGCCGCCAGACAATGGTGCAAAAGGGCGAGTCCGCCGAATGCGTCGTCTTCTTTCAGCGCGCAATCCACATCGATCCCGGTTTTGCCATCGCCTACGCAGCACTAGGCAACGCGTATTCCAACCTCGACGAAACAGGTCTGGCGTCCGAAAGCACGCGCAAGGCCTACGAGCTGCGAGCGCATGTCAGCGAACACGAGAGACTTTATATCGAGTCGCACTACTACCAGTTCGTAACCGGCGATCTCGTCAAGGCCAGCCAGGTGTACGAGCTGTGGGCGGCAACATTTCCCAATGACGAGGCACCCAGAACCAACCTCGCCGTAATTGACAGCAATCTCGGTAAATTTGACCGCAGCCTCGAACTCGCACAGGAAGCAGTGCGCATCGCCTCCCACGACGGCCAAAGCTATGCCAACCTGGTCAACGCCTATATCTCTCAGAACAATCCAGACCAGGCCAACGCGGTCGCCAAACAGGCAATGTCGCAGAACCTCGACTCGTCGCAGCTTCGCCTCTATTTATATGACGTCGCTTTCTTGCAGCAGAACTCCGCCGCCATGCAACAGCAAATGACCTGGGCATCCGGCGAGCCGGGAGTTGAAGATGCCTTCCTCGACGACCAGGCCAACGATCTGGCTGCTGTCGGACAACTTGCACAGGCAAAAGAGTTCACCGGGCGCGCCACTGAAGCAGCAAAAAGAGCCGATGAAAAAGAGACGGCCGCCGGGTACGAAGTCAATGAAGCTCAGCGCGAGGCCGAGTTTGGAAATGACGCGGAAGCTCAGCGGGCGGCGGAATCCGCTCTCACGCTGGCCAAGGACCGCGACACAAAATACGGCGCGGCAGTCGCGTTCGCATTAAGCGGCGCTGTAGACCGCGCACAGTCCCTCGCCGCTCAGCTCGACAAGGACTTTCCCAACGACACTTTTGTCCAATACCTCTATCTGCCCACCATTCGGGGCGCAATCGCCGTCAGCCAGAAGGATCCTCGCGCGCGCATCCAGGCTCTTGAGGCCGCTCGCCCCTATGAAGTGGGCGTCGTCGGAGGGCTGCTCCCGGTCTACATTCGCGGCCTTGCTTACCTCGAGGCAGAATGATGGCGGAAAAGCTGCCATTGAATTTCGGAAAATCATCGACCATCCCGGCGTGGTTCTGAATTCGCCCATCGGCCCCTTGGCTCGTCTCCAGATAGGGCGCGCCTACTTCTTGCAGGGAAAATCTGCACAGGCCAAATCCGCGTATGACGATTTCCTTAATCGATGGAAGAACGCCGACGAGGACATCCCGATCCTGCGCACCGGCAAAGCCGAATACGCGAAACAGTGGCCACCCCAATCCGCCCAGCATTAATTCCCGTCGACACGAATGCCATGTCGAATTCATCGCCCAAAATGTGCGGTTGTGAGACGATGTCCTTTTGATAACACTCAGATTCTTTCTTGATCCGCGATTGCGAATCAAGTCAGGCCTCGAATAACGCGTCCGGGGCGTCTTGTAAGCACTGGAGAAATTTATGGCGAGAGACATCATTCGAACGCCTGACGCGCCAACCCCGCCGCCGGCATACAGTCAGGCGGTCAGGGCGGCAGGCCTTGTGTTCGTCTCAGGAATGGGGCCGCACGATCCAGTAACCGGGAAGATTGTTGGGGAAACGATCCAGGAGCAGACCAGACAGTGCTTGGAGAATATCTCTGCAATCCTCAAAGCGGCGGGCACTTCCCTCGACCGGGTCGTGAGTGCCACGGTCATACTTCTTGAGGAAACAGACTTCGTCGGAATGAACGAGGAGTGGATTAAGTGGTTTCCGGCTAATCCGCCTGCGCGGCAGGGCGCGAAGCTACCTGTCCGAATTCCCGGCATGAGAGTGTCCATCGCGGCCATTGCCGAGGCCTGAGCCTTCAAACGACACGGAAAATGGCAGCCACCGGTCACGCCCTGGGTGCGCCGTACAACACCATCGCAACGAATTTCCAAGCATCGTCAGTCTTGACCTTCTTCCGTCAACCCGTAGGCGATTCCTTGCTTTTCGAACTCCCACATTCCATTGGGCCAACTTTCTACCCCTATTTGCAGATTGATTCGTCGTTGAGCGCACAATCAAATAGGGAGAGGAATGCCACGATCCATACAAAACCCAAAAATTGAGAGAAGAAGGGCACCCCCCCCCTCTTATATTTTCGTTTTCCACAAAAACCTTGCAGATTATTTCGCAGCCTGGTGAACGGATCTGCGCGAGGGACGAGCCCACCTACTCTGGCCCGCTACTCAACTGTGATGCCGCCCGGCCTGGCGCAACGATCCCATATTTCAGGTCGAGAAACTCCTGCAGTCCCTCGGGAACAAGCGCCGCAAGCTCCTGCCAGGTCAGCACCTTCAGGCGCACACGCAATTCCGCCTGCTTCACCGCGGCCATCACTTCGAACCACGCCTCGCGCAGGTCCGGCCGCCGCGCATCGTGCACAACGCAGAACCTGGCCTCTTGTGCAAACGCCCCCAATACGTTGCGAATCAACTGATAACTCGCATATCCTTCGGCGACTTCCCGCGTATCCGCCCGCGCCGTCGGCTGCCATTCCTCAGGCGAAACAATGACCTCCTCTTGTGTGAACTCCTCAGGGAACTCCGCCGCTCCCTTTCGACGACCCACCGGCATGGCGACCCGCGGCAGCAAATCCCGCTCAAACACTGTGTCAAAGTCGCGATATGCCTCAACGACTTTGGCTTCGCGCGTCTGAAAGTCCCCTTCCGTCAGCTTGGCTTCAACCAGTAAGTCTCCCCATCGCATGTCCACTTCAGTGCGATCAAAGTGGCCATTTTGGAGCGGCACCCGCGCCTTCCAGCCAAACACCGGCTCGCCGCAATCTCCAACAGCCAGCATCGCTCGCACCGCAGCCGACTCCATAACGCCCGGCGTACAAAACACATTCATCAGCAGCGCGTCCGAGCTCATGGAAGAGTCAAGCTCACGCCATCTTCGCTCTGCCTTGGGGAGCGCCCTGCCCTGCGCATGAATTTTGTCGAACCGCCTCATCCACTCCGGCCGCGCCTCAATCGCTGCATAGGCCGTGTCAAAAAAGTTCCCGTGCCTCCCACCCTCCGGCGCGTACACAATCACGGGCGGATTGCCATAGCTCTCCACGTGCGAGCGTGTCCGCGCGAAGCCACGATTGCGCAGCCCTAATTCCAGCCTGAGTTGGCTTGCATACGGAAACTCACGACTCTCCATATCCCGAAAGATTACTCTGCTGCGGCCTCCACCTTAAAGTTGACAGGTGCCGCGCGCTGCGATGAGAAAATAGGATTTGTGACCGCTCCTCTTCGCAGCACTTTGAACTTTACAGTGGCATTGATCTTTGCCTCAATGCTCTCTCTTTCTGCAGTTGCAGCCGCGAGCAAAAAGGCCGATGAGATGGCCGGCGCCGTTTTGTTTCGCGACAAGGGCTGCGCCCATTGCCACGGTGAAGGCGGTATCGGGGGCAAAAAGGGCCCGCCGCTTGTCGATATTGAAAAAGACAAACAGTGGACCCCAGAAAAAATCACAAATCAGATTCTGAATGGTGGCCAGAAGATGCCACCATTTGCGGACTCGCTGACGGATGCGGAAGTTGCGCAGATTATCGCCTACCTGCGCGATAAGCACCGGCCCGTCGTGCCGCCGGCTCCCCCTCCGGCTTAGCGTGTCACTTTGGGCCAGGGAAATTTCGAAGTGGGAGCATAGGCAAGCGGCCATTTGACACCGGTCAGCCGCTCAGAGATGTCCCACAACTTCTGCGCAATGCTCAGATCCTGGGCGTTCTTTCCGATCGCCGCTACTCCCAACGGCCCCACCAGTTCGAATGCCCCCTTGGGACCGTAGTACATGCCGGGCCTTGCCTTCTGCGCAGTGGCCGCATACAAAGTCGACAATGCACCGGTTGCCGCCGAATGGCTGACCCAGGTTCCAAGTATCCGATGCGACTTTGCGAGCAAGCTCTTTGCCCCCGCTCCACTTTCAATCAGATTGGTGCGTGCATATCCAGGATGAGCCGCCGCACTCAGCAGGCGCCAATCACCGGCGTCGCTTCTCCGCTGCAATTCCAGCGCAAAGATCAACAATGCCAGTTTCGACTGGCTGTACGCCTTGAATGGGGAATAATCGCGCTCAAATTGCATATCGTAAAAGCGGATCGCGCCGAAGCGATGAGCAATACTGCTAACCTGCACCACCCGTGTATCCATGCCTCGGCGCAGAAGCGGCAACAGTTGCCCGGTAAGCGCGAAATGGCCGAGGTAGTTGGTTGCCAGCTGCATCTCAAAGCCATCCACCGTGACCTGGCGCTTAGGAAGCGACATGACAGCGGCATTGTTGATGAGCAAGTCGACGGGGCGTTCCGTGCGCGCAATTCTTTCTGTGAACTCTGCCACAGAGTTAAGTTTTGACAGGTCCAACTTCTCAAAGCGCACCAGTGACGCCGGGGCCTGTGGCCGAATCTTGGCCAGCGCTTCATGGCCCTGTGCTTCATCATTGCCGGCAACGATTACGTCTGCTCCGGCACGTGCGAGGGCCAGGGCGGCCTCAAAACCGACTCCACTGGTTGCACCAGTAACGATTGCCAGCTTTCCACGCTGAGTAGGAATGTCTTGCGTCGTCCATCCGGACATCAAAGCTTGATCTTGAAGGTAAATCTTCGTATCTCCTTGCAATCTCTCCGGATGGATGAATGATTAGTCACTCATCCACTGAGAAAGAATCAATTACTGGCCCGCCATTCCCCGCCAAATTAACGTAAACCCCAAGTCCCGGCCGTGCGCCTCCTGCTCGGGATGGGCGAGGACAAACTCGATCGTGGCCTCGGCCTGCGCTCGCAGCAGCAGCACCATGAATTCAAGAGAGACCTGGCTGAATTCACTCCATCCGATCGCGTCCCGGATCGCATTGAGCGATTCCAGGATCATCATCCCGGGGGTCTCGTTCTCCTTGAGGAGGTGGCCCGACGCGCGCAACTGTCTCATGACTGTAAGCCTTTCAGGTTGAGCAACTCCCAAGTCTACGAATCGGTCCCACATGAATCGCATACGAGTTCGTGCGTCTGCCCGATAGGGGAAATCCACGAGCGCCCGGTCGAAGTCCTGTCTCATCTCCCGGTAAAGCTCGTTCATGAGCTCATCTTTGGTCTTGAAGTAGGTGAAAAGCGATCCCTCGGCGACGCCTGCGGCCTTTGAAATGGCCGAGGTTGGCGCATGCGCAATCCCGTGTTCCGCGAAAATGCGGAGAGTGGCATCGAGGATCGCTTTGCGCTTGTTGTCGCTCTTCGGGCGCGCCATTGGGGATACTCCAAGACCGCTGGCTGAGTTTTGAGCGCGTACTCAGTCAATTAAATATACCCGAATATGGCTGGCTGCACAAGAGCTTCCACTTCAATTTCCGGGCTGGATTTGGTTTGCGGAGTGGGTGGTGAAGGATGAGTAAAAGCGGCTAAAGCGTGGCATCGGGTTGACGCACCTGGCTAAAAGCGTGGCAATGGAATGCCATGAACCGGAGAAAGCGAGAATACAGGCTGCACGGCAAGCGGTGCAGTTCAGCTGTTGGACGGCCGCAGACGCAATGAAGACAGGTGCGTGGGAAGCCCGGCGAAGATGGGGGGACGGTGATCGATCTTCGCCCGTGCGCGCGAAAGCGCGCGACGATGGAGCGCCCAGTTTATATGCCGGCGGAGTGCGGGGGAGGGCCGGAAAGTCAGATCAACCGCGCGATGAGCGGGACGCCCGGCAAGTTTCAGATCCTGTCGGAAAAGCCTTCCTTGAAGATGGATATCCAACTCACGAGCACAACCAAAATGCAACCGACCAGTCCCGTGAAGAACATCCATTCGAGGATGTACATACTCCAAACCATCAACTTAAAGCCCATCGCCGCGACCGATCAGGCCGTCCTCTTCATTACAAAGAGAGAACGTCCATCAAAGATTCAACGGACGCAGCCTATCCGGCGGTAAAGCTTCGCACAATCTATACCAAGGTATAGTGACCGCCAAAGCCAGAATCAGAAGTGGTGGAGCCGTGCATCTCCGGAAAGATTCGAGGCCACGAGGGGAGCTTGGCGTGGAGTTGGAGCGGGTTTTGACTGATGGGGAGGGCATCCATCCTTCCCTAGTACCACCCCGGATAACGAAGCTTTGACGGGGCGCCCCGGTTTATAGACTTATCAATGGTGGGCTACCTTCAATGCTGCTTGTTTGAAAAGTCGGCCATCCGAAGCCGGAATTGGGTGCAGTCATATCTGCACGGGGGCGTCGGCTACGCCGGCAGTGCCGAAGATGCGGCGGTAGCGGTCAATCTCGGCGGGTGGGCCCATGGCCTTGGAGTAGTTGTCAGAGAGCTTGACGGCGGGACGGCCATCGACTTCGCTCAACTTGCACACCAGGCTCACAGGGTCAAAGCTCTCGTCGCCGATGGGATTGCAGTTGCGAAAGTCGTTGGTGAGATAGGTTCCCCACCCGGCGCTGAAACGGATGCGTCGAAGGGGACTCCATTTGTCCTTGCCGATGAAATCGGCGGCGCTTTGAAAATCACGCGGCGTTGCGCCATTGCGGAGAGTTCCGCCGAAGTAGGCGTGGAGGCCGAGAATCACGTCGACGTCGAGAGCGTCGGAGGCGATGAGGCGCTTCTTGCGAGGATCGCATCCGCGCTCGGTCAGCCACTG